>NZ_CP029479.1:1897500-2497500 GCF_003150835.1 Phenylobacterium parvum | reverse complement strand
ACCGGCGACGTCCTGGCCCCCCGCTTTGGCCCCGACGGCCTGGTCGCCGCCATCGCCCAGCACGCCGACACCGGCGAGGTGCTCATGCTGGCCTGGATGAACGCCGAGGCCCTGCGCGCCACCCTGGCCTCGGGCGAGGCCGTCTATTTCAGCCGCTCCCGCCAAGCCCTCTGGAAGAAGGGCGAGACCTCGGGCCAGGTCCAGGTCGTGGAAGAGGTGCGGATCGACTGCGACCAGGACGCCGTCCTCCTGAGGGTCCGGCCGCAGGGCGACGGCGGGGCCTGCCATGTGGGCGCCCGCACCTGCTTCTTCCGGAGCGTGACCCCGGACGGCGTCAGCCTCGCCCCCGTCCCCGGCGCCGGACCCGACCGCGAGGCCGGCTGAAACTTGAGCGTTATGCAGGTTGACTGCATAACGGTCTCCGTCCCCGCGGAGACCCGTCTTGCCCCCCATCCTGCGCCTGAAGCCCGTTCTCCGGGGCCTCGCCGCCCTGGCGGCGTCCCTCGCAGGTTCGGCGGCCCGGGCCGAGGCGGCGGCGAGCGTGGAGCCCCTGGTCGTCACCGCCCGCCTTCGTCCTGAGGACGACCTGGCCGCCCCGGTCTCCCTGACCGTGGTCACGGCCGACACCCTCCGCGCCTCGGGGACCACCGGGGTCGCCGGCCTCGCCGCCCGGGTCCCCTCCCTGGGCTTCTCCTCTCCGAACCCGCGCAACACCGCCCTGACGATCCGCGGCCTGGGCAGCGGGGTCGCGGCGGTGTCCCAGGCCAATGACGGCCTGGAGCCGGGGGTGGGGCTCTATGTCGACGGGGTCTACCGCGCCCGGCCAGCGGCTGCGGCCTTTGACCTCCAGGACCTTGAGCGGGTGGAGATCCTGCGCGGACCGCAGGGGACCCTCTTCGGCCGGACCTCGACGGCCGGGGTGGTCAGCCTGGTCACCCGGGCCCCGGCCACCGCGCCCCAGGCCGACGGCGAGCTGACCCTTGGCGACTACGGATACCGCCGCGCCCGGGCCAGCGTTTCCGGGTCCCTCGGCGATGACCAGATCACCGCCCGGCTCAGCCTGGGCGGCGCGGCGCGAGATGGAATGCTGCGCAACATGAAATCCGGAAGGCGCAGCAATTTCCTTGGGTCCTTCAACGCCCTGGGACGTCTGAGGATTACGCCGTCAGACGACCTAGTCATTGATTTCTCTGCAGATATGGCGAGCCTGAAGGCGGAATGCTGCACCCAGGTCCCGATGCGTATCGGGACCACCCTCAGGCCCCCCGCCCGCCAGTTCCCGGCCCTCGCGGCGGCGGCGGGATACGTCCCCCTACCGTTGGACCCGAAGGCGCGGATCACGGACATCGACGCTCCCCTCGCCATCGACACGACCGAAGGCGGGGTCATGGCGCGGATCGGGGCCCGGGCCGGGGCCTTCGATCTGACCAGCCTGACCGCCTGGCGTTGGTGGGACTGGGATGCGGCCAACGACCGCGACTTCACCGGCCTGTCCATCCAGACGGTCCAGCACATCCCCTCGCGGCAGGAGCAGGTCAGCCAGGAACTACGCCTGGTCACCCGGGAGGCGGGACCGGTCCAGGGATCGGCGGGGGTCCTCGTCTTCTCCCAGGTGATCATCGGCCGTCCGATCTCGGTCTATGGCCCGGCGGCGACGGCCTGGCTGCTGGGGCCGGCCCCGACCTGGCCCGCCGGCCTGCTCGACGGCTACGGGACGGAGGGGCGTACCCGGTTCCGCTCGACCAGCGCGGCGGTCTTCGGCGAGGCGACCTGGGCGGCCTCCGAGAGGCTCAGCCTGACCGCCGGCCTGCGCTATGCCTGGGAAGACAAGGCGGGCAGGTTCGCCTCCACCGTGTCCGGCGGCGGCCCGGCGCCAACCCCCTTCCTACAGGCCGCCAAGCTGTCGATCCTGCGGCCCCAGGCCTACCAGGCCGCCATCCGCGACGGCGGGCTCTCGGGACGCCTCGCGGCGGTCTATCGCCTCTCACCCGGCCTTTCGGCCTATGCCAGCCTGGCGCGGGCGGAGACCTCGGGCGGAATCAACATGTCGGGCCTGCCGACAAACGCCCAGGGCCAGCCGGCCCTCGCCACCGCCGTCATCCGGCCCGAGCGGGTCATGGCCTGGGAGGCGGGCTTGAAGCTGCGGCCCGAGGGCGGGCGGCTGGCCCTGAGCCTCGATGTCTTCGAGACCCGGGTGCGCGACTTCCAGGCCAATGTGGTCGACACCGGCCCCGGCGCCCTGCGCGGCTATCTCGCCAACGTCGAGCGCGTCCGCTCGCGGGGGGTGGAGGCGGAGGCCGAGCTACGGCCCCTGGCGGGCCTGGTGCTGACCGGCGCGGCGGCCCTGACCGACGCCCGCTACCTCTCCTACGCCAACGGGCCCTGTCCCCTGGAGCAGATCGGGGTGGCGACCACCGCCTGTGACCTGTCGGGCCGGCGCCTCCCCGGCGCCCCGAAATGGGCCTGGAGCGCCTCGGCGGACTACGCCCGCCCGATCCCGGGACCGGGAAGCGAAGTCTTCCTGCGCCTCGACGCCAATGGATGGAGCGACGCCGCCGGCGAGGCGACGGGCTCGGCCTACACGGTCATCGACGGCTACGCCCTGGTGAACCTGTCGGCGGGCCTGCGCCGGCCCGGCGCCTGGGAGCTCACGGCCTGGGTGCGCAATGCCTTCGATGCGTCCTGGCTGACCTCGGTGACTGTCCAGGCGGGAAACTCGGGACTGGTCCTGGGGGCGCCGGGCGACCCGCGGTCGGCGGGCCTGACCCTGAGGGTGGCCTACTGATGGAAACCTCCAACCGGAGACCGACATGACCGCCGTGACGCCGACCGGGCCGCGCAAGCGTCCCCCCATGCCGCCTGAGTTCCAGCCCCGCCGGAGGGGCGAGCCCCTGGAGGTCAGCGTGACCCTGGGCCGGCGCGGCAAGGCCGTGGTCTCGGTCGCCCGCATCGCCCTGCTGGCGGATATCGGCAGGGAAGGCTCGATCTCGGCCGCCGCCAGCCGGCATGGCCTGAGCTACCGGGCCGCCTGGGACTCGGTCCAGGCCCTGAACAACCTCTTCCCCCGGCCGCTGGTGACCGGCCAGCCCGGCGGCGCCCGGGGCGGGGCGGCCCGCCTCACCCCCGAGGGCTGGGCCGTCCTGCGCGCCTACGACGGCCTCAACACCGAGATGAAGTGGGTCCTCGGCGCCCTGGAGCTGAGGCTCGCCAAGGGCGGAACGGACTTTGACCCCACCTTCCTGTGGAGCCTGACCATGAAGACCTCGGCCCGGAACATGCTGCGCGGCGAAGTGGTCTCGGTGACCGAAGGGGCGGTGAACTCGGAGGTGGTGCTGGACCTGGGCGACGGCCGCAGCCTGGTGGCTGGCGTGACCCGGGAGGCGGCCCTGGAGTTGGGCCTCACTCCCGGCCTACCGGCCCTGGCCCTGATCAACGCCGGCGACATCCTGCTGGCCGCCGTTCCAGACGGCGACGCCCCGCCCCTGCGCACCAGCGCCCGCAATGACCTGGAAGGCGTGGTCTCGCGCCTCGAGACCGGGGCGGTGAACGACGAGGTCCACGTGGACATCGGCGGCGGCAAGACCCTGGTGGCGATGGTCACCCACGCCAGCGCCGGGGCCCTGGGCCTGGCCCCGGGGGCGCCGGTCCGGGCCCTGATCAAGGCCGGGCATGTCCTGCTGGCTGTGGGGTGAGGGGGTCGGGGGTCTGACTGTACGCCGGTAAGGCCATATGAAGGCCTCGCTCTGCACGGCTTGAGAAAAGTTGGCAAATATGACAACACTGGGAGATGGCGCGCCCGACCCTCAGGACGATTTCGTGGATCAAGGCGGCGCGAAAGGATTTCGAGGCGTTTCCGGCCCGCGCGATCGATCGGGCGTTAGATGCGCTGACGATTATCGCCGATGGCGGAACCCCGGACCTGGCCAAGCCACTGAGTGGACTGGGCAGCGGGGTCTGGGAACTGGCGATCAGAGAACGCGGCGATGCCTATCGGGTCGTCTATGCGCTGCAATTGGGCGACGACATCTGGGTGGTCCATGCCTTCCAGAAGAAGTCGACAAAGGGAATTTCGACGCCGCGTTACGAGATCGATCTCGTGCGCGACCGGATCAAACGTCTGAAGGAGATGCTGGCGTGAACGAGCTCGTCCACGATATCGAACTGGTGCGCGGCTCCGGTAATGTTTTTGCCGACTTCGACGCACCCGATGCAAGCCTGCGCCAGCTCCGGGCCCTCCTGGCCTCGGAAGTCGTCAAGACGCTCGACAAGGAACGGCTCACCGTTCGCGATGCCGCGGCGCGTACTGGCATTGCAGCGGCTGACTTTTCGCGCATCCGTCAGGCCCGGCTCGACCGGTTTACGGTGGACCGGCTGATGCGCATCCTTGAGCGGCTGAACCGCGATGTCCGGGTCAGGATCTCGGTTGGCGCTCGCAATCCCGTCCCGCGGCGATCCAGGACTCCGGAACTGGCGGCCTGAAGCGCGCCGCCCAGTTCCCCCTTTAACCCGCCGTCACTCCCGACACCCCTTCCCGGCCCGGGGAGAGGTGAGGTGCGCTTGCCGTGGTTGCGGCCATCTGCGACCCCTAGCTGAGTTGCAGCCATGGCCCGCCATTGATGACGCGACCGACACTTCGCCCCGCCCCTGAAGGTCAAGACCTCTACGCCGCGCCTCAGCAACTTGTGCGGATCAACTCTCGCCGGCGGCTGAATCTCATGCTGCTCGGCAGAGGCTCCCCAGCGGTGGTGTTTTTTCGGGACTTGGTGGAGGAACGTTCGACGGGCGAAGGGTTCAACCCGCGGTCGCTAAACGCGCCAAATGCGTTTCCTTCGACCATGCGGGGGCGGGGTTCAGTCAACCTGGACCCCTTCCGCGCACCTCCGGTGCGGCTGTCAGAGATATCCGAGCGGCCTTACGTCGCCTGAAGATTGACCCACCCTACGTCTTGGTCGGGCACTCGATTGGAGGGATGGCGGCCTGGCTTTTCGCCTTCCTGCACCCTGAGGAGGTTGCAGGCCTCGTCCTCGTGGATTCCTCCTGCGAACGTCAGCTGGAGAGGTGGTTTACTACCGAGGAAAAGTTGTCCGCGCGCCGCGCGGGTCAGCGGGCGCGCGCCAGGGCGCTGGCCATGGCCCCAGCTGGTCAGCTCGTCCCGGGCGCCGACGCGTACAGGATGTTCGTGGGATTGCCCGACCCAACGCTATCCGCCGCCATGAGCGAGAGCCTCCACAGGCAACGAACCGCACGGGTTTATTTTCGGGCATTGGGCTCAGAAATGGACTCGTTCGAGACGCGGAGCACCGCAGAGTTGGATGAAGCGCGACGGCGCCTGGGAAGACTTCCGATGGTACTGCTGACTGCAGCCAGATCTTTCGATTCCGCCCAGGAGTCCGGCGCTCGCCACCAAGCGGCGCTGAGTGCGATGCACTCCGAAATCACAGCCCGTTCCGGGCGGGCAGTACAGCAGACGATCGGCTGCGGGCACATGATCCAGCTTGAGCGACCCGAGGCGGTGATCGCAGCAGTCAACGAAGTCCTCGAAATGATCGATTGAGGGCTGCATCCCCCTCACCGGGCCCTGCCCGGAGCCCCCCCCTGGGAGGAGCCTCCGGGCGCTTGTGGCTAGGCTTCCTTCAGTCCGGAGACCCCCTCGGCGCCGGGGGTGAAGGTGAAGGTCTTCAGGACGCTGGTGGTGAAGGTGGTCTCCAGGATGGTGGAGACGGCCATCATCTCGGCCTTGCCGCTGGTCCGCCCGAGGGTGAGGAGGACGAAGCCCTTGGCGGCCTGGTCGGAGTAGACCACCTCGCGGTTGGCGTCGGCCATGACCTGGCCCACGGGCACGCCCGGCAGGGCGTCGCCGGCGCCGGGGCTGGTGATTGCGGTCGTCCCGAACTCCACGGCCACCCGCCTGCCGGCCTCCGGGGCGTCGTAGAGTTCATTGGCCCAGAAGGCGTGGCTGTCGCCAGAGACGACCACGGCGTTGGCCTTCGCCCGGCTGATCAGGCCATAGAGGCGCTGGCGGTCAGCGGGATAGCCGTCCCACATGTCGAGGCCATAGGGCAGGCCCAGCTTCGCAATCCCGGCCATGCGGTCGATGCGTCGCAGGCCGTCGGGGCCAAGGTCTGCCGTGGCGGCGGCGAACTTGTCCGGGCCCAGGGCGGCGCGAAGGTCGGGCACGTTCACCCGGGCCATGACCACCTCGTTTCCCAGGACCTGCCAGGTGCGGCCGGTCCGGACGGAGTTGGCGAGGCCCCGGCGAAGCCAGTCGGCCTGGGAGGGACCCATCATCCGGCGGTCGGGATCGGCCAGCCGCTTGCGGAACCGGGCGACGTCCGGCTTGCCGTCCGGACCATTGAGGTCCTTGCCGTAGTCAAGCTGCTCGTCGCGGGCCGTGAGGCGGGTCTCGAGCATGAACAGGGTGGCGAGGTCGCCGAACTCGAAGGCTCGGTTGATGGAGAAGCCACCGCCGTCCGGCTCGCGGATCGGCATCCATTCGTAATAGGCCTTGATGGCCGCCGCCTTCCGGCGGTTCCAGGAGCCCTCGTCCTTCTCGTGGTTCTCGGCGCCGCCTTCCCAGCTGTTGTTGGCGGTCTCGTGGTCGTCCCAGACAACGATCCAGGGGGCCCGGGCGTGGGCGGCCTGGAGTTGGGGGTCGGTCTTCACCTGGGCGTGGCGGTTGCGGTAGTCCGAGAGGGTGAAGATCTCGTGGGCCGGCCTGACCAGGCGGTTCAGCTTCTTGCCCGTCGCGGCGCCGTAGCCGTCGGCGCCGTACTCATAGATGTAGTCGCCCAGGTGCAGGACCGCGTCCACCCGGGGCAGGTCGGCGATGGCCTGGTAGGCGTTGAAGTAGCCGCCCGGATAGAGGGCGCAGGAGGCGATGGCCAGGACGGCGTCCTCCACCGGTCCCTCGGGCAGGGTGCGCGTGCGGCCCATGGGCGAGGTGACGCCATTGGAGGTGAAGGTGAAGGTATAGGCCCGGCCGGGATCGAGGCCGCCCACGTCCACCTTGACCGTGAAGTCCCTGGCCGCGGAGGTGGTTCCCCGGCCCGACTTGGCCCCGCCGGCCCTTCGGTCGATGGGATTGAGGCTCCACTCGTAGGTGATGGCGCCGCCTGAGGGGTCCATGGGCGTGATGCGGGTCCACAGGATGACCCGGTCCGCCGTGGGATCGCCGGAGGCCACCCCATGGTCGAAGCGGACCGTGCGGTCCTGGGCGGCCGAAGGGCCTGCGACGGCGGCTGTGCCCGCCCCGAAAAGGGCCAGGGCCCGGCGACGATCCACGCGCATGTTCTTGTACTCCCCCATTCGGACCTGTCGACCGGCGTCGTCCCGACGCGGGCCTGCAGACCCCCCTAAAGAACCCCGATGACAGCGTTGTGTCCAGACCGCCCTTCCCCGGGATGGGGCCTTGCGCGCGGCGCGGCAACCGCGATCATGCGCCCATGCCCGCCGCCCACCCCCCCGCCGGATTCGAGGATGACGGTCCGGACGATTCCCAGGAGGCCGCCCCGGCCGGCGAGTTCCTGGAGGCCATCCTTGCAGCCGGCGTCGCCGGGCGGCTGGACCGGGCCCTGGCCGACGCCTTGCCGCAGCTTTCGCGGGCGCGCCTCCGGGCGCTGATGGAAACCGACGCCGTGACCCGGGACGGGGCGGTGGTGCGGGACGCTTCTGGCCGGGCGGCCCCCGGGATCTACCGGGTGGAGGTCCCGCCGCCGGCGGCGGCCCTCCCCGAGCCCCAGGACCTGCCGCTGGACGTCCTGTTCGAGGACGCCCACCTGATCGTCCTGAACAAGGCCGCGGGCATGGCCGTGCACCCGGGGCCGGGCGTGCCGGACGGCACCCTGGTCAACGCCCTTCTGCATCACTGCGGCGCCTCCCTGTCGGGGATCGGCGGGGTGGCCCGGCCGGGGATCGTCCACCGGCTGGACAAGGAGACCTCCGGGGTCATGGTCGCGGCCAAGACCGACGCCGCCCACCAGGGCCTGGCCGCCCTGTTCGCCGCCCATGACATCGACCGCAGCTACATCGCCCTGGTGCGCGGCGCGCCGAGGCCGCCGGGCGGCGAGATCCGCACCCGGATCGGACGGTCGACCCATGACCGGATGAAGATGGCGGTCCTGAAGGCGGGCGGACGCGAGGCCGTGACCCACTACCGGACCGAACGCACCTTCGGCCCGCCGGGCGCGCCCCTGGCGGCGCGGGTGGCCTGCCGGCTGGAGACCGGGCGGACCCACCAGATCCGGGTGCACATGGCCTCGCTGGGCTGCCCCTGCCTGGGTGACCCGGTCTATGGCTCGGGCGCACCCGCCGCGGCGGTGCGCGAGGCGCTGAAGGCCGCCGGTCTTTCCCGCCAGGCCCTGCATGCGGCGGTCCTGGGCTTCCTGCATCCGGTCACGGGCGAAAGGCTGAGGTTCGAGGCGCCTCCGCCGCCGGACATGGCCGGGGTCGAGGCGCGCCTGTCTGAATTGTAACCGGGCGCCTGCGGCCTTTGCCTTGAAGCCGCCGCTTTCGGTCACTAGGTGAAATCCGACCTGGGGGGTTGGTCTTTGCCGTCCTCCCATCTGGAGGAAACCGACCGATGGCCGCGAACGCTCTGGCCGTGATGACCCCCGAAGGCGGTCTGTCGCGCTACCTGACCGAGATTCGCAAGTTCCCCATGCTGACCAAGGACGAGGAGTTCATGCTGGCCAAGCGCTGGCGTGAGCACGAGGATCCGAAGGCGGCGCACCGCCTGGTCACCAGCCACCTGCGCCTCGTGGCCAAGATCGCCATGGGCTACCGCGGCTACGGCCTGCCGATCGGCGAGGTGATCTCCGAGGGCAATGTGGGCCTGATGCAGGCCGTCAAGAAGTTCGAGCCCGACAAGGGTTTCCGCCTGGCCACCTACGCCATGTGGTGGATCCGCGCCTCGATCCAGGAATACATCCTGCGGTCCTGGAGCCTGGTGAAGATGGGCACCACCGCCTCGCAGAAGAAGCTGTTCTTCAACCTGCGCAAGGCCAAGAGCGCCATCTCGGCCTTCCAGGAGGGCGACCTCCATCCCGACCAGGTCGAGCTGATCGCCACCAAGCTGGGCGTGGAGCAAACCGAGGTCGTCTCCATGAACCGCAGGCTGTCCGGCCCGGACGCCTCGCTGAACGCCCCCATGCGGGTGGATGGCGAGAGCGAGTGGCAGGACTGGCTGGAGGATACGGGCGCCGTCAGCCAGGAGACCCAGGTCGCCGAGTCCCAGGAGCGGACCCAGAGGATGAGCCTCCTGGAGGCCGCCATGACCGAGCTGACGGACCGTGAGCGCCACATCCTGACCGAGCGTCGACTGAAGGACGACCCGACCACCCTCGAGGACCTGGCCTCCCAGTACGGGGTCAGCCGGGAGCGGGTGCGCCAGATCGAGGTCCGGGCCTTCGAGAAGCTGCAGAAGGCCATGATCGCCTCGGCCCGGGAAAAGAACCTGGTGGAGGCCTGACGGCCCCGCCGACCGGCGGCGACCTGCAAGTCAACGCGCATTGACATGGGGTGGGCCCGGAGTCAGGGTCCCGCTGCGGGAGGCTGCGGAAACCACGCGGCCCCGCGGGCAGGAAATGACACCAGGGGAGAGCGCCATGAACATCGCCGTCAGGATCGATTCCGACGAGGCCATCCGTGAGGCCAACGAAACCCCCCTTGAACTCCTGAACCCCGGCCGCGCCGACCGGTTCCAGAAGGACACCATCCTGCCGGTCTTCGCCCGCCTGCGGCGCGAGGACCCGGTCCACTTCACCGCCGAAAGCGACTTCGGGCCCTATTGGTCCGTGACCCGCTGGAAGGACATCATGGCGGTGGACACCAACCACGAGATCTTCTCCTCGGCCCAGGGCATCACCCTGCCCAACCTGGTGGCCCTGGCCGAACAGCAGAAGGTGCTGGGCGAGCTGGCCCGGCCCCGGACCGGCGGCGGCGCTGGCTTCATCACCATGGACGAGCCCGAGCATGGGGCCCAGCGCAAGGCCGTGAGCCCCACCGTGGCGCCGGCCAACCTGCAGCGCATGGCCCCCATCGTCCGCGAGCGGGCGGGCCTGATCCTCGACTCCCTGCCCATCGGCAAGGAGTTCGACTGGGTCGACCTGGTGTCGAAGGAACTGACCGCCATGACCCTGGCGACCCTGTTCGACTTCTCCTTCGAGGACCGTCGCAAGCTGACCTACTGGTCGGACATGGTCACCAACCCGCCGGGCCACGGCCCTGTGAAGAGCTGGGAGCACAAGTTCCAGGCCATGGGCGAATGCTTTGGCGCCTTCGAGGAACTGTGGAACCAGAAGATCAACGCCGAGCCCTCGGCCGACCTGATCTCCATGCTGGTGCACAACCCGGCGACCCGCGACATGGACCGCGACACCTATCGCGGCAACGTCATCCTGCTGATCGTCGGCGGCAACGATACCACCCGGAACACCATCTCCGGCAGCATCCTGGCCCTGAACCAGTTCCCGGCCCAGTACGACAAGCTGCGCGCCAACCCGTCCCTGATCCCCTCCATGGTCTCCGAGACCATCCGCTGGCAGACCCCCCTGGCCCACATGGCCCGGGTGGCGAAGACCGACTTCGAGCTGGGCGGCAAGACCATCAAGGCCGGCGAGCGCGTGGTGATGTGGTACCTCTCCGGCAACCGGGATGAGGACGAGATCGACAACCCCAACGCCTACATCATCGACCGGGACCAGTCGCGGCACCACATGTCGTTCGGCTTCGGCGTGCACCGCTGCGTGGGCAACCGGGTGGCCGAGCTGCAGCTGACCATCATCTGGGAAGAGATCCTGAAGCGCTTCCCCGAAGTCCGGGTCTCCGGCGAGCCGGTGCGCAACTTCTCGGCCTTCGTGCACGGCTTCGAGACCCTGCCGGTCATCATCCCGACCCGGAACTGAGCCGGGACCTGACCCCATGACCGAGTTGGCGGAGGCTACGGCCCCCGCGCCGCCGCGGCGGCGTGACGCCGGGGCCACGCGCGCGGCCATACTGGAGGCGGCCAAGACCGCCTTCGCCGTGACGGGCTACGACCGGACCTCCCTGCGCGACATCGCCGCCCTGGCGGGCTCGGACGTGGCCCTGATCCCGCGCTATTTCGGCGGCAAGGAGGGGCTGTTCACCGAGGCCCTGAAGGCGACCATCGCCCCCGACCGCCTGCGCGACTGGGACCGTCGCCGCTTCGCCCGGGACGTGGCCGAGATGATGGCCGGCGCCGCCGACATCGCCGATCCCCGGACCCGGACCTTCCAGTTCCTGCTGCAGGCGGCGACCTCGCCCACCACCGCGCCCCTACTGGGACGGGCGGTGCAGGAGCGCTTCCTGGCGCCCATCCGGGACTGGCTCGGCGACGAGGCCGGTCAGGAACGGGCCCGCGTGCTGGCCGCCATCTACATCGGCTTCCTGGTCGAGCGCCTGATCCGCGGCGCCGCCCTGGAGGGCGCGGAGCGGACGGCCTTCGTCGAGCGCGTCACTGCGGTGATCGACGGGGTGATCGGGCCTGGGTGATCGGGCCTGGGTGATCGGGCCTGGGTGATCGGGGCCGAGCGATAGGGTCCGTGGTTACCGCAGGATCGCGCCGGCTCAGTCCGCCGCGGCCCCGGCCAGCCAGCCTTCCTGCCGCAGGAGGCCCACCCGTGAGCGAGAGACAGGCGCCTCCAGGCCACCAACCAGCTGGAGGCGCAGGTTGCGGCCATCCTCGACCACACCGGTGATGGCGGCGCGCGCCACCCACCATGAACGATGAGTCTGCACCCCTTCGATATCCCTAAGGCCGGCGATGGCCTGGGAGAGGGACATCAGAATCAGGGTCGAGCCCTGTGATGTGTGCACCCTTACATAGTGGTCCTCCACCTGCAGGCAGAGGACAGTGCGCCCGAGGCGGGGCGACAGGCGGTCCCGCAGGTCGGCTGAAGTCGAATCCGGTGCGGGCGCCGATGTGACCCGCCCTCGGGTGACCCAGAGGATGACCGCCATGGCGATCGCGCTGATCGCCAGACACTGGCCAAACCACTCCGCCACCGAAACCCGGCCGACGACCGGCCAAAGCTTCAGGGCGAGGAGCCGGCTGAGGGCGGCCGGCGGCAGGGTCAGGAGGGCGACGGCGGGGGGCGCCCAGACCCAGGTGGCCAGCCCTCGGGTCTGGGCCCACCGCGCCAGGGCCGGCACGCCGATCGCGAAGGTCAGGGATCCCGCCCAGACACAGACCAGCCAGTAGCCGATCCGCACGCCGAGCGAGCCGCTGAGATAGCTGCCGAAAGGGCCCAGGACACCCAGCGCCAGGCCGCAGGCCGTGGAGGCGACCAAGCCGATCACCGCCGGACGCTGCAATGCCGCCCTTCCCCAGGCCCACGCCATCTCAGTCTCCTGTCCTCAGCGCCCAGGGGGGCGTGACCGTTCGCCGGCCGGCGAACCCATTCGCCCATTTGCCCATCACCGCTGGCGGAGAGGGAGGGTGCACGGTCCAAACCCAACATCTTCTTCTTCTCGAAAGCCCCCAGCATGTCCATACGCACACGCCCTCTCTCCGCACTGTCCCTCGCGACGCTTGCCGCCGCCACCCTGGCGGCAGCGGCCTGCTCCATTCCGGATATGGCCCCGGCCGCCCCACAGAAGACCGGGGCGGCGGTTCAAGACTCTGTCGTCTTCAACCGGTTCCTGGTCCCTGACGGCGATCAGCCCGATATCGAAGCGGGTGTGTGGCGCGCCGTGGGACCGGCGGCGGCTCCGCGCCCCTTGATCGTCATCTCTCACGGCACAGGCGGGGACTTCCGTAGCCACCTCGCCACTGCCGAGGCCCTGGCCCGAGCAGGCTTTGTCGTCGTCGCCCTGACCCATACGGGCGACAACTGGCGCGACCAGAGCCGGGCGTCCGACCTGGGCGGGCGGACGCGCCAGGTCTCTGTGCTGATCGATTACATGCTGACCGCGTGGGAGGGCCGGGGCGGGATCGACGCCAAGCAGATCGGCGCCTTCGGATATTCGGCCGGCGGGTTCACCATGCTGGCGGCAGCTGGCGGCGAGCCGGACATGACCCGGGTGGTCGAACACTGCCGCTCCCATCCCGACTATTTCGACTGCCGTCTGGTCGCCAAGACTCCCTCGACTGGAAGTCCGGCCGCCCGGGACGCCCTGGTGATCCATCGGGATCCGCGCCTGAAGGCCCTTGTGATCGCCGCGCCTGCCCTTGGCTTCACCTTCGCCGGCAAAGGCCTGGCCGAGGTGACCCAGCCCGTCCAATTGTGGCAGGCCGGCGCGGACCAGATCCTGCCGGCGCCGAGCTATGTGGAGCCCGTGAAAGCCGCCTTGCCGAAGCCGCCGGAGTTCTTTCGGGTCGAAGGCGCCGGCCATTACGACTTCATGCCGCCCTGTTCGGCCCAGCTGAAGCTCTTTGCGCCGGCGATCTGCGCGCCGACGCCCGGCTTTGACAGGGCGGCCTTCCACGAGACCTTTGACCGGGACGTGATCCGGTTCTTCACCACGCATCTGCGCGTACCGTCACCCAGGCCGGCGGCTTCGGAGGGCTCTGTCCCCGGCCAGAGCGCCCGCCTCAGTCCAGGAACGGGTCCCGCATCATGATGATGTCGTCCCGCTGGGGACTGGTGGACAAGAGGGCCACGGGGGCGCCGACCAGCTCCTCGATCCGGCGCACGTACTTCACCGCCGCGCCGGGCAGGTCCTTCCAGGAGCGGGCGCCCTCGGTGCTGTCGGTCCAGCCCTCGATCTCCTCGTAGACCGGGACCAGGCGGGCCTGGTCGCGCAGGCCGGCGGGTAGGTAGTCGAAGGACCGGCCGTCGAGGGTGTAGCCGGTGCAGATCTTCAGGGTCTCGATCCCGTCCAGCACGTCCAGCTTGGTCAGGACGATGCCCTGGACCCCGCCGACGCGGATGGACTGGCGGACCAGGGCCGCGTCGAACCAGCCGCAGCGGCGGGGCCGGCCGGTGACCGTGCCGAACTCGTGCCCGCGGTCGCCCAGCCGGGCGCCGATCTCGTCATGCAGTTCGGTGGGGAAGGGGCCCTCGCCCACCCGGGTGGTGTAGGCCTTGACGATGCCCAGGACATAGCCCCCGGCCTGGGGCCCGACGCCGGAGCCCGCCGCCACCTGCCCCGCCACGGTGTTGGAGCTGGTCACGTAGGGATAGGTGCCGTGGTCGACGTCCAGCAGGGTGGCCTGGGCGCCCTCGAACAGGACCCTGCGGCCGGCGCGGATCTGGTCGCCGAGGATGCGCCAGGCCGGTTTCACAAAGGGGGCGACCTGGGGGGTGATCTCGGCCAGCTGGGCAAGGATATCAGCGGGGGTGACGGGGGTCAGGCCGAGGCCCGCGCGCAGGGCGCCGTGGTGGGCCAGCAGGCGCTCGATCTTGGTCTCCAGGGCCTCGCGGTCGGCGAGGTCGGCGAAGCGGATGGCCCGGCGCCCGACCTTGTCCTCGTAGGCCGGGCCGATGCCCCGGCCGGTGGTGCCGATCCTGCCCGCGCCGGCCCGGGCCTCGCGGGCCTGGTCGAGGTCGCGGTGCAGGGGCAGGATGACCGTGGCGTTGTCGGCCACGACCAGGACGTCCGGGGTGATGGTGAGGCCCTGGGCCCGGGCGCGGCCGATCTCGTCCATCAGGGACCAGGGATCCACCACGACGCCGTTGCCGATGATGCTGAGCTTGCCCTGGACGACGCCCGAGGGCAGCAGGGACAGCTTGTAGGTCCTGTCGCCCACCACGATGGTGTGGCCGGCGTTGTTGCCGCCCTGGAAGCGGACCACGACGTCGGCCCGGTCGGCCAGCCAGTCGATGACCTTGCCCTTGCCCTCGTCGCCCCACTGGCCGCCGATGACGGTGACGTTGCCCATGATGTGATCCTGTCAGATGCGCGAAGTCCGCCTGCCGGGCGGATCCCTCCCCGCCCTTCGACAGGCGCTCGGCGGGGGGAGTTTGCAGATTGTCGCGGCCAGGAAGAGCGCAGCGGCGCCGGCTTCCCGGTCCAGGGGGATAGACAGTCGGGCGGCGCCGTCGTCAAGGGATTTCGGTCTGGAGCCATCGTCCGGCCGGCGCTAGGACAGGGGCATGTCCAGACCGCGCTTCCACCTCGCCTTTCCCGTCCGCGACCTCGAAGAGGCCCGCGCCTTCTATGGCGGCCTGCTGGGCTGCGCCGAGGGCCGGTCGAGCCCGGAGTGGGTGGACTTCGACTTCCACGGCCACCAGATCGTCGCCCACCTGGCGCCGGCGCCGGAGACCGTGGCGACCAATCCCGTGGATGGCGAGAACGTGCCCGTGCGTCATTTCGGCGTGATCCTGGACCTGCCCGCCTGGCGCGACCTGGCCGGGCGGCTGGAGGCGGCCGGCGTCGACTTCATCATCCCGCCGCAGATCCGCTTCCAGGGCCAGCCGGGGGAGCAGGCGACCCTGTTCTTCCTGGACCCCTCGGGCAACGCCCTGGAGTTCAAGGCCTTCGCCGACGACGCCATGGTGTTCGCCCGGTGAGCGCCGTCGCCTTCGCCGACATCGAGGCGGCGGCCGAGCGCCTTTCGGGACAGGCGGTCGTCACGCCCCTCATCGAGAGCCCGGCCCTGAACGACCGGCTGGGCCTGAGGGTGCTGATCAAGCCCGAGACCCTTCAGAGGGTCGGCGCCTTCAAGTTCCGCGGGGCCTTCAACCGGCTGTCGCAGGTGGCGCCGGCGGACCGGCCGCGCGGGGTGGTGGCCTTTTCCTCGGGCAACCATGCCCAGGGCGTGGCCCTGGCGGCGCGCCTGCTGGACATGCCGGCGGTGATCGTCATGCCCGCCGACGCCCCGGCGGTGAAGGTGGAGGCCACGCGGGGCTACGGCGCCGAGGTGGTCTTCTACGACCGGATGACCGAGAGCCGCGAGGCGATCGCGGCACGGCTGGCGGGAGAGAGGGGGGCGGTCATCGTGCCGGCCTACGATGACCGCGACATCATTGCGGGGCAGGGCACGGCGGGGCTGGAGCTGGCCCGGCAGGCGCAGGCCCTGGGGGCGGAGCTGGACCTGGTCGTCGGCCCGGTGGGGGGCGGCGGCCTGATGGCGGGAGTGGCCCTGGCGGTCCAGACCCTGTCGCCGCAGACCCGGATCGTGGGGGTGGAGCCCGAGCTCTACGACGACGCCCGCCGGTCCCTGGCCAGCGGCCGGCGCGAAAGCGCGGCGCCCACCGTGCGGACCCTCTGCGACTCCCTGGAGACCCCGTCGACGGGCGAGCTGACCTTTCCCATCCTGCAGGCGAGGCTGTCGGGGATCGCGACGGTCAGCGACGCCGAGGTGGCCCAGGCCGTGCGGCTGGCCTTCTCCATCCTCAAGCTGGTGGTGGAGCCGGGCGGAGCGGTAGGGCTCGCCGCCCTGCTGGCCGGCAAGGTCCCCGAAGCGGGGGCCGGCGCCTGCGTGGGCCTGGTCCTGTCCGGGGGGAATGTGGACCCCGCCCTCTTCGCCCGCATCCTGCAGGGCGAATTCTGACCCGGCGCTTCTGGCGAAAGCCGGCGGCTGCGGGTAATCACGCCTTGAAACTTCCTTCCAAGGGAAACCGAATGTCCTTCAAGCGCACGCTCCTGGCCAGCCTGGCGGCCGTCCTGCTCGCCTCGCCCGTCCTGGCCGCCGACCTGGATCCGGCCCGCCTGACCGAGCATGTGAAGATCCTGTCTTCCGACGCCTTCGAGGGGCGCGGCCCCGACACCGAGGGCGAGCGCAAGACCGTGGCCTACCTGGTCGAGCAGTTCAAAAGCTTCGGCCTGGCGCCCGGCGGCGACCTGCAGAAGGACGGGACCCGCGCCTGGACCCAGGACGTGCCCCTGGCCCGCTTCGACACCGAGGGCCCGGTGGCGGTAAGCGTGAACGTCGGCGGCCAGACCCGCGCCTGGACCCAGGGCGAGGAGATCGCCATCCGCGCGGCCCAGACCGGGATCAGCCGCCTGACCCTGAAGGACGTTCCCCTGGTCTTCATCGGCTATGGCGTCACCGCCCCCGAGCGGAACTGGGATGACTTCAAGGGCGTCGACATGAAGGGAAAGATCGGCCTGGTGCTGATCAACGACCCGGACTTCGAGACCGGCAAGGGCGAGTTCGGCGGCAAGGCCATGACCTATTACGGCCGCTGGACCTACAAGTTCGAGGAGGCCGCACGGCGGGGCGCGGTGGGCTTCCTGGTGATCCACGAGACCGACCCGGCCTCCTACGGCTGGGCGACGGTGAAGAATTCGAACACCAACACCATCTTCGACATCATCCGCGCCAATCCCGCCGAGGCCCATGCGCCCCTGGAGGGATGGGTCCAGCGCGGCGTGACGGTGGACCTGTTCAAGGCCGCCGGCCTGGATTTCGAGGCCCTGAAGGCCAAGGCCCAGACCCGCGACTTCCGTCCGGTGGAGCTGACCGGCGTGACCTTCTCCACGGACCACGCAGTCAAGGCCCAGAAGATCGTCTCGAAGAACGTGGCGGCGCGCAAGCCGGGCCGGAAGCACCCCGACGAGACGGTGATCTACACGGCCCACTGGGACCACCTGGGCGTCGGCCTGCCGGACGCCAGGGGCGACCGGATCTACAACGGCGCCCTGGACAATTCGCTGGGCACGGCCTCCTTGCTGGAGATCGGCCGCGAGTACGCCAAGGCCCCGGCGACGGACCGTTCAGTGGTCTTCCTGGCGGTGACCGCAGAGGAAAAGGGCCTCCTCGGTTCGGAATACTACGCCTCCAATCCCCTCTATCCCCTCGCGACCACGGCGGGGGTCATCAACATGGACGGTGGCTCCACGGCGGGGCCGGCGCGGGACTTCACCACCTCGGGCGATGCGCCCCTGACCCTGCAGGACGACCTGGTGGCCCTGGGCGCCAAGCGCGGCCGGGCCTATTCGCCCGATCCCCGTCCGGGCGCGGGCAGCTTCTTCCGCTCGGACCACTTCCCCTTCGCCAAGCGCGGCGTGCCCGCCATCTCCTTCGGCTCCGGACAGGACCTGGTCGAGGGCGGCCGGGCGCGGGGCGAGGCCCTGGCGAGGGACTACACGACCTATCGCTACCACCAGCCCGCCGACGAATGGTCGCCGGACTGGAACCTGGCCGGGACGGTGCAGGACGGGCATCTGCTCTATGACCTCGGCCGCGAGCTGGCCAACTCCCGCCGCTGGCCGGACTGGAAGGAAGGCTCGGAATTCCGCGCCGTCCGCGCCGGCACCTCGGCCCAGAGGAAGTAGCGGGGGCTCGACGGCGACGCGCGATGCCCTATGGTGACGCGCGTCATCTTTTGAGCGAGACCATGCCCGACACCGCCCTGGCCCCGGCCGGAAAGCGCGAGATCACCAAGGCGCAGAACCGCCAGGCGATCCTCGACGCCGCGCGCGAGGTGTTCGGCGAGGCCGGGTTCGAGACCGTCACCGTGCGCGACATCATCCGCCGCACCGGCCTGGCCTCGGGCACCTTCTACAACTACTTCCGCTCTAAGGACGAGGTGGCGTCGGCCCTGTCGCGGGATGGCGCCCGCCGGTTCTCGCCGATCCTGAAGGCCCAGCGCGAGCGCGCCCGGACCTGGGCGGAGTTCGTCCGCGGCGCCCTGGGCGCCTATTACGACTTCCTCGCCAGCGAGCACGACAGCTGGCTGGCCCGGCGCACGGCGGCGGAATCGGGCGAGGCCCTGATGGGCGAAACCCCCGAGATGGCCGCCGTCTTCGAGGAGGTCCGCCGCTCCATCATCGACGAGGCCGAGCGGGGCGGGGCGCGGGGGGTGGACGCCGACTACCTGGCCGCCGCCTGCATCGGCCTGGCGCGGGAGATCGGCTGGAAAATGCTGGCGCGCCGGCCGGTCGACACCGCCGCCGCCACGGACTTCGCCGCGACCCTGATCCTGCGCGGCACAGCGGGCCTGTCGGAGGCCTCGCGGTGAGCCGGTCCGGCCAGGCCCAGGCGGTCCTGTCCTGGATCCTGTCCCTGCCTGCGCCGGTGCTGCGCCTCCTGTCAGGGGGAGCGGCGACCTATCGGGAGGGGCGCACCCTTGATCCCCGCCTGCAGTTCCTGGCCGCCGGCGCCCGCCGCGGCCGGCCCATGAGCGCCATGACCCCCGAGGAGGCCCGCCGCGCCAGCGCCGCCGCCTTCCGCGCCACCGCCGAGGCGCCGCCGGCCGGAGTGAGGGTCGAGGCCCTGACCGTCCCCGGCGGCGCCGGCGACCGTCCGGCCCGCCTCTACCGCCCCGCCCGGGGATCGCCGGAGGTCCCGGTCCTGGTCTTCGCCCACATGGGCGGCGGGGTCATCGGCGACCTGGACACGGTCGACGGCTTCTGCGGCCGGCTGGCCGAGGCCCTGGGCGGTCCTGTCCTGTCGGTGGACTACCGGCTGGCTCCCGAGCACCGCTCCCCGGCGGGGTACGAGGATGTCCTGGCGGCCTTCCGCTGGGCCCGCGACACCGGGGTCGGCCTGGGGGCTGCGCCCGGCCGGGCGGCGATCGGCGGCGACTCTATGGGCGGCCTTTTCGCCGCGGCGGTCGCCCAGGAGATGCACCGGACCGGCGAGCCGGGGCCGGAGCTCCAGCTGCTCATCTACCCCTGCGTGGACCTGGCCAGCGAGACCCCCTCGATGACCACCTTCGCCGACGCCTTCCCCCTGGACCGGGCGACCATGGAATGGTTCGTCGGGCACTACCTGCCGCCGGGCGAGGACCCCGCCGACCCGCGCCTGTCGCCGGGACGGACCGCCGACCTCTCGGGCCTGGCGCCCGCCATCATCGCCACCGCCGGCTTTGATCCCCTGGTCGACCAGGGCGAGGCCTACGCCCGCCGACTTGTCGCCGCCGGCGTGCCGGTGGACTACCGCCGGTACGACAGCCTGGTGCACGGCTTCACCGCGTTTGCCGGCGTGATCCCCGAGGCCCGTCGGGCCTGCGCCGAGATCGCCGCCCTGGCGGCCGCCCGGCTGTCCCAAACCCTGCAGAAGGACTGACCCCATGCGCGCGCTCGTCGTCGAGGAACTGGCTGCGGAATACGCCGGCTGCCGGGTCAGGGACCTGCCGGACCCCAAACCCGGGCCGGGCGAGGTCCTGGTCCGCGTCCGGGCCGGGGCGGTGAACTTCCCCGACCTGATGCAGACCCGGGGCGAGCACCAGCACAAGCCGCCCGTGCCCTTTGTGCCCGGCATGGAGCTGGCGGGGGATGTCGAGGCGGTGGGCGAGGGGGTCACGGACTTCCGGCCTGGAGACGCCGTCGCCGGCGGGGCCAGGGGCGCCTTCGCCGAACTGGCCGTGGTCCCGGCCGCGGGCCTGCACCGCAAGCCCGCCGGCATGACCTATGGCCAGGCCGCGGGCTATCCCGTCTGCTACCTGACCGCCTGGGTGGCCCTGGTGCGGCGGGCCCAGGTCCAGCCCGGCGAATGGGTCCTGGTCCACGGGGCGGCGGGCGGCACCGGCCTTGCGGCGGTGGACCTGGCCCGCCACCTGGGCTGCCGGGTCATCGCCGCCTCGGCCTCGGACGCCAAGCTGGCGGTCATCGAGAAGGAATACGCCCCCGACGCGGTGGTGAACGTGTCGAAGGGCTTCAAGGACCGGGTGAAGGAGATCACCGGGGGCCGCGGCGCCGATGTCATCTTTGATCCCGTCGGCGGCGACGTCTTCGATGAGAGCGTGCGCTGCATCGCCTTTGACGGCCGCATCCTGTCCATCGGCTTCACCTCGGGCCGCCTGCCGGTGCTGCCGGTCAACTACGCCCTCATCAAGGGCTTCTCGGTCATGGGCGTGCGGGCGGGCGAGTATGGCCGCCAGTTCCCCGAGCGGGGGCGCGAGAACAATGCGGCGATCTGGCGGCTGGCGGAGGAAGGGGCGGTGCATCCCCGGGTCGACCGCGAGTTCCCCCTCGACGGCTGGCGCGAGGCCTTCGACACCCTGGCCGAGCGGACCGTGGTCGGAAAGACCATCATCCGCCCCGACCTCTGAAGCCCCTTTCGGCCCGGCTTCCCTCTGCCCGGCATTGACAGGGGGCCGGGCATCCCCTATTCCCCGCGCCTTGATTTTTTCCCGGAGCTGGTCCCGTGAAGCGCACTTTTCAGCCCTCCCGTCTCGTGCGTGCGCGCCGTCACGGCTGGCGCGCCCGCATGGCCACCAAGAATGGCCGCAAGGTCATCGCGCGCCGCCGGTCCAAGGGCCGCAAGCGCCTGACCGCCTGACGGGCCGCTTTCCGCGATCCGCAGGGCCCTCCGGATGGAGGAACCCGCCCCCCACCAGGTCCCGCCCGATGCGGGCCCCCGCCTTGAGCGGCTGAAGACCCGTCCAGGCTTCCTGGCCGCCGCCAAGGGTCGCGCGTGCGCCCGCGGCGCGGTCCTGCTCCAGGTGCGCGACCGGGCCGATGGAGACGCCCGGATCCGCGTGGGCTTCACGGCCACCCGCCGCATCGGCGGCGCCGTCGTCCGGAACCGCGCCAAACGCCGCCTGCGCGAGGCCGCGCGGCTGCTGGTCCCGGACCTGGGAAGGCCCGGATGCGACTATGTGCTGATCGCCCGGGGCGGGACTCCGACCCGTCCCTGGCCCCGTTTGCTTGACGATGTGAAAACCGCGCTGATAAGCCTCGCGACCGAGGGCGACCGCCCTGCCCGCGCGCCTGACCGCGCCCCCTCTTCAACAGACTGAGCGCGCGACAGCATGCCCGACAACTCGAACCGCAACACGATCCTCTTCGTCATCGCCTCGCTCGTCCTGCTGTTCGGCTACCAGGCCCTGGTGCTGGGGCCGCAGAACAAGCAGCGCGAGGCCGAGCTGAAGGCCCGCGAGACGGCCCAGGCGGCCCAGGCCCCTGGGACGGGCGCGCCCGTCGCCCCGGCCACAGGCCCGGTCTTCGTCTCACGGGAAGCCGCCATCGCCGGCGCCCCCCGGGTCCAGGTGGACACTCCGTCCCTGCAGGGGTCGGTCTCCCTTCGCGGCGGCCGCATCGACGACCTGTTCCTCAAGGGCTACCGGACCGAGGTGAACCCCAAGTCCCCGCCCGTCGAGCTCCTGCGGCCTGAGGGCGTGAGGGACGCCTGGTTCGCCGAGTTTGGCTGGTCGGGCGCCAACCTGCCAGGGCTGCCGACGGCGGGCGCCCAGTGGACCCTGGTCCAGGGCGACAGGCTTTCGCCGGGCCGCCCCGTGGTCCTTCGCTACGACGCCGGCCAGGGCCTGGCCTTTACCCGGCGGATCGAGGTGGACGACAAGTTCATGTTCACGGTCACCGACACGGTGGCCAACAGCCTGCCCAACCCGGTGACCATCGCCCCCTACGCCGTGGTCCAGCGCCGCGGCGCGCCCGCCGTCCCGGCGGCGAACGCCCACGAAGGCGCTGTCGGCGTCATGGACGGCGTGCTCGAGATGCTGAAGTACAAGCAGCTCAAGAAGGACGGCGAGAAGGCCTTCTCCGCCACCGGCGGCTGGCTGGGCGTGACGGACAAGTACTGGCTGGCGGCGGTCATCCCCGAGCAGAAGGAAAAGGTGAACGCCCTCTACCGCGCCACCACCCTGTCGGGCCTGGACATCTACGAGGCGAATTTCTCCGCCCAGCCTCGTGTGGTGCAGCCGGGCGCGACCTACACCCATGTGAGCCGCCTCTTTGCGGGCGCCAAGACGGTCCCGGTCCTGCGAGAGTACGAGACGTCCCTTGGCATTCCCCGTTTCCAGGACGCGGTAGACTGGGGCCGCCTCTACTTCTTCACCAAGCCGATCTTCTGGCTGCTGGAGACCTTCAACGGGCTGATGGGGAACTTCGGCCTGGCCATCCTGGCCCTGACCGTCGTGGTCCGCCTGCTGATGTTCTATCCGGCGAACCTGTCCTACGAGTCCCTGACCAAGATGAAGAAGGTCCAGCCGCAGGTGGAGGAGCTCCGCGCGCGGCTCAAGGACGATCCGCAGAAGCAGCAGCAGGAGCTGATGCGGCTCTACCAGTCCGAGAAGATCAATCCGCTCATGGGCTGCCTGCCCATGCTGGCGACCATCCCGATCTTCCTGGCCCTCTTCAAGGTCCTCTCGGTCGCCATCGAGATGCGCCACGCCCCCTTCTACGGGTGGATTCAGGACCTCTCGGCGCGGGATCCGACCACGCTCCTGAACCTGTTCGGCCTGATCCCCTGGGATCCTGCGACCACGCCCTTCATCGGCGGCCTTCTGGCCGGCCCCCTGCACATCGGCGTCTGGCCCCTGGCCTACGGGGTCACCCAGTGGCTGTCCATGAAGATGAGCCCGCCGGCGCCGGATCCGATCCAGCAGCGGATCATGGAACTGATGCCGGTGATCTTCACCTTCGTCCTGGCCCCGCTCGCGGTGGGCCTGATGATCTACTACACCTGGAGCAACGTCCTCACGATCCTCCAGCAGTACGTCATCATGCGGAAGTACAAGGTGGAGAACCCGATCGACGACTTCCTGGCCCGGATAAAGGCGCGGAAGGCCGCCGGGTGAGCCCCGACGGCGCCCCGGACCCGGAGGCTTCGGTCCCCTCGGCCGAAGAGATCGAGGCCGCCCGGATCCTGTTCGCCCGGCCGGCGGTCTTCATGATGGGCGCGGTGTCGGTGGACGGCCTGCCGGCGGCCGACCTGCCCGAGGTGGCCTTCGCCGGCCGCTCCAACGTGGGCAAGTCGTCGCTCATCAACGCCCTGGTGGGCCAGAAACACCTGGCGCGGGCGTCCAACGAACCTGGCCGGACCCGGGAGGTGAACTTCTTCGTGGTCGATGAGCGGCTGCGCCTTGTGGACCTGCCCGGCTATGGCTGGGCCCGGGCCGGCAAGGGCGAGGTGAAGAAGTTCCAGGCCCTGGGCCGGGACTACCTGCGCGGCCGGCCCAACCTGCGCCGGGCCTACCTGCTGATCGACGCCCGCCATGGCCTGAAGGACGTGGACGAGGAGCCCATGGCGGCCTTTGACCGGGCGGCGGTCTCCTACCAGGTGATCCTGACCAAGGCCGACAAGCTGAAGCCCGCCGAGGTCGAGGCCGTGCGCGCCCGCACCGAGGCCCGGATCGCCAAGCGGCCCGCCGCCTTCCCGGGGGTGATCGCCACCTCATCGGAAAAGGGAACCGGCCTGCCCGAACTGAGGGCCGCCATCGCCGAGGCCTGCGCCATCGGGGACTCGCCTGACGCGGCGTGAGGCGGCATAGACCTTGCCTTCATGCCGGATGACGGGAGCCCCCCAATGATCGACACCTCAGGACGCCCCATCTTCGACGAGGACCTGGCGATCTTCCGGGAGCAGGTCCGCAAGGTCTTCGCCCAGCACCTGACGCCCCACCTGGACCGTTGGGAGGAAGAGGGCGTGGTGGACCGGGCCTTCTGGCGCGCCTGTGGCGACGCCGGCCTGCTCTGCCCCCAGGTCCCACAGGCCTATGGCGGCCTGGACCTGGACTACCGCTACAACGCCGTGATCGGCGAGGAGCTGACCTATGCCGGGTCGACGGCGGGCATCACCCTGCAGTCAGACATCGTGGCCCCCTACCTCATCCACTATGCGAGCGAGGAACTGAAACAGGCCTGGCTTCCGAAGATGGTCTCGGGCGAGGCCATCGTCGCCATCGCCATGACCGAGCCGGGCGCCGGGTCCGACCTGCAGGGGGTGCGCACCACCGCCCGGCGGGACGGGGACCACTATGTGATCTCGGGGTCGAAGACCTACATCACCAACGGCCAGAGCGCCGACATCGTGGTCGTCGTGGCCAAGACGGACCCGGACAAGGGCGCCAAGGGCATCTCCCTGATCCTGGTGGAGGCGACCCGCGAGGGTTTCCGGCGCGGCCGGAACCTGGACAAGATCGGCCAGAACTCCGCCGACACCTCCGAGCTCTTCTTCGAGGACGTCCGGGTCCCCGTCGGCAACCTGCTGGGCCAGGAGAACCAGGGTTTCGTCTACCTGATGACCCAACTGCCCCAGGAGCGCCTGCAGATCGCCATCTCTGGCCAGGCCGGCGCCCAGAGGGCCTTTGACGAGGCGGTCAAGTTCACCAAGGACCGCAAGGCCTTCCGCCAGACCGTCTTCGACTTCCAGAACACCCGCTTCACCCTGGCCAACCTGAAGGCCAAGCTGCAGGCCGGCTGGGCGCACCTGGACTGGTGCACGGCCCGCCACCTCAAGGGTGAGCTGACCGCCGCCGAGGCCTCGGCCGCCAAGCTCTTCCACACCGAGCTGCAGTGGGAGGTCTGCGACGCGGCCCTGCAGCTGCATGGCGGCGCCGGCTACATGAACGAGTACCCGATCGCCCGCCTGTGGCGCGACGCCCGGGTGCAGCGCATCTACGGCGGCACGTCGGAGATCATGAAGGAAGTCGTCGCCCGCTCGCTCTGACCTGGCTGCGGGGCCCCGGACGGCGACCCTGCTGACCCCCTCCGGCCCGCTTCGCGGTCCACCTCCCCCTTGGGGGAGGAATGAAGAGGGAATTGCTCCCCCAAGGGGAACTCCCGGCGAAGCCGGGTGAGGGGGTCAAACCCGTCGCGGCAGCTCCCCTCCGCCGCGCTGGGCGCCACCTCCCCCTAGGGGGGGAATGAAGAGGGAATTGCTCCCCCAAGGGGGAGCTCCCGGCGAAGCCGGGTGAGGGGGTCAACGGCCTTCTTGCGGACGCCTCCTGCAATCGGTCAGAGCTAGGGCCGGCGGACCGTCTCGCCGGCCTTCATCACGAAGACCGGCGCCTCCAGCACCTTCACGTCCGAGAGGGGGTCGCCCTTGACCCCCACCAGGTCGCCCCAGGCCCCGGCCTTGACCTGCCCCACCTGACCCGACTGGCCCAGGGCCTCGGCGGCGTTGAGGGTGGCGGACTGGAGGGCCTGGAGGGGCGTGGCGCCCCACTGGACCATGACCGCGAACTGTTTCGCATTGTCGCCGTGCGGATAGACCCCCGCATCGGTGGCGTAGACCATCTTCACGCCGGCCCTCAGCGCCTTCTGGAAATTCTGGCGCTGGATCAGGCCGATGTCCCGGTCCTTCTGGAGGTTCTCCTCGAGCACGCCGTTCTTCGCGCCCTCGGCCTGGGTGTAGTCGGTGTTGTAGATGTCCATGGCGAACCAGGCGCCCTTGCGGACCGCCAGGCGGATGCCCTCGTCATCGACCAGGCTGACATGCTCGATGGTGTCGACGCCGGCCTCGATGGCCTGGCGGATGCCCGAGGCGCCGTGGGCGTGGGCGGCCACCTTCATGCCCGCCGCGTGGGCTTCATCCACCACGGCCTGCATCTCGGCGAGGGTCATCTGCTGGGCGCCCGGGGAGGACCCCCGGGAAAAGACCCCGCCGGTGGCGCAGATCTTGATCACCTCGGCGCCGTACTTGCGCATCTTGCGCACCATGCGGCGGGCCTCGTCCGGGCTGTCGATCACCGCCGGGCTCTGCTCGTTCATGGACGGCGGGAAGAAGGTGGAGTCGCAGTGCCCGCCCGTGGCGCCCAGGGCGTAGGCCGCCGGGACAATGCGCGGGCCGGGCACGAAGCCGGCGTCGATGGCCTGCTTGAGGCCGACGTCGCCATACCCCTCCGAGCCCACATTTCGGATGGTGGTGAACCCCGCCTGCAGGGTGGATTTCGCGTGGGCGACGCCGATGGCCGTCCAGAAGGAGTCGGTGAACAGCAGGCTGTTGTAGCCGCCGTAGAGGGGTGATGAGGTGATGTGCACGTGCATGTCGATCAGGCCCGGCGTGAGGGTCACGCCCGGCAGGTCGATCCGCTCGGCGCCCGCCGGGATCGCATCGCCCTGGCGGCCGACCTGGATGATCCGGCCGTCGGTGATGATGACCTGGGGCCGCTCTATGCGGGCGCCAGTGGCCACGTCGATCATCCGGTCCGCGGTGACGGCGACGGTGGCCGCCTGCGCGACAGGCGCTGCGAGGGTGAGGGCGGCGGCGAGGGAGGCGAGGCGGCGCATGGCGGACTCCGGCGTGAAGGGCGGGAACTCCTCCTAGCATGCCCCGCACCCCCAATGGCGCCCCCGAGGGCGCCCGGCGGGTGACACGGGGGCCTGTGTCCGGTATCGGAGCGCGCGACGCGTGCAGGAGGTCCGGGACTTGAGCGATACGTCAGCCACCCGCGAAGGCGCCGAGGAGCAGGGCTGGGCGACCGCCCGCACCCTGGCCGAGGCCCTGCCCTTCATCCAGCAGTACGACCGCGAGACCGTGGTCATCAAGTACGGCGGCCACGCCATGGGCCAGGAGGAGTCGGCGCGCCTGTTCGCGGCGGACTCGGTCCTCCTGAAGCTTCTCGGCCTGCATCCCGTGGTCGTCCACGGCGGCGGGCCGCAGATCTCGCGCATGCTGGACAAGGCCGGCGTGAAGTCGACCTTCGTGGACGGCCTGCGCGTCACCGACGAGGCCACCATGGAGGTGGCCGAGATGGTCCTGTCCGGCGCCATCAACAAGGAGATCGCCAACTGGATCACCCTGGCCGGCGCCGAGGCGGACGTGCGCGGGGTGGGCCTGTCGGGCAAGGACGCCCGCCTCATCACGGTGGAAAAGGCGACCCGGACCCGCAAGGACCCGGACAGCCAGATCGAGCAGGTGGTGGACCTGGGCTTCGTGGGCGAGCCGACCCGGATCGACCCCCAGCTGATCCAGGGCCTGATCTCGGCCGATCACGACTACATCCCGGTCATCGCCCCCATCGGCGTCTCCGAGGACGGCCAGACCTACAACATCAACGCCGACACGGTGGCCGGCGCCCTGGCCGGCGCCCTGTCGGCCAAGCGGATGCTGCTGCTGACCGACGTGGCCGGCGTCCTGGGCGCGGACGGCGAGCTGATCCGCCAGATGTCGGTGGACGAGGCCCGGGGGGCCATCGCCTCGGGCGTGGCCTCGGGCGGCATGATCCCCAAGCTGGAGACGGCCATCGCCGCGGTCGAGGCCGGGGTCGAGGCCGTGGTCATCCTGGATGGCCGCCGGCCGCACGCCATGCTGGTCGAGCTGTTCACCGAGCACGGGTCGGGAACCCTCATCACCCGATGAGCCCGGACCTCAGCCACATCGACACCTGGCTGTTCGACCTGGACAACACCCTCTACCCGGAGGAGTCCGGCTTCATGCGGCAGGTCGAGAGCCGCATGACCGCCTTCGTGATGAAGGTGACGGGGCTGGAGCGGGACGCCGCCTTCGCCCTGCAGAAGAAGTACCTGGCCGAGCACGGCCTGACCCTGGGCGGGCTGATGCGACACCACGGGGTGGAGCCGGCGGACTTCCACGCCCTGTTCCATGACCTGAGCCTGGACGCACTGGCCCATGACCCGGAACTGCTCGTGGCCCTCGCCCGCCTGCCCGGGCGGCGGCTGATCTTCACCAACGCCGACGACTTCCACGCCGAGCGGGTGCTGAACCACCTGGGCCTGACCCACCTGTTCGACGAGGTCTTCCACATCCACTCCTTTGGCTTTGCGCCCAAGCCCGACCCCCTGGGCTTCCTGCGGATGATCGAGGGCCACGGGCTGGACCCCGCCGCCACCGCCTTCTTCGAAGACTCCGAGCGCAACCTGAAGCCGGCCCACGACCTGGGCATGACCACCGTGCTGGTCGGGCCCCGGGCGAGCGCCTCCGAGGCGCCATTCGTCCATCACCGCACGGCGCACCTGACCCCCTTCCTCAATCACGCCCGCCTCCGGGAGACCGCCTGATGAGCCTGACCTACGCCGACCTCCGCACCGAGATCGAAGCCGCCTGGGAGGCCCGCGACGGCGTCTCCACCGCCACCACCGGCCCCGTGCGCACCGCCGTGGACGAGACCCTGCGCCTGCTCGACAGCGGCGACCTGCGGGTGGCGACCCGGGGCGAGGACGGCGCCTGGACGACCCACCAGTGGGTCAAGCAGGCCATCCTCCTGTCCTTCCGCCTCAACCCCAACCGGGTCCATCACGCCCCTGGGCCTGGCCCCTACTGGGACAAGGTGGACACCAAGTTCGAGGGCTGGGAGGCCGCCCGCTTCGAGGCCGCCGGCTTCCGCGCCGTGCCGGGCTGCGTGGTGCGCAAGGGCGCCTTCATCGCCCGCAACGTGGTGCTGATGCCCTCCTTCGTGAACATCGGCGCCTTCGTGGACGAGGGGACCATGGTCGACACCTGGGCCACGGTCGGATCCTGCGCCCAGATCGGCAAGAACGTGCACCTGTCCGGCGGCGCGGGGATCGGCGGGGTCCTGGAGCCCCTGCAGGCCAACCCGACCATCATCGAGGACAACTGCTTCATCGGCGCCCGTTCCGAGGTGGCCGAGGGCGTGATTGTGCGCGAGGGCAGCGTCCTGTCCATGGGCGTCTACCTGACCTCCACCACCCCGATCATCGACCGGCGCACCGGCGAGGTCTTCACCGGCGAGGTGCCGCCCTATTCGGTGGTCATGTCCGGGAGCCGCCCGAGCCCGCACGAGGGTCTGCCCGGCACCTACTGTGCGGTCATCATGAAGACGGTGGACGCCCGCACCCGGGCCAAGACCTCGATCAACGAACTCCTGAGGGACTAGGCCCATGGCCGGGATCGACGCCGTCGAGCTGACCCGCGAGCTGATCCGCCGACCCTCCGTGACGCCCGCCGACGCCGGGGCCATGGACGTGGTCGAGCAGGTCCTGGCGGGCCTGGGCTTCACCTGCCGCCGGATGCGGTTTGGCGAGATCGAGAACCTCTACGCCCGGATCGGGAAGGCCCGGCCCAACCTCTGCTTCGCCGGCCACACCGACGTGGTGCCGGTGGGCGACGCCGGGGCCTGGAGCCGCGAGGCCTTCGCCGCCGACATCGTCGACGGGGTGCTCATCGGCCGGGGCGCCGTGGACATGAAGAGCGCCATCGCCGCCTTCGCCGCCGCCGCCGCTGCGGCCCTGGCCGAGGGCGCGGTGAAGGGCTCCCTGTCCTTCCTGATCACCGGGGACGAGGAGGGCGCAGCGCTCGACGGCACCAAGCGGGTGGTCGAGACCCTGATGGCCGAGGGCGAGGTCATAGACCACTGCATCGTCGGCGAGCCGACCAGCGCCGAGAGCTTTGGCGACATGGTCAAGATCGGCCGCCGGGGCTCGATCAATGTTGGCGTCCGGGTGGAGGGGATCCAGGGCCATGTGGCCTATCCCCACCGCGCGGCCAATCCCGTGCCGGTCCTGATCCGCCTGCTCGCCGACCTTCAGGCGCGGGTGCTGGACGAGGGATACGCCGACTTCCAGCCGTCGAACCTGGAGGTCACCACGGTGGACGTGGGCAATCCCACCACCAACCTCATTCCCGCCGTCGCCACGGCGCGGCTGAACATCCGCTTCAATCCCGCCCACCGGGGCGCGGACCTGGCCGCCTGGATCCAGGCCGAGGCCGACCGCGCCGCCGAGGGCTTTGCCGGGACGATCACCCTGACCCCGGCGATCAGCGGCGAGGCCTTCCTGACCGAGCAGGGGCCCTTCACCGAGCTGGTCGCCGGAGCCGTCGAGGCGGTCTCAGGCCAGCGACCGGACCTTTCGACCACGGGGGGGACCTCCGACGCCCGCTTCATCCGCGCCCTGTGCCCGGTGGTGGAGCTGGGCCTGGTGGGCCGCACCATGCACGCCGTGGACGAGCGGGCGCCGGTGGAGGAGATCCGCCGCCTGCAGGCCGTCTACGAGACCCTGATCCAGCGCTACTTCGCCGCCCCGCCCTCGGCGTAGGCGACCCCCGTCAGGCTGAGGCCCGAGGCCGGCGCCACGGGGCCGCAGGCCCGGCGGTCGCGCGCTTCCAGGGCGGCCTTCACGTCCTGCGACGTCCATCGCCCGACGCCCACCTCGGCCAGTGTGCCGGTCATGGACCGGACCTGGCGGTGCAGGAAGGATCGCGAGGCGAAGCTGAGCCAGACCTCCTCGCCCCGGCGGCTGACCTCGGCCAGGTCCAGGGTCTTGACCGGCGACTTCGCCTGGCAGGCCAGGTCGCGGAAGGTGGTGAAGTCGTGGTGGCCGACCAGGACCTGGGCGGCGGCGTGCATGGCGTCGGCGTCCAGGTGCGACTTGACGTGCCAGACCCGGCCCCGGTCGAGGGCTGGCGGCGCGGGGCGGTTGAGGATGCGGTAGAGATAGCGCCGCTCGGTGGCGGAGAACCGAGCGTGCCAGCCCTCCGGGGCGACCTCGGCGTCGAGGACGACCACGGCTTCGTCGACCAGGTGGGCGTTGAGGGCGTTGCGCACGGTCTGGGCCGGCCAGTCCCGGGCAAGGTCCACATGCACCACCTGGCCTGTCGCATGGACGCCCGTGTCGGTGCGGCCGGCGGCCTGCAGGCGTACGGCCTCGCCGGTGAAGGCCATGACCGCCCGCTCCACCACGCCCTGGACCGTGGGCAGGTCGCCCTGGGCCTGGAAGCCCTTGTAGGGGCCGCCATCGTATTCGAGGGTCAGGCGGTAGCGGGGCATCAGGCCAGCCTGGTCCCGGAGGGCAGGGGCAGGCCGCGCAGGAAGTCGGCCGCGTCCTGGGGGCCGCGTCCTTCGCGCTGGAGGCGCAGCAGGCGCACCGCGCCCTCGCCCGTCGCCACCAGCAGGGCCTCGTCGAGCACCTCTCCAGGTTCGCCCGATCCGGCTTCGGCCCGGCTGAGGAGGGCCTTGACCCGGACCGGGCCGCGGGGGCCGGGCGCCTCGAACCAGGCGCCAGGGAAGGGCGAGAGGCCGCGGATCTTGCAGTCCAGTTCAGCCGCCGGGCGGGTCCAGCGCAGGCGGGCGGTGCGGGCGCTGATCTTCTTCGCGTAGGTGGCGCCCTCGTCAGCCTGGGGGGTCTCGACGGCGCGGCCGGCGGCGATGTCGACCAGGGTGGCCGCCAGCAGGGCGGCGCCGGCCTCCGCCATCCGGTCGTGCAGGGTCCCGGCGGTCTCGTCCGGCGCGATGGCCAGGCGGGCGGTAGAGAGGATGGGCCCCTCGTCGAGCCCCTCCGTCATGCGCATGACCTGGACCCCGGTCTCAGCGTCGCCGGCCAGGATGGCGCGCTGGATGGGGGCGGCGCCGCGCCAGCGGGGCAGGAGGGAGGCGTGCAGGTTGAAGGCGCCCAGGCGCGGCGCTTCCAGCACCTCGCGGGGCAGGATCTGGCCGTAGGCGACCACCACGGCGGCGTCGAGGCCCAGGGCGCGGAAGGCCTCGACTTCGGCCGGATCGCGCATGGAGGCGGGGGTGCGGACCGGCAGGCCCAGGGACTCCGCCAGGGCCTGGACCGGGGAGGGCCGCATGGCCTGGCCACGTCCGCGCGGCGCCGGGGGCTGGGCGTAGACGACCGCGACCTCATGCCCCGCCCCGGCGACGGCCTTCAGGCAGGCGGCGGCGATGTCGGGGGTTCCGAGGAAGGCGATGCGCATGGGCGTGGGTTTACCCCTCCCGCGCCGGCGAGGGAACTGAAAGGGGGGGAACCGGAAGGGTCGGGATCAGCCCGTGCGGGCCAGCTTGCGCACACGGGCCACCGCCCGGTCGCGCTTGAGCCGGGACAGGTGGTCGATGAAGAGGACCCCCTTCAGGTGGTCCATCTCGTGCTGGATGCAGACGGCGAAGAGGCCCTCGGCGTCCTCGGTGACTTCCTTGCCGTGATAGTCGAGGTAGCGCAGCTTGACCCGGGCCGGGCGGTCGACCTCGTCGTAGACCTCCGGCACGGACAGGCAGCCTTCCTCGTAGGGGGCGGTGTCCTCCGAGGCCCAGAGGATCTCGGGATTGACGAAGTAGCGCGGCTGGGGCGGCTCGTCCTGCCGGGCCAGGTCCATGACGATGACCTGTTTGGGCACGCCCACCTGGATGGCGGCGAGGCCGATGCCGGGGGCCGCGTACATGGTCTCCAGCATGTCGTCCATGAGCCGGCGCAGGTCATCGTCCACCCGTTCTACGGGCTTGGAGACCTGCTTCAGGACGGGGTTGGGGACGGTGAGGATGTCGAGGAGGGCCATGGCTTCGCCAGTTAGGGACGGGTCCGGGCAGCGTCAAGCCGCGCCGTCATCCGCCTTGGGGTCCAGGCGGGCGAGGGGGCGGACCCCGGTCTCGACGTGGGGCAGCTCAGGCATGGGCTTGCCTTCATGGTCGACCCCCAGGGCTTCGAAGCGGCGGGCCTGGGGCAGGACCCGGCTCTCGAGGGAGCCGACCACCTGGTTGTACTTCTCCACGGCCTGGGTCAGGGCCTTGCCGACCCCGGCCACATGGCCGCCCATGTCGGACAGGCGCTTGTAGAGCTCGCGGGCGACCTTGGCGATCTCGGCGGCGCCCCGGGCCTGGTCCTCCACCCGCCAGCCATAGGAGACCGCCTTGCACAGGGCGAAGAGGGTGGTGGGGGTCACCACTACGACCTTCTGGGCCATGGCCTCGTTCAGGAGGTCGGGCTGGCGGTCTAGGGCGGCGACCAGAAAGCTGTCGCCGGGAATGAACATGGCCACGAAGTCGGCGCTGCCGCCCAGTTCGTCCTGGTAGCCCCGGGAGGCGAGGGTGCGCACATGGGTGCGGACGCTGTCGGCGTGACGGACGAGGGCGGCCTCGCGCTGGGCCTCGTCCGGAGCGTCCTGGGCGTCAAGGAAGGCGCCGATGGAGACCTTGGCGTCGATGACCAGTTCGCCGCCGCCGGGCATGCGCACCACCACGTCGGGCCGCTGGCGGCGCTCGCCGGAGGACACCGTGACCTGCTCGAGGAAGTCGAAACGGTTCTGCAGGCCGGCCATCTCCAGGACGTTGCGAAGGGTCTGCTCGCCCCAGCGACCCTGGACGCCCACCCCCCGGCGAAGGGCGGCTGTGAGCTTCTGGGTCTCGTCCCGGGCCGCGGTCGAGGCCTGGAGGAGGGCGCCGATCTGTTCACGCAGGCCCCCGGTCTCCTGGGCCCGGGCCGTCTCCATGTCAGTGACCTGCTTCTGGAACTTCTCGAGGGTCTCGGTCACGGGCTTGAGCTGTCCGGCGATCTTCTCCTCGGCGATCTTCTCGCGCAGCTCGAAGCTCTCATTGGCCCGGGCGATGAGCTGCTCGGCAATGGCGCCGGCGGCCTCGGCCTGGAGAAGCTCGGCGTTGCGGGCGGCCATCTCCTCGATGACCTGGACCCGGGCGGCCGTGGCCTGGAGGTCGCCGACCCTCGCCTCCGCCCGGTCCGCCCGGCCCCGCTCAAGCACGGCCCAGATGACGGCGACCAGCGCGACGGCGAAGCCCAGGAGGGCGATGATGAGCTCGGAGTTCATGAAGTGTTCTTAAGTCGGAATCGCCGTCGTGTCACCGGGCGCGGTCAGGCGGGTCGGCGGGCGCGCAGGGCCTGGGTCAGGGTGCCATCGTCCAGCCAGTCGAGCTCGCCGCCCACGGGCACGCCCCGGGCGAGGAGGGTGACCTCTGCGCCGCCCCCGGAGAGCCTTTCGGCCAGGTAGTGGGCGGTGGTCTGGCCGTCGACGGTGGCCGGCAGGGCGAGGATGACCTCGCGCACGCCCCCGGCGGCGACCCGGGCGAGCAGGCCAGTGATGCGCAGGTCGTCCGGCCCGACGCCGTCCAGGGCCGAGAGCAGGCCGCCCAGCACATGGTAGCGACCCCGGAAGGCGCCCGCCCGCTCGAGGGCCCAGAGGGCGCCGGCCTCCTCGACCACGCAGATGAGGCCGGCGTCCCGCGAGCCGTCCGAGCAGACCGTGCAGGGGTCCCGGGTGTCGAGGGCGCCGCAGGTGTTGCAGGCCCGGACCTTGGCTGCGGCGTCGGCCAGGGCCTCGGCCAGGGGCGTCATCAACTGTTCCCGACGCTTGAGGAGGGTCAGGGCGGCCCGGCGTGCGGAACGGGGCCCCAGTCCCGGCAGGCGGGACAGGAGGCTGATCAGCCGTTCGATCTCGGGTCCGGCGGATGCGGCCAAGGCCCGGGCCTCCATTCTGTCGCAAAGGATGTTGCAGGGTGCACCTCCCGGGGTGATTCTGTCCAAGCCCGCCCCTCGGGACAGGAAGCCCCCATGGCCCGCACCTCACGCCCCCACGCTACCGAACTCCGCGACCTTCTCGTGCGCGCCGCCATCGGACTGACGGGCGGGATCGCCGCCTGGGCTGTGGCCCGCTGGACCCCGGCCGGCGAAGACCTGAAGGTCCTGCGGGGCGTCCTGGCCCTGGCCTCCGCGACCCTGCCCGTGGTCCTCCTGGGCGCCTATGGCGCCCTGCGTTGGCGGACGCTGTCCCTCTGGGTCCTGGCGGCCGGCGGCGTGGTCCTCCTGGGCGGCCTCGGCAGGACGGCCTGGGAGGAAGGTGCGGGCCGGATCGTTCCGCCGGTTCCGGAAGGCTCCGTCCTGTTCCTGACCTGCCTGATCCTGGCCATGGGCCATGTCCTGGTCCGCGCCCGGGAAGGCGCCGGCCGGGGCAATCCCTGGCCGCGCCACTTCACCATCGCCTGGACCGATGGCTTCCGGGTCGCTCTGTCCGCCGCCCTCGCCGGGGCCCTGGTCGGCCTCCTTGGCCTTGCGGGAGGCCTGTTCGAGGTGATCGGACTGAAGCAGGTGGGCCAGTTCCTCTTCCGTCCTATCGTCCTGTGGCCGGCAACCTGGCTCGCCTTCGCCCTTGGCGTCCATTTCACGGCGACCCGGGCGGACCTGGCCGAAGGCGCCCGGGCCCTGGGCCTGGGTCTCCTGGCCTGGCTCCTGCCCCTGATGACCCTGCTGATCCTCGCCTTCCTGGGATCCCTGCCCTTCACGGGACTGGAGCCCCTCTGGGGCACCCAGTTTGCAGCCGCCGTGCTCATGGCCGCCTGCGTCGGCCTGATCATCCTGTCCAACGCCGCCGTGCAGGACGCGACGAACATCGCCAAGATTCCGCGCGTCCTGCGCATGGCCGCGCGTCTTGCCGGCCTCCTGATGGTTCCGCTGATCGTCATCGCCGCCGTCGGCGTCTTCCTGCGGATCGGCCAGCACGGCCTGACGCCGGACCGGGTCCGGGCCCTGGCCTGCATTGTGACCCTGGCGGTCTTCGCCGGCGGCCACGCCCTGGCGGCCTTGTCCCGCCGATCCTGGCTCGAAGCCTTCGGCAAGGCCAACCTCACCGGCGTGCTGGCGGCCCTCGTGGCCTCGCTCTTCACCCTGAGCCCCGTCGGGGATCCTGATCGGCTGTCGGTCCTGGACCAGGTGCGACGCCTGAATACGGGGAAGGTCACGGTGGATCGATTCGACTACGGGCAACTGAGGTTCGACACCGGCGAGCCCGGTCGCGCCGCCCTTCGGGAGCTTGCGTCCCGACCTGGGGACAGTCCGCGCGACGCCGAGATCCGGCGCCGGGCCTCGGAGGCCCTGGCGACCAAGTCCCGGAACGACCTGAGGCTGGCGCCTCCGGTGGTCACGCCCATCGGCGGGGCGCCGATCCCTGCGGACTTCCTCACCAGTCCGGCGACGGTGAACTGCACACCGGGCGCAGACTGCATGGCCCTGAGCCTCGACATCACGGGCGACGGCTCCGCCGAGGTCCTGCTGAAGAGCGGCATTACCGTTCTCGCCTGGATCCGGGAGGATTCGGGTTGGCGCCTGTTGGGCGAACTGAGCGCGCCCTGCCTCGTGGACGACAGGCGTTTCCGGGCGGGCGAGGTCCGCGTCACGCCGCCCCAGATTCCGGTGCAGGATGTCGAGGTGGGCGGAATGCGGCTGCGGTTTGTTCCCGAAATCGCCGGCTGTCCCCCTTCTGGCGGCGGGGGCTAGTCCTCCACCGCCTCTTCGCCCAGGTCGTCGACCAAGACGGGTTCGGGCGGGGGCAGGTGGCGGATCTGGACGACCTCGGCGCCGGGGAAGGCCTCGATCACGGAAAGCACGAAGGGGTCCTGGGCGATCTCGGCGCGGGTCTCGCGGGCTTCACGGGTCTGGCGCTCCCACAAACTCTCCGCCCCGCCGCCGCCCTGGGCCGCCACCAGCCAGGGCTGGCCGGTCCAGGCCTTGAGGCGGCCCACCAGGCGCTGGGCGAGGTTGGCGGGCGCGCCGGGCGCGGGCTCGAACTCCAGCACGCCGGGGCGGAAGCTGACGGGCCGGACGAAGCGTTCGACGTCCAGCTTCAGGGCGATGTCGCGCTCGGCGTCGATCAGGGCGACGAGGTCCTCGAAGGACTGCAGGACGGGCGCCTGGCGGGCCTCGGCCTGGGGCGCCGACTGCAGGGCGGCCTGGGGCGAGAGGGCCCTCGCCGCCCCGCCGGGGGCCGATCCGCCGCCGGACCCGCTTCCGCCCGAGGGGCCGGAGGCCGGCGTGTCGCCGTTCCGCAGCAGCTTGAGGGCTTCCTCGGGCCCGGGAAGGTCCGCGGCGTGCGCCAGGCGGATCAGGGCCATGTCCGTGGCCGCCGCCGGGTCCGGCGCCCGCCCGACCTCCTCGTGGGCGCGCAGGAGCATCTGCCAGAGGCGGGCCAGGATAGGCGCCGACACCGCGGCTCCGGCCGAGGCGAGGCGGGCCGACTGGTCCTTGGGCAGGGCCAGGGCCTGCGGGCCGACCGCCCGGGCGACCGAGGCGCCGTGAACGTGCTCCATGAGGTCGAGCACCACCTGGGCGGGATCGGCGCCCAGGGCGTAGAGCTGGCGGAAGGCGCTGACGGTGCCGCCGGGGTCGCCCTTCAGGATGAATTCGAACAGGTCCAGGGTCCCGGCCCGGTCGGCCAGGCCCAGCATGTCGCGGATCAGGGCGGCGGGGACGGTCTGGCCGGGCTCGGCCTGGACGATGGCCTGGTCCAGCAGGGACTGGGCGTCGCGCACCGAGCCTTCAGCAGCCCGGGCGATCAGGGTCAGGCCCTCGGCCTCGACCCGCACCCCTTCGGCCTCCAGGATCATCTGCAGGTTGCCGATGAGGTCGGCGGGCTCCACCCGGCGCAGGTCGAACCTCTGGCAGCGGGAGAGGATGGTCACCGGCACCTTGCGGATCTCGGTGGTGGCGAAGATGAACTTGGCGTGCGGCGGGGGCTCCTCGAGGGTCTTCAGCAGGGCGTTGAAGGCTCCCGTGGAGAGCATGTGCACTTCGTCGATGATGTAGACCTTGTAGCGGGCCTCCACCGGGGCGTAGCGCACCCCGTCGAGCAGGTCGCGCATGTCGCCCACGCCGGTCCGACTGGCGGCGTCCAGCTCCAGCACGTCCATGTGCCGGCCCTCGATGATGGCGCGGCAGTGCCGGCCCTCGATGGACAGGTCCAGGCTGGGGGCGTCGATGGAGTCCGTCTGGAAGTTCAGGGCCCGGGCCAACAGCCGGGCCGTGGTGGTCTTGCCCACCCCACGTACGCCGGTGAGCATGAAGGCGTGGGCGATCCGCCCGGCGGCGAAGGCGTTGCGCAGGGTCCGGACCATGGCCTCCTGGCCATAGAGGTCCTCGAAGGTGCGGGGCCGGTACTTGCGGGCGATGACGGTGTAGGCGGCGTTGCCGGTCGGTGCAGTCCCGGGTGCAGGCGCCGCCGAAGACACAGGCGCCGGGGCGGGCGCAGGATCGCCGAACATGTCCGCGGTGTCGGGATCACGCTCCGGCGCATCGGGTTCGGGCGTGAGGTCTTCGTCGGCCATGGTCGCCATTTGGGCTGGGTGGAGACCGGACAACGACCCGGAACGGGACTCGTTACGGCTGCTTCCTTCCGGACCTGACCGGGTTGGCGAGGCGTCCGCCCGTCGCCGATCTCCGCCCCCTATATCGCGGTCCCGAGGCGTGCATGCAAGCGTGTGCAGATCCGCGCCTGTGGGCTAAAAGACGACTCATGCCTCTGAACGCCTTCCAGAACACCTTCGCCGGCAATCCCCTCGACCGCGCCAGCGACCGTCGCAAGGACGCCGCCTGGCTGGCGGAACGCCTCGCCTCCGACCAGTCCCTGGGCATGGTCCTGTGGAACGGCAAGGCCCTGGTGGAGCGGTCCAGCTCGGGCGGGATGCAGATCGCCTACCTTCCCTCCCGGCTGGTCGAGGACCTGTCCGGCGGTCCCGAGCGCCTCCTGTTCATGGGGCTCTGGCAGGACACGGCGGTGTTCGCCGTCGACCTGGAAGGCCCCGCCGACCCCACTGACGGCCCACTGCAGGGGATGGGCCGGTTCGAGGATGCGCGGGCCCTGGCCGCCAGCCTTCCTTCTGGCGAGATCGCCATTGTCGGCACCGCCAAGGGGGTCTTCGAATGGCGCCGCAAGCATCGCCGCTGCTCGGTCTGCGGCGAGGCCACCCACCCCACCGAGGGCGGCTGGAAGCGCGAGTGTTCCTCCTGCAGCGCCGAGCATTTCCCCCGCACGGACCCGGTGGTCATCATGCTGGCCGTGCATGGCGACCGCTGCATGCTGGGCCGCCAGGAAATCTGGCCCGCCGGTATGTTCTCCGCCCTGGCGGGCTTCCTGGAGCCTGGCGAGACAATCGAAGAGGCCTGCGCCCGGGAACTGTTCGAGGAGGCGGGGCTGAGGGCCACCTCGGTACGCTATCACTCCACCCAGCCCTGGCCCTTCCCCAACTCGCTGATGATCGGCCTGATCGCCGAGGTGGACGGCGATGAGGCCCAGCCGGACCAGACCGAGTTGTCCGAGGTGCGCTGGTACACCCGCGCCGAGGCCCGCGCCCTGCTGGCCGGCGAGATCAAGGGCAGCTTCGCCCCCGGCGGTATGGCCATCGCCCACCAGCTGATCCGCGCCTGGGCCGAGGAGGCCTGAGCCCGCCTCACCGGCCTACGCCCGGAGCTTCCACTGGGGGGGCCATCAGCTCCGTAATTCCTCCCCCCAGGGGGAGGTGGACCGCGAAGCGGGACGGAGGGGGTCTGCTGAGCCGCCGTTGACCCCCTCACCCGGCTTCGCCGGGAGCTCCCCCTTGGGGGAGCAATGGCTCCCCAATTCCTCCCCATCAGGGGGAGGTGGACCGCGAAGCGGGCCGGAGGGGGTCTGCTGAGGCGCCGTTGACCCCCTCAGTCAGCTTCGCTGACAGCTCCCCCTTGGGGGAGCAATTGCCTCCTCATTCCTCCCCCAAGGGAGGTGGGACGGAGGGGGGCAACTGCGTCTCCGTAAACCCCTGACCTGTCGCCGCCGGGCGGGCTAGCCGACCTGGGCGCGGTAAGGATCCGCGGGGTAGACCCCGAGGATCTCGAAGCGCTCGGAGAAGAACTGCAGCTCCTCGAAGGCGCGGGCGACGGCCTCGTCCCCGGGCCGACCGTCGATCTCGGAGTAGAAGAAGGTCGCCGTGAAGGCGGCGTTCTCCATGTAGCTCTCGAGCTTGGTCATGTTGACGCCATTGGTCGCAAAGCCGCCCAGCGCCTTGTAGAGGGCGGCGGGCAGGTTGCGGACCCGGAAGACGAAGCTGGTCACGCACTTCACGCCCGGCCCGGGCGCCGGGGCGTCGGCGTCCGCGGTCATGACCAGGAAGCGGGTGGTGTTGTTGTGGGTGTCCTCGATGTCCCTTTCCAGGATGTCGAGGCCGTAGAGGCGCGCGGCCAGGGCCGGGGCGATGGCCGCCCGGTTCGGGTCCGGCCGCTCGGACAACTGGCGGGCGGCCAGGGCGGTGTCGCTGACCGGCTCCCGGGCCAGGCCCAGGCGGGCGATGGTCCCGCGGCACTGGGCGAAGGCGATGGGCATGGAGGCCACCGACTTCAGGTCCTCGACCCGCACGCCGGGATTGGCCATCAGCTGGAAGTGGATGGGCTTGAAGTGCTCGCCGATGATCCGCAGTCCGGAGGACGGCAGGAGGTGATGGACGTCGGCCACGCGGCCGGCGATCGAGTTCTCCACCGGGATCATGCCCAGCCGGCACTCGCCCGCGCGTACCGCCTCGAAGGCCTCCTCGAAGGTGGCGCAGGGGACCGGCTCCATGTCCGGGAAGGCGGCCAGGCAGGCCTCGTGGCTGTTGGCCCCAAGCTCTCCCTGGAAGGCGATCCGGTTGCGGCTCATGCGGGGGCTCCAAGGCGCCGGGCGTGGGCGCGGGCGCGGTCCAGGTCGGCGGGGTTGTCCACCGAGACGGGCGCCTCGTCCAGCACGGCCGACCAGATCGTCATGCCCATCTCCAGGGCCCTCAGCTGTTCAAGCCGCTCGCGGCGCTCCAGCGGCGAGGGCGTGGCGGCGGTGAACCGCTCGAGCGCCGCGCGCCGGTAGCCGTAGATGCCATGGTGGATCCAGACCGGGCCATCGCCGTAGAGGACCGAGCGGGTGAAATAGAGGGCCCGGCCGGATCGTCCGTCCGGGTCCATGGACGCAACCACCTTGGGCATGTCCGGATTGGTCCGGTCCTCCGGCCCCGCCTCTGCGACCATCACAGTCGAGATGTCGGCATGCGGCCGCTGGTCGAGGAGGCCGGCGCAGGCCCGGATCGCCTCTGGGGCGATGAAGGGGATGTCGCCCTGCAGGTTGATCACCACGTCGAAGCGGCCTTCGGGGTCCAGGGCCCCCAGGGCGGCCAGGATGCGGTCTGACCCGGACGGCAGGTCGGGGTCGGTCAGGACAGCGCGCCCTCCGGCCGCCTCGACCGCCTCGACGATCTCTGCGTCTCCCGCCGCCACGGCCACCGGGCCGATGCCGGCGGCCTCGGCCTGCCGCAGGACCCGCACGATCATCGGCAGGCCGCCAATGTCCGCCAGGGGCTTTCCGGGCAGGCGGGTGGCGGCCATTCGGGCGGGGATGAGGAGGATCGGCGTCATGAACCTGAGGCCCGGGGCCATCTGCCCGGTTGCGCAAGCGCCGGTAGCGTGTAAGAGACGCGAACGCAATAAGGGGTCGGGAATCTCCGGTTCCGCAGGGCCTTGAGTCGGCCTTTCTGGTTTTGGGTGGCGGGGCTTCGGTCCCGAAAGAATCGGTTTCGGGACGATGAGCAATCTGACCTTCAACAAGATCGCAGGCGCCGGGCTCGCGACGGTCCTGGCGATCGTCGGCCTTCGGGAAGTCACCACGGGGCTATTCACCGTCGCGGCGCCTGAGAAGCCCGGCTACCTGATCGAGGCGGCCGTGGAGGCCGGCGGCGACGCGCCGGCGGCGGATGTCCTTCCCGACTTCGGGACCGTCCTGCCGGCGGCAGACGTGAAGGCTGGCGAGGCGGTCTTCGCCAAGTGCCAGTCCTGCCACAACGTCGCCAATGGCGGCGCCAACGGGACCGGTCCCAACCTCTGGGGCATTGTCGGCCACAAGCCCGGATCCCACGCCGGTTACGCCTATTCCGCCGCGATGACCGAGTTCGGCGCCAAGCAGGGCGTCTGGGACGACGTGCACCTCTACGAGTTCCTCCGGGCGCCTGCGAAGTACATCTCGGGCACCAAGATGTCCTTCGTCGGCCTGAAGAAGTCCGAGGACCGCGTCAACCTGATCGCGTATCTCCGCGCCCAGGGCGCCACCCTGCCCCTGCCGGCGCCGAATCCGGCGGCTGCGGCTCCCGCGGCTGCGCCCGCCGACGCTGCGGCTCCCGCCGCCGGCGCCGCCCCGGCTGCGGCTGGCGCCGCCCCGGCGGCTACGCCTGCGGCCGCCGCTCCGGCCGCCAAGCCGGCGGCCTGATCCCCGCAGGGCCGGCCTAGCCGGCCTGCGGTCGCGCCCTGTCCAACGGTCGCCGGAAGGCGACGGGCTCGCCGCCGCCCGCGGCGACAATCCTGTCCGTCGCCTCGGCAAGCGGCTCGATGGCCACGGCCATGTGGTGGGCGTTGGCGTGCACCATCCGGACCGCATCCACCATCATGGCGACATGCCCCCGCCAGAAGACCAGGTCTCCCCGCTCGAGGCCCGATGGATCGACGTGTACGCCCAGGGCCTGCTGTAGGTCGGAATCCCTCGGACAGGCCCGCCCGCAGGCCAGGAGCGCCTGCTGGACCAGGCCCGAGCAGTCGAGCCCGCAGCCCTCGCGTCCGCCCCAGAGATAGGCTGCGCCCAGGTGGGCCTCGGCCACCGCCGCAGGATCTCCTGAGAAATCGCCCAGAGGGGCGAGGTGGCTTTCCGGCATCCAGAACCCCGCGTCGCAGAGGGCGAGGCGCCCCTCCCGCGCGGTGACCGTGACCAGGCTGTTCAGGGAGATCGGGCCGGTCGGACGGGACTTGATGCTGGGCCCGTCGAAGCCATAGCTCAGCACAACCTGCACCCGGTGGGTGGGCGGTGGACCCTCGGGCGCCAGGGCGCCGAAGGCGACATGCCCGACATAGCCGTCGCGCACCGACTGGCCCCAGGCGAAGCCGTCGCGGATCTCCAGGACGTCGAACCTCTCGCCCAGCAACAGTTGGTCCAGCTGCTCGGCTTCGGCCCGGGGCTCCCGGCGGATCGCCGTCGACGGGACCGCCGCCTGCATCCGCCGGGGGCGGGCGTAGCGGGCGGCCGGTATCCAGCCCTCCAGGGCCTCGGAGGCGAGGTCTGGCCGGGCCAGGGTCAGGCGAGGGTCGGAGCTCACGCGTAGCGCGCCTTCAGCATGGCGTAGAGGCCCCGGATGGCCTGGACCTCGCCTCCCGCCGGCGATCCCGGCTGGCTGCGCGGGTTCCAGGCGAAGACGTCGAAGTGCGCCCAGGCGCCTTCCGGGGCGAACTTCTGCAGGAAGAGGGCGGCGGTCATGGCTCCCGCCTGGGCCCAGGCGTCGGGATCGTTCTTCAGGTCGGCGATCTCGGAGTCCAGGGACGGCAGGTAGCCCTTCCAGAGGGGCAGGCGCCAGACGGGATCAAAGGCCTTGCGGGCGCCCGCCTCGATGGCGGCGGCCAGGGCCTCGTCATCGGTGAAGAAGGGCGGCAGCTGCGGCCCCAGGGCGACCCGCGCCGCACCCGTCAGGGTGGCCATGTCGAGGGTCAGGTCGGGCGAGAGCTCGCCCGCGCGTGTGAGGGCGTCGGCCAGGATAAGCCGTCCCTCGGCGTCGGTGTTTCCGACCTCGACGCTCAGGCCCTTGCGCGTGGCCAGGACGTCGCCGGGCCTCATGGCGGCCCCGCCGACGGCGTTCTCGACGGCCGGGATGAGGAGGGCCAGGCGGACCGGCAGGCGGGCCTGCATGACCAGGGCGCCGAGGGCCAGGACGTGGGCGGCGCCGCCCATGTCCTTCTTCATCAGCCGCATGCCGGCCGAGGGCTTGAGGTCCAGGCCGCCGGTGTCGAAGACCACCCCCTTGCCCACCAGGGCCAGGACCGGGTGGCCGGGTTCGCCCCAGGTGACCTCGATCATGCGGGGCTCGCGCCCCGGTGCAGCGGCGCGCCCGACCGCGTGGACGCTGGGATAGCCCTGGGACAGGAGGGCCTCGCCAGTCACCACGTCGACCGTGGCCCCAAAGCGGGTCGCAAGGTCGCGGGCGGCGGTCTCCAGCTCGGCGGGGCCGAGGTCGTTGGCGGGCGTGTTGACCAGATCCCGGGCCAGGGCGCAGGCGGCGGCGATGGCCTCGGCCTCGCCGGCGTTGGCCCCCGGGACGGCCAGCTGGGGCGGGGCGGACTCGCGCTTGCGGTAGCGCTCGAACCGATAGAGGCCCAGGGCGAAGGCGATGGCGGCGTCCGTGGGGTCGAGCCCGCCGGGGACGGCCTCCAGGCGGTAGGTCCCCGCCGGAAGTCGGCCGGCCAGGTTCCGGAAGGACAGGACATCCCCGGGCGCGGCGCCGAGGCCCAGGAGCACCCGGGCTGGCTTGCCGTCAGGCCCCGGAACGATGACCGCCTGGCCCGGGCGGGCGCGGAACTCGGTCCCGGCGAGGCCGGCGTCCAGGGGCGGGGCGGACTGTCGCCAGGCGGCGAGGTCGCCCTCGCACAGGCAGGTCACGGGAATTGCGGCGTCGTCGGTCCCAGAAGGAAGGTCATTGGCCATGGTCAGCACTCCACCTGCGCCGCCCCGGCGCATGGGGGATCATTTGGGCCAAAGCCGGGGTCGCCGCAACGGGGCGACGTCGCGGATCAGTGCGATGCGGCGCGGAGATCAGGCGGGATGTTGGGCGCCGGCTGGCGGGCGGGCGAAAGGCTCGCCGCCGCAAGGAGCATGGCCGCGATCAGGGCGGCGACGACCCCATATTCGAAGACGGGCGCGGATGCCTCCTCACGGAGCACCCTGGCGAGCAACCTGGACATTCTGTTCTCCCGTGACACGGGAGGGCGGGAGTCCCCACGCCCCGGCTGAGCCTTTCGGCTTCCCCGTACACTCGTGGTTACTCTTCGCTCATCGAGCTTAATGGAAAGTAAACGTGAGAAGGGCCGCGAGGGTCTGTCGACTTTAACTTAGGTTTACAAACATGGTTAACAGTAATCGGGGCTGACCTCCCTGAAGTCAGGCCTCGATCGACTTGCCGCCGCCCCGGACGAAGCCCAGCCCCGCCAATCCTGCAACGAGGAGGATGATCACCGTGGCGAATCCGCCCTGCTGGGTCTTGGTCAGGTTGGTCCCGAAGTTCACCATCATGGGCCCCAGCCATCCTGTCGCGACGCCGGACAGGGCGTAGACCCCGAAGAAGGCCCCGGTCTTTTCCGGCGGGGTGAGGCGGGTCAGCATGGTCCGGGCCGAGGCGTACTGGGCCGTGATGAAGACGGCGTTCACGAACCCGATCAGCAGGAAGATGACCTCGGGCAGGGTCCGGAAGACGGGGCCGTCCCAGACCGGCGCATGCGCGGAGGGGTCGTAGCTCCACAGGTAGAGGATCCGGGTCGGCGACATGCCCAGCATGGCGACAATGCCGAGGATCGACATGAAGATCGCGATCCTGAGGGCGTTCTTCGGGCCGAAGGCGGCGTCCATCCACCGTCCGACAAAACCCCCGAGCACGGCCAGGATGGACAGGAGGATGCCGTAGAAGAGCATCTCGAGGGCCTGCCACTTCATCACGCCCACGGCGTAGACCCCGGCGTAGATCAGGATGGCGTTCATGCCGTCGACAAAGGCCATGCGGCTGGCGAGGTAGATGGCGGCGTCCCTGTAGTTGCGGACGGTGGCGAGCATCTCCCAGAGCTGGCGAGCCCCGTTCCGGAAGGCCCGCAGGACGGGAATTCCTGTGCGCGGCGCGTCTGGCGTGAAGAGGAAGAGGGGCAGGGCGCCAATGGCGAAGATGCCCGCCGCCATGAGGACGACGATCCGCTCGTGCTCGTGGGCGGCGGTGTCCAGGCCGAAGAGCGGCGCCTTGGGCACCCAGGCCCAGTCGACCCGGCCAGGCAGGGCGAAGGCCCAGGCGGTGAAGCCCAGGGCCAGGACGGAGAAGGCGTTGCCCAGGGCGAGGGCCAGGCCAGAGGCCTTGTGCGCCGCCTTCATGCCCGCCGCCCGGATCAGCAGGGAATTGTGCAGGACTTCCGAGAAGGCGAACCCCAGCCCGATCAGGGTGATGAGCAGCATGGTCATGGTGACCGACAGCCCCGACCCGTCCGGCCTGGCCCACCAGAGAGCCGCCATCATCGGGACCATGGCGGCGACCACCAGGCCCAGCCAGATCTTGCGGCCGCCGAGCTGGTCGATGGAGGCCCCCAGGAAGGGCGCTGTGGCCATGATGATCCAGCCCGAATACTGGCTCCACTGCGAGATCACCGCCTGGCCCTTCACCGGGTCGCCGATCATCACCGAGGCGATGTAGGGCGCGAAGATGTAGATGGTGACCAGGACGACATAGGGGTTTCGGGCGCCCTCGAAGAAAGACCAGGCGACCGCCCCGCGGGTCATGCGCCCGTCGCCAGCCAGTTCGGCGGCGATGGGGGAATCGACGATGGCGCCCAGCCCGTGGGCCTCGCCGGCTGGCAGATTTGCGGACACGGCGCTTCCCCCCTTCGCCAGCGTCTGGTGCGCCGGCTGTCGGCGGAGCCTACTCCAACCGGGACGCTTGTGGAGTCGGAAAGCAGGGCGCCGACCCGGACTCGACTCCCCGCCGGACCGGTTGGAAGATGCGCCTTTCAGAAAAACATTAGGGAGACGCACCATGGGACTTCTGGACGGAAAGGTGGCCATCATCACCGGCGCCGGCGGCGGGCTTGGAGAGGCCTATGCCCGGCTCTTCGCCCGTGAAGGGGCCGCCGTGGTGGTCAATGACCTGGGCGGTTCCCGCGACGGCTCGGGCGACGGCTCGGTCAGCGCGGCGCAGAAGGTGGTCAACGACATCCTGGCCGAAGGCGGCCGCGCCGTGGCCAATGGCGACGACGTGTCGACCCTGGCGGGCGGGGAGAACATCCTGAAGACCGCCCTCGACGCCTTTGGACAGGTCGACATCCTGGTCTGCAATGCGGGCATCCTGCGCGACAAGACCTTCGCCAACACGACGGAGGCCGACTGGGACCTGGTGGTCAAGGTGCACCTGAAGGGCACCTACTGCTGCACCATGCCGGTCTGGAAGTGGCTGAAGGACAACGGGCGTCCCGGGACCATCGTCATGACCAGCTCGACCTCGGGCCTCTACGGCAACTTCGGCCAGTCGAACTATGGGGCGGCCAAGGCGGGCATCTATGGCTTCATGCGCGTCCTGGCCATCGAGGGGCGCAAGTACGGCATCCGGGTCATGGGCCTGGCGCCGGGCGCCTTCACCCGTATGACCTCCGACCTGCCCGGACGGGCCGGCCGCGAGCCGGATCCGCTGAGCCTGCCGGAGAATGTGGCGCCGGGCGTGCTCTACATGGTCTCGGACCTGGCCGCTGACCACACCGGCAAGGTGCTGGGCGTCTCCTCCCGCGGGGTACGCGAGATCAAGATGCTGGAGACCGAAGGCTTCCAGCCCGGCCGGCCCTACACCGCCCAGGAAGTGGCCGAGAACGCCGAAAAGGTCTTCTTCGCCGAAAGCCAGACCCGGACCGCGCCAGTCCGCTGATCCTGCGCCGCCGCCTTCAGGCCCCGGGCCCGAAGGCGGCGAGCCGGCGGTCCAGCCCCTCGCGTACGGCGGGCCAGTCCGGGGCGATGATGGAATAGACGGCCGTGCTGCGCCGCCGGCCTGTCCAGACGACCCGGTCCCACCGCTGGACGCCCTCGAAGGTCGCCCCCAGCTTGAGCACCGCCGCCCGGGACCTGGCGTTGATCTCATCGACGTGGAACTGGACCCGGACAAAGCCGGCGGCGAAGGCTTCCTCCAGGAGGAGGCGCTTGGCGGAGGGATTGACGTGCCCGCCCCTCGCCTGTGGGGCGTAGTAGGTGAGGCCGATCTCGAGGGCGGCGTTGGCCCGGTCGATCTTCAGGAAGCCGGTGACGCCGACGCAGCGCGTGTCCGACATCACTGCGAAATGACGCGCCGCGCCTGAGTCCCTGTCCGCGATCCGCTTGCCGTTCCAGAACCGATCGAAGTTCTCGCCGTAGAGGGAGAGCGAATACTGCGTCTCCCAGATCTCGGGATCGGCGGCGCAGGCGGCCCTCAAGGGCTCCCTGTGCGCCTCGGACAGGGGCTCGAGGGTGACGAAGGCGTTGGCGAGGGGGCGATGGGGAAAGTCCGGGACCATACCCCTTTTCTGGCCCGCCCCGGACGAATTGGCCAGCCTGGCTTGAGCCAGATCAAGGACGCGCGGGGGCCGGGCCGGGACCTTCCGGGGCGCGCAGCCCCCGGCGACCCGGAGGGCGCCTCAAGGAAGGTCGACCGTCATGGATTTCGAGTACTCCCCCCGCCAGAAGGAACTCATCCGCCGCGTCAGCGACTTCATGGATGCGCACATCCATCCCGCCGTCCCCGTCTATGAGGCCCAGCAGGCCGAGGGCGATCCCTGGAAGGTCATCCCCGTCGTCGAGGACCTGAAGGCCAGGGCCCGCGCCGCCGGGCTCTGGAACATGTTCATGCCGCCGGACTCCGGCCACCCGCACGTGGACGACACCTTCGTCTTCGAGGGCGTCCAGCTGTCGAACCTCGAGTACGCCCCCATCGCCGAGATCATGGGGCGGGTGGGCTTCGCCTCGGAGGTCTTCAACTGCTCGGCGCCGGACACCGGCAACATGGAGGTCCTGAACCGCTTCGGGACCCGCGAGCAGAAGGACCTTTGGCTGTCGCCCCTGATGCGCGGCGAGATCCGCTCGGCCTTCCTGATGACCGAGCCCCTGGTGGCCTCCTCGGACGCCACCAACATCGAGACCCGCATCGACCGGGATGGCGACCACTATGTCATCAATGGCCGCAAGTGGTGGTCCTCGGGCGTGGGCGACCCCCGGTGCAAGGTCGCCATCGTGATGGGCAAGACCAATTCCGAGGCCGCCCTTCACGCCCAGCAGTCGCAGGTGCTGGTCCCCATGGATACGCCCGGGATCAAGGTCCTGCGCATGCTGCCGGTGTTCGGCTACGACGACGCCCCGCACGGCCACGCCGAGGTCCTGCTGGAGAATGTCCGGGTGCCGGTGGAGGACTCCCTCGTGCTGGGCGAGGGGCGCGGCTTCGAGATCAGCCAGGCCCGGCTGGGCCCCGGCCGCATCCATCACTGCATGCGCACCATCGGCGCGGCGGAGGTCGCCCTGGAGAAGATGTGCCGGCGGCTCATGACCCGGAAGGCCTTCGGCAAGTACATCTCCGAGCACTCGGTCTGGGAGGAGCGGATCGCCCGCGCCCGCATCGACATCGAGATGACCCGCCTGCTCTGCCTGAAGGCCGCGGACATGATGGACAAGGCAGGCAACAAGGTGGCCCGGATGGAGATCGCCATGATCAAGGTCCAGGCGCCGACCATGGCGATCAAGGTCATCGACGACGCCATCCAGGCCCATGGCGGCGGCGGGGTCACCAGCGACTTCGGCCTCGCCAAGGCCTACGCCAGCCAGCGCACCCTGCGCCTGGCCGACGGGCCCGACGAGGTGCACAACCGCACCATCGCCCGCATGGAGCTGGCGAAATACGGCGACCTGCAGATGAAGATCCGCGCCGAGCGCGACGCCGAGCGGGTTCCCGTGGGCATGCGCTGAGGACCCAAAGAAAAGGGGCGGCCCCGGCGGGCCGCCCCGGTTCGTGGGAAAGGGTCCTGGTGGCCCTATTTCGTCGGGTACGCGCCCTCGGCGGAACAGACCTGGCGCATCAGGGCCGCATCGTCGGACCCGTCCGCCTTCTTGGCGGCTTCGCCCCTCCAGCCAGAGGCGATCTCGAGCGGCTTCTTCGGCGAATAGCTGCCCATGGGGATCAGGTTCCTGGCCTTGCAGTCGAGGGCGTAGACAAAGCCCACGCCATCGGCGGCGCCTGGGGCGGATGGGCCCATGCGGGGCGTCGCGCCGACCTTGCCGATGGCGGTCATCACCACGATCCGGCCCGAGGCGGCGTCGCGGTAGGAATAGTCGCGGTCAAAGGACCACTGGAGCCCCTTGTCGGTCGGCTCGGTATAGGGCGTCCAGGTCTCCGCCACGGCGGGCAGGGCGAAGGCGAGGGCCGACAGGGCGGCGATCACGGGGGCGCGGCGCATGGGCGTTTCCTTGTTGTGGCGTCACAGCTGAAGGGGACCTTAGCCGCCGCCGTCGCCCCGGTCCAACCGGAACTGAGGGCCCTTTCGGGGGGCGCGGCGCTTGACTCCGCCAGTCCCCATCCCTAACTCCCCGACGCGTTAGCACTCGGAGGCGACGGCTGCCAAAGGCGGCGCCGCCCCCGGGAGTTCCAGCAACACTCGTCCTAAATGGAGAGACCAAGACATGGCGTTTCGTCCCCTCGGTGACCGCGTCCTCGTGAAGCGCGTCGAAGAAGAACAGAAGACCAAGGGCGGGATCATCATCCCCGACACCGCCAAGGAGAAGCCGCAGGAAGGCGAAGTCATCGCCGTCGGCCCCGGCGCCCGTGATGACTCTGGCAAGGTGCAGCCCCTCGACCTGAAGAAGGGCGACCGCATCCTGTTCGGCAAGTGGTCCGGCACCGAGGTCAAGGTCGACGGCCAGGACCTGCTGATCATGAAGGAAAGCGACGTCCTGGGCGTGATCGAATAGATCCCCCGACCGCCTTTCCAGACCCCACAATCCCTTTCTGAAAGAGTAAGCCAATGGCTGCCAAAGACGTCTATTTCGGTTCCGACGCCCGCGACAGGATGCTGCGCGGCGTGAACACCCTCGCCAACGCCGTGAAGGTGACCCTGGGCCCCAAGGGCCGCAACGTGGTCATCGAGAAGTCCTTCGGCGCGCCCCGCTCCACCAAGGACGGCGTGTCCGTCGCCAAGGAAATCGAGCTGTCTGACCGCTTCGAGAACCTCGGCGCCCAGCTGATCCGTGAAGTCGCCTCCAAGACCAACGACAAGGCCGGCGACGGCACCACCACCGCCACCGTCCTGGCCCAGGCCATCGTGGTCGAGGGCATGAAGTCGGTCGCCGCGGGCATGAACCCGATGGACCTGAAGCGCGGCGTCGACAAGGCCGTGGCCAAGGTGGTCGAGTCCATCCGCGAGTCCTCGCGCAAGGTCACCACCAACGCCGAGATCGCCCAGGTCGGCACCATCTCCGCCAACGGCGACACTGAGGTTGGCGAGATGATCGCCAAGGCCATGGACAAGGTCGGCAATGAAGGCGTGATCACGGTCGAAGAGGCCAAGACCGCCGAGACCGAGCTCGACGTCGTCGAGGGGATGCAGTTCGACCGCGGCTACCTGTCGCCGTACTTCATCACCAACGCCGACAAGATGGAGGCTGAACTCGACGAGCCCCTGATCCTGCTCTTCGAGAAGAAGCTGACCTCCCTCCAGCCCCTGCTGCCGGTCCTCGAGGCCGTCGTGCAGTCCGGCCGTCCCCTGCTGATCATCGCCGAGGACGTCGAGGGCGAGGCCCTGGCCACCCTGGTGGTCAACAAGCTCCGCGGCGGCCTGCGGGTCGCGGCCGTCAAGGCCCCGGGCTTCGGCGACCGCCGCAAGGCCATGCTCGAGGACATCGCCATCCTGACCGGCGGTGAGCTGATCTCCGAGGACCTCGGCATCAAGCTTGAGAACGTGACCCTCGAAATGCTGGGCCGCGCCAAGAAGGTGTCGATCACCAAGGACGACACCACCATCGTCGACGGCGCCGGCGCCAAGGACGGCATCGAGGCCCGCATCGGCCAGATCAAGCGCCAGATCGAGGACACCACCTCGGACTACGACAAGGAAAAGCTGCAGGAGCGGCTGGCCAAGCTGGCCGGCGGCGTCGCCGTGATCCGCGTCGGCGGCTCGACCGAAGTCGAGGTGAAGGAAAAGAAGGACCGCGTCGATGACGCCCTCAACGCGACCCGCGCGGCCGTGGAAGAAGGCATCGTCCCCGGCGGCGGCGTGGCCCTGCTGAAGGCCTCCAAGGCCCTCGACGGCCTGAAGGGTGACAACGACGACCAGGAGGCCGGTGTCGCCATCGTGCGTCGCGCCCTCCAGGCCCCGATCCGGCAGATCTCCGAGAACGCCGGCGTCGAAGGCTCGATCGTGGTCGGCAAGGTGCTCGAGAACAGCTCGCCCACCTTCGGCTTCAACGCCCAGACCGAAGAGTACGTGGACATGGTGAAGGCCGGCGTCATCGACCCGGCCAAGGTGGTTCGCACCGCCCTGCAGGACGCCGCCTCGGTGGCCGGCCTGCTGATCACCACGGAAGCCGCCATCGTCGAGGCCCCCAAGAAGGGCGGCGCCGGCGGCGCTCCGGGCATGCCCGGCGGCATGGGCGGCATGGGCGACATGGACTTCTGATCCAGGTCGTTTCCCGAAAGTCCGGGGGGCGGGGCTTCAGGCCCCGCCCCCTTTTTCGTTTCCGGACGTCAGCCAGCCCGCGTGTTCAGGCGCTTCAGGTCGCCCAACAGCATGTAGCCGGCCCAGCTTGTGACCCCGGTGACGACCGCCGCCACCACGGCCGGCCAGAAGCCGGAGATGTGGAAGCCGGGAATGATCCTCGAGACCAGCAGGATCATGCCCGCGTTGATCACCAGAAGGAAAAGCCCGAAGGTGACGACGGTGACGGGAAGGGTCAGGATCACCAGCAGCGGCCTCAGGAGGGCGTTGACCACCCCCAGGAGCAGGGCGGCCAGGAACAGGGTCAGGGGCGCGTCGTAGGTCACTCCGGGAACAATCCGCGAGGCGATGGCCAGGCCAAAGGCGGCGAAAAGCGCGCGAAGCAGAAAATGCAGCATGTCGGACCTCCGGCGTTCCATCAGCGACGCCATGGTGGAAGACTCCGCCACCGGTCCCCCATTGGCAAGCCCCGAAGCCGTCCCCGAGCGGCGGCGCCACATTGACGCCGTCGCAAGACCGTTCTGTCTTCCCACCCAATCGGGAGTTCGCAACATGAGTCGTTCCCCTTTGCGCCGGGCCCGGGGCCTGGCCGGACCCGGGCTTGGACTGGCCATCGCCTCGGTGGGGCTCCTTCCCGCCGCGACGGCCAACGGCCAGTCGTCCCCGGCGAAGGCGCCGGCCGGCGACGCCCTGTTCATCAGCCCATTTGGCGAGCCCTTCCGGTCGGCCACGGGGCTTGCTGACTGGTTCGCCGGCGCCGACGCCGACCATGACGGGACCCTGACCCGGAAGGAGTTCGCCGCAGACGGCCTCAGGTTCCACGCCCGGCTGGACGCCGACCGTGACGGGCGCGTGGATGGTTTCGAGAACAACGCCTACGAGAACGAGGTGGCGCCCGAGATCCTGCCCCAGTCCGCCGCCTTCCGGTCCGACCGGGGCGAGCCGGGCGCACCGGCGCCGCGAAGCCGGGGCCTGGACGGGGCCTCCTCCTTCGGCCTCCTGGACGAACCCCAGCCCGTCCGCGGGGCCGACCGGAACTATGACGGCAAGATCACCGCGGAAGAGCAGTCCCAGGCCGCTGGCCGTCGCTTCGCCCTGTTGGACGAGGCCGCGAGCGGCGGCCTGACCCTGCCGGTCCTGCAGGCGCGTCTGGAGGCCCGGCAGGCGCCGGCTTCCGGGTTCGGTCGCTTCTTCAGGCGGCGGCCGGACTGAGGTCGGGAACGGTCTCGGCGAGGCGCCCCCCGATCCGGATGGGGGCGATCCTCAGCGCGAGGCCGGTGGCGTCGTCGGTCTCGACAAAGACCCCGCATACGGTGGCCGGACCCTCCGCCGGCTTGAACCGACCGCCGGAGATCCGGGTCGTGAACCTGCGGAGGGGCTCTTCCTTCATGTTGCCGATGACGCTGTCATAGTCGGCGCATGCGCCGGCGTCGGTCTGGTAGGCGGTGCCGCCGGGCAGGATCTGGGCGTCGGCGGTGGGAACGTGGGTGTGGGTCCCGACCACCAGGCTCGCCCGTCCGTCGCAGAAGTGGCCCATGGCCATCTTCTCCGAGGTCACCTCCGCGTGCATGTCCACCACCACGGCGTCGGCCACCATGCCCAGGGGGGCCTTGTCGAGCTCGCGGTCCACGGCGGCGAAGGGGTCGTCCAGGCTGTCCATGTGGACCCGGCCCAGGAGGTTGATCACCAGGATGCGCCGCCCGCCGCGGGTCTCGAAGAGGTTGGCGCCCAGGCCCGGCGCATCGGCCAGGACCGGATAGTTCAGGGGGCGGATCAGCCGGGGCTCGCGGACGATGTAGGTCATGGCCTCCTTCTGGTCCCAGGCGTGGTTGCCCAGGGTCAGGCAGTCGGCGCCGGCGTCGAAGAGGTCGCGGGCTGTGCGCTCGGTGATGCCGAACCCCGCCGCCGCATTCTCGGCGTTGATGATGACGAATTCCAGGTCGAGCCGCCGGCGCAGGCCGGGCAGGTGGTCGGCCAGGCCGTCCCGGCCGGACTTCCCGACCACGTCTCCGAAAAAGGCGAAACGCATGCTGTTCCTTCAGGCCTGGGGGAGGCTGCGGTATCCGGCCTCTGTCAGGACGGCGTCAAGGGTCTGATCGTGGGGCTCAAGCGCCAGCCTGTCCACCTCCTGCCCGGCGAAGGCCAGGCCCAGGACGAAGACGGGGCCGGTCCTTCTCAGCCGTTCCAGGGCCCGGTCGTAGTGGCCGCCCCCCTGGCCGAGGCGGCCGCCGAACCGGTCGAAGCCGACAAGCGGCGTGATGACGAGGTCGGGGCGCCGCTCGGGGCTGTCCGGGAGCGGGGCGGGGACGCCGACGGCGTCCGGCGCGAGGGGCGCGTCCAGCGGGGCGTCCAGGAACTTCAGGCTCCCGTCCTCGAGGGCCCGCGGCAGGAGCCGCTCGGCGCCCAGGGCCAGCAGTCGCACTGAGAGGGGGCCGGGATCGATTTCGCCCCCCGCCGGCAGGTAGGCGGCGAAGGTGCGGACCCGGGGCAGGGCGTCGGGGGGCAGGTGACGGGCCGCAGCCTCGCCCGCATCCGGCGCGGCGATCGCCAGCGCCCTGCGCCGGCGCCTGAGGCGCCTTCGCAGGTCGTGTCGGGAGTCTGGGTCAGGGTCGCTGGACGGCAAGGCGTGTCCGGGAAAAGAGGTGGCGGCGCCGCGGAAACCGTGAAGGACTGTTCAATCCCCTCGACCTGGATAACCAGGTGGGCGCCATGTGCCCGGGTCCACGGACCCGGCCAGGGACAGCTCCCTTCGAGTGAATTAAGGTCGCTGGGATTAGTCGCCTTCGACGCGAGCTGCAGCAAGACCCGCCACTTCCCAGTCTAGGTCCGGCAGGCCCCTGCGGCAAGGCCGGCGCGCGACGTCAGGCCCCGGCCAGCTTCTCGACGCGACGGGCGGCGGCCTCCAGGGCCGCGACAGCCCGGCCCTCGACGGACCCGGCCTCGGACTGGAGCCGGGCGTGGTCAGCCTGCAGGCCCGCCAGGCGGCCCCGGAGATCGGACAACTCGTCGGCGAGGAGCAGGGCCGCCATCAGGAAGAGCCGGGTCTCGCCAAGCTGGCCGACATCCTTGGAGACCTGTTGCACCTGGGCGTCGAAAAGGCGGGCCAGCTCTGTGAGGTGGGCCTCCTGGCCGTCCTCGCAGCCGACCACGTAGGGACGGCCATTCACGCTGAGGGTCACCTGGGCCATGGTTCAGCCTTCCCTTCCGCCGCCCAGCACCGCTTCGATCTGGGCGATGGCCTGGCCGAGGGCGCGCGAGGCATCGGCGCCTGCGGCCTCGAGATGGCGCTCCCGCTGGCGGCTTCGCTCCAGTTCGGCGGCAAGGCCGCTGCGGGCGGGGTCGAACAGTTCGCCTTCGCCGCCAGCCCGGCGTCCGGCGAGTTCCTGCTCGAGCAGGGACAGGGCGCGATCCAGCCGCCTGGCGGCCTGGTCGAGGGCGGATTCGTCCTGGGTCATGAGGGACTCCGGAGGTTGCCTTCCCTCTATAGCGCCATACGCCGCGCCGCCGGAACACTTACCTTTCTTGACCCTTCCGGTCCCCTGTGCGAGGCCCAAGCCTCTTCCCGCCGACAACCGGATTCCCCCCATGCCTGTCTCGCCCGTGAAAATGGCCGACGCCATCCGCGTCCTCTCGATGGATGCGGTGCACAGGGCCAAGTCCGGCCACCAGGGCATGCCCATGGGCATGGCCGACGTGGCCACCGTGCTGTGGACGAAGTTCCTGAAGTTCGACGCCTCGCGGCCGGACTGGGCCGACCGCGACCGGTTCGTCCTGTCGGCCGGTCATGGCTCCATGCTGCTCTACGCCCTGCTGCACCTGACCGGGTTCAAGGCGGTGACGATGGACCAGGTCCGGAACTTCCGGCAGTGGGGCTCCAACACCCCCGGACATCCGGAGTTCGGGCACACCCCTGGGGTCGAGACCACCACCGGTCCTCTGGGCCAGGGCATCGCCACCGCCGTCGGCATGGCCATGGCCGAGCGCCACCTGGCCGCCCGGTTCGGCGAGGACCTGGTGGACCACCGGACCTGGGTCATCGCCGGCGACGGCTGCCTGATGGAGGGCGTCAGCCACGAGGCCGCCTCCATCGCCGGACGGTTCCGGCTGAACCGGCTGACCGTCCTGTTCGACGACAACAACACCACGATCGATGGTGAGGCGACCATCGCCGAGACCGGCGACCAGCTGGCCCGCTTCAAGGCCTATGGCTGGGCGGTCAGGGCGGTGGACGGGCACGACCACGGCAAGATCGCCGCCGCCCTCCGCTGGGCGACCAAGCAGGACCGCCCGACCCTGATCGCCTGCCGCACCCGCATCTCCAAGGGCGCCGGGCCCAAGGAAGGCGACCCGCACAGCCACGGCTACACCCTGTTCGACGGCGAGATCGCCGAGGCCCGCAAGGCCATGGGCTGGAACCTGCCGCCCTTCGAGCTGCCGGAGGACCTGGTGAAGGCCTGGCGCCGGGCCGGCCGGAAGGGTGTGCGCACCCGCAAGTCCTGGCAGGGCCGGCTGGCGACCTCGCCCAAGGCCGGCGACTTCCAGCGCGCCATGGCCGGCGAGCTTCCGGCCGGGGCCTTCGAGGCCCTCGACGCCCACATCGCCGCGGCGGTGGACGCCAGGCCCGCGGCGGCCACCCGCCAGCACTCCGGCTCGGCTCTCGATCACCTTTTCCCGGCCATTCCCGAGATGATCGGCGGTTCGGCGGACCTGACCGGGTCCAACAACACCTTCGTCAAGGGAACGGCCGCCTTCGACGTCCCGGACTATGCGGGGCGGTACGTCCACTGGGGCGTGCGCGAGCACGGCATGGCCGCGGCGATGAACGGCATGGCCCTGCACGGGGGCGTGATCCCCTTCTCGGGCACCTTCCTGGTCTTCTCGGACTATTCGCGCCCCGCCATCCGCCTGGGCGCCCTGATGGGGGCCCGGGTCGTCCATGTGATGACGCACGACTCCATCGGCGTCGGCGAGGACGGCCCCACCCACCAGCCGGTGGAGCACGTGGCCTCCCTCCGGGCCATGCCCAACCTCCTGGTCTTCCGCCCCGCCGACGCGGTGGAGACCGCCGAGTGCTGGAAGCTGGCCGTCTCCGCCCGGACCACGCCGTCTGTCATGGCCCTGTCCCGCCAGAAGGTTCCCGCCGTGCGCACCGCCGCCTCCGGCGAGAACCTGTCGGCCCATGGCGCCTACCAGCTGGCCGCCGCCGGCTCCCCCGCTCGGGTCACCCTGTTCGCCACGGGCACCGAGGTGGCCGTCGCCCTGGCCGCCCGCGACCTGCTCGAGGCCGAGGGCATCGGGACCCGCGTGGTCTCCGCCCCCTGCTGGGAGCTCTTCGAGGCCCAGACCGACCGCTACAAGGCCGCCGTCATCGGCGAGACCGAGGTCAGGGCCGCCGTCGAGGCGGGCGTCCGCATGGGCTGGGACCGCTTCATCGGCGCCGACGGGATCTTTGTCGGCATGAAGGGCTTTGGCGCCTCCGCCCCGGCCGAGCGGCTCTATGAGGCCTTCGCCATCACGCCCCAGGCGGTGGCGGACGCCGTCCGCCAGAAGCTGGGCTGAGCCGTGGCCCCGCCGGCCCGCCTGGGCACGCCCCTCTCGCCCTCCGCCGTCCGGGTCCTGCTGCTGGGCTCGGGCGAACTGGGCAAGGAGGTGGTGATCGAGCTCCAGCGCCTGGGCTGCGAGGTCATCGCCGCCGACCGCTACGCCGACGCCCCGGCCATGCAGGTCGCCCACCGCAGCCACGTCCTGGCCATGACGGATGCAGCGGCCCTGCGCGCCCTGGTGGAGGCCGAGCGGCCCCACCTGATCGTGCCCGAGATCGAGGCCATCGCCACGGATGAGCTGGTGCGCCTGGAGGCCGAGGGCCTGGCGACGGTCATTCCCACCGCCAGGGCCGCCCAGCTGACCATGAACCGCGAGGGCATCCGCCGACTGGCCGCCGAGGCCCTGGGACTGCCGACCTCCACCTACGCCTTCGCCAGCTCCGAGGCCGAACTGGCCGAGGCGGCGGCCCAGGTCACGGGCTTTCCCTGCTTCGTGAAGCCGGTGATGAGCTCGTCCGGCAAGGGCCAGTCCTTTGTCGAGGGGGCCGAAGGCATCGCCGCCGCCTGGCGCTACGCCCTGGAAGGCGGCCGGGTGGAGCAACCCCGGGTCATCGTCGAGGGTCGGGTCGACTTCGACTTCGAGATCACCCAGCTGACGGTCCGCAGCCTGGGCGCCGAAGGCGCCGTGCGCACCGACTTCTGCGCGCCCATCGGGCACCGCCAGGTGAAGGGCGACTATGTGGAAAGCTGGCAGCCCCAGGCCATGTCCTCCGCCGCCCTGGAGCGGTCGCGGCGGATCGCCGGGGCGGTGACCGCCGAGCTGGGCGGGTTGGGCGTTTTCGGCGTCGAGCTCTTCGTGAAGGGCGACGACGTCTGGTTCTCCGAGGTCAGCCCCCGGCCGCACGACACCGGCCTGGTCACCCTGGCCACCCAGGTCCAGAGCGAATTCGCCCTGCACGCACGCGCCATACTGGGCCTGCCCGTCGATGCGACCCTGCGCGAGACCGGCGCCAGCGCGGTGATCTACGGCGGTCTTGAGGGGCGTGGCGTGGCCTTCGAAGGGGTCGCCGCCGCCCTGTCTGTCCCCGGCGCGGACCTGCGCCTCTTCGGCAAGCCCGAGGCCTTCGAGCGGCGGCGCATGGGGGTCGCACTGGCCCGCGCCGACGATGTCGACACCGCCCGGGCGAGGGCGGCGGAGGCGGCCGGGAAGGTGCGGGTCGTCGGGGGCTGACCACAGGATTCGGCGGGACGGAGCCTGTCGCTCCCGAAACCGTGATCGTCAGGGTTGACTTCCCTGCCCCGGACCTAAAAAACCGCCGCCAACCAGCGAAGTTAAAGGTTCGGAGACCGATTCATGACTGTGCGTGTCGCCATCAACGGATTCGGCCGGATCGGCCGCAACATCCTGCGCTCCCTGGTCGAGCACGGCCGGACGGACATCGAGGTCGTGGCGATCAACGACCTGGGTCCCGTCGAGACCAACGCCCACCTGTTCCGCTATGACAGCGTCCACGGCCGCTTCGCCGGCGAGGTGAAGGTGGACGGCGACACGATCGACGTCGGCCGCGGCAAGATCAAGGTCACCGCCGTCCGCGATCCCGCCGAACTGCCGCACCGCGAACTGGGTGTCGACATCGCCTTCGAGTGCACCGGCATCTTCACCTCCAAGGACAAGGCCAGCGCCCACCTGACGGCCGGCGCCAAGCGGGTCCTGGTCAGCGCGCCCTGCGACAACGCCGACAAGACCATCGTCTATGGGGTGAACCACGACACCCTGACCGCCGCCGACCTGGTGGTCTCCAACGCCTCCTGCACCACAAACTGCCTGGCTCCGGTGGCCAAGGTCCTGCAGGAGCTGGCCGGCATCGAGCGCGGCTACATGACCACCATCCACTCCTACACGGGCGACCAGCCGACGCTGGACACCATGCACAAGGACCTCTACCGCGCCCGCGCCGCGGCCATGTCCATGATCCCCACCTCCACCGGCGCCGCCAAGGCCCTGGGCCTGGTCATCCCCGCCCTGCAGGGCAAGCTGGACGGCTCGTCCATCCGGGTGCCGACCCCGAACGTCTCGGTGGTGGACCTGGTCTGGACCCCGGGCCGCACCCTGACCGTCAAGGAAATCAACGACGCCCTGCGCGCCGCCGCCGAAGGCCCCCTGAAGGGCGTCCTGGCGGTGACCGACGAGGCCCTGGTCTCCACCGACTTCAACCATGTGGCCGCCTCGTCAACCGTCGCCCTGGCCCAGACCCAGGTGATCGACGGCGGCCTTGGCCGGATCCTGTCCTGGTACGACAACGAGTGGGGCTTCTCCACGCGGATGGCCGACACCGCCGCGGCCATGGCCCGCCTGATCTGAGCCCATGGCCTTCCAGACCCTCGACGACGTTTCCCTGGCCGGCGTCAGGGCCCTGGTCCGGGTGGACTTCAACGTCCCCATGGCGGACGGCGCCGTCACCGACGACACCCGGCTGAGGGCGGCCGTCCCGACCATCGAGAAGCTCCGCGCCGGTGGGGCGAAGGTGATCCTGCTGGCCCATTTCGACCGGCCCAAGGGCAAGTGGGTCCCGGAGATGAGCCTGGCGCCCATCGCCCCGGCCCTGTCAGCGGTTCTGGGGCGACCTGTGACCTTCGTCCCGGACTGCGCAGGCAAGGACGTGGCCGCGGCCGTCGCCGCCATGGCGCCCGGCGACGTGATCCTCCTGGAGAATGTCCGCTTCTATCCGGGCGAGGAGGCCAATGATCCGGCCTTCGCCCGCGCCCTGGCTGTCAATGGCGACCTCTATGTCAACGACGCCTTCTCGGCCGCCCACAGGGCGCACGCTTCCACCGAGGGCCTGGCCCACCTCCTGCCCGCCTGCGCCGGCGAGCAGATGCGGCTGGAGCTGAACGCCCTGGACCGCGCCCTGGGCCGGCCGGAACGCCCGGTCATGGGCATTGTCGGCGGCTCCAAGGTCTCGACCAAGTTGGACCTGTTGTCGAACCTCGTCACCCGGCTGGACAAGCTGGCCATCGGCGGGGGCATGGCCAACACCTTCCTCTACGCCCAGGGGCATGAGGTCGGCGCCTCCTACTGCGAGAAGGACCTGGCGGACACGGCGCGGGAGATCATCCGCCTGGCCGGCCAGCACAACTGCAAGCTCTTCCTGCCCATCGACATCGTCGTGGCCGAGAAGCTGGCCCCCGGCGCTCCGGCGCGGGTGCGCGAGCTGGGCGCCATGGACGACGAGGAGCGGATTCTCGACGCCGGTCCCAAGACGGTCGAGCGCCTGCGCCGGGCCATGGGCAATTCGAAGACCCTGATCTGGAACGGCCCGCTCGGCGTCTTCGAGATGCCGCCCTTCGACCGCGGCACGGTTGACGCGGCCCGCGCCGCCGCCGACCTGGTCAAGGCCGGCAAGCTCGTCGCGGTGGCCGGCGGGGGCGATACGGTCGCGGCCCTGCACCACGCCGGCTGCGCCGATGGTTTCACCTTTGTCTCGACCGCCGGCGGCGCCTTCCTGGAGTGGATGGAGGGCAAGATCCTGCCCGGCGTCGCCGCCCTGACGAAACAGACCCAACGCTAACGGAGACGGCACATGGCCCGGATCACCCTGCGACAGCTCCTCGACCACGCCGCCGAGCACGGCTACGGCGTCCCGGCCTTCAACATCAACAATATGGAGCAGGGGCTGGCCATCCTCGAGGCGGCTGAGGCGACGGACTCGCCCGTCATCATCCAGGCCAGCCGCGGCGCCCGCTCCTACGCCAACGACATCGTCCTGAAGCACCTGATCGACGCCCTGGCCGAGATGTACCCGCACATCCCGATCTGCATGCACCAGGACCACGGGAACAACGAGGCCACCTGCGCCACCGCCATCCAGTACGGCTTCACCTCGGTGATGATGGACGGCTCGCTGATGGCCGACGGCAAGACCCCCGCTGACTACGACTACAACGTCCGGGTCACCCGCAACGTGGTGGACATGGCCCATTGGGTCGGCGCCTCGGTGGAGGGCGAGCTCGGCGTGCTGGGCAGCCTTGAGACCGGCATGGGCGAGAAGGAGGACGGCCACGGATTCGAGGGCAAGCTCGACCATGACCAGCTGCTGACCGATCCCGACCAGGCCGTGGCCTTCGTGAAGGCCACCCAGGTCGACGCCCTGGCCATCGCCATGGGCACCAGCCACGGCGCCTACAAGTTCACCCGCAAGCCGGACGGCGACGTCCTGGCCATGCACGTGATCGAGGAGATCCACCGCCGCCTGCCCAACACCCACCTGGTCATGCATGGCTCTTCCAGCGTGCCCCAGGAGCTCCAGGACATCATCAACCAGTACGGCGGCGAGATGCCCCAGACCTGGGGCGTGCCGGTGGAGGAGATCCAGCGCGGCATCAAGAACGGCGTACGGAAGATCAACATCGACACCGACAACCGGATGGCCATGACCGGCGCCATCCGCAAGGTCTTCGCCGAGAACCCCGGCGAGTTCGACCCGCGCAAGTACCTCAAGCCCGCCATGGAGGCCATGCGCGCCGTCTGCCGCCAGCGGTTCGAGGAGTTCGGAACCGCCGGCCACGCCTCGAAGATCAGGCCGGTTCCCCTGTCGGAGATGGCGAAGCGCTACGCCTCCGGCGCCCTGTCACCGAAGGTGGGCTGAGGCCCGCCTAAAGTCGGCTGAGCCCCTCCGAGCCTCTGGGCCCTGTCCGCCAGGTAGTGCAGGGCCGACCGGCTCGGCATGAAGAAGTAGCCGCCACCCCGCACGGTCACGAAGTCGGGGATGCCCCTCAGCCGGCGCACCGTCCGGCCGTCCGGCAGGGACAGGTCCTGAAGCCTGCCGTCCGAGTCCACGGCAGGGTCGGATTCGCCGGTCAGGCCATGGAAGGACGGATCGCCGATCCAGGTCTGCTGGACGAACTCGAACTGCCGCTCGAGGTCGGCGCAGGCGGCCAGGAAGATCAGGCCCTCGGATTGCTTTCCCTCTCCTTCGGTCTCGAGGTAGGCCCGGCCGCGACGGAGGATCCGGTGGCTGCTGATGTGGTTGGGCGTCTTGAGGTCGTCGGCCATCAGGCTGTCCCGCGGATTCGTACGCCGGACATGGGACCCGAGGGGGCAGGCGAAACCCCGGGGGTCCAGAGTGGCGTAGAGGAAGTCATTGGTCATGTCGGGCTTTCGCGGCTGCCGGTCGGGGTACAGAACCACCGGCGATCCATCCCTCCATCTCCCCACCATCTTGGCGGCGACCCACTCGGCGTCGACCCTGGGGGCGCCAGCCTGGCCCACGAGGGCTGCGGCCGCCTGCCGCGTGTAGTCGATGAAGGCCGCCACATCCTGTTCCAGTTGGCGCACCACCAGGAAGGTCCCGTTGCGGCCGAAATCATGGTCCGCCGCCGCACCGGTCTCCAGTCCAAAGGCCGGATAGCGCCTGTATGCCTGGCCGCGGATCGCGGGAAGGATGTCCAGTGGATCGAGGTGCCCGGGGATCTCGCAGGTCGGGGGCAGGCCGCCGCGCATGTGGGGATAGCCCAGCAGGATCTCCCCGGGGGAGACCTGGTCGGCCTTCAGCCCTGGGTTCCCCCGAAGACCCTTGATGGCCGGGTTGGAGATACCGTCGGCAAACCCAAACGGCTCAGCCCGCAGGCCATTCTCCAGGACCGGACGGACCGGGCTGGTGATCATCTTCACCAGCGTGAGCCCGTGGGCCCCTACGTGGCTGTTGATGACCGCATGACAGGTCCCCGGATTGACCCCGTAGACCAGCAGTACTGCGTCCACGGAGCGATCATCTTCAGGACGCCCGGTCCAGGGAGAGGCGTCTGACCATCGCCAGGCGGCCGGAGACGATGGTCCGGCGTCCCTCAGTACGCGGGACCGACCTCCCATGCCCTGGTTGAATGGGGCCAGGAAGGAGCCGAGCCCCGTGCCGGAGTCCGGCGCCGGCAAGCCCAGTTTGGTCAGTCCGGTGGCCGTAAAGGCCACGAAGGTCGCCGTAGGCTCCTCCGGCAGGTCGCGTCGATCGCCAGTCAGAACCTGGGACCAGAGCCGCTGCTCCCACCGATGCGGGTCAGGGTCCTCGTTCCCGAAGGTCACGGTCCGGGTCAGGGTATCGGCCCAGGCGCCGAGATTGGCGGCGGAATCAAACCTGACTAGTCCGCAGGCCATGGCCGGCAGGGAGCCAAGGCCCCGGAGGATCAGGGTCTGGACCTCGGGGGTCTCGATCTCCTGGTCCGGCCGCTTGACCGAGGCCAGCATGTCGAGCCAGTCCCGCGCCTCGCTGGTGTTGGAGGCCCGCATGAGGCCGTCGTGGATCAGCGCATTTCTGCGGATGTTCTCCAGGGTCAGGCCCGGATAGCCCGAGAACCAGAAGTTGGTTTTCTGCAGGGAGCGCTTGGCGAAACGCTTGAAGGCGTCTGCGTCTGACGCGCCATCCAGCACGAGCAGTCGCGGGGTGGGCGCGCCCTGGCTGTGCCCCCACGCCATGTTCAGGCCTGTCGACGCCAGGGCGGTGAAGTCCTCCAGGTAGCTCAGCCAGGAGCCGTCGTAGTTGGACAGGAAGACCAGGGCCTTCGTGCCCGGCGGCTTCACCCAGCGGGCGAAGTGGATGGTTCCCATCCGCGCCAGGTTACCCTGCCGGAACGCGAACAGCGCCAGGAGCCGGATGAGCCACATGCCGAGGGCGAGGGTGTACCGGCGGAACGGTCCCGCCTTCAGCCGGGTGACCGAGATCATGTGGTTCTGCGCGTACCCCGGTTCGTTCTCGAAGGTCTCGACCTCCGTGACCTGAGCGGGAGAGGCGTTGCTCGGGTCACCGCGGTCGCCCGCCTCGTGGGCGAGCAGGAGGAGCGTGAACACGCCCGCCGCCAGGCCGGCGGTGACCAGGGCCGTAATCGCGACCCAGATGAGGCTCTCTCCGACGATGCCGGCGATGTCGAGGACGCCGGGGAGAGGGCCTCCGCCCGGAAAGATCCGAAGGGACGCCACGATGCCTACAGCGAGGGCCAGGAGGACGCCGAGGGTTACCGCCCTCTGGCGGTCCGCAGCGATAAGGGCGGCGACCCGGCCTGGCGGAGGGTTCTCACTGTCCGGGCTCGTCACGTAGTCCGCAAAGGCAAGCCGCTGGCTCCTCGGCCGGATCAGGAAGCTCCTGAAGGCGGCGCCCCTCTGGAACAATGGCCCCATCGCGATTGGATCGGGCGCGGTCGGGACGACACTCGGATCCTGGCGGATAAGTCGCCGGACTGTGTCCAGGACGTTCAGGGCGTCGGGGACGGCCTCCGTACCCCGAGCGCCGAGGCCGGACTCCACCGGGCCATGAAGGTTCAGATAGTCGATCACCTCTCGCACGAAATCCGCGAGGTCCTTCTGCCGGCGGATATCCGAGGCGGAGATTCCGACGGACCCCGGATACTGGAGGCCTGTCGCGCCCCAGGGCGTGCACCGGATGTCCAGGACGTTCTGGCTCAGGAACCGTGCAAGGTCGTCCGTTGTGGCCAGAGAGGGATCCACCTGCCTGAAGACGGGAAGCCAGTCCGTCATCTCACTGGCAAGGGCGGCGATCGCCGACCCGGCGTCCCCGTCCACATTCAGGTCACCCACGAGCCAATGCTCGGGCTTGGTCGCCGTGCCCAGGTCAAGGACGCTGAAGGAAGCGAAGTGAACGATGTCGGCGGTTCCAAGGCCGCCGTTGCCTGGCGCCTGCCTCATGCCCTGCAGGGCCATCTGGATCACTTCGGGCTTCGCTCCCGGCGGCAGAGGAGCCGCAATGACCATCAGGGTCTGCTGATCCGCGAAGACGGCCGGCCTTGCATTCCCGCCGCCGGATCTGTCCGGGCGCCAGGTCATCTCCATGTGTCTCGGGTAGGGACCCGCAGACCGCACCTTGCCGGCGTTGCCCGCCGCAGGCTGCAGGTCCTCACGCGAGAAGAGGGCCACGGCGATCTCGACCATCACGGCGACGGCCAGGTGAATGCCGACGCACTTGTGGACCCCCCAGCCGAACATGATCTCGGCGGCCTGCTTTTCCGCCAGGGGCCGGTCGGGGTTGAAGGTGTTGGGCCGATGGAAGCGACGGCCATCCCGGAGGGCGGAGGCGGTGGCCGCCATGACCAGGTCGCCAGGCCGGACCGCAGCGGCGCGCAGCGTCCCCTTGGCGATCACGCCCTTGGCCGCGGCGATCCGGAACTGGCCCGGGAAGAGGGTCGGCGACAGCCGCGCGGCTTCCAGCAGGATGTCCCGCAGGCGTGCTCGAGCGGCGACTGCAGAGCCGGGTCCACCGTTACGCGCCACCGCTGCGACACGCCGCGCCTCTGTCCACCATTCCGGCCAGGAAAGGAGCTCTTCGATGATGGCGGTCATCCCGATGGTCGTCGTCGGAATCAGTCCCGTCGCATTGCCGGTCAGGAAGCTGATGATCTCGGCATGGGTGATCTGGCCCTTATCCTGAAGAGTGAGGAGGCGATCGATCAGGGTGTCGTTCCCGCGCCTCGCCCTGGCGACGTCGAGGCTACGCTCCACAATCGCCCGGAAGTGAAGGGCCGCCTGCAGGGCCTGGGACCGGGTCTCGGGGACCCCGAAGGGATCGGCGAAGACCAGTCGGTTGATGCCGATGGTCCAGTCGGCGAGGGCGTCCGGGTCCGGGGCCTCGAGTCCGAAGTAGTCGATGCAGGTCTCTGCGGCCGTGCGCCGGATAAGGTCGGCGACCACATCTATCCGGCCCTGCGCCTGTTCCACGAGGGCGGTGGCCACCTCGGCGGCCCGACGCTCGACCCGCGCGCGGTCGCCGGGATTCGCGATCTGTCCGACGACCGCGTCGAGAACCTGGCGCGCCGCAGTGTGTTCAGCGCCATTCATGCCAAGCACGAAGTTGGCCCCTTGGCCCATGTCCATCATTTCCGCGCCATAGGCGGTCTCAAAGACGGCTGGGGTCGTCAGGACTGCAGCCACGTCGTCATACCGGGTCACCAGCCGGAGGGGGATCGGCCAGAGCCTCGCGTTCGGCGCCATGACCCGGATCACTCCCAGGCCCAGCCCGGTGATGGCCTTGATGAAGCTGTCCATGCCGATGGCGAGGCCGCCGGCGGGGGCTTCCGGATCCAGCCTGAAGGGCGCGGGCTTCTGGAAGGGATCCGCTTTCTCAAGCGCCCGTGCGGCGTCGATCTTGCCCCAGTACTTCTGTGTCAGCTTCTGCCTGAGGTCGCCGGGGCCTCCCCGCACCAGCCAGAGGGCCGCCTTCCCCAGGATTACGATGGCCAACAGGCCAAAGGCGAAGGGGGCAAGCCCAGGCCAGGTTCTCAGGGCCCAAGCCGCTACGACGCCACCCAGCCAAAGAATGGCCACGACCGGCAGGGCCCAAAGGCCCGCCACCAGAATGAACTCACGAACCCGCCCCACCCACATGTCTAGGCTCCGCTCCTGCCCGGAGACCTCGAGGCGTAGCGGGCGAGCGTGCTCCGGGCGGACGCCTATGGCGTCCCGGTCTCACACCCCTCCAACGCCCGCCTGAGGCCTTCCTTGAAATACCCATTCCAGTCCGGGTCCACGTAAGGCAGCCAGTCGATGTCCGCCTCACTGAAGCCCCGGCACTGTTCCATCATCTGTAGCGCCGCATCCTTCGACGCCTTCGCCTCGCCGCTGCGGGCGAGGGCGTTGACCTTCACCAGGTGCGCCAGCCAGTAGCCCGGTCGCCGGATGAGCGACTGCTCGGCCAGGTCAACCGCCTCCTCCCACTTCCCCGACATGCAATACGAGGTGGCCAGTTCGCCAAGCGTATGGAAGACGAAGGGGTCGTTCGGGCTGAGACGGAGGGAAGTCCGGAGGCTGCCTTGGGCCTCGTCGGGCCGTCCGGCGAGGTTCAGCGCCGACCCAATGAAGGCGTGGGCCTGTGGCAGGCTGGGATTCAGCTCGATGGCCCGCCGGAAGAGCCGGATCGCCGGCGCATTGTTCCTCTGGAACATCTCCGCCGCGCCCAGCACGGCGTGAGCGCGGCCATCCTCGGGGGCCGCCTGCATGGCTCGCCGGGCCAGGCGCGTCCAGACGCCCATTTCCTCGGGACTGATCCGTTCCGCCCAGATGTTCCAACCCATGCTCCAGGCGGCCTGAACCAGGACCTCGGGGTTTTCCGGCTCCCGCGCCAGGGCCTCGTCGAAGAGCTCGCGAGCGGCCCGGGAGTCCGCCCTGGACATGCGGTTGAGGTGCCAGCGGCCCCGCCAGATCAGGGTGTTCACGTCCCGGCTTGTCGATGGCCTCGCCACCGCCCTCGACTGTTCCGCGTGGTCGATCCGGGCCCCCAGGACCGCAGTCAGGCCGTTCAGGACAGGCGCGAGGCTTTCGTTGGAGAGGCTGTCCGGAAGGCCGAAGCGCTCGGACCAGATCACCTGGCCGTTTTCGGAGTCGATGGTCGATATCGCCAGCTGGAAGCCCTTGGCGGCGGCGCGCAGCCGCCCCTCGACCAGGTATCTTGCGCCCAGGCCCTGACCCACCTGCTTGGCGTCAGTGGTGGCGAGGTCCTGGCTGAAGCTGGAGCTCCGGGCGATGACCGGCAGCCAGCGCAGCCGGGACATCTGGTCGATGAGGTCTTCGCTGATGCCCTCGGCCGCGAAGTCCAGCGCGGGGTCCGAGGTCTGGTTCTGGAACTTCAGGACCGCCAGGGCCGGCCGTCCCTCAAAGCCGGGCGCAGGTTGCGTCAGGTCCACGAGGTGGACCGGAAGCGGCGGGGCGGGGTCGTAGGCGCCGGGCGCCTCCCAGGCGGACGACTGGGCCTGGATCAGGGCGCGCTGCTCCCTCAGCCAGTCCTCGAAACCTTCTTCCCCCGGAAGATCGAGGCCTTCAAGGAACTCGGCGATGCCCCTCGGTTCAGGGCGCTCATCCTCGTTCGCGGCGCCGGGGACCGGGATATCGAACGCGATCTTCGGAAGATTCAGCCGGACCCTCGCCCCTTCGGTGAAGAGCAGGGGCTCGGGTTCGTCGGCGAGGATCTTGCGCAGGTTTGACAGCTCCCGGCGCAGGCTGGTCTGGGCCTGGCTGGATTCCCGCGAGCCCCAGAGCTTGTCCTGGAGGAACTGGCGCGTACGTTCGCCATCCCGGCCCGTGGCCAGGAGGGCGATAAGCCCGATCGCCTTCCTGCTTGCGACTTCCACCCTGTTCCCGTCCGCCCCCAGGAGGCGGAACGCCCCCATTAGCCGAACAGAGTAGATTCCGGATCGCCCCGTCATTCAAATCACCCCGGGACGTCGCCATCGCAACGCCCAACCCCGTGTTTCACGCAATCTTCACGTCGGGAGGCCCCCCGAACCACAACCTTGGCCCGTCTTTACCGGTACTTGCAAAGATCAACTGAGACTTGAGTAGCTGTTTAGATGGCAACCATCCCGCAAGGGCAGGCTAGCCCTTAACGCATGATTCACGCTATTTTCACGGCGATTTCACGGGCTCTCAGTCGATGGGAGCCCCGCGCATCTCCCGCAGGAAGAAGCCGCCGGCGACCAGGGTGATCGCCGCGATGACGATGGGGTACCAAAGGCCCCGGTAGATGTCGCCCGAGGCCGCCACCATGGCGAAGGCGGTGGCCGGCAGGAAGCCGCCGAACCAGCCATTGCCGATGTGGTAGGGCAGGGACATCGAGGTGTAGCGGATCCGGGCCGGGAACATTTCCACCAGGGCGGCGGCGACAGGTCCGTAGACCATGGTGACGTACAGGACGAGCAGGGTGAGCAGGCCGACCACCAGGGGCTTGTTGATGCGGGCCGGGTCGGCCTTGGCCGGATACCCCGCCCCGGCGAGGGTGGCGGAGAGGGACTTCGTCCAGGCCGCCCGGGCGTCCGCAAGCGCCTTGCCGGTCAGGCTGCGACCGTCGATGGAGGCGATCTCGGCCTGACCGACCCGGACCCGGGCCAGGGCGCCCGCCGGCGCCGACTCGTTTCGGTAGCTGACCCCGGCGCTGGCCAGGGCGGACTTGGCGATATCGCAGGACGAGGCGAAGGCCTTCTTGCCGATGGGATCGAACTGGAAGGCGCAGTCCGCCGGATCGGCGATCACCGTCACCGGCGCCGAGGCGCTGGCCGCCGCGAGGGCGGGGTTGGCGGCGTGTGTCAGGGCCTTGAAGATCGGGAAATAGGTCAGCACCGCCAGGAGGCAGCCGGCCAGGATTATGGGCTTGCGGCCGATCTTGTCCGACAGCCAGCCGAAGACCACGAAGAAGGGCGTTCCGATCAGCAGGGCGGTCGCCACCAGGGCGTTGGTGGTCAGGCCGTCCACCTTCAGCGTCTTTTCCAGGAAGAAGAGGCTGTAGAACTGGCCCGTATACCAGACCACCGCCTGGCCAGCGGTCAAACCCACCAGGGCCAGCAGGATGAGCTTCAGGTTCGCCCGGTCGGCGAAGGCCTCGGTCAGCGGCTTCTTCGAGGTCCGGCCCTCATCGACCATCTTCTGGAAGACCGGGCTCTCGTTGAGCTTCAGCCGGATCCACATGGACAGGGCCAGCAGGACGGCGGAGACGAGGAAGGGGATCCGCCATCCCCACGCCTTGAAGGCGTCTTCGCCGACCTGGGTCCTGACCAGGATGATGACCACCAGGGACAGGAAGAGGCCCAGGGTGGCCGTGGTCTGGATCCAGCTGGTGTAGAGGCCGCGCTTGCCGTCCGGCGCGTGCTCGGCCACGTAGGTGGCTGCGCCGCCGTACTCGCCGCCCAGGGCCAGGCCCTGCAGCAGGCGCAGGAGCACCAGCAGGATCGGCGCTGCGATCCCGATCTGACTGTAGTCGGGCAGGAGGCCCACCGCGAAGGTCGACAGCCCCATGAGAAGCATTGTGACCAGGAAGGTGTTCTTTCGGCCCCAGAGGTCGCCGAGACGTCCGAAGACGATGGCCCCGAAGGGCCGGACGGCGAATCCCGCCGCGAAGGCCATCAGGGCCAGGATGAAGCCCGTGGTCTCGTTCACACCGGAAAAGAAGTGAAGGCTGATGAAGGCGGTCAGCGAACCGTAGAGGTAGAAGTCGTACCACTCGAAGACCGTGCCGGCGGAGGCCGCCCCCACGATCATCCGGTCATTCCGCGCCTCGCTCGCCATGCTCGCCTCCCCAGGTCTGTGCCCCTGGGGGAGGATAGGCCCCGTTCGCGCGCCGAATCCAGAGCAGGATGGGGCGCCCGGGCCGGCGACAGCGCCGGCCCGGAGCCCTTGGGATCAGAGGTCGGAGAACTTCTTGCCCTCGGCCACCAGCTTCTCGAGCAGGGCGGCGGGCTTGAAGTCGTCGCCCATCTTGGCCTGGAATTCCTTCATCTTCTCCAGGACCTTGGCCGCGCCGATCTGGTCGCCGTACCACATGGGGCCGCCGCGATAGACGGGCCAGCCGTAACCGTTCTGCCAGACCACATCGATGTCGGAGGACCGGATGGCCTTGCCCTCCTCGAGGATCTTCACGCCCTCGTTGATCATCGGGTAGATGCAGCGCTCGAGGATCTCCTCGTCGCTGACGGTCCGCGGGTTGGAGCCGGTCTTGACGATGAAGTCGTTGATGATCTTCTCGGTCACCGGGCTCGGCTTGGCGTTGCGGTTCTCGTCGTAGTCGTAATAGCCCGCCCCGGTCTTCTGGCCGCGACGGTCCATCTCGCACAGGACGTCGCGGATGCTCTCGCCCTTCGAGCGTTCCTTGACCCAGCCGATGTCCAGGCCGGCCAGGTCGCTCATGGCGAAGGGGCCCATGGGGAAGCCGAAGTCATAGAGCACCCGGTCGATATCCCAGGGCATGGCGCCTTCCATGACCAGCTTCTGGGCCTCGCGCTGGCGCTGGGCCAGGATGCGGTTGCCGACGAAGCCCGGGCAGACGCCGACCAGGGCGGCGATCTTGCCGATCTGCTTGGCCAGCTTCATCGAGGTGGCGATGACCGACTTGGAGGTGTGGTCGGCGCGGACGATTTCCAGCAGCTTCATCACGTTGGCGGGCGAGAAGAAGTGCAGGCCGATCACCGCCTCGGGGCGCTTGGTCACCGAGGCGATCTCGTCGATGTTCAGGCCCGAGGTGTTTGTGGCCAGGATGGCGCCCGGCTTGCAGATGGCGTCCAGCTTGGTGAAGATGTCCTTCTTCACGTCCATGCGCTCGAACACCGCCTCGATGACCAGGTCGACCGGGGCCAGGTCGTTCATGTCCAGCGAGCCCGTGATCAGGGCCATGCGCTCCTCGACCTGGGCGGCGGTGATGCCGCCGCGGGACGCCGTGCGCTCGTAGTTGCCGCGGATGACCTTCAGGCCACGCTCCAGGGCTTCCTTCTGGACCTCGACGATGGTGACCGCGATGCCGACATTGGCGAAGTTCATCGCGATGCCGCCGCCCATGGTGCCGGCGCCGATGATGCCCACCGACTTCACCGGGATCAGGGGGGTGTCGTCCGGCACGTCCGGGATCTTCTGGGCCTGGCGCTCGGCGAAGAAGGAATACCGCTGGGCGGCCGACTGCGAGCCGGTGACCAGCTCGCCGAACAGCTTGCGCTCGACGGCCAGGCCTTCGTCGAAGGGCAGGTTCACCGCCGCCTCGATGCAGCGGATGTTGTACTCGGGCGCCAGGAAGCCGCGGAACTTCCGGGCGTTGGCCTTGCGGAAGGCCTCGAAGATCTCGGGCTTGCCGCGGGCGGCCTCGACCTTGGAGTTGTTGTCGCGCACCCGCACCAGGGGCTTGTTCTCGGCCACGCAGCGGCGGGCGAAGGCCACGGCGGCCTCGCGCAGCTTGCCTTCCTCGGCCAGCTCGTCGACCAGGCCCATCTCAAGGGCTTCCTTGGCGGGGGCGTGGCGGCCCGAGGTCATCATCTCGAGGGCCTTCTCGGGCCCGGCCACCCGGGGCAGGCGCTGGGTGCCGCCGGCGCCCGGCAGGAGGCCGAGGTTCACCTCGGGCAGGCCCAGGCGGGCCGAGGGGACCGCGACGCGGTAGTGGGCGACCAGGGCGACCTCCAGGCCGCCGCCGAGGGCGGTGCCGTGGATGGCGGCGATCACCGGCTTGGGCGCGTTCTCCATCATCTCCTGGACGTCGAACAGCGACGGCCCGCGCGAGGCGCCGCCGAACTCGGTGATGTCGGCGCCGGCGATGAAGGTGCGGCCTTCGCAGATCAGCACGATGGCCTTGGCGGCCGGGTCGGCGGTCGCGGCCTTGAAGCCCTCGAAGAGACCCTCGCGCACATTGGCCGACAGCGCGTTCACGGGCGGCGAGTTGAGGGTGATGACGGCGACGTCGCCGTCCATCGAAAGGTCGGTCACCGGATTGATGGCGGTCATGCGTTTCCTCGCTCTGCGGTTTCCGGACCAGCCGTTCAAGGGGCCGGCTCCGGCGTCGAATTCCCCGGGCGGTTTATACGCCGCGCCAGATGCGGGCGAGTCAAAACTGAGCCCTCCGGACCGTTCGGCTTGACCGTCCCGACCAACTGTGAGACCGCCTCTGGGGATACGGACGCCCGCCTGAGGCGCCGGTCGGGAAACGCTGCGCCGGCCTTCACGGCGCGCGGGGGGAAACGGGGAGTACCCATGCGTCTCAAGGTCCTTGGCGCGGCTCTGGCGGCCATTTTCGCCGCAACGGTTTTCAATGTCGCGGTGGCGGCGCCGGCGAAGATTCCGCGAACCCCCGACAAGCGCCCGGACCTCAACGGGGTCTGGCAGGTCCTGAACACCGCCAACTGGGATATCGAGCCCCACGCCGCGCGCGCCGCCCTGGCCTTCCGGCCTGGGCCGGTCGTCCCGGTCCCGGCGAAGGAGGTCCTGGCCCTCGGGGCCATCGGCGCCGTCCCAGCCGGACCTGGCGTGGTCGAGGGCGGAGCCCTGCCCTACACGCCGGAAGCCCGGGCCCGGCGCGATGAGAACCGCGCCGACTGGCTCAACCGGGATCCCGAGATCAAGTGCTACCTGCCCGGCGTGCCGCGCGCCAACTACATGGCCTTCCCCCTGCAGATCATCCAGGGCGGGAGCGAGACCCTGATCGTCTACGAGTATGCCGGCGCGGTCCGAAACCTCGTGTTCAAGGACCCGGGCCCGCCGCCGGTGGATTCCTGGATGGGCCAGTCGGTGGCCAGGTGGGAGGGCGACACCTTGGTCGTGAAGGTCACAGGGCAGTCGGACTCCACCTGGTTCGACCGGGCCGGGAACCACCATTCCGCCAGCATGACCGTCGTCGAGCGCTGGACCCTGATCGGACCCGACCACCTCCGCTATGAGGCGGAGATCACCGATCCTGAGACCTTCACCCGCCCCTGGAAGATGTCGATGGTGCTCTACCGGCGGGTCGGCGAGGACGCCCGGCTCCAGCAGTTCAAGTGCGTCGAGTTCGTCGAGGAGTTGATGTTCGGCAAGTACCGCAAGAACCCTCTGCCCTGAGACGCCGTCGAAACGCTGCCCTAAGCCGCCATCCGCCAGACGATCCTCCCGGAGACCCGACCATGATCCAGAGCCCCTCGAAAGCCCTCGCCGCCCTCGCCGCCGTCGCGGGACTGTCCATCGCCGGCGTTGCGGGTGAGGCCGACGCCCACCACGCCTTCGCCGCCGAGTTCGATGGCAACGCCCCGGTCCTGCTGCGCGGGACGGTCACCAAGGTCGAGTGGATCAACCCCCACGCCTGGGTCCATGTCGCGGTTCCCAAGGCCGGCGGCGGCGCGCAGGTCTGGATGGTCGAGGGCGGCACGCCCAACACCCTTCTCCGTTCCGGCCTTTCTCGGGACTCCCTCAAGCCCGGGACCGCTGTGATCGTCAGGGGTTACCAGTCCAAGGACAAGGCCTGCGCCCCGGCCTGCAAGGCCAACGGGCGCGACGTGACTTTCACGGATGGCCGTCGGGTCTTCATGGGCTCCTCCGGCACCGGGGCGCCCAAGGATGGCGCGGATCCCGGTGATCGTCGTCGCTAGGTTCACCCCGACGGATACCCTGAGCCGATGATTGACGCCTTCGTCGCCTGGCTGGCCACAACGCCCGGGAGCATTGCGCTTCACGAGTCGCTGTACATGTACGCCATCGTGGAGACGACCCACGTGGTGTCCATCACCCTGTTCGTGGGAACGATCGCCATGATCGACCTGAGGGTGCTGGGCCTGGCCCTCGGTCGGGTTCCCGTGTCCCAGGTCCTGCGCCGGCTCCTTCCCTGGACGGTCCTGGGCTTCGTCATCCTGATCGTAACCGGGGCGCTGCTGTTCTACGCCATCCCCGAGCGCACCTTCCACAGCTTCTGGTTCCGGGCGAAGATGCTTCTGCTGTTGCTGGCGGGGCTGAACGTCTGGCGCTTCCACAGGGCCTACGGCCTCTCTCCGGGGGCGTGGGACATGGGGCCGGCCCCGGCCCGCGCCCGCTTCTCGGCCCTGGCCTCCCTGTGCCTCTGGATCGGCGTGATCTTCTTCGGCCGGTTCATCGCCTACAACTGGTTCGACTGCGACAAGCCCCAGCCGGCCTTCATCTCCGCGGTTTCCGCCTGCCGGAGCTTCACGCCATGAGCCTGTACGCCCTCTGCGAGGCCATCGAGGCCACGGCCCTGTCGGCTGCGATCCGGGAGTCCCTCTGGCTCTTCCCGGTGATCGAGGCGGTCCACCTTGTGGGCCTCGCCATCCTGGGCGGCTCGCTCTTCGTGGTCGACCTGAGGCTGATGGGCGCGGGCCTGACCCGCCAGTCCATCGCCGAGGTGGAGCAGGGCGCCCGAGCCTGGTTCCTGGGGGCCCTGACCCTTATGCTGACGACCGGCGTGCTTCTCGGGATCTCCGAGGCGGTGAAGCTCTATGACCGGCCGGCCTTTTTCCTGAAGATGATCACCCTGACCCTTGGCCTGCTGCTGGCCTTCACGGCCCGCCGGGCCCTGATCGCGCGCAATCCCCGCGGCGGAGCCTTCAGCTTCGCCGTCGGCGCCCTCTCGACCTGCCTGTGGCTGACCACGGCCGTGGCGGGCCGCTGGATCGGCTTCTCCTGATCCGGGCCCGGGGTCAGGCCCGGCCCAGCACTTTCGACCGCAGCCTGCGCATGCCGCCCAGCCAGCGGTCATAGTCGGCCGTCTTGCGCTGCATGTAGGTGCGGACGATCTCGTGGGGCAGGATCAGGAAGCTCTCGGCCTCCAGTCCCTTCACCACCGCCTCAGCCACGTCGTCAGGCGACAGGACCCCATCCAGGTTCTGGGGCTGCTCCTGCCCGCCGCCGGCCCTCAGCATGGCCGTATCCACGCCCTGGGGGCAGAGGACCGAGACCTTGATCCCCAGGTCGCCCTGGGCGATGGCCAGGCTCTCAGCAAAGCCGATGGCCGCGTGCTTGGTGGTGGAGTAGACGGCGCTGCCGATCTGCGACAGCAGGCCCGCCGCCGAAACGGTGTTCAGGATGTAGCCCTCGCCCCGGGCGATCATGCCGGGCAGGGCGGCGCGGGCGCCGTAGACATGGGCCATGACATTGACGCCCCAGGCCCGGTTCCAGACCGCGTCCGGCGCCGAGGCGGCGTTGTCGGGGTCCGGCTCACCGCCGCCCACGCCGGCGTTCTGGCAGAAGAGGTCGATACGCCCGTGCGCGGCCTCCACCGCCCGGACCATCGCCTCCACGGCCGCCGGGTCCGAGACGTCCACGCCAAAGGACGAGCCGCCGATCTCGGCGGCCACCTTCGCCGCGCCCTCGGCGTTGAGGTCGACCACGGCCACGTGGGCCGCCCCCTCCCGGGCGAAGCGCCGGCAGAGGGCCGCGCCGATGCCATCGGCGCCGCCGGTGACGATGATGATCTTTCCCTGAACCTTCATGGGTCGGGTCTCCTAGTCGTAGGCCATCAGGATTTCGTCGAGCGCCCGCTCCAGGTCGGTGACGGTCGAGCAGTGGGTGAGCAGGGTGCAGAAGGGCCGGTATTCCAGGAGGCAGCTGTCTCCCGACCCCCAGTTCGTCGCCGGCTCCGGGCACAGCCAGACCAGCCGCTTGGCCTGGTCGGCGATCTGCTTGAAGACGTCCAGGCGGGGGTTCGAATAGTTCGAGCGGCCGTCGCCCAGCACCAGCACGGTGGTCCGTCGGTCGATGACCTCGCCGAAGTCACGGTCGAGCTCGAGGAAGGCCGCGCCATAGTCGGTCCCGCCCGAGCCCACCTCGTCGACGATGGCCCGCATGGCGGTCTCGAAGGGCAGGGTCTCCAGCGGCCGGCTGACATCGGCCAGGTGGGCCGAGAAGGCGAAGGTCTCGAGGTCGGTGACCTTTTCCTTCAGGGCGTGGAGGAAGAGCAGGAGGAAGCGGACATACTGGGCCACCGAGCCAGAGACGTCGCAGACCGCCACGATCTTGGGCCGGTCCTTGCGCCGGATCTTCCAGATGATGTCGAAGGGCACGCCGTCGTGCCCGGCGTTGGCCCTTAGGGTGCGGCGGACGTCCAGCCGCCCCCGGTCCTTCACCTTCCGGCGACGGGCGTGCCGCACCGCCAGCCGCTTGGCCATGCGCTCGACCAGAGCCCGCATGCGCTCGGTGTCGCTGCGCCCCAGGGCGCCGAAGCTGCGTTCGGCCAGGATCTCGTTCATGAAGGCGTCCTGCGCCGACTTCCCGTAGATCTCGAACCGGGCCTCGACGAAGGCGCGGGCCTGTTTCTGCAGGGCCGAGCGCGTCCCGATCAGCCCCTCGGCCTCCGCCTCGCCCTCGGGGGTGCGCCGGGAGAGGGCCTCCATGAGCCGGGCCTCCAGGGCCTCGACGCCCATCTGCTCCATCATCTTGCGGACGAAATATCCCGACTGGGTGGCGAAGCGGATCTCGTCCACCCCTGCGGCGGCGGCGGCCCGCTCCAGGGCCATGGCCAGTTGTCCGGGGTTCTTGCCCTGCGCCAGCGCCGACAGGGCCTCCACAGGATCGCCCCCCTCGCCGCCTTCACCTCCCTCGGCGTCACCGGACTGGGGATCCGCGCCGGCCTCCCCGTCGCCGGGTCGTCCGGTGTCGGGATCGCCGCCTTCGCCGGGCTGTCCCTCCGCCGCGGCGGCCGAGGCCGCTTCCCGGCTGAAGTAGAGTTCGAACAGCTGTTCGTGGATGGCCTTTTCCTCGACGGACTTGGCCAGAACCGTCCCCAGGGCGGTCTTCAGGACGCCCCGGTCCTCCCAGCCCACGACATCCACGGTCCGCGCCGCATCCATGGCCTCGGTGGTCGAGACCCCGGCGCCGGCGGACCGGAGGGCGCGGATGTAGCGGGTGAGGGTCCGCTCCATCAGCGGCTGGCCTTGTCCCCGCCCGCCAGCAGGGCCTCCACCTTGCCCGCCACCTCGGCGATGTCCGACTGGCGCTTGAGGATGACATTGAGGGTCGAGCGCACCAGGGCCGGGTCCAGGGAGTCCGCGTGCAGCAGGATCAGGGTCCGGGCCCAGTCGATGGTCTCGCTGATCGACGGCAGCTTGCGGATGTTCTCGCCCCGCACCGCCTGGACGAAGTCGACCAGCCGCTCCAGCAGCCGCTCGGTCACCTCGGGCACCCGTGTGCGGACGATCCGCGCCTCCAGGTCCGCATCGGGGAAGTCGATGTGGAGGTGCAGGCAGCGGCGCTTCAGGGCGTCGCCCAGCTCCCGCGTGGCGTTGGAGGTCAGCACCACCAGGGGCGGCACTTGGGCGGCGATGGTGCCGATCTCCGGCACGGTCACCTGGTAGTCCGACAGCACCTCCAGCAGCAGGGCCTCGAACTCCTCGTCGGACTTGTCGATCTCGTCGATCAGCAGGACCGAGCCGGTCGACTGCTCCATGGCCTTCAGGAGGGGCCGCGGCTCGAGGAAGTCCCGGGAGAAGAAGATGTCCTGGAAGCCGGTCAGCTTGTGCAGGGCCTCGTCCAGGCTGTCGGCGTCCTCGACCAGGTGGCCGATCTTGTCCTTCAGGATCTGGGTGTAGAGGAGCTGCTTGCCGTACTTCCACTCGTACAGGGCCTTGGACTCGTCCAGGCCCTCGTAGCACTGCATCCGGATCAGGGGCTGGTCCAGGCCGATGGCGACCGAGCGGGCGAGGTCGGTCTTGCCGACCCCGGCGGGGCCTTCGATGAGGACAGGCTTGCGCAGGTGGTGGGCCAGGTAGACCGCCGTGGCGATCTCCGGCGTGGCGATGTAGCCGGTCCCCGCCAGCATCTGCGTCACCGCCTCCACCGAGGCCAGGCCCGCTGGCGTCTCCTTCTGCTTCGCCCCGTCCGTCATATGGTCTCCCCCGCCCGCTGCGCGCGGGTCCTGTTCATGTCCAGTCTGGTTCGAGCATTACCGGACAGAACGGCCCAGACCAACCGTGATCCCTTTCGTGCCGGCGAAATTTGAATAAGGTGTATGGAGCGACCGAAGAGTCCGGGGAGGCCCATGAAGCTCTATCACTGCGCCGACGCCCGTTCCCTGCGCCCCCTCTGGGCGCTGGAGGAGCTGGGCGCCGACTACGAGCTGGTCAACATGGCTTTCCCGCCCCGGGCGACCTATCCCGGCTACCTCAACATCAATCCCCTGGGCACCGTCCCGACCTTCGTCGACGGCGAGGTCACCCTCACCGAGTCCACGGGCATCTGCCACTATCTGGGCGAGAAGCTCGCGCCCACCGACCTGCGGGTCGATCCCTCCGAGCCGGCCTACGGCGAGTACCTCAACTGGATGTACCGGAGCGACGCGACCCTGACCTTTCCCCAGACGATCGTGCTTCGCTACACCCGGCTCGAGCCAAAGGAGCGCCGCCTGCCGCAGGCGGCCGAAGACTACACGGTCTGGTACCTCTCGCGTCTGCGCAGCGTCGAGGCGGCCCTGGAGGACCGGGAGTTCCTCTGCGCGGGCCGTTTCACCATGGCGGACATCGCGGTCCACTACGCCCTTTTCCTCGGCGAGACCCTGGGCCTCGCCGAGCGCTACAAGCCCCGCAGCCGCGACTATCTTGAGCGCCTCAAGGAACGTCCGGCCTTCCTCAGGGCCCGCGAGAAGCAGGCCCTCCGGGCGGACTGACCGGACGGTATGCCCGTTACAGTGAGGGGCCCCGCCCCGGGAGTGAGACCATGAGCACAGTTGATCCCAAGGACCTCGCCGCCTTTGCCGAGCAGGCCGACGCCTGGTTCGCCGAGAACGTTGTCCGCGACCCCGGCTTCATGCTGCCCCTGACCTTCATGGAGGTCGGGACCGACAAGCAGTTCCACTTCCTGCGCGACTGGCAGAACAAGGTCTGGGAAGCGGGCTACCTGGGCGCGGCCTGGCCGAAGGCCTACGGCGGCGGCGGCCTGTCCCAGGCCTTCCAGAGCGCCGCCACCCGGGCCATGCGCAAGCACCACGGCCCGATCATGCTGAACGCCATCGGCATCAACTGGGCGGGTCCCCTGATCCTGGAGATGGGGACCGAGGCGCAGAAGGCGGCTTACCTCAAGGGCATCCTCTCGGCCGAGGACATCTGGTGCCAGGGCTTCTCCGAACCGGGCCACGGCTCGGACCTGGGCTCGGCCCAGACCCGGGCGGTGCGCAATGGCGACCACTATGTGGTCAACGGCTCGAAGATCTGGACCACCCTGGGCCGCTACGCCAGGTACATGATCCTGCTGGCCCGGACTGATCCCTCCACTGAGCGCAAGTATGACGGCCTGAGCTTCTTCCTCATGCCCATGAAGGCGCCGGGGATCGAGACCGTCCCGATCCGCAAGCTGACCGGCGAACACGGCTTCACCCAGACCTTCTTCACCGACGCCAAGGCCCCCGTCGACGGCCTCGTGGGCCCCGAGGGTGGCGGCTGGAAGGTGGCCATGCGCACCCTCGAGTACGAGCGCGGGGCCCGGGGCGGGCAGGCCGGCGGCTATGTCTCTGTTGGCGCCAACGCGTTCGACGTCTTCGACCTGGCCCAGCGGACAACGCGTGGCGGCCGGCCCGTCCTGGAGGATCCCCTGGTCGCCGACGAGATGGTCGGCTTCCTCATGGAGATCCAGGCCCTGACCCTCAATGGACAGCGCACCCAGGTGCCCGAACTGATCGCCGACCGCCCCCAGGGCATCCCCCTGGCCTCCAAGCTCATGGGCACGGAGATGTCCCGGCGCCTCAATGACTTCGCCGTCCAGCTGACGGGCGCCCGGGGCGCCTACTATGTCGACGAGCCCGAGGCTGCGGACAATGGCCTGTGGGCGCGCAACTACCTCAATTCCTTCTCGGCCACGATCGGCGGGGGCACCTCCCAGATCCAGGCCAACATCGTCGGCGAGCACGTGCTCGGCCTGCCGAAGTCGTAAGGGAGGCGAGGGCGATGAAGGATCTGGGAAGGATCGGGTTTTCCGAGGACCAGGCGACCCTCCTCGAGGTCGCGACGGACTTCTGCCAGCGGCGGTCCCCCGTGGCGACGGTTCGCCGCCTCATGGAGGCCGAGGCTGGCCACGACCCTGCAGTCTGGGCCGAGCTGGGCGACCTCGGCTGGCTGGGCGTGGCCATTCCGGAGGCCTACGGCGGCTCTGGACTTGGCCTCGCCGAGGTCGTTCCCCTGGTGGAGCAGATGGGCCGGCGGCTCATGGCGGGGCCCTTCGTCTCGACCACCCTCGCCGCCCAGGCCCTGATCGCCGGCGGGACCGAGGACCAGAAGCGGGAGGCCCTGCCGCGGATCGCCGCCGGCGAGGCGGCCACCCTGGCCCTGGCCGAGCTGGACACCGACTGGGAGCCGGAGACCATCGGCTGCACCGCGACGCGACGGCCTGACGGTCGGCTGGCCCTGTCCGGCCGGAAGATCCTGGTCACCGACGCCGCCGAGGCCCGCCGGATCATCGCCTCGGTCCGCCTGGACGGCGCCCCCGCCCTGGTGCTCCTGACGCCCGAGGACCTGCCCTCCGGCGCCCTTCGCCGGGAGACGGTGATCGACGAGACCCGCAGGTCCTTCGCCCTCGCCCTCGACGGGATCGTCCTGGATGCCGACCGGCTTCTCGACCCGGACCGCGCAGGCGCCGCTCTCGAGCACATCCACCTGGTGGCCAATCTCCTGGCCGCCGCCGACATGGTGGGCGGGACCCAGGCCTGCATCGACTACACCCTGGACTACCTGCGCACCCGCACCCAGTTCGGCAAGGTGATCGGCTCCTACCAGGCGCTGAAGCACCCCATCGTCGACGCTTACACCCGCTACGAGCAGGCCCGGTCGCACCTCTACAGCGCCGCCCACTGCTTCAACGAGCAGGGGACCGGCGAGATCGCCGTGCGCATGGCCAAGGCCGCCGCTGACGTCGCCTACAGCTTCGCCGCCGACCGGGCGATCCAGTTCCACGGAGGCTTCGGCTTCACCTGGGACTGCGACGCCCAGCTCTATCGCCGCCGGGCCATCTGGCATGCGGCCCAGTTCGGCGACGCCGCCTTCCACCGCAAGAAGCTCGCCCGCCTCCTTTTCTGATCCCGGAACCTCCATGACTGACGCCGCGCCCCCGCCCGCCACCCGGGCTGAAGCCCTCGCCCTCCTCACGGCGACCGGCCAGCCCTTTGAGCTGGCGACCCTCGAGATCGGCGGATACCCCCGGAAGGTGTTCGTCCATGCCCCGCCGACCCTGCGGGAGATGTTCGCGGCGGCGGTCTCGGACGCCACCTTCCTGGTCTATGGCGAGGAGCGGATGACCTTCGCCGAGGTCACCCGGGACGCAGGCCGCCTTGCCTCGGTCCTCGTCTCCCGCTTCGGCGTGGGCAAGGGCGACCGGGTCGCCTTCTCCATGCGCAACTTCCCGGAGTGGGTGATCTCCTACCAGGCGGCGACCTCCATCGGGGCGGTGGCCGTGGCGATGAACGCCCTGTGGCAGTCGGACGAGCTGGAGTACGGCCTGAAGGACTGCGGCGCGAAGGTCTTCATCGCCGATCAGGAGCGGCTGGACCGCCTGGCCGGCTGCTCGCCGGACCTCAAGGTCCCGGTGATCGCCGTCCGCGCCGACCGGCCGGGCGAGGCGGCGCGCTACGAGGACCTGATGGCCGAGGCTGCGGGCGCCAGCCTGCCCGCCATCGATATCGCCCCCGACGACGACGCCACCATCTTCTACACCTCGGGCTCGACGGGCCATCCCAAAGGGGTGGTGTCTTCCCACCGGAACATCATCTCGGCCCTCTTCTCCTGGGAGCTGGACGTCCGCGCCGGGGCCCTCATGCAGGGGATCGAGCCCGTCCCGCCGGCCCGCCAGCCTGTGGCCCTCCTGGGCGTGCCCCTGTTCCACGTCACCGGCGCCAACGCCATCTTCCTGCAATGCTACCGCGCCCAGCGCGCCATGGTCTGCATGTACAAGTGGGACGCCGAGCTCGCCGCCGAGATCATCGAGCGCGAGAAGGTCACCAGCTTCACCGCCCCCGCGGCCATGACCGGCGACCTGGTGCGCGAGGCCAAGCGGACCTCCCGGGATCTCTCCAGCCTGCTCACCGTGGGCGGTGGCGGCGCGCCCCGGGCGCCCGAGCAGGTGGCCCAGATCGGCTCGTCCTTCGCCCAGGCCATGCCCAATACCGGCTGGGGCATGACCGAGACCAACGCCATCGGCACCGGCATCGGCGGCGAGGAATACCTCAACCGTCCGGCCAGTTCGGGCCGCTGCTCGGCGGTGCTGGAGCTGAAGATTCTCGACGAACAGGGCCGGGTCCTGCCGGCCGGCGAGCGAGGCGAGCTGCTGATCCGCGGGACGAGCCTCTTCCGCGGCTACTGGAACCGCCCCGAGCTCAACGCCGAGATCTTCGAGGACGGCTGGTTCCGGACCGGCGACGTCGCCTACCTGGACGACGAGGGCTACCTCTTCATCGTCGACCGCATCAAGGACCTGATCATCCGGGGCGGCGAGAACATCGGCTGCGGCCAGGTGGAGGCGGCCCTGCTCAAGCATCCGCATATCCATGAGGCTGCGGTCTACGCCGTCCCCGACGAGCGGCTGGGCGAGGAGGTCGGCGCCACCGTCCACGGCGACCCTGGCCTCGACCCCGACGAAATCCGCGACTTCCTCAAGGATCACCTCGCCCGGTTCGAGGTTCCCCGCTACATCGACATCTCGCCTGAACCCCTGCCGCGCATCGCCTCGGGCAAGATCCTCAAGCGCGGCCTGCGCGACGAGGCCGCCCGTCGCCTCGCCGCCGCCGCCACGACTTGAAAGGCCCCTCCATGAAGCGCTTCCTCGTCGCCGCCGTCCTTGCCGTCGCCCTCCCGGGCGCCGCCCTGGCCGCCAGCCCGGAGTACGCCGTCATCCGCATGAGCCAGCCTGTCGATCGCCCGGCGGCCGAGGCCTGGAAGAAGGTGGGCGGCTGGTGCGACCTGGGCGCCTGGATGAAGATCGACTGCACGGTCACGAAGGGCGATGGCGGCATCGGCTCGGTCCGCTCCATCGCCGGCGGCCGGGTCACCGAGATCATGGTGGCGCGCACCGACCTGTCCTACGGCTACGCCCAGCCGCCGGTGGAGGGGCGCCCCTACGACCTCTACCACGGCTTCCTGGAGGCCAAGCCGGTCACCGCGAAGACCTCGGTGCTCGAATACACCCTGATGTACGACGTCTCCGGCCTGCCGGACGCCGCCGCCCGCACCGCCGACCAGGCCCGCCGCCGGGCCATGTTCGAGGGCGCCCTGCGCAACATGAAGGCCCTCGCCGAAAGCCAGTAACCGCCGCTGACCCCCTCACCGGCCTTCGCCGGGGACTTCCCCTGATGGGCGGCAACTGGCTCCCAATTCCTCCCCCAAGGGGGAGGTGGCCCGCGTAGCGGGCCGGAGGGGGTCTACGGCGATAGGGTTGACCCCCTCAGTCGGCTTCGCCGACAGCTCCCCCTGATGGGGAGCAATTCACTCTTCATTCCTCCCCCCAGGGGGAGGTGGACCGCGCAGCGGGCCGGAGGGGGTCTGCTGAGGCGCCGTTGACCCCCTCAGCCGGCTTCGCCGGCAGCTCCCCCTGATGGGGAGCAATTGGCGCCCTAATTCCTGGGCTAGGCGTCCGCCAGAAGGGCCTCGCAGCGCCGGCGGATCAGGTCGACCCGGGCCGGAAGCCAGTCGCCGGTCTCGATCTCCGGCCGCTCGTGCAGCCAGCCCAGCTGGACGAGGTCGCGCACCAGCAGGAAATCGGACAGCTGCGCCGCCTCGGTCTCCGGCAGGTCGCGCACCTGCCGGTATCCGGCCAGGAAGGCGTCCCTGACCGCAGCGAAATCCTGCGAAGCCTGTTGGTGCGTGAGGGCCACGGCGATGTCGTACATCCGCCAGCCGAAGGCCGCGTCGTCGAAGTCGATGATGGCGAGGTCCCCGTCCCGAACCAGAAGGTTCCCGGGGTGCAGGTCGGCGTGGATCATACCGAAGACGGACGGTTCCAAGGGCAGGGCGGACAGGCGCGCGTGCAGGACATCCCGCGCCTGGATGGCAAGGTCACGGTCCTCGGGGCCGAGGGCCGCATGGTCCCAGAAGGGGCCCCACCGGGGCGCAGGACCCATCAGGCCGTCGGCGTCCAGGCGCGTCCGTGCGAAGCCGGGCGGCGGGGTCCAGGCCTCGGACTGCAGGTGGGTTCGGGCGACCAGGGCGCCGAGGCGGCGGAACCACAAGGGGCGCTCGCCGGTCCGGTCCGGCGACTCCAGGAAATCGTCCAGCACCTCGCCTTCGATCCAGCGGGTCACCCCGACCAGCCGCACCTCTCCGGTCCCGGCCACGGCCTGCGGCGTGAAGGCCCGTCCGTCCCGGGCATGCAAGGGCTCGGGGGCGGCCAGTCCGGCCTCGCGCAGGGCCGAGGTCCAGACCCGCTCGGCCTCCAGCTCCGCCTCGGAATTGTAGCCCGGCCGGTGCAGGCGCAGGACCCAGTCCTCGCCAGTCCTGCCGTCCGTCAGGCGGAAGGTGACGTTCTCCGAGACCGTGACCAGTGACAGCTGGGGGTCTTCCACCGGAAAGGCCTTGGCGGCCTCCCGGGCGGCGGGCAGGAAGACCCGTTCGGCCTCAGCCGGCTCCATGGAGGGTGTCCAGCGTCGCGTCAAAGGCGGGGAGGAAGGCCTCGGCGTCGGCCTGGCTGAAGACCAGGGGCGGCCGGATCTTGACCACGTTGTTGAAGGCCCCGGCGTTCGAGGTCAGGAAGCCCCGGTCCTTGAGCCCATTGCATACGGCCCGGGCTGCAGCGAGGTCCGGGGCGCCGTCGGGACCGACCATCTCCACCCCCAGGAAGAGGCCGCAGCCCCGGGCGTCGGCCACGCCGGGCCAGCGGCCGACCCGCGCCTTCAGCTCGGCCTTCAGGAAGGCCCCGACCCGTCCGGCGTTGGCCAGCAGGTCCCGGGACTCGATCTCGTCCAGCACGGCGTGACCCGCCGCCGCCTGCAGGGGGCTGGAGGCGAAGGTGTTGAAATAGCGGGTCCGGGACCGGAAGGTCTCGACCAGGGCGCGGGAGGCGGTGGTCGCGGCCAACGGCACGCCGTTGCCCATGGGCTTGCCCGTCACCACGATGTCCGGTGTGAAGCCGGTCACCTGATAGCCCCACCACTGGCCCGTGCGGCCGTAACCGGACTGAACCTCGTCGGCGATGATGAGCCCCCCGCGGGCCCGCACCCGTTCGGCGGCCCTGCCCATGAAGCCCGGCGGGAGGTCGGGCAGGCCCTCATTGGCCAGGATGGAGCAGACGATCAGGGCCGCGATCCCGTCGCCGGAGGCCTCCAGGGCGTCCATGGCCCTGTCCAGACCCACCAGGTAGGCCTCGGTCAGGGCCGCGCCGGACAGGCCGGGCTCCGGCGTCCGGAAGGTCTGGGGAAAGGGAAAGCTGCGGAACCCCGGCGACCGCTCGGACCCCGCCGGCAGGCCGCTCATGGCCCCGACGAGCTCGGTATTGCCGTGGTAGGTGGCGTCCGTGCAGAGGATGCCCCGACGGCCCGTGGCCATGCGGGCCATGCGCAGGGCGATCTCGTTGGCCTCGGTCCCCGAGCAGGAAAAGATCACGCTCTGCGCGAAGTCGCCGTGCAGGCCGGCCACCCGTTCGGCCAGGCGGATGATGTCCTCGTGCAGGTAGCGGGAGTGGACGTTCAGGGTCCCCTGCTGGCGGCCGATGGCCTCGGCCACCCGGGGGTTGCCGTGCCCCACGCAGGGCACGTTGTTGTACATGTCCACATATCGCCGGCCGTCGACGTCGAAGAGCCAGGCGCCTTCGCCCCGGACGATGTGCAGGGGCGTCTCGTAGAAGAGGGCCGCCCCCGCGCCGAAGGCCCGGTTGCGACGCTCAAGCAGTCCGTCAGACAACCGCAGGGCCCCCGTTGGCGATGGACCAGGCGCGGGCGGCGTAGCGCTGGATCGAGGGATAGGCCTCGACATACCGGTCCGACGAGGCGTTGCCGTCCAGGCCGCGCTTGTAGACCCCCTGGTTGATGGCCGCGATGCGGAACAGGGTGAAGGCCAGGTGGAAGCTCCAGTCCTTCAGGGCAGGCCGGCCCGAAGCCTCGGCGTAGATCTCGAATATCTCGGCCTGGGACGGGATCCCCAGGTCTGTGAGGGTCTTCTGGGTGGTCTCGCCCATCATGAAGAGGGTGGTGTAGGCGACGTCGGAATAGGGGTCGCCCAGGGTCGACAGCTCCCAGTCCAGCACGGCCTCGAGCTTCGGCTCGGTCGGGTGCAGCATGCAGTTGCGGATCGAGAAGTCGCCGTGGACGATCCGGGTCTCGCTCTCCGCCGGCATGTGGGCCGGCAGCCACTCCATCAGCCGCTCCATGTCGGGATGGTCGTCGGTCTGGGCGGCCTTGTACTGGCGCACCCAGCGGCTGATCTGCCGCTCGTAGTAGTTGCCCGGCCGTCCGTAGTCGGACAGTCCGACCGAGGCGGGGTCGACGGCGTGTAGCCTGGCCAGCACCCTGAGGTAGTCGGTGAAGACCGCCCGGCGCTCGGCGGGGGTCATGCCGGGCAGGGAAGGATCGAGGAAGATCCGGCCTTTGACCCAGTCCATGACGAAGAACTCGGAACCGATGACCGACGCATCCTCGCAGTGCAGGCGTACGGTGGGCACCGGCACGCCGGAGCCGCCCAGGGCCTTGAGCACGGTGTACTCGCGCCCGACCTGGTGGGCCGAGGGCAGGAGGTCGCCGGGCGGCTTCTTGCGCACCACCCAGCGGCGGTCCGGCGAGGCGATCAGGAAGGTGGGGTTGGAGTGCCCGCCCTCGAACTGGCGGACGGTCAGCGGCCTGCGAAAGCCCTCAAGCCGCCCGTCCAGCCAGGCCTCCAGCCGGGCCTCGTCGAAGCGGTGCGCGGCCCGCACCTCAGTGATCTCGGCCTCGCCTTCGGACATCCGAACCTCCTGTGGAAGCCGGACGGCGGCCGGGGCCGCCGTCCGCGCCCGGCCTCAGTTCCGCCAGACGACGCCCGAGGTCTGGTCTTCGCCGCCGCCCTCGTACTGGCGGATCTCATTGCGGCCGACCACCAGGTGATGGACCTCATCCGGGCCGTCGGCGATGCGCAGGGTGCGCTGGCCGGTGTACATCCGGGACAGGGGGGTCCACTGCGAGACGCCGGTGGCGCCGTGCATCTGGATGGCCTGGTCGATGATCTGGCAGACCCGCTCGGGGACCATGGCCTTGACCATGTGCACCCAGACGCGGGCTTCGCGGTTACCGAGGATGTCCATGGCCTTGGCGGCCTTGAGGACCATCAGGCGCATGGCCTCGATGTCGATCCGGGCGCGGGAGATGATCTCGACGTTGCCGCCCAGCCAGGCGATCTTGCGGCCGAAGGCCTCGCGCGACAGGCCCCGGCGGACCATCAGGTCCAGGGCCCGCTCGGCCTGGCCGATCGAGCGCATGCAGTGGTGGATCCGGCCCGGGCCGAGGCGCAGCTGGCTGATCTCGAAGCCGCGGCCCTCGCCCAGCAGCATGTTGGATTCCGGCACCCGCACGTTGGTGAAGCGGATGTGCATGTGGCCGTGCGGCGCGTCATCCTCGCCAAAGACGTGCATCGGGCCGAGGATCTCCACGCCGGCCGTGTCGATGGGCACCAGGATCTGCGACTGCTGGCGGCTGGGGGGCGCGTCCGGGCTGGTCTTGACCATGGTGATCATGATCTTGCAGCGCGGGTCGCCGGCGCCGGAGATGTAGTACTTCTCGCCGTTGATCACCCACTCGCCGTTCTCCAGCACCGCGCTCATGCCGACGTTCTTGGCGTCGGAGGAGGCCCGGTCCGGCTCGGTCATGGCGAAGGCCGAGCGGATCTCGCCGTTCAGCAGGGGCTTCAGCCAGCGCTCCTTCTGCTCGGGCGTGCCGACACGCTCCAGCACTTCCATGTTGCCCGTGTCCGGGGCCGAGCAGTTCATCACTTCCGAAGCGAGCGGGACCTTGCCCAGCTCCACGGCGATGTAGGCGTAGTCGAGGTTGGACAGTCCCTCGCCGGTCTCGGCGTCAGGCAGGAAGAAGTTCCAGAGGCCTTCCTTCTTCGCCTGGTTCTTGGCTTCCTCGAGCAGCTCCAGCTGGCCGGGGGCATAGCCCCAGCGGTCAGCCCGGCCCTCGCCCAGCTTGTGGAACTTCTCCGACATGGGGGCGACGGTCTCGTGGACGAAGCGCTTGACGTGCTCGTAGAGCGGCGTCGCCTTCTCGCTCATCCGCAGGTCGTTCAGGTCGTCCTTGGGATCGAAGCCGAAAGCGGCCTTGGCCGGGGTGATCGTGTTCATGCTTGATGTCCTCTCTGTCTGGCCTGTCATCGCATCCGTCGCCGCGGCCTGCAGCGCTAATCTGAGCGATCAGTATGGCAGCCGACCCTCATTCGCCAACCGTTTTTGAGGGGTGACGCCGGGTCACCGGCCATCTTCCTTCACGGGAAAGGGGTGGGCGGCCTCCTCGGCGTCTGCGGCCAGGGCGCGCAGGGTGGCGGCATGGGATTCCCGGCTGATCCGGTAGCCGGAAAGCAGGGCGAAGCCGACCAGGTACAGCATGATGATCACCGGGGCGTAGACGGCGCCCATCCGCTGGATGACCTCGGCCGGCATGTCGGCGGGGGCCACCCCCGGCTTCAGGCCGATGGCGTCGATCAGCAGGGCGGCGGCCAGGATGCCAAAGCCGGACACGGACTTGCCCACGAAGGCGGAGGCGGCGAAGAACAGGCCCTCAGACCGGCGCCCGGTCTTGAGTTCGGCCTCTTCCACCACGTCGGCGATCATGGAGGAGCCCATGGTCGAGGCGATGATCCCGCAGGTCACCCCCACGATGGAGGTGGTGAACAGGATGCCGAAGACCGCCGGGTCGCCATTGGGCGGGAAGAGGCCCGCAAGGCGCAACAGGACCGGGCCGATCCCGATCAGCAGGGACAGGACCGCCAGCAGCATGGCGGTGTGCTTCTTGCCAAAGCGCCGCGAAAGAAGGGGGGCGGACGGCAGGGCGACGAAGGCCGAGACGAAGACTCCCAGGGTGATCACCGAGATCTGGGCGGCGCTGAAGCCCCAGAAGAAGGTGTTGAAATAGCCATTCATGGACGCGACCAGGCCGCCGGCCAGGGCGGTGGCGATGCTCGAGGCCAGGAGGAACAGGAAGGAGCGGTTGTTCAGGGTCTCGCGCACCTCCGCAAGGGTCTGGCCCAGCGACTTCCGCCGCTTCTCCGGGGGCGCCCGCAGGGTGGGGATGTGCCGGTGGGTTCCCGCCGCCGAGACGACGATGGCGACCAGCATGATCCCCGAGGCGATCAGGCCGTATCGGGCGTAACCCTCGGGATTGAGCTGGCCGACGGCGTGTGTGGCGTCCGGCTTCAGGAGGACGCCGAAGGCCAGGGCCTGGATGGACAGGCCGCCGATCCAGGCGAAGAAAAAGCGGTAGCTGAGCAGGACTGACCGGTCGTCGTAGCCTGAGGTGAACTCGGCCGCGAGGGCCGAGGAGGGCACCTCGTAGAAGGCGATGAAGGCGCGGATCACCACGGCCAGGACGGTCAGGTAGACAAACAGCCCCTGGGGCGACAGGTCCGGCGGGTTCCACAGGGCGGCGTAGGAGACGGCCACCGGCAGGGCGGCGGCGTACATGAAGGGATGCCGGCGGCCCCAGGCCGAGCGCAGGTTGTCCGAGACATGCCCGATCAGTGGATCGATCACGGCGTCAAAGACCAGGGCGGTCAGCAGGGCGACCGCCACCAGGCTGGCGGGCACTCCCAGGACCTGGTTGTAGAAGAGCATCAGCATGTAGCTGAAGCCGTTGTCCTTCACCCCGAAGGCGACGGAGCCCAGGCCGTAGAAGAACCGCGTCGAGCGATCGAGCCGCCCGTCCGTCGCCGGCGACGCTGCAGAAGCCATGTTTTCCCCCAGAACCCTTCCCGGGGTCCATTGGGTCAGCCCGCGGGCAGGGCGTCAACCGCCGCCGCCCTTGTCCCGTTGCAGGGCCGCCTCTAGCGTGCGTGGTCGACCAAGACCGGAAGGAGAGACGACATGGCCGAGGCGTCCGCAGACTATCCGCTGTCGGGACTGAGGGTGCTGGACTTCTCCCGTGTCCTGGCCGGGCCCTTCGCCGGGCGGCTGCTGTCGGACCTGGGCGCCGACGTGGTCAAGGTCGAGCCCCCCGAGGGCGACGTGACCCGCAACTGGGGCCGGGTGAAGGGCGGCGTGCCGGGCTTCTTCCACCAGCAGAATGCGGGCAAGCGGAACATCTGCATCGACCTGCGCGCGCCGGGCGCCCGGGAGCTGGTGCTGGACCTTGTCCGCCAGGCGGACATCCTGATCGAGAACTACCGGCCCGACGTCATGGGCCGGCTGGGCCTGGGCTACGATGTCCTGTCCGAGGCCAATCCCCGCCTCATCATGCTGTCCATCTCGGGCTTCGGCGCCGGCGGGCCGGAGTCGCGCCGTCCCGCCTACGCCCCCATCGTCCACGCCGAGATGGGGCTGATCGCCCGCCAGGCCCGCCGCAACGGCGTCCGCCGGACCGACCTGCCCCTGTCGGTGGCCGACACCAACGCCTCCCTGCACGGCCTGATCGGCCTCCTGTCAGCGGTGATCCAGCGCGAACGGACCGGCCGCGGCCAGCACATCGACATCGCCATGGTCGACGCCACCCTCGTGACCGACGACCAGTTTCACTATGAGGCCGAGGACTCCGAGGACACCATGGACCTGCCCCCCGACATCTGGGAGACGGGCGCCGGCCCCATCCTGGTCTCGGCGGACTTCCGCTACCTCTTCCGCCAACTGACGACCAAGCTGGGCCTAAAGGATCCCGGCGAGGGCGTGTCCGACCTCGACCGCAAGATCGCCCTGCGCCGTGCGGCGGTGGGTGAGCTCATGATGGGCCTGACCGACTGGGAGAAGGTCACCGCCGCCATGGCCGCCATGAACATCGCCTGGGGCGAGGTGCGCGACGGCGCCCGCCTTCGCGAGCAGCCGACCCTGGCCCACCGGGGTTCGATCGTGGACATCGACGACCGCGAGGGCGGGACCCGTCCCATCCCCCAGTCGCCCTACCGGTTCTCGGCGGCGAGAAGCGGCGTGCGCGGCGTCGCCCCCCACCGGGGCGAGCACAACGCCGAGGTCCTGTCCGAGTGGCTGGGCCTGGACGCGGCCCAGGTGACGGCCTTCTCCCAGGCCGGGGTCCTGGGGGCGGAAGGCTGACGCGCCCCCGGAATTGCTCCCCCAAGGGGGAGCTCCCGGCGAAGCCGGTTGAGGGGGTCAATACCCCTCGCCGCAGACCCCCTCCGTCCCGGGGCTGCGCCCCGGTCCACCTCCCCCTTGGGGGAGGAATTGAAGCGCGCATTGCTCCCCCAAGGGGGAGCTGTCAGCGAAGCTGACTGAGGGGGTCAGCGGCGGCGGCTACAGCTCGATCCCGTAGACCCGCGCCGCGGTCCCGGAGAACATCAGGTCCTTCTCGGCTTCGGAGTAGGGCGCGGCGATGCGCTTGAGGCCGTTCCAGAGGGTGCGGTAGGACAGGCTCGCCCGGTCGACGGGGAAGTTGCTCTCGAACATGCAGCGGGCCGGGCCGAAGAGATCGATGGCGGCCCTGTACCAGTCGCCCTGGGCGGCGGCGAAGGCGGCGGAGTCCGGGGCGCCGGTCTTGTGCCAGTCCCAGCCGTTGATGGGCATGGCCATGCCGCCCAGCTTGACCGTCACGTTCGGGCAGGTCACCAGGCCGGCCATGTCCGCCCGCCATGTCGGGAAGTACTCGCCGCGCTTGCCGGCGTAGGGGCCGATGCCCAGGGGCCCGCCCAGGTGGTCGAGGATGATGCTGGCCTCGGGGAAGGCCCGGGCCAGGTCCGTCAGCTCGGGGATCTGGGGATGGAAGAGCCAGGCGTCGAAGGTCAGGCCCCGGGCCGCCAGCTTCGCAAAGCCCCGCCGGAAGGTTTCATTGAGGTAGAGGTGCGGCGGCGGGTGGTGATGCGAGGGGCGGATGGCGTTCGAGGCGTCCCAGGCCGCGGCGTGGCGGATCCCCCGGAAGAGGCCCTCGCCGGCCTCGATGTGGGCGTCCAGCAGGGCGTCGAGATCGTCGGGCGCCAGGAGGTCGGCCGAGCCGACGATGGCGGCGATCCGCGCCCCCCTCCCGTCCTGCGAGGCCCGGGCGATCCGGGCGACATAGGCGCTCTCGCCGGAGCGGCGCAGGGCCTCGGGCCCTTCCGTGAGGTAGCCCGTCATGCACTCGACGAAGATGGTGGCCTCGACCCGGTGGCCGTCGCCCGTATCGCCCCTCAGGTCCTCCAGCAGGTAGGCCGGTCCCGCTCCCGCCGGCCAGAGATGGTGGTGCGGGTCGAGGATCCGGCGGTCCGGGTCCAGGATGGGTTCCGGCGCGGCTTCCGTCGCGGATGGCTTGTCCATGAGGCGGGCCTCCCCTAATCGCTTTGGCGGCTGCGGCTTGCCTGCCGTCCGCCCTGTTGGGAGACTGGACCCGGCGGGACGGAGGCTCAAGGTTAGAGGCTCAAGGCCGGACCGCGACGGGAGGAGACCCATGGACCTGTCCTACAGCGCCGAATACGAGGCCTTCCGCGCCGAAGTGCGCGGCTTCCTCGAAGCCAACCGCAGCCAGGCTCCGGGCCATGGCGGCAACGGCCTGACCTGGCAGAAGCTGCTCATCGAGAACGGCTACGCCGCCCGCACCATCCCGCGCGAGTATGGCGGCTACGGCGGTGAGCCGGACATCCTGAAGTCCCGGATCATCGCCGAGGAGTTCGCCCGCGCCCAGCTGTCGCCGGGCCTAGGCGGCCAGGGCATCTCCATGCTGGTCCCGACCCTGCTCGAGGTGGGGTCGGAAGAACAGAAGCGCCAGTTCATCGCCCCGACCCTGCGCGGCGAGATGCTGTGGTGCCAGGGCTATTCCGAACCCAACGCCGGCTCCGACCTCGCCGCCCTGGCCACCAAGGGCGTGCTCGAGGGCGATGAGTGGGTGATCAACGGCCAGAAGATCTGGACCTCCACCGCCCACCTCGCGCACTGGATTTTCTGTCTCGTGCGCACCGAGCCAGACGCCCCCAAGCACGAGGGCATCAGCTTCCTGCTGTTCGACATGAAGACCCCGGGCATCGAGATCCGCCCCCTGGTGGACATGACCGGCGCCGCCAACTTCAACGAGGTCTTCTTCACCGACGTCCGCGTCCCGGCCCACCAGATCGTCGGACGGCGGGGCGAGGGCTGGAAGGTCGCCAACGCCATCCTGCGCCATGAGCGCGGCTCCCTCGCCGACCCCAATGTCATGCAGAGCCGGCTGAACGCCCTGATCGACCTGATGAAGGCCGAGACCCTCGACGGAAGCCGGGTCATCGACAACCCTATCTACCGGGACCGGCTGATGGCGATCCAGGGCCGGGTCCAGGCCCTGCGCTGCAACGACCTGCGCCTGCTCTCGGCGGCGGTGAACCGCCAGAGCGCGCCCCTGGCCGGCATGGTGGTCAAGCTGCAGGGCACTGAGCTGCGCCACGAGCTGGAGGGCTTCGCCATCGACGTCATGGGCGAGCTGGGCCTGCTCTATGGCGACACGCCCCGCCTGCGTGGCGGCGGCTCCTGGCAGAGGGACTACATGTACTTCCTCGGCCTGATCATCGGCGGGGGCACCTCGCAGATCCAGAAGAACATCATCGCCGAGCGCGGGCTGGACATGCCCCGCGAGCCCAAGCTGGCCAAGGCCTGAGGAGAGACGCGCCATGGAATTCGGACTCTCTGACGAACAGGTCATGCTGCAGGACGCCCTGGCCCGGTTCCTGTCCGGGACCGGCGGGCTGGAGCGCACCCGCGCCTTCGCCGCCGGCAAGGACCGCCGCGCCCCGGACGTGCTGCGGGGCCTGGCCGAGCTGGGCGTCACCGGCCTCATCATCCCCGAGGTCCACGGCGGGGTCGGGCTGTCCCTGCTGGACGCCGCCCTGGCCGCCGAGCAGCTGGGCCGGTTCGTCGCCCCGGCGCCCTTCGCCGGCACGGCGGTCATGGCCCCCCTGGCCCTCCTGAAGGCGGGCGACGCCGGCCAGCAGGCGGCCTGGCTGCCCAAACTCGCTTCCGGCGCGACGGTGGCGGGGGTGGCCCTTTCCGAGGTCACCGGCGCCCGGGACGGCGCCGGGGTCGAGGCCCGCGACGGGCGCCTGCACGGCCGCGCCCAGTTCGTCGTGGACTACGAGGCCGACCTCTTCGTCGTCGCCGACCGGGCGCGCGGCCTGCACCTGGTCGCGGCGGACGCCCCCGGTCTCACCCGCACGGACTTCCGAACCATCGACGCCACCCGGCCCACCGGGGAGCTGGTCTTCGACGGCGTCGCGGCCGAGCCCCTGAAGGCCGGCGACGGCCCCGCCGCCGTGCGCGCCATGATCGACGCAGGCCGGGTCATGCTGGCCGCCGACACCCTGGGCGCGGCCCAGGACATGCTCGACCAGGCCGTGGCCTACGCCAAGGGCCGGGTCCAGTTCGGCCGGGCCATCGCCACCTTCCAGGCGGTCAAGCACATGTGCGCCGAGATGGCGGCCTCGCTGGAGCCCTGCCGGTCCCTGGTCTGGTACGCCGGCCACGCCCTCGACCACCTGCCGGAGGAGGCCCCGGTCATGGCCTGCCACGCCAAGGCGCATCTGTCGGAAGTGGGGACCTTCGTGGCCCGCACCTCCACCGAGGTGCACGGCGGCATGGGCTTCACCGACCTCGTCGGCCTGCACTACTGGTTCAAGCGGATCGGCTACAACCGCCAGGTCCTGGGCGGCCCGCAGGCCGTCCGCGCCGAGGCGGCGGCCCTGCAGGGACTGGCGGCCTGAGGGTGTGACCGGCGGCGGCTCAGTCGTCGCCGCCGTCGCCTTCCTTGCCCTTCATCTCGGCCAGGATCCGCAGGTTCGCCTCATGGCCGTCCCGGGTGATGGTGTAGGTCGACATGATGGCCAGCATGATCATCCAGAGCGACAGGATGGCGGGCACATAGAACATGCCCAGACGCATGACGGTCTCGTGGGAGACCTGGCTGGGGTCGGCCCCGGCCTTCAACCCGGCAAGGGTCAGGACGAAGGTCGCCGCCGTCAGGCCGAGGCCGCCCACAACTTTCCGGATGAAGGCGGAGGCGGCGAAGAAAATGCCCTCTGACCGTCGCCCTGTCTTGATCTCGGCCTGCTCGACCAGGTCGGCCATCATCGAGCCTGACAGGATCTGGAAACAGATGATCAGGCCCACGTCGATCATGGTGGTGAAGAAGACGAACCAGAAGACGACGGGGCTCGAATTGTCCGGCAGCACGCCCATGAGGCGCAGGACGACAGGCATGGGCGAGCCCAGGAAGGCGATCAGGCCAATGATGATCGCCCCCTTCTTCTTGCCGATGGTCCGGCTGACAATGGGGGCCAGGACCGCCCCGATGATCGCCGAGACGAAAACGCCGCTGGTGATCAGGCCCGACTGAGCGGTGCTGAAGTTCCAGAAGTAGGTATAGAAGTAGAAGGCCAGGGCCGCCGAAAGGCCCCCGGCGATCGAGCCGAAGATGGCCGAGATGAAGAGGGCCAGGAACGACCGGTTCGAGAGGGTCTCGAAGATCTCCCTGAAGATGGTCGCCGGGCCCAGGACGCGCTTCGGCGGGGCCGGCTTGAGATGCATGATGCGGCTGTGGGTGCCGATCGAGGACGCCAGGACCGAGACCAGGAGGAGGCCCGAGGCGATCAAGCCGTAGGTCCGGTAGGCCTCGGGATTGAACTGGCCGTTCGGGATGGCCGCCGTCGCGAACAGCGGGAACAGGACGATGAAGTTGAACACCGACATGGCGTTCCCACCCGTCCAGCCGAAATAGGAACGATAGGCCTGCAGGGAGCTGCGCTCGTCGTAGTCGTCCGTCAGCTCCGGGGCCAGGGCCGTGCTCGGGATCTCGTAGATCGAGATCATCATGCGGACGACGATCGACAGGACCAGCAGGTAGAGGAAGAGGTGGAAGTCCTCCCAGCCCTGGGGCGGGCTCCAGAGCAGGAAGTAGGTCGCCGCGATGGGGATGGCGGCGGCGTACATGAAGGGATGTCGCCGGCCCCACTTCGAACGCAGGTTGTCCGACCAGTATCCGAGGATGGGATCGAAAAAGGCGTCGACAATGAGGGAGATGGTCAGGGCGAGGCCGACCAGCCGGGCGTCCAGGCCGATGACCTGGCTGTAGAAGATCAGCAGGAAGTAGCTGAAGCCGTTGTCCTTGACCCCGAAGGCCACCGCCCCGAAGCCATAGGAGATCTTGGTCCACAGGGATGGCTTGGTCGTCTCGATCCTGGGTCCGGGCGCGCCTCCGGCGGCGGTTTCCACGGTCATGCCATTTCCCCCTGTCACGCGATCCCCGGCGCAGTCTGCGACCCTTCGCAGCCGCGCCGTCGGTCGGCGGACAGGGAAGTCAAACCCAGCCCCGGAATGCCGTCAAGACAATGCTTTGGCGGCGTTCCGGAGCTGACCGCCTGTTGAAATCAGATGGCGGCGGCCAGCCGGCTGGCCTGGTTGATGGCCCGCTTGGCGTCCAGCTCGGCCGCCACGTCCGAGCCCCCCACCAGGGTGGAGGCGACGCCCAGGGCGGCCAGCTCGTCGTGCAGGGCCCGCAGGGGGTCTTGCCCCGCGCAGACAATGATGGTGTCGGCCTCGATGAGGCGAGGCTCGGTCCCGATCAGGACGTGAAGCCCCGCATCGTCGATCTTCTCGTAGGTCACGCCGCCGATCATCTGCACGCCGCGCTTCTGCAGGGTGGCCTTGTGCGTCCAGCCCGTGGTCTTGCCCAGGGACCGGCCCAGGGACTCGGCCTTGCGCTGCAGGAGGGTGACGGTCCGGTCGGCCTTCTCGACGTGGGGGACAACGCCGGTGACGCCGCCCCGGGGATGGTTCTTGAAGTCGATGCCCCACTCGGCGGCGAAGACGTCCACGTCCATGGAGGCCGAGACCCCGGCGTGGCTGACCAGCTCGGCCACGTCGAAGCCGATGCCGCCGGCGCCGATCAGGGCGACCTTCTTGCCGACCTTCGCCTTGCCGTTGATGACGTCGACGTAGCTGGCGACCATGGGGTGGTCGATGCCCGGGATGTCGGGGGTGCGCGGGGTGATGCCGGTGGCGATGACGATCTCGTCGAAGCCGCCGTTGACCAGGCTGCGGGCGTCGGCCCGGGTGTTCAGCCTCAGGTCGATCTTCAGCACCTCGATCCTCCGGGCGTAGTAGCGGAGGGTCTCGGAGAACTCCTCCTTGCCCGGGACCTTCTTCGCCAGGTTGAACTGGCCGCCGATCTCGGCGGAGGCCTCGAACAGTGTGACCCGGTGGCCCCGCTCGGCCGCCACGGTGGCGTAGGCCAGGCCGGCCGGGCCCGCTCCCACCACGGCGACGGACTTGGGCGCGGTGGTCTTTTCATAGACCAGCTCGGTCTCGTAGCAGGCCCGGGGATTGACCAGGCAGCTGGTCATCCGGCCGGTGAAGGTGTGGTCCAGGCAGGCCTGGTTGCAGGCGATGCAGGTGTTGATCTCGTCCTCGCGGCCCTCGGCGGCCTTCTTCACCAGGTCCGGGTCGGCCAGCATGGGCCGGGCCATGGAGACCAGGTCGCCGTCGCCCCGGGCCAGGACCTCCTCGACGACCGAGGGCATGTTGATCCGGTTCGAGGTGATGACCGGCACGTTCACCACCTTGCGCAGGCGGCCGGTGACGCTGGTGAAGGCGGCGCGGGGCACCATGGTGGCGATGGTCGGGACCGGCGCCTCGTGCCAGCAGAAGTGGGTCGAGATGATGGTCGCGCCTGCGGCCTCGATGGCTTTGGCCAGGGTCACGACCTCGTCCCAGGACATGCCGCCCTCCAGCATGTCCATGGCGGCGATGCGGAAGATGACGATGAAGTCGGGGCCTACGGCCTCGCGCACCCGGCGCACCACTTCCACGGGGAAGCGCATGCGGTTCTCGAAGGGCCCGCCCCATTCGTCGGTCCGGCGGTTGGTCTTCTCCACCAGGAAGGTCGAGAGCAGGTAGCCGGCCGAGCCGATGATCTCGACGCCGTCATAGCCGGCCTCGCGGGCCAGGGCGGCGCAGCGGGCGAAGTCGGAGAGCTGCTGCTCGATGCCGTCGGCGTCCAGCTCGTTGGGCGTGAAGGCGCCGATCCGCGAGCGCACCGCCGAGGCGGCGACGGCCTCCGGGGTCCGGGCCAGGGGGCCGCTGTGCAGGATCTGCAGGCAGATCTTCACGTCCGGGTCGGCGGCGTGAACGGCCTCGGTGACCTCCCGGTGGGCCTCGGCTTCCTCGGGCGTGGACAGGCGGGCGCCGGGACCCGCGCCGGCGTTCGGCGAGATGCCGCCGGTGATGATCATGCCGACCCCGCCCCGGGCGCGTTCGGCGAAGTAGGCGGCCATGCGCGACAGCCCGCCGGAGGCCTCCTCCAGGCCGGTGTGCATGGAGCCCATGAGCACCCGGTTCTTCAGCTTGGTGAAGCCGAGGTCGAGGGGCGAGAACATCAGCGGATAGCGGCTGGCGGACATGGGTTTCCTCTCCGGACGGTCACCGGGCCCTGCGGCGCGGCGCTTTCCGCCACCATCCGGGAGGCGGGCCCCTCCTGTCAAACCTGACCCTGCGTCAGGGCGCCTTCACGGCCAGATCCGATGGACGGGCGTCGTTGGAATACTGGCCGTCCACCAGTCGGGGGGCGGTCCGGCTCGAGTCGATTTCCAGGGCGATGTCCAGGTCCGCCGCGAAGCCGCGTTCGGACAGCTCAAGTCCAGACCGGCTCGTCCGGATCATGTCCCCGAGCCGCTTGTCCGCCCGTGCGAACGCGGAAGCGGCAAGGTCCGCCTCGGCGTTTGGGATTCCACCGAGCGCAGCAATCACGGCGCCGGCGCCAAGCCAGTCTTCCAGAGCGGGGCGAAGGCTCCCATCGTCCCATCTTTCTCCGGCGGGAATGACGGCGATCACACCCTCGGCGCCTGCTGTCCGGCGCGCCGCCGCGGCTGTCGCCTGGGCATTGCGCAAGCTGGCGCAGAAGGTCGGCGTCGATCCTGTCGCCAGGGACAGCCTGGATCCGTTGGGCGAGGGCAGGAGGAGCCGGGTGTTCGCGGGAAGATCTCTCAGGCTCGAAGGCGAGAGGCTTGGGCTGCGGGTTCTGTCCTTCGACGCGGCGACGGCTCCGAGACTGGCCGCAGCCCGTTCCGCCGCCGCCGCGTCGCCGTAAGGAAAGGGAATAACGGTCGCCCCGCGATCCAGAGCCACCGATACGGAAGTGGAGAACGAAAGGACGTCGACAATGACAAATACGTCCGCACGCTCCTTCCAGGCCTCAATCCCGGCAAGGTCCCATTCGCAGACGACTCTGACCAAACCCGCCCTCCTTCGGACGTCGAGGCCCCCCGGTCTCCGCCTTCAGGCGTACTCGAACCAGGCGTGGGAGACGACGGTGCGGTCCCCGACGCGGGCCTCGAAAATCACCCGGCCGGGGCCGTCGCGCCAGGCCAGGACCTTCAGGTCGTCGCCCGGCAGGACCGGCGAGGAGAAGCGGACCTTGATCCTGCGGAACCGGGCCGGGTCGCCGTCGCAGAGGGTGCTGAGCAGCAGGTGGGCGCAGTGGCCGAAGGTGCACAGGCCGTGCAGGATCGGTTTGTCGAAGCCGCCGAACCTGGCCGCCTCAGGGTCGATGTGCAGGGGGTTGTAGTCGCCGGACAGGCGATAGATGTCGGCCTGGTTCTCGGGGATGTGCGCCCCGGTCTCGACGTCCGGCGCCCGGTCGGGGACCGTCACGGGGGCGGAGAAGGTCGTCCCGGCGCCCTCGAAGGGCTCGATGTCGCCCAGCCGCTCGACACCCCGGCGGAAGGAGCCCGAGACCATCTTCACGCAGACCTGGCCCTCGGCGTTGCGCACCTCGCTCTCGTACTCGACGAAGCCGGCGCCCTTGCCGCGCGGGTGTACGCCGATCAGGCGCGAGACCACGCTCACCTCCCCGCCCAGGGGCAGGGGGCGCACCACCTCGAGATAGCGCTCGGCGTCGATGGTCAGGGGGCCGGGCGAGGGCGGGATGGCGGCGCGGTCCACCACCGCCCCGGCGCCGCCCCAGCGGATGGGGAAGGTCGGGAAGACGGCGAAGTCCTTGTGACCTTCGAAGATGAACCTCAGGTCCCGGCTGTTGATGCCGACGGCGTAGAGCAGGATGTCGCGGCGGTCATAGGCGATGCGGACCGGTTCGCCCCAGGCGGCCGGGCCGCCGCCCGGCAGGGCGGCCCTGGCGTTGTAGACGGCCATGGGCGTCTCCTTACAGGTGCGGGAAGGCCAGGGGGTCCTGGCGCTCGAAGGCCTCGGCGGCGGCCAGGACCAGGTCGTCGCGGGAATGGGCGGCGGCGATCTGCAGGCCGAAGGGGGCGCCGATGCTGGAGATCCCGCAGGGAACCGACACCGCCGGATGGCGCGTCAGGTTGAAGATGGCGGTATTGGTCCAGTAGGGGTTGGGCCGTCCGTCCGGCCCGTCGGGGACGTTTCGTCCCACCTGCGGGGGCAGGGTCGACATGGTGGGCGACAGGACGAGGTCGTACTCGGCGAAGACCTGGTTCCAGGCGTGGGCCATCTCGCGGCGGCGGACCTGGGAATCGATGATGGTCTTCACGTCCAGCTTGGCGCCGATCTTGGCCTGCTCGTAGAGGGCCGGGTCGAACTCGCCATGGCGCGCCTCGGGGTAGAGCTGCAGCAGGCGCTGCAGGGCGGCGAACCAGTGGGCGACGAAGACCCGGCCGGTCTCGCCGTTCTCCGTGGGCGAAGTGATGGGAACCACTTCGCAGCCCAGGGCGCGGAACCGGTCGGCGGCCTTCAGGACCGCGGCTTCGACCTCGGGATCGAGGAAGAAGTCGCCGAACTTCAGGACCAGGCCGACCTTCAGCCCCTTCAGGCTGCGGTCCAGGCCGGCGACGAAGTCGACGTCGGTGGGCGGCAGGGCGAGGGGGTCGCGAACGTCCGCGCCCTTCAGCACGTTGAGCATCAGGGCCGCGTCCCGGGTTGTGCGGGTCATGGGGCCGGTGTTGGCCAGGTCCCCGTGCATGGAGGCCGGCCAGGCCGGGATGCGGCCGTAGGTGGCCTTCAGCCCCACCAGGCCCGTGCAGGCCGCCGGGATCCGCACCGAGCCGCCGCCGTCCGTGCCGATGGACAGGGGCCCGATCCCCGCCGCCACCGCAGCCCCCGCGCCGCCGGAGGAGCCGCCCGGCGTCCGCTCGGTGTTCCAGGGGTTGCGGGTGATCCCGTTCAGCGGCGAGTCCGTCACCCCCTTGAACCCGTATTCGGGGCTGGAGTTGGAGGCGAAGATCACGGTCCCGGCTTCCCGCAGGCGGGAGACGGTGGTGGCGTCCTCCGTCTGCGGGGTCTTGTCGGTCAGCTGGCTGGCCATGGTGAGGGGCCAGCCCTTCACCTTGATCAGCTCCTTGATCGAGACCGGGACCCCGTCGAGGGGCGACAGGGGCTCGCCCTTGGCCCAGCGGGCCTCGGACGCCCTGGCCTGGGCCCGGGCGCCGTCGGCGTCGATCAGGGGCAGGGCGTTGAGCACCGGATTGAGCCGGGCCGCCTTGTCCAGGACCGCTTCCAGGACCTCGACGGGCGAGGCCTTTCGGGCGGCGTAGAGGCCCGAAAGCTCGGCGGCGGAGGCGCGGGTCAGGTCCTGGGTCATGGCGGGGGCTCCTGGGTTCCGGTGTGCTCTGGTCAGGTCAGGCGAAGCGCGCGAGGCGGCCGCGGATGATCTCCTCGGCCTCGGCGACGATGCCCTCGATCAGCTCCTTGCAGGTGGGGACGTCGTGGATCAGGCCCACCACCATGCCGCAGGACCAGGCGCCGGCGTCCATCTCGCCATCCTGCATGATGCGCGGATAGACCCCGCCCACCTCATGGATGATGTCCTCGAACTTCAGGTTCGGGCCCAGGGCCTTTTCCTTTTCCAGAAGGCGCTGGACGGCGGCGTTGTTCAGCACGCGCTCGGTGTTGCGCAGGGGGCGCATGACCAGGCGGGTGTCCAGCTCGGAGGCGTCCACGATGGCCTGCTTGACGTTGTCGTGGACCGGGGCCTCCTTCGTGGCGATGAAGCGGGTGCCCATGTTGATGCCCTCGGCGCCGAGGGCCAGGGCCGCCGCCAGCTGCTTGCCGTTGGCTACGCCGCCGGAGGCGACGAAGGGGATCTTCAGCTCCTCGGCCGCCCGGGGCAGGAGGATGAAGTTGGGCACGTCATCCTCGCCGGGATGGCCGCCGCACTCGAAGCCGTCGACGCTGATGGCGTCGCAGCCCACGGCCTCGGCCTTCAGGGAGTGGCGGACCGAGGTGCACTTGTGGATCACCTTGACCCCCGCCGCCTTCAGGTCGGCCATGTACTTCTGGGGGTTGTTGCCGGCGGTCTCGACGATCTTCACGCCGTTGTCGATGATCGCCCGGATGTAGCCCGGATAGTCCGGCGGGTTGATCGAGGGCAGGAAGGTCAGGTTCACGCCGAAGGGCTTGTCGGTCATTTCCCGGCAGCGGCGGATTTCCTTGGCCAGGTCGTCCGGCGTGCGCTGGGTCAGGCCGGTGATGATGCCCAGGCCCCCGGCGTTGGAGACGGCGGCGGCCATTTCCGCCAGGCCCACGAAGTGCATGCCCCCCTGGACGATGGGGTGCTCGATGCCGAACAGTTCAGTAATGCGGGTCTTCACGGGAGGCTCTCCGGGGTTTTGAACGATACGTATGGAAACTTTGCGGCGCCGGGACCGGCAGGGCAAGGGCGCAGGCGTCCGCCTCAGGTTGGGAGCGCAACGGCCTCCTCGCCGTGGGCGTGGGCCTTGAGGGTCTCGGTCCAGATCTCGTGGAACAGGGGGCTGTCCTTCAGGAGGGTGCGAAGGTCGCCCCGCGCCGCGATCCGCCCGCCCTCGATCACCAGGATCTGGTCCGCCCGGCGATAGGCCTCCAGCCGGTGCGAGACGGCGAGGCAGGTGGGTCGGTCGTCCTCCTGCTCGAACAGGCGGGTCCAGAAGGCGTGCTCGGTGCGCACGTCCAGGGCGCTGGAGGCGTCGTCGAAGACCAGGAGGTCCGGCCGGCGGGCGAACATGCGGGCTGCGGCCGAGCGCTGGACCTGGCCACCCGAGAGGGTCACGCCCCGGGTGCCGACCCGGGTGTCCAGGCCCTCGGCGAGGCGCGCCACGTCCTCCTCCATCACCGCCAGGTGGACCGCGCGGTCCAGGTCCGCCGGCGTCAGGTCCAGGCCCATGGCGATGTTGTCGCGCAGGGTCTCGGTGAACAGGCGCGGGGTCTGGCCCGTGTAGGCGCAGCGTGGCGGGGTCAGGAAGGTGGCGGGGTCCTCGACGCGCTCGCCGTTCCAGAACACCTCTCCGGCCTGGGCGGGAAGCAGGCCCAGGAGGCCGCGGAGCAAGGTGGTCTTGCCTGCCCCCACCCGTCCCGTGACGATGGTCACAGTGCCCCTCTCCAGGGTGAAGCTGACGTCCTCCACCCCGTTGCCGGTCCCGCCATGGCGACAGGTCAGGCCGCGGACCTCCAGGGTGCGCAGGGGCTCGTGGCGACCGGTGGGCTCCGGGCCCTGGGGCCGGGCCTCGGTGATCCGCTCGCGCGGGGCGTCGCCCAGAAGGGTCTCGATGCGCATCAGGGCGACATCGGCGGTGCGCTTGCGCGCCAGCAGCCGGCCCAGCCAGCGGGGCGCCGAGGTCGCGGCGCCGACATAGGCGGCGAAGAGGGTGAAGTCGCCCACCGAGAACTCGCCCGCCTTCATGGCGCCCGCCGCCAGCAGCAGGATCAGGCCGAGGGCCAGGCTGGAGGTTCCCGCCCCGAAGGTGTCCAGGAGGGTGACGTAGATGCGGTGACGGACGGCCGTCGTCCTGCGGGTCTCGTTGAGGTCCGACAGCCGGCCCAGGACCCGGTCCTCGGCGCCGGCCACCCGCACGGCCTGGACGGCTGTGAAGGCCTCGCCCACGAAGGAGGTGACGCGCGCCTCCGCCTCCCTGGCCACCCGGGAGTACCGGTGGATGCCGGCGGTGATCTTCTGGGTGATGAAGACCATCAGGATCATCGGGGCGATGATGGCCAGGGTCACGGGGGTGTTGATCCGCCACATGATGATCAGGGCCAGCACCGCGAACACCGCCTGGCCGAAGGTCTCGGCCCAGCCCTCCATGAAGGCGATGACCTCGGCGACGTCGTCGCGGAAGCGGCTGAGCGCCTCGCCCGAGGTGCCGGGAGAGACCCGCGGGCCCTTCGCGAACATGATCCAGCCCATCATGTTCGAGCGGATCATCAGCCGCGACGCCGAGGTGAAGGTCACGAAGGCCCAGGGCGTGAAGTAGGAGACGAACAGGGGCGACAGCTGGGCGGCGAACCAGAACCCCACCAGGGTCCAGACGTTGAACCCGGCCTGGGCGTGGCCCGACAGGTTGTCGAAGATCGCCCGCTGGACGAGGCCGGACAGGAGGGGCAGGGCGTAGAAGGCGGCGTAGAGCGCCATGCTGACGCCGAACAGCCAGGGCCGGGCCGCCGCGATCCGCACGGCCTGGCGGAAGGCGGTCTGGTCCGGCGCCGGCAGGGGCGGCGGGATCTCGCCGGCCTCGGGGTTCGCGGAGGGGCGTTCGATCTCGCTCACGCCATGACCTCCTCAAGGCCGGTGCGCAGCAGGCGGGCGTAGGCCGACTCCGGGTCGGCCTCGAGCTCGGCCCGCCGCCCGGTCTCCATCAGGCGGCCCTGGTCGAGGATGGCGATCCGGTCGGCCCTCTGAACGGTCGAGAGCTTGTGGGCGATGATGATGGCGGTCCGCCGCCGCCCGGTCCCGTCCGCGCCGAGGAGGCGGTCAAGGGCCCGCTCGATCAGCTGGTCGGTGGCCGGGTCGAGGCGCGAGGACGCCTCGTCCAGCACCACGAGCCCCGGGTCCTTGAGGAAGACCCGGGCGAAGGCCAGGAGCTGGGCCTCGCCCGCCGACAGCCCCCCGCCGGCCCGAAGCACTGTGGCCAGGCCCGAAGACTGGCGCGACAGCCAGTCGCCCAGGCCCAGGTCTTCCAGGACCTCGGTGATGCGGGCGTCGGGGATGGCGGGATCGAACAGGGTGGCGTTGTCGCGAATGCTGGCGTCGAAGAGCTGGACCTCCTGGGTGACCAGGCCGATCCGGCCGCGCAGCTCCGCCAGCCGGGCCCCGCGGATGTCCACCCCGTCCAGGGTCACGGCCCCGCCCTGCGGGTCATAGAGCCGGAAGAGCAGGCGGGTCAGGGTCGTCTTGCCGCTGCCGGTCCGGCCCAGCAGGCCCATCACCTCGCCGGCCGGAACCTGCAGGTCGAGGCCGCGGATCACCGGGGTGTCCGCCCGGTAGGCGAAGGTCAGCGCCTCGAAGCCGACGGCGGGCGCGTCGGTGCGCCGACCCTCCCAGCCGACGCCCGGCCCGTCGGTCAGCTCCGCCTGGATGGCGCGCAGGTCGCGGATCCGGTTGAGGCTGGCCGAGGCCGCCTGGAACTGCTGCAGCTGCTGGCCGATCAGCATGATCGGCAGGGACATCATCCCGGCGTACTGCATGAACATGAAGACCGTGCCGATGCTGGCCTCGCCCCGCTGGAACAGCCAGACCCCCAGGGCCAGGGCCATGCCGAAGCCGATGGAGAAGAGGGCGCTGGCGGTCAGGAAGATCCAGTGCCCGCGCCGGGCGGCGGCGACGTTGGCGTCGAGGAGCTCTGCGTTCACCTCGCCCATTCGCCGCATGACATGGGGCCCGCCGCCATTGGCCCGGACGTCGTCCAGGCCCGCCAGCCTCTCCTCCAGGAAGCCCGAGAAGGCCGACCAGGCCTCGCGCAGGCGCTCCCACCGGCCGCCTGCGATCCGGCGGATGGCGTGCAGGACCAGGCCGGCGACAACGGCGAAGCCGGTCAGGAGGACGCCGATCCGCCAGTCCTGCAGGTAGAGGACGATGAGGATGCCGGCCAGCAGCAGGGCGCCGCCGATGATCTGCAGGATGAACTGGGAGAAGAAAGCCGCCAGGGCGGCGACGTCGCCGTCCACCCTCTCGATCAGTTCACCCGGCGACTTGGCGGTGTGGAAGGCCATGTCCAGGTGCAGGGCGTGGGTCGCCAGGTCCTGGCGCATCCGGTTCGTGGCCGACCAGCCCAGCTGCTCGCTGAAATAGGTGGAGCCGATCTGCAGGAGCTGGGCCAGGATGGTGACGGCGATGAACAGGCCCGCCAGCATCCAGAGCCGTTCAAGGGGCGCGTCGGCGCCGCCGGTGGCGGCCGTATCGATGAAGGTCCGGATGATCTGGGGCGAAGCCAGCTGCACGGCCGTACCGGCGAGCAGGAAGACGGCGAGGGCGGCCAGCCGCCGGCCCTCCGGCCGCAGGTAGACGGCAAGCACGGCGGCGCCGTCCGCCGGCTTGGCCGCCTCACGCCCCACCTGAACGCACTCCCCGACTGGAACCTTCCGACGTCAACGCCCCGTGAACCTCGCCGGTCGCTTCTCGAGGAAGTGGGCGACGCCCTCCTTGAAGTCCTCGGACTTCAGGCTGAGGGCCATGTCGGCGTTGGCGTCGACGATCGCTTCGGAGAGCGACTGGAACGGGCTGTTCCAGAGCTCGCGCTTCATCACGGCGAGGGACCGGGGCGAGACCTCGCTGGCCAGCATCCGTGCGTAGGCCATGACCTCGTCCCGGAAGGTGGCGGCCGGGAAGACCCGGTTGACCAGCCCGATCCGGAGGGCCTCGGCGGCGTCGACCCGTCGGGCCGAGTAGAGCAGGTCGGCGGCGTTGGCCATGCCGACGATCCGCGGCAGGAGCCAGGACATCCCGTGCTCGGCGATCAGGCCGCGGCGCGAGAAGGCGGTGGTGAAGACCGTCGCCTCCGAGGCGAACCGGATGTCGGTGTAGAGGGCCATCACCATGCCCAGGCCGGCGCAGGCGCCGTTGATCGCCCCAAGGATCGGCTTCGGGACGGCCGGGAAGTAGGGGTACTGCAGGCGGAAGTCCGGGCGCGAGGCCGGGTCGAAGGCGTCAGGCGCGCCACCGCCCGTTCCTCCGGCGGAAACGGCGCCCTGCAGGACGTCCATGTCCGCGCCCGCGCAGAAGCCGCGCCCGGCGCCGGTCAGGACAATGACCTTCACCTCGGCGTCGTCCGCCGCCAGGCGCATGGCCTGGCGAAGCTCGGCCTCCATCACGCCCCGCCAGGCGTTCAGCCGGTCGGGGCGGTTGAGGGTGACCGTCGCCACCCCCGCCTCCACCTCGTAGAGGATGTCTTCAAAGGCCATGCGGGCCAGTCCGGGGCCGGGCGGCCCCGCTCCCTCAGGCGTCCTTGCGGCGGTAGATCGAGCGCTTGGGCTGGGCCGTCACGCGGTGGATCATGGGCTCGAAGGCCGACAGGGGCATGGACTCGTAGGCCGGGTCAAAGCTGTTCTGGTCGTAGAGGTGGCAGAACTGGGCCGTGTACTCGAACCAGGGATGGCCCCGGAACTCGTCGCGCATGTCGCGGTCCAGGCCCAGGTGGTGGAAGAAGTAGTAACCCTGGAAGATCCCGTGCTTGTCCATCATCCAGTAGTTCTGCTCGGAGATGTAGGGCTTCAGGATCATGGCTCCCAGCTCGGCGTGGTTGGACGGCGCCAGGATGTCGCCCACGTCGTGCAGCAGGGCGCAGACCACGTACTCCTCGTCCCGGCCGTCGCGGTGGGCGCGGGTGGCGGTCTGCAGGGAGTGCTCCAGGCGGGTCACGGCGAAGCCGCCGCTGTCCTCGCCAAGCATGTTCAGGTGGGCGATCAGCCGGTTCGGGAACTCGCGGTGGAAGGGCGCGCCGGCGCGGCCGATGGCGGCCCAGTCCTCGGCGGTGCTCTCGGTCATGGCGTGGAAATTCGCCTTCATCTGCATCTCACCGTCCGCCATGTCGGCCTCCCTGCCCTGGTCGCCGGAGCTGCGTCCGGCCGATTTTTGATGAGCCGGTATCCTGAGCCCGGCCCGGGGAGGTGTCAACGCGCCGCCGCCCCTCGGACCCGCGGGAAGGGGCGCTCGGCCCTGACATAGGGGAACTCGTCGGCAAACCCGCAGAGGGTCGCGAAGGTCGCCGGGTCTGCGCAGTCCCCCGCCAGGTCCCGGGGGAAGCCGTTGCGGAACTCCTCCTGCGGCAGGGTCATCATGTGGCGGTAATAGTTGGCCACCATCAGCCGCATGCCCGGCGCCGTCCGCGGGAAGGCCCCGTGCCAGGTTGCGCCGTGGAACATGATCAGCGATCCCCTGGGGCAGATCACCGGCTCGGCCCGGCGGGTCGCTCCCGGCTGCAGGGGCTGGGAGACCGAGCGGTGGGAGCCCCGCACGAAGGCGAGGGGCCCCGCCTCGAGGGTGTAGTCGGTCAGGGTCCAGTTGCTGTTCGCCGCCAGGGCCGTACGGCCCCAGGGCTGGGGCGAGGCGCCCTGGTCGGCGTGCAGCCCGAGGTTCGGGCCGTAGCCATAGCCGCCCCGCCACTTGATGAAAGCGTTGTGGCTCGAGAACCGGGTCTCGCGCAGGCCGATCATGTAGCGCGCCAGGGCCACGGCGACGGGGTTCACCGCCAGGTCCCGGAACAGGCGGTGGCCGCGCGCCAGCTGCGGCAGGAGGAACTGGGTGTTCTCCCCGCCGCGCTCGCCCAGCCGGGTCGCCCCGTCGGGAACCTCGACCTCGGCCTCGGGGCCGTCCTCCAGGGTGAAGCGGCAGCCGACGATCCGCTCGCTGGCCTCGAGCAGCCAGTCCGCCATGGCGTCGAAGGCCGCGAGGGGAACCCCGTGCACCTCCGGCGGCACGACGGTCAGGCCATCGATCTCCAGCTCCAGGACGTAGGGCTCAAGGCCCAGGCGGCGGATCAGCTCCGTTCGACCGGTTCCTGCGCCCTCCGCCATCATCCCCTCTCCGTCACCAGAACTTGTAGTAGACCGCCACGCCGTAGGTCTTGGGCGGGTTCATCGCCAGGGACTGGACGACATTGTTGAAGTTCGTGGGGTTCGACGGGTCCGGCGCCAGGCGAGTGCCGCCGTTCGCCGAGTTGAAGGTCAGGTCGTCGAAGGCGTTCCGCATGTAGGCGGTGACCGTGTACTTGCCGGAATAGGTCCGCCAGATGACCCGGAAGTCCTTGGAGTCCCAGGCCGGGGCCCGGTTGTAGTCCCGGGTGAAGAGGTTGGCGTAGGAGGCGTCGCGCCAGACATAGTTGGCGCCCACGGTCAGGCTGCTGTTCTCGAGGAGCCAGGTGTAGGTGGCGCTGAGGGCGAACTTGCTCTCGGGCGCATACGGCAGGCTGTTGCCCTTCAGGCTCTGCAGCACCTTGGTCTGGGTGTCGTTCGGCGTGGTCGTCGGCGTGCTGACGGTGATGGCGGGCTGGGCGCCGGGCGCCTGGGCCAGGGGGTCCGCCACGTCGAGCACGCAGGCGCGGGTGTCCGCGGTGGTGCAGGTGCTCTTCACCTGGGTCGGGTTGTAGGAATAGCTCGCCAGGAAATCGAGGCCGCGGACAGGCTTCCAGTTGGCCTCGATCTCGACGCCCTTGGACTCCGATTCCGGGACGTTCAGGAACCGGGTCTGGACCGTATTGCCAAGCTCGGTCTGGACGAGGACCCGGATGGGGATCTGGAGGTCCTTGTAGTTGTAGAGGAAGACCGCCGTGTTGACCCGCAGCGTGGAGCCGAAATCCTTCTTCAGGCCGATCTCGTAGGCGTCGACCGTTTCCGCGTCCGTCGAGGGCGAAGGAACGATCTCCGCGGCGTTGAAGCCGCCGGACTTGTAGCCCCGGCCATAGCGGAAGTAGGCGTTGGTGCTTGTGTCGGGGTTCCATTCGATGCCGAGGGTGCCGGTCACGCCCGACCAGTCGTTCTCGAGCTGCCGGTTGGCGCGGCCGGTGGCGGGATCGATCACGTAGTTGACCCACTTGTTGGCGGCCTGCTGGGTCGGGGCGGTCTTGACGCCTTCCACCCTGGCTGCGGCCTGGGAGGGATAGCCGGCGGCCAGCAGGGTGGTGATGTCCAGGGCTGCGCCGCCCACCAGGGTGCCGAACACCCGCGGGTCGCCGATGCAGGAGTTGGTCATGCACAGGGAGCGGAAGGACTCAAAGCCATCCTTGTGGTCGGCGGTGTAGCGAAGGCCCGCGGTGAACTGCCAGACGTCGCGGAACTTCCAGTCGAGCTGGCCGAACACGGCCCGGCTCTCTGTCGTCATGTCGTAGTCGAAGTAATAGAACTCACCGCGCGGATTGATCGCGTTCCCAAGCGGATTGCCAACCCCGGCCCCCGAAGGCGTCAGCGCTCCGGGCTGTGACGAATAGGAGATCTGTGGATTGTGGTAGGTGTCCTTGAAGTAATAGAGCCCGAGGATCCACTGAAGCGGTCCCTCCTGGTTGGATGAGATGTTGATCTCGTGGCTGATCCAGGACTTGTCCTCGATATAGCTGAAGCGGTTGCCGCTGGCGTCGATGGTCAGCGGCCTGCAGCCCGGAACATACTGGCAGGTATTCTGCGATGGCAGGGGCGAGACGTTGAGAGGCACCTGGAAGCTCAGGATCGGAAGCCCGTCGCTGTCTGAGAGCTGGTCGTACTTGTAGGAGTCGAAGCCCCCTACATACTTCAGGTCGAAGGCGTCGAATTCCTGGGTGTATTCGGCGGTCAGGATGTTGATCCCGCCGTTCTTGATCCGTGTGGGGAAGTCCGTGTTGACGGTCCGGGGATCCTTGAGCTGCGGGTTCGAGGTGACGTTCCCGACCTGCACCCTGTTGGCCAGGGTCAGGCCGAAGGCGGGATTGATCGTAAGGGCGTCCACGCCCGAGTAGTTGTACGAGTACTCCCTGTTGCTCAGGGTGCCGCCGCTGTTTCCGGACTCGTTGAACCACTTGGGCTTGGCGTACTTCACCCAGAGGTGGCCCCGTTCGCCGACGTCAATGTCGGCCTGGACTTCCAGGTAGTTGCGGTTCAGGGCGTCCTTGATGCGGTTGCCCGTCGCGACATTGCGGAAGTAGCTCTCCGTCTGCTCGACGAACTGGCCGTAGAACTGAACCCGCGCGAAGTCCGTCAGCGGGCCGGAGACGAGCAGCTCGTAGTTGTGCAGGCCGTAGTTGCCGAGGGTTACACGGGCTTCGCCAACCTTCGTGTCCGTCGGTCGCTTGGAGATCACGTTGATCGCGCCGCCGATGGCGTTTCGGCCGTACAGGGTGCCCTGCGGCCCGCGCAGCACTTCCACGCGGTCGACGATCAGGGTCGACTTGCCCGCCTCTGCCACCGAGGTGGTGTAGAAGCCGTCGGAATAGGTGGCCACCGCCGCATCCGAGGACAGGCGGTTGGTCAGGCGTCCGACACCCCGGATGGCGGCGCGGTCCAATCCGGAATTGTAGGTCAGGCCGGGCGTAAAGTTGGTTATGTCCTGGATCGTGACGATCCCGGTCGTCTCCCTCTGCTTGGCCGTGAACGCCGTGATGGCGATGGGAACATCCTGCAGCTTCTGCTCGCGCTTCTCCGCCGTGACGATCAACTCGCCAATGGTGGTGGCCTCGGTCTCGGCATCCCTGCGGCCGGCCTGCTGGGCCATGGCGCTGCTGGCGGCCAGAACGGACAGGGCGGCTCCGGCCACCCAGGCGGTTTTCCTGAACATGTCTTCCCCCCCGTTTCGCCGGCGGGCGCTTTCGAGGCCCCCTGACGTCCTGGGAAAGGCTGACGACATACTGCCTGCGCGTCAACGTTTTTAGCATCCGGTATGCTCAAAAACCCCGGGCGGGGAAGGGGTTTCTGGGGCCAGGATCGGGCCCCGACTCAAACCAGTGTCCGCCACCAGGAACAGAAACGCCGCCCCCCGTTTCCGGGGGGCGGCGCGCCTGAAGCCTCGGGTGAGGGGATCAGAACTTCTTGCGGACGCCGACCTTGAAGGTCCGGCCCAGCGGGTTCCCGATGAAGGGATCGTAGCTCATCTCGATCCGGGCCTGGGCGGGCTCGGTGTCGAGGACGTTGAACACCGAGGCGGTCACCGTCAGGTCGTTCGGCAGCTGCAGCCGGTAGGTCAGGTCGTGGCTGATGAAGGCGTCCTGCTCCAGGCCGAAGGTGATCAGCTTGCAGTTGGTCGCAGTGCCAGCCTGGGCGTTGGCCACGTTGCAGTTCGTGGACGCCCCGGTCTGCACCGTGGTCGGGCCGCGGTCGTCCTTGACGCCGTCGACATAGTTCATGGTCCACCGGACATTGTGCATGTCGCGGTTGTAGTCGGCGTAGAACTGGCCGCGCCAGTCCGGGATGGTCCCGGGCAGGCGGTTGTAGTTGGCCAGGCCGACGGCGTCGTAGGCGCCGGAGACGGTCACGCCGGCGAACTTGAACGCCTCCTGCTCGAAGCTGAGCACGTAGCTGACGTTACCGCCCACGTGCACCTCGCCGCCGAACAGGTCGTCGAAGCGATAGTCGACATCGGCGTCGATGCCGGTGGTCTTGATCTGCGGACCGTTGGTGGTGTCCGAACGGACCCGGGCGATGTCGTTGCCGACGGTCACGCCCTGGGTGCAGGCGTTGCCGTTGTTGAACGTGATCAGGTACCGGACGGGGCTCGCGCAGTTGACGAACTGGCTGCCGTTCCCGATGCCGGCCACGGCCGTGGCGACCACGTTGGCCGGGACCTGGGTGATCTGGTCCTTCAGGTCGTAGGACCAGTAGTCCAGGGTCGCGGTCAGGGCGTCGGTCTGCAGGATGGCGCCCACCGAGTAGGTGGTGGCCGTCTCGGCCTGGGTGGCCGGGTTGCCGAAGTTGTCCACCGACTTGAAGTTGTTGCCCGAGGCGGCGATGCCGGCCAGCGAGGTGGTGCCCGTGGGCGCCACGTTGCCGGAGGTCGGACCCCGGAAGGAGGTGCCGAAGGAGCCGCGCAGGGCCAGCATCTCCATGGCCTGCCACTTCACCCGGATCTGCGGGTTGGTGGTCGAGCCGGTCTGGCCGCCATAGTCCTCGAAGCGCAGGGCGACCTGGGCGTTCAGGGTGTCGGTGATCGGCAGGTTAACTTCACCGAAGACCGCGTAGACGCTCTGCTCGAGGCGCAGGTTCTTGTTCTGCCCCAGGAAGATGTAGGGACCGGTGGGGAAGGCGCAGTTGGTGACGCCCACCACCGGGCAGGGGGTGATCTCGGCGTTGTAGAAGGGGCTGTCGATCTGCTGGAGGTAGGTCACCTTCCGGTACTGGGCGCCCGCGGCCCAACCGATGTCGCCGCCCGGCAGGGTCAGAGGCAGTTGGCCGTTCAGGACCGCGTCGACGACGAAGGTGTCCTGCTGCGCCCGGAACTTCTGGCGGTCGAACAGCCAGGCCACCACGGACTTGGGGTTGGCGTTGGTCGACACGAAGCCGGGGTTGGTGAGGCCCAGGGCCGGGTTGCCCGGATAGGCGTTGGAGAAGGGGTTGAAGTACTGGCAGCCATTGGCGCCGGCCACAGTGCCGGTGCAGGCCGGGCCGCCGAAGCCGTTCATGGCCTTCTGCAGGCGGTCGATCAGGATGTCGGTCGTCTGCTGGTCCTGCATCTCGCGGATGTAGGTGACGCCGACGTCATAGCCGATGCCGTCGATGAAGGTGTCGCCCGACAGGTCGGCCGAGATCCGGACATGCTCGAACTTCCGGCTGCCGCTCTGGCCGCCCTTGCCGCCGGTGGTGTTGTTGCCGCCACCACCCAGAGGACGCCACAGGGTCGCAAAAGCGCTCTGGGCCGTGCCGATCAGGGCGCTGTTGCCCGTCTGGGTCAGGAAGGTGTTGAAGCCGGGGTTCGAGGCCGGGATGGTGTAGACGTTCACCGAGCCGGGACCATTGGGGCCGGAGGTCGGCGGATAGCCCGGCGAGAAGCGATAATCCGGCAGCGAGGTCTGGCTGTACAGGGCCTCGACATGGAACTTGGAGGAGTCGCCCACGTCGGCGTTGAATTCGCCGTAGAGCTGGTACTGGTCGGTCTCTTCGACGATGTTGTCGAAGGGCAGGTAGCTGAAATAGCAGGCCGGGGTCGCGCCGGTGAAGCCGGGATGGCCGCCCACTGCGGCGCAGTTGGCGTCCACCGCGAAGCCGACGGTCGAGCCGCCGCCCGAAGCGCCGGAGCGGAGCGTGTAGGCGCCCGGCTGGCCCAGGACCGACCAGCCCGAGGGGTTGGTGGTGTAGGGCGCCAGAACCCAGTCACGCTCGGTGTTGGAGAGCTCGCCGCGATGCTTGTAGCCGAAGCTGAGCAGCAGGTTGGAGGTGTCGCCGACCCAGCCGTAGAGGACGTTGAAGTTGTAGTCGCCGCCGTCCGAGCCGGGGACATAGCGATAGTCGCCGCCGACCTCGAAGCCGTTGAGGTTCTTGCGGGTGATGAAGTTGGCCACGCCGCCGATGGCGTCGGAGCCGTAGGTCGCCGCAGCGCCGTCCTTCAGCACCTCGACCCGGCCGATGGCCGACTCGGGGAGCAGGTTGGTGTCGGCCTGGTAGCCGGCGAAGCGCTTGCCGTTCAGGAGCACCAGGGTCCGCTGGGCGCCGAGGCCGCGGATGTTGATGGTGCCGCCGCCGGCGCGACCCTGGGCGTTCGGCGAGAACTGGTTGGAGTCGCCGAGGACCGGACCAGAGATCGGAAGGGTCTTGATGATGTCGAGGATGGAGGGCGAGCCGCGCTTTTCCAGGTCTTCCTGGTTCAGCACCGCCACCGGGATGGCGGTGTCCTTGGGCGTGCCCTGGATGAAGGAGCCGGTGACGACGACTTCCTCGACCGTGGTCGGCTTGGCGTCCTGCGCCTGGGCGGCGCCCGCGACCATCAGCCCGGCTGCGACTGCAACCGCCGACGCACCATAAAGATAACGACCCTTCATGCTGGTTCCTCTCCCTTCGCCGGCGGCCTGATTGCCTGAACTGTTCGGCGCCATTCTGGATGCAGATTGCCCCGTCCGGAGCGATACCGCTATTACATTTTTGCCACAATTCGGGACGGAGCAAGTCTTTTCGTCCAAACAAGCCTGACCCTCAGGGACGAAGGGGGCCCGCCTCCGGGACAAACCACAGGGCGTCGACGACGCCGGGCAGCCGGGTCTCAATGACCGAGTTGTACATGTGGGCGATCTCGACCGGGGTCTCAGGCGCCCGGCGGGCATCAAGCAGGACGGGACGGTCGAACCGCCGGCGAAGGCGGGCGTTGAGGGTCTCCGGCCCGAAGGCCGCCGTGCGGGGCAGGTCGGGCAGGGGCTGGGAGTCCTCGCCGCCGCCATAGATCATCCAGACGATGAACATGGGCAGGCCCAGTTCACGGCCCACATGGTGTCCGAGGGAGGACGTCCTCTGGCCGCCGGGGCCGACGATGCCCGGTGCGGAGATGGCCGCATCATCCCGGACCAGGTGCAGGGCGTGGCCCATCAGCACCAGCCGGCCGGGGCTGAGGGCCCGGATGGACGCCAGGCGCCGCTTCATGGCGTCCTCCCGGAAGGCCATGGCCGGGGCGGTCTCGGCGTAGGTCGCCGCAGTCTTCACGAGGCCGGTATAGGTCAGGCCGTCGATGAGGGCCGACAGGTCGGCGCGGGCGAGGCGGTCGGACCCGGCGGGCGCTTCCACCGCCAGTCGCGTCAGGCGTTGCACCTCCTCGGCCAGGCTTTCGCCGGGGCGCCGGGCGAGGGCTTCTGTCCAGGCCCGGGGCGCGCCCGTGGCCTCCAGGCGAGCGAACAGGTCGGCGTAGCCGCCGTCATGTCCCGCCGCGACGTCGAATCCGTAAAGGGCCCGGGGGGAAAGGGCCCGGTAGAAACGGGCCTGTTCCGCGCGCATGAGGTCGAAGGGGTAGGTTTCCCAGGACGCCCGGAAGATCCCTGTCGGACGGTCATCCCGGTCGGCCCGCGCCTCGCCGCGCCAGCCGAACAGGGACAGGCGATCGAAGACGGCCTCGTCGCGGGTCGCGAAATAGCGGGCGAGCCGGCGCCCGTCGGACCAGCCCAGTTCCTCGGCCCAGACCTGGAAGCCCAGCCGCCGCGCCTCCCCGGCCATCACGATCCGGAAGTCGCTCTTCTCGTGGATGAAGTGGTTGAACTCGCCCAGCACCAGGACCTCGGCCTCGCCGGGGTCAAGATCGCCGGGTTCCAGGACCGCCCGGTCAAGCCAGGCGTCCAGGGCGTCCCTCATGCCAGCAGTTCCGGCGGATAATCCGCGTAGGAGTGCTTCAGGGTGGCGTGGTTCAGCAGCATCTCGGCCACCTGCTCGGTCCCGGTGGAATCGTAGATGCGGGTCCGCACCCAGTAGGATTCCGTGCGCTTGCTCTGGGCCAGGGCGGCGATCTCGCGGCGGATGACATAGTCCTCGCCGACGAAGAGAGGGCCCTTGATCAGCCGGATTTCCTGGTCGGCGAACAGGCCGACAGCCGGGCCCTTCACCGGGAAACGCGCCGAGTGCGACGAGTATTCCGCCAGGACGCTGATCATCTCGAAGGGGATGATGGGCCGGCCCCAGGGCGAGGCGGCGGCGTCGGAATACCAGGGCGAGGTCTCGGTGATGACCTTGAGCTTGTCGTTCAGGCTGAAGGGATAGAGGGCGCCCATGTGCTGGTCCGGGTCCATCCGGACCCGCTCCTCGGCGGCGCCCTTCAGGCCCACGTGCAGGTCCTCCAGGATGACCAGCCGGCCGGGTGGGCGCAGGGCGGCCATGCGGCCCTCCAGCAGGGTCTGGCCGTGGTCTGGGCCCAGGCTGGCCGAGGCCTCCAGCACCGGCGTGCCGTCGGCCTTCTCGGCCCAGATCCGGGTGGAGGTCGCGCCCGGGTTGGGAACCTCGACGAAGGCCCGGACCTCCTCTCCCTCCACCACCATGTTCAGGTAGTGCGACGAGATGCAGCCCCGCTCGAACCAGGCCTGGCCCCAGACCTGCTGAAGGAGGGGCGGGAAAAGGCTGAAGTGGGTCGGTCCCTCGATGGGACCCGCCCGGAAGCCCAGCTTCTCGGCCATGGCGTCGTCATGGATGGAGCTGTGGCCGCCATACTCCTGGTCGGCCAGCATCTGGCGCGGCGCACGCAGGGGTCCGGTCAGGACGAGGGGGGTGTCAAAGCTCATGCCGGCGGGCCTCCTGTCCCGGATGGTTTCCGGCGGATTTCTGCTTCCGGTATGCCCTGCAGACCGGATTGTCCGCCCGGGTCCGATCCTATACGGCTTTCGCCACGCACCAACATCCCCGATCCAAACGGACGGAGGGATGTCATTTCACCCGGGGGTATCCACCCTGGGCGCACTCCAGGGAGAGAGACATGACCACGGGCTTCGACGACATCTTTTCCATCCGGGGCAAGGTCGCCCTGGTCACCGGCGGCTCGCGCGGCATCGGCGAGATGATCGCCGCCGGCTTCCTGGCCGCGGGGGCCAAGGTCTACATCTCCTCGCGCAAGGCCGATGTCTGCGACGCCACCGCGGAGCGGCTCGCGAAGACCTACGGCGGGACCTGCATCTCCCTGCCCGCCGACCTGTCGCAGATGAGCGGGATCGAGTCCCTCGCGGCCCGCCTCGCGGAGAAGGAAACCAGGCTCGACATCCTGGTGAACAACGCCGGCGCCGCCTGGGGCGCGCCCATCGAGTCCTTCCCCGAGGTGGGCTGGGACAAGGTGATGGACACCAACGTCAAGGGCGTCTTCTTCCTGACCCAGAAGCTCCTGCCCCTGCTGCGCAAGGCGGCGGCCGAGGGCGCCCCGGCCCGGGTGATCAACATCGGCTCCATCGACGGCCTGAAGTCGGCGGCCTTCGACACCTTCTCCTACGGCGCCTCCAAGGCGGCCGTGCACCACCTGACGCGCTTCCTGGCTGCGCACCTGACCAAGGAGAAGATCCTCTGCAACGCCATTGCGCCCGGTCCCTATCCGACCTGGATGCTGTCCACCGGCGTGGGCTTCGGCGGCGAGACCGAGAACGCCGACTGGGACCAGGTGGGCCGGGGCAATCCCTCGGGCCGGGTCGGGACGGCCCAGGACATTGCGGGCCTGGCCATCTTCCTGTCCTCGCGGGCGGGGGAGTATGTGGTCGGCCAGGTCATCGCCAGCGACGGCGGCGCCGTGGGAACGTCGTGAGGCGGCCGGCGGCCCTCCTCTCGGGCGCGGCCCTGGGGCTGGTCCTGGCGGCGGCTGCGGCCGTCGCCGCGCCCGTCCCGGCGCCGGGACCCCTGCCGCAGAAGGGGAGCTGCCCCTTCGGCTACGCCAGCGATTCCCGGTACTGCACCCCGGGATCCGGCGCGCGCTTCGCCCTGCTCAAGGGCCCGTCGGGCTCCTGTCCCTCCAACTATCGCAGCGAGGGGGCCTATTGCGTGGCGGAGGCCTCCGCCCGGCTGGCCATTCCGCGGCAGGGCGGAAGCTGCCCCTTCGGCTACGCCAACGAGGGCGACTTCTGCGTCTCGGGCCGCTGAGCCGCCGGCTCAGCGGCCGATGAAGACCGGCTCGCGCTTTTCCACGAAGGCGCGGGCCGCTTCCTTGTGGTCGGTCGTCTGGCCGCAGTGGACGTGGTGGGTGGCCTCCAGGTCCAGGCAGTCGTCCACCTCGCCGGACATGGCCCGGTTGAGGTTTTCCTTCATGTAGCGGTAGGCCACGGTGGGTCCGCCGGCCAGGCGCAGGGCCACCTCGCGGGCCTTCGCCGCCAGCTCCTCGGGCGCGACCACCCAGTTGGCCAGGCCCAGGCGCAGGGCCTCGTCGGCGCTGACCCGCTCGGACAGGTAGTAGAGCTCCCTCGCCTTGGCCGAGCCCACCAGCTGGGTGAGGAAGTAGGTGCCGCCATAGTCGCCCGAGAAGCCGACCCGGGCGAAGGCCGTGGTCAGGATGGCGCTGGAGGCCATGATGCGCATGTCGCAGGCCAGGGCCAGGGACAGGCCCGCCCCGGCGGCGGGACCGGGCAGGGCGGCCAGGGTGGGCTTGGGCATCTTGAACAGGCGACCCGCGGTGGCCCTCTGGTTCACCCTCTGGCGGTGGATGGCGGCGTCGATGGAGCTGCCGCCCCCGCCCTGGTTGGACTCATCCATGCCCTTCACGTCGCCGCCGGCGCAGAAGCCCTTGCCGGCCCCGGTCAGCACCACGACCTTCACCTCGCTGTCCAGCTCGGCCTTGGCCAGCTGGTCGGCGAGGGCCGCCGTCATGTCCCCGCTCATGGCGTTGCGCGCCTCGGGGCGGTTGAGGGTCAGGGTCAGGACGCCCGCGTCGAGGTCGGCGAGCAGGTCCTGGGTTCCGGTGTCGATGGCGGCCATGGGAAATCCTCTCAGTGAATGACGGGTATCGGGCGGCGGTCCGCGCGCGACGGTCGATGCAGATACCCTGCGTTCAGTTTCAGGCCCGCGGCGGGCTGGCGTCAACGCCGTATCCTCCGCAGACTGTCGGAAGCGTGATGCTTGACCCCCGCCGGAGGCGGTGAGACGCTTCATACCGCAGTATCAAAACAGACTTACGCAGGGGCAATGCCTGCGACAGGGAGACCAGACATGGGCGACGTGGCCAGCGGTGGAAAGGTGCTCACGCGGGAAGAGGCGCCCTTTGATCCGGACGCCCTGCGCGATCGCTACCGCGCCGAGCGCGACAAGCGCATCCGCGCCGACGGGAACGAGCAGTACCTCCAGATCGCCGGCCGGTTCGCGGACTTCGGCGACGATCCCTACATCGAGGCGCCCATCCAGCGCGCGCCCCTGACCGACGAGGTCGAGGTGGCGGTGATCGGCGGCGGCTTCGGCGGCCTGCTGGCGGGCGCCCGCCTGCGCGAGGCGGGGGTGAAGTCCCTGCGCATGATCGAGGCGGCCGGCGACTTTGGCGGCACCTGGTACTGGAACCGCTATCCGGGCGCGGCCTGCGACATCGAGAGCCTGGTCTACCTGCCGCTCCTGGAGGAGACCGGTTTCATCCCCGCGATGCGCTACACCAAGGCGCCGGAGATCTTCGAGCACTCGCGCCGGATCGCCCGCCACTTCAACCTCTACGAGGACGCCTGCTTCCAGACCTCGGTGAAGGACCTGTCCTGGGACGAGGCGGCCCAGCGCTGGATCATCACGACCAACCAGGGCGACGCCATGCGCGCGCGGTTCGTGGTCATGTCCAATGGTCCCCTCAACAAGCCCAAGCTGCCGGGCATCCCCGGCATCGAGACCTTCAAGGGCCACGCCTTCCACACCAGCCGCTGGGACTATGAGTACACCGGCGGGTCCGTGCTGGGCGGGCTGGACCGGATCGGCGACAAGAGGATCGGCATCATCGGCACCGGCGCCACCGCCGTGCAGTGCGTGCCCCACCTGGCCGAGGGCGCGGGCCAGCTCTACGTCTTCCAGCGCACGCCCTCGGCGGTGAACGTGCGCAATGACCAGCCCATCGACGCGGACTGGGTCCGCTCCCTGCCCCCCGGCTGGCAGAACCACCGGATGGACAACTTCAACCTCCTGCTCAGCGGCGGATACGCCGAGGAGGACCTGGTCAACGACGGCTGGACCGAGGCCTTCCGCGAGCTGGTCTTCATCGCCCGCAAGGAGGGCGCGGCGGGCCTGTCGCCCGAGAAGCTGGCCGAGCTGATGGAGCTTGCCGACTTCGCCACCATGGAGCGCATCCGCGCCCGGGCCGAGGCGGTGGTGAACGACCCGGCCACGGCCGAGGCCCTGAAGCCCTGGTACCGCCAGTTCTGCAAGCGGCCGTGCTTCCACGACGAGTACCTGCAGGCCTTCAACCGGCCCACCGTCAAGCTGGTGGACACCCAGGGCAAGGGCGTGGAGCGGATCACCGAGAACGCGGTGGTGGTGGACGGTGTCGCCTACGAGATCGACTGCCTGATCTTCTCCACGGGCTTCGAGGTCGGCACCAGCTTCAGCCGCCGCTATGGCTACGACATCCATGGCCGCGGGGGCCAGCCCCTCAGCCAGGCCTGGGCGAACGGGGTGCGCAGCCTGCACGGCCTGATGGTCCGCGGCTTCCCCAACCTCTTCTTCCTGGGCTCGACCCAGGGCGGCTTCACGGCCAACTATCCGCACAACCTGCGCGAGCAGGCGGCCCACGCGACCTATGTCATCGACCAGGTCAAGGCGCGGCAGGGCCGGGCGGCGGAGCCCTCCGAGGCGGCCGAGGCCGACTGGGTGGCGACCATCATCGAAAAGGCCCGCAACAACCAAGCGTATCTCGAGGCCTGCACGCCCGGCTACTACAACAACGAGGGCAAGCCCTACCTGGCCAACGCCCAGAACACGAACTACGGCGGCGGGCCGATCGAGTACTTCCGGATCCTCGCCGACTGGCGGGCCTCGGGCGACCTGCCGGGCCTTGAGGTGAGCTGAGGCGGCCATGGGCCAGCTTTCCCTCGACCTGCGCGACGGCGTCGCCGTCATCACCTTCAGCAACCCGCCGCTGCAGGTGATGACCCCGTCGACGATGAACGAGCTGAACCGGATGCTGCCGCAGCTGCGCTCCGACGAGGTTCGGGCCATCGTCTTCACAGGCTCGGATGCGACCTATTTCATCCGCCACTTCTCGGTGGAGGAACTGGACGAGAACACCCGGGGTGGGGGCGGCGGCTGGGACCGGCCCATGGCCGAGATCCTGTATGAGCTGGAGCACCTGCCCAAGCCCTTCATCTGCGCCCTCAACGGCTCGGCGGCCGGCGGCGGGCTGGAGTTCGCCCTGGCGGCGGACATCCGGGTGGCCAAGGACGGCCCCTTCCGCTTTGGACTGCCGGAGGTGTCGGTGGGCATCCTCCCCGGCGGCGGCGGCACCCAGAGGCTGACCGCCATCGTCGGCCGGGGCCGCGCCCTGGAGATGATGCTGCGGCCGCGCCTGGTCTCGGCCCAGGAGATGCTGCAGCTGGGGGTCTTCCAGGAGGTGGTCCCCGCGGACAGCCCCGAGACGGCCCTCGACCGGGCCCTCGTCATCGCCCGGGAGATCGCCGGCCGGCCGGCGCGGGCGGTGGCCCACATCAAGCGCCTGGTGCGCGAGGCGGTCTCGCCGGTGACCATGGACATGCTGAAACTCGAGGGCCGGCTCTTCGCCGACCTCATGCAGCAGCCCGAGACCCAGGCCCTCCTCAAGGGGGTGGCCGACCAGCACCGGGCCGAGCGCGGCGGCTGACATCAACACGGCCCGGCGCAGACCGGGATCCAGAGGAGGACGGGCATGAAGGACTTCAGCGGCAAGATCGCGGTGGTGACCGGCGGCGGCAGCGGCATCGGCCGGGCCCTGGTGCAGGCCCTGACCTCGGAAGGCTGCAGCGTGGCCATGTGCGACATCCGCGAGGCCGACATGCTGGAGACGGTGCGCCTGGCCGAGAAGACCGCCGTCCAGGGGGTGAAGATCACCACCTTCGTGGCCGATGTGGCCCAGGAGAAGGAGACCCTGTCCTTCCGCGACCACACAGGGGAGCAGCATGAGACCGACCACGTCCACCTGCTGTTCAACAATGCGGGGATCGGCGGGGGCGGCAGCTTCGTCAACACGCCGCGCGACCAGTGGGAGCGGACCTTCGCCGTCTGCTGGTACGGGGTCTACTACAACGCCCGGGCCTTCCTGCCGATGCTGCTGAAGGCGCCCGAGGCGCACATGATCAATGTTTCGTCAGTGAACGGCTTCTGGGCTTCCCTCGGGCCGCAGACCTCGCACACCGCCTACTCGGCGGCCAAGTTCGCCGTGAAGGGCTTTACCGAGGCTCTCATCAACGACTTCCGCAATAACGCCCCCCACGTGAAGGCCAGCGTGGTCATGCCCGGCCACATCGGCACCAATATCGCCATCAATTCCATGGCCGAGTTCGCCCCGCCCGACGGCGCGACCGCCGAGGCCAAGGCCATGGGCGAGGCCTTCCGGGACAATGGCCTGCCCCCGCCCGAGGCGGCGAAGATCATCCTGGACGGCGTGCGCGAGGAGCGCTGGCGGATCCTGGTCGGTCCCGACGCTGTCGCCCTGGACCAGGCGGTCCGCGCCCACCCCGAGCAGGCCTACGAGCACGGCATGGCGGACCTCGTGGCCCAGGCCCGCGCCGCAGGCTAGGCGCCCCCCGGTTGACGGCCCCCGGATTCCATGGAACTTTGAGCAAGTGGTATCTCAAGTGAGATAGCGCTTGTGCGGGTTCGCCTGCCGTTTTCAGGGCCCGCACTGCAACCAAAGCACGTTTGGGGGGTAGTCATGGGTCATGACCTGGTCATCCGGGGCGGTTCCGTCGTGGACGGGACGGGCGCAGCGGCGCGGACGGCGGACATCGCCATCGACGGGGGCCTGATTACGGCCATCGGGAAGGTCGAGGCCCGTGGCCGCCGCGAGATTGACGCGGAGGGCCTGCTGGTCACCCCGGGCTTCGTCGACCTGCACACCCACCTCGACGCCCAGATCGGCTGGGACCCGGAGCTGACGCCGGTCAGCTGGCATGGCGTGACCACCGCCCTGCTCGGCAACTGCGGCCTGACCTTCGCCCCCTGCAAGCCGGCCGACCGCCCCCTTCTGGCGGCCATGATGGAGACGGTGGAGGACATCCCCCGCGAGGCCATCCTCTCCGGCCTGCCCTGGACCTGGGAAGACTATGGCGGCTATCTCGACGCCCTCGACGGCATCCGCCCGGGGATCAACGTGGCGGGCCTGGTGGGGCACTGCGCCGTCCGCTACGCCGTGATGGGCGACCGGTCCTTCACCGACCAGGCGACGCCTGAAGAGCTGGCGCAGATCTGCGCCATCGTGGCCGAGGCCATGGATCGCGGCGCCCTCGGGTTCTCGACCAACCGCTACGAGCCGCACAAGGCGCCGGACGGCCGCTCCATCCCCGGCACCTTCGCGGATGTCTCGGAACTGGTCGCGATCGCCCGCACGGTCGGCGCCCGGGGCGGGCTGATGCAGGCCGTGGGGGCCTCGCCGGACGTGCTCCAGGCCATGGCCGACACCGGCGCCCGGGTCCTGTTCAGCTGGGGGGTCGGCGCCCAGAAGGGTGCGGGTCGCGGCGGCGCCGCCTTCCTCGACCAGATGATCGGCGAGCGGGACATGACCGCCATTATTCAGGTGCGCGGCACCGGCTTCATGTTCGGCCTGCAGTCTCACCTGCCTTTCCGCGGCGAGACCTGGGAACAGGTCAAGAGGCTGGACCTGGCCGGCCGGCTTGAGGCCATCCGGGATCCTGAAACCCGGGAGAAGCTGATCGCCGAAGGCCGGCGAACTGACAGGTGGGAAGACCTGAAGACCGTCTTCGACCTCGGCGCGGGCGAGAGCCCTGACCATGGCCACGCCCCGGACCAGAATGTCCGCCAGGCCATGGAGGCCACGGGCCGAAGCTTCGTGGAGATCTTCCTCGACCAGGCCCTGGCGACGGACGGACGGGGTCTCTTCAACCTGCGCATGTTCTGCCAGAACCTGGACGAGCTGGGCGACCTTCTGGCAAGCCCCCGCATCTTCCCCAGCCTTGGCGACGCCGGCGCGCATGTCTCGCAGATCATGGACGCCGACTGGTCCACCTTTGTCCTGTCCCACTGGGTCCGCGACCGCGGGATCTACTCGGTGGAAGAGGGCGTCCGCCGCCTGACCTCGGGACCGGCCCGGGTGCTGGGTCTTTCGGACCGGGGCGTGCTGGAGGCGGGCCGCCGGGCGGACATCAACGTCATTGACCTCGCGGGCCTGAAGTCCCTCCAGCCGCAGATCGTCAACGATTTCCCCGGCGGGGCGCCGCGCTACATCCAGCGCGCCAGCGGCTATCGCGCCACCATCGTCAACGGGGCCGTCAACATCGAGAATGACCGGCACACCGGCGGCCGCGCTGGCCAGGTCCTGCGTCGCCTCCACTGAGCCGGACCACACCGACCCAGCTTCACCGCAACTCCTCTTGAAGCTGAAACTGCGCCGGAGCGGGCAACCGCTTCCGGCGCTTCTTTTGGGCCTCCCGGCGGCCCAGAAGGTAAATAATTGCTTGCGCTTAGAGGGCGCGCCTTCCTAGACTTTTCCGTGTTGGAAGCCTTGGGAGCCGCTGTGATCCACCCTCGTCGTACCCCGAGCCACGTCCAGGCCCTTGCCGGAAGCCTGGCCGGCCTGATCCTGCTGGGCGCCTCGGGAGCCCTCGCGGCGGAAGACCCACAGGTCCAGAAGCTCCGGGAACAACTCGAGCGCCAGCAGGCGATCATCGAAAGCCAGGAGGCGCGCCTGCAGCAGCAGGAACGCCTGCTCCGGGATCTGGCGGCGCGGATCGGGCCGGCCGCGCCTGCGCCAGCCAACCTCGTCCCTGCAGCGGCCGTAGCCCGGACGGAGACGCCGCCTGCGGCCGGGGTCGACGCCGTCGCCCAGCTGGCCCTCCCGGAGCCGGGTGCGGAGACCCGCGAGGAACAGGCCCGCCCCGGGCCGGTCGGAACCCGTTTCGCAGGGCTGGACGTGATCCTGGGCGGAGCGCTTCGCACCACGGTCACCACGACGACGGCCCGGATGCAGCCGGACGCCGCCCCCTTCTTCGTGCTTCCCAAGATCCCCGGGGTCCCGGAAGGGACCACCAAGATCGATGCCCGCCTGTCGTCCCTGTTCTTCAAGATCAGGGGCGCCCAGCTGGGGGACTTCCAGCTGGGCGGCACGATCTACGCCTACCTGTTCGATGGCGACCTCCTGTCGGGGAAGTACGGCGTCTATCCCGGCATGGCCTATATCGATGCGACCAGCGACAAGTGGCGGTTCGCCGCAGGCCTGCAGCAGGACGTCTTCAGCCCGATGATCCCCACCATGGTCGACCGCATGTCGGCCTTCGCGGGCTCCGGCAACGCCGGCAACTCCTTCAAGCCGCAGCTGAGGGTCGAGCGCTTCTTCGTGAACGGACCGGACCGGCTTGTGCTCCAGGGCGCAGTGGCGGACGCCCTGCCCAGCAACATCAAGCCCGGCTTCGTCGATTCCACCGAGAACACGGGCGTTCCCAACTTCGAGGGACGGATCGCCTGGACCCGGGGCAACGACCAGGAGGCCACCCTGCCCTGGCCCAAGTACGTCCTGGGCGTCTCCGGCGCCACGGGGCGCTTCCGGACCCTGTACGACCGGAATCCCGATCCGGCGATCTCCGAGATCAGCTCCTACACCACCACCCTCAACGGGGTCGCCGTCGAGGGGGCCTGGAGGGTCACCGACCGGTTCGGCGTACAGGGCGAGTACTATTCCGGAAAGGCGCTGGGGGCCTATCTCGCCACGGCCTTCCAGACCGTGAACAGCACTGAGCGAAAGCCGATCTCCAGTGACGGGTACTGGGGCGAGGCGGCGTACTACTGGACCCCCAAGCTGCATTCCCACCTGGGCTACGGCATCGATCGCCCCGACCGGGGCGATGGCCCGGGGATCGGCGACAATGAGACCGCCTTCCTCAATCTCTTCTGGGACCCCAGCCCGATGACGACCTTGGGCTTCGAAGCCACCTGGCGCCAGACGGCCCTTCTCGCCGGCTTCGACCCCCTGGGCCGCCCCGTCTACGTCGACAATGACGGCTTCGCCTTCATGCTGTCGTCGGAACTTCGCTTCTGAGTTCGCCAGCCCCGCTCGAGAGGGGCGCCAAGACAACCGGAGAACGACCATGAAAGCCGTTACCTCAGGATTCCTCGCCAGCCTGATGCTGGGCGCCTCGGCCTTCGCGGCGCCCGCCACGGTCTACAGCGGCGGGGACATCCTGACCATGCAGGGGCCCACGCCCAGGTATGTCGAAGCCCTGGTCGAGAAGGACGGCAGGATCCTTTTCGTCGGCAAGAAGTCGGGCGCCCTGCGCGCCGCAGGCAAGGACGCCCGTAAGGTCGACCTTGCGGGCGCCGCCCTGCTGCCGGGCTTCATCGACGCCCACGGGCATCTCGTCTACGCCACCCACACCATGCTCGACGCCGACCTGGCGGGGGTGAAGGACATCCCAGAGCTCCTGGCCCGGCTGAAGGCGCACGCCGCCGAGACGCCTGAGGGAGAACGCATTGTCGGCATGGGCTACCGCGCCGAGCAGATGGCCGAGAAGAGGCACCCGACCCGCGCGGAGCTGGATACCGTCAGCGCCACACGCCCCATCACGATTTCGGATGGTTCGGGCCACCATGGCGTCTTCAACACCGCACTCATGAAGGAGCTCAAGCTCGGGGCCGGCACGCCAGACCCGGAAGGTGGATTCTTCGACCGCATCCAGGGAAGCCGCGAGCTCGAGGGACATGCCGCGGAGACGGCGTGGATGGCGATCCTGGCGACCCGCAAGCCCCTGACGGACGCCCAGACCCGCAAGGGTGTCCAGCGGGCTTCCCAGCTCTGGGTCGAGAACGGGATGACCACCGCCAGTGAGCTGGGACTTGGACTGAGCGGCGACGACATCCCGATCGTCACCACCATCATCAACGAGAAGCTCCTTCCCATCGACCTGGTCATCTTCGCCAAGGCGTCGGCCTCGGAGCGGATCATCGATTCCGCCTACCAGATCCAGAAGAGCCACACGAACCCCAACGGGGAGACGAGCGCCGACCTCTTGGCCGTCCGGCCAGACCTCGACAAGCGCTACATCAACCGTGTGCGACTGGCGGGCATCAAGTTCTGGATGGACGGCAGCGTCGACACGGCCTTCCTGTCCCGGCCCTTCGCCAAGAACCCGCCGGGGGTCACCACTCCGGACTACCGCGGCATGCGGGTCGATCCCCAGGATCAACTGGTGGCCGCCCTTGACAAGTACTGGAAGAGCAACCGCCAGATCGCCGCCCACGCCATCGGCGACGAGGCCATTGAACAGCTCCTGGTCGCGGCGGAGGCGACGGCCCGGGACAAGGGCATGGGCGACGACCGGCCGATCGTCCAGCATGCGCAGTTCCTGCGCCCGGACCAGCTGCAGCGGGTCAAGGCCCTGAACGGGACGGTGAGCTTCACCGCGGCCGGCATCTACCCGATGGGAGACTACATCCGCGACCTGATCGGCCCCGAGCGCGTGAGCTGGGTCGGGCCGGCGAACTCCGCGGAGCGGCTTGGGGTGAACTGGACGATCAATACCGACTGGCCCGCCGGGGTCAGCCCCAGCCTCCTCTACGCCGCCTGGAACGTGGTCAACCGCCAGACCCGCTCAGGGGCGGTGTTGGTCCCTGAAGAGAGGGTGAGCGCCTACGCCGCCATGCGCGCCATCACGATCAACGGCGCCTACCAGTACCGTGAGGAAAAGACCAAGGGCACCCTTGAGGCCGGCAAGCTCGCTGACCTTGTGATCCTCAGCGCCAACCCCGTGAAGGTGGACCCCGCAGCCATCAAGGACATCCAGGTGCTGCAAACCCTCAAGGAGGGCCGGGTCGTCTATGCCCGTCCGGCCAGCGCGCCGGTGAAGACTGCGCAGATTCCAGCCTCCGTCCATGGAGAGGACGCCCATCCGCCTGCGGGGCCCGAGCGTGAGCTGTCCGAGCGGGACCGCCGGACCCTGGCCGCCCTTGTCGAGGCGGGCGCGCAGGACTGAAGCGCCCCGGGCGTCCGGTCTCCGACCCGGGCGCCCGTCCGCCGCACCTCCCCACCCGGGGGGTGGCGGGCGGAACTCATCTCCAGAGCAGCCCGCGCACCATGGCTTCGACGAAGAGGCGGGCGCCCGCCTCCGGGTCCTCGCCGGGCTGCCACCAGTTCAGCTCGGAGGCCGCATTGATCCCGGCGGTCAGGATCTGGGCGGTGATGCTGGTGTCCAGCGGCCGGACGGATCCGTCGGCAATGCCGTCGCAAAGCATTGAGCCCAGGCGGATCGAGATCTGCCGCAGCCGGAACATCAGGTCTGCACGGATTTCCTCGGGCACCGTGGTCAGGGCGCTGGTCCGAAGCAGGGGCGCGGGGCCCACCTGAAGCTGAACCACGGCCTGGAGCAGGGAGTGCATGATCTCCAGGCCGTCGTCGCCGCCGGCTTCCGCCGCATCGATGGCCCGCCAGAGGACGTCGAAGGTCCGCTGGAAGCAGGCCACCACCAGGTCATCCTTGGTGGCGTTGTAGTGGTAGAAGGCGCCCTTGGTGACGTTGAGCTTGGAGGAGATCCGGTCCACCGACGCGCCGTGGTAACCCTCGTCGTTGATCAGCTGGGTGGCGGCCCGCAGGAAGTGCTCGGCCGAGCCCTCGTCGATCTCGTCACCCGCAGGCTGAAGGTCCAGGAACCGGACGCCGGGCACGTTTCCGCCCCGCGGGATCCCGTCCAGCAGGATGGAGGCGATGCGCTGGCCGATGCGCGGATAGTCCTCGACCCGCCAGGTGTAGATCCAGGCGCTGACGAAGGTCAGGGCGTTGATCAGCAGGTGGGTGCGGCCGTTCAGGTCGGCCCGGGTCCGGGTCTCGCGGCGGTCCAGGAGCGAGCGGACCGTCCGGAACAGGGCGACGAAGGCCTGGTTGACGCTTTCGCTGTTCAGGGCGCGGACGTCGTTGAAGACCGTCAGGGGCTCAGCCTCGCCCAGCTCGATCCTCTGTTGGAGCAGGATGAAGAGGTCGATGAAGACCTTGACGCGTTCGCGCTCCGTGGGGTGCTCGCGGGCGACCTCGGCCAGTTCCTGGATGCGGCCGATGCTGCGCTCGAAGGCGGCGGCGGCCAGGTCTTCCTTGTTGCGGAAATAGTAGATGACCCCGGTGGGCACGAGGTCCAGGCGGGCGGCGACGTCGCCCAGGGTCATGCCGCGCACGCCGTGGCGGTTCATCTCGCGGATGGCCGAGGCGATGATGGCGTCACGGCGGGCCATGTAGCGCCGGCTGGGTGTCCGCACCGCCGGAGCGCCCGGGGCGGTTTCGGAAGCGGTGTCGGGGGTGGACATGGGACGGCTCCGCGCCGGGCGCCGGACCGGCGCCGACAAGCTTTCCCTTGGGGATAGTGTGGCTTGTGAGGCCGGTCAATCAGGGCCAATCTTGCCGCCAGAGGGCGCGCAGACGCCGTCGGGGGAAACGCCATGCTGCTTCAGGGACTGAAGGTCGTCGAGCTCGCCACCTGGATCGCCGCGCCCGGATGCGCGGCCATCATGGCCGACTGGGGCGCCGACGTGATCAAGGTGGAGTCCCTGGGGGGCGACGCCACCCGCACCTTCTTTCCGGAGAGCCCCGAGACCCCTGGCAATCCCATCTTCACCATGGAGAACCGCGGCAAGCGCGGGGTGGCCCTGGACATCGCCTCCCCCGAGGGCCGCGAGGCCATGCTGGGCATCCTCAGCGGGGCGGATGTCTTCATCACCAATGTCCGGCCCGGCGCCCTGAAGCGGGCCCGGCTCGACTACGAGACCCTGAAGGCGGCCTTCCCGCGGCTGATCTACGCCAGCGTCTCGGGGGTGGGCCTGGAGGGGCCGGACGTGGACCTGCCGGCCTTCGACATCACCGTCTTCTGGACCAAGAGCGGCGTCGGCCGCTCGCATATCCCGCCGGACCAGGAGCCCTTCGCCTGCCGCCCGGGCTTTGGCGACCACACCACGGCCCTGGCCACCCTGTCCTCGATCCTGGCGGCCCTGCACGAGCGCCACGCGACCGGGCGCGGACGGCTGGTGGAATGCTCCCTCCTGCGCACGGCCTCCTACGCCCTGGGCTGGGACATGGCCACCCAGCTGCGCTTTGGCGAGGCGCCGACCACCCAGCCCCGGAACCTGCGGCCGCATCCGATCTCAGGGATCTATTTCCGGACCCTGGACGACCGCTGGATCACCTTCGTGCTCAAGGGGCCCACCTGCTATCCAACCCTGATGAAGGTGCTTGGGCATCCTGAGGTCATCGACGATCCCCGTTACGCCCTGCCGACCACGGACCTCGACATCGTCCGCGAGATCCGGGCCCGGGCGGACGCGGCCTTCGCGCGAATGACCCTGGCCGAGGCGGCGGTGATCCTGACCGAGGCGGACCTGGCCTGGGCGCCCCTGCAGAGCCTCTCGGAGGTGGTGGGCAGCGAGCAGTACCTGGCCACCGGCTGCGCGGTGGAGGTGTCTGACGGCTGGGGCGGGCGCATGGCCTCGCCGGCGGCGCCGGGCCGCTTCCCCGAAGGCGCGCCGGAGGTCACCCGCGGCGCGCCGAAGCTGGGCGAGCACACGCGCGAGGTCCTCGCCGAGGCCGGGGTCGCGGAAGAGGTGATCCAAAAAGTCATGGCCCGGCTCGGGTGAGCACGGGCCACGACAGGCGCTGAGGCGTCAGCCCCCGCCCGGAGGCGGGGGCCTTGCCGATCAGTTGTAGACTTCGAACAGGCCGGCGCCGCCCTGGCCGCCGCCGATGCACATGGTCACCACGGCCCACTTGGCCTTGCGGCGCTGGCCTTCCTGCAGGACGTGGCCCGTCAGGCGGGCGCCGGTCATGCCGAAGGGGTGGCCGATGGCGATGGAGCCGCCGTTCACATTGTACTTCTCGGGATCGATGCCGAGGTGGTCGCGGCAGTAGAGGCACTGGCTGGCGAAGGCCTCGTTCAGTTCCCACAGGTCGATGTCGTCGACCTTCAGGCCGTTCCGCTTCAGGAGCTTCGGAATGGCGAAGACCGGGCCGATGCCCATCTCGTCGGGCTCGCAGCCGGCGACGGCCCAGGAAACGAAACGGCCGAGGGGCTTGAGGCCCCGGCGCTCGGCTTCCTTGCCTTCCATCAGCAGGACCGCGGCGGCGCCGTCGGACAGCTGGGAGGCGTTGCCGGCGGTGATGAAGTTGCCCTCGCCCATGACGGGCTGGAGCTTGGAGAGGCCCTCGAGGGTGGTGTCGGGACGGTTGCACTCGTCACGGTTCACCACGTAGTCGACGATGGTCTCTTCCTTCGTCTCCTTGTTGACCTGCTTCATCTTGGTCTTCATCGGGACGATTTCGTCGGCGAAGAGGTTGGCCTGCTGGGCGGCGGCCATCCGGACCTGCGAGCGCAGGGAGAACTCGTCCTGGGCCTCGCGGCTGACCTTGTAGCGCTTGGCCACGATGTCGGCGGTGTCGATCATGGCCATGTAGATGGCCGGGGCGATCTTGGCGAGTTCAGGGTCCATGGCCTCGGCGGGCAGGCGCCCGCCGCCGACCGAGATGCTCTCCACGCCGCCGGCCACGACGCAGTCCGCGCCGTCGCCACGGATGTGGTTGGCGGCCATGGCGATGGTCTGCAGGCCGGACGAGCAGAAGCGGTTCACGGATACGCCGGCGGTGGTCACGGGCATGCCGGCGAGCAGGGCGGCCTGGCGGCCGATGTTCGGGGCGCCGTGGGCGTTGTTGCCGAGGAAGCAGTCCTCGACGAAGTCCTTCTCGACGCCCGACTTTTCCACGGCGTGCTTGATCGCGTGGGCCGCCATGGACATCGGCGGCGTCATGTTGAACCCGCCCCGGCCGGACTTGGCCAGGCCCGTGCGGGCATAGGAAACGATTACGGCTTCACGCATGAGAAGAACCTCCCTTTATCTCTTCGGTTATGGCCGCGCATGTCGGCCTTGGCAATGTGAATCCCCCGACGGAAACCCGTCCCGCCGGGGCCTTTTCGGGGTCACGGACGGACGAGGAACTTCTCTCCGGTGGCCTTGCGGTTGCAGGCCCGGACCGCCTCGGGGGTAAGCAGGTCGGTGAGCGAGACCTCGGTGGTGTAGCCCGAGGCGAAGGTGGTCTTCAGCCCCGCCACGACCCGGGCCCGCAGGCGGTCGGCGGCCTCCTTGCCGATGCGGATCAGGAAGGGCGTCAGGAGCCAGCCGCCCAGGCCCCAGGCCATCCCGAAGGCGCGGTTCAGCTCGGTGGGGCCGGTGTCAAGGCCGCCGTAGATGTAGACCTGCTTGTGCGTGGTCGAGCCATAGCGCGAGAAGCCGCCCGGGCTGCGGGCGTTGGCGGCGACTTCCATGCCGGTGAGGATCTGGCCGGCCAGCTTGCCGCCGCCTGTGGCGTCAAAGCCCAGGGTGGCGCCGGTCTCGGTCAGGGCCGCCACCAGGCTCTCCATGAAGTCCGGCTGCGAGGAGTCGCAGACGATCTTGGCGCCCTGGTCCTTCAGGATCTTCGCCTGGGCGGGGCTGCGCACGATGTTCACCAGGGGTACGCCGTCCTCCAGGCAGATGCGGTTCAGCATCTGGCCGAGGTTGGAGGCCGCCGCCGTGTGGACGAGGCCGGAATGTCCTTCGAGCTTCATGGTCTCGACCATGCCCAGGGCGGTCAGCGGATTGACGAAGCAGGAGGCGCCGTCGCGGGGATCGGTACCTTCCGGCAGCAGCAGGGCGTCGGCGGCCCGGACGCAGCGGTACTCGGCGTACATCTCGCCGCCCAGGATGGCCACGGTGCGGCCCAGCAGGGCCTGGGCCGCGGCGGAGGCGCCGGCCGCCACGACCTCGCCAGCGCCCTCGTTGCCGACGGGCAGGGCGGCGCCGGCGCGGGCGGCCACGGCCCGGCGCAGGGACGGCGGGATGGGTGCGGACAGGACGGCGGCCTCGCCCGATCCGGAGACCTTCGCCGCCTCCAGGTCGGCGGGACCCACCAGGAGCCCGAGGTCCGAGGGGTTGATCGGCGTGGCGCGCACCCGCACCAGGACCTCGCCATCGCCTGGCTTCGGCGTCGGGACCCGCGCCAGGGACAGGCGCAGCTCGGAGCCGTCGGCGGTGACCTCCGAGCGCAGCTGGAGGAAGGTGTCGGGAACGGTCGTGGTCATGGGGGCGCCTCTCTGCGTCTGGGCGGCGATACGCTCATTTGAGCGGGGGGTATGTCAAGGTCGGCGGTCGGCCGCGATCCGCGTGGGCGCCGCGCCGCCCTGTCCGGGACGGGCCTGGACGGCGCCGAAGACATCGCCGCCTTCGGGTATGGGACGGCGCAGGGCGGCCTTGATCCCCGCCAGGGTTCCCGCATGCCACCCCGCCATCCGGACGGCCGCCGCCCGGGCGTGGTCGTGTACCTCCCCGTCGGGGACGAGGGCCCAGGCCAGGCCCAGGCGGTGCAGGTCCGCCCCGCCCATCCGGCCGGCGCCAAGGGCCAGTTGGGCGGCCACGGACTCGGGGGCCTTCAGCCTCAGCCAGGCCAGGTTCATCGGGGCGTGCATGCCGATCGCCGCCTCGCCCACGGTCAGGATCGCGTCCTCGCCCGCCACCATCAGGTCCGAGCCCAGGGCCAGGGCCGCGCCGGCGTTGATGGCGTAGCGCTCGAGGGCGCAGATCACCACGGCGGGGCAGGCGTGGAGGTCCCGGTGGAAGCCCGTCCAGTCGGAGGCCCAGGCCGCGCCCGCTCCGCCCTGGAAGAGGTCGACGTCGAGGCCCGAGCAGAAGGTCCCGCCTTCGCCCCTCAGCAGGACGACGCGCGCCCCGCCTGCGAGCAGGGTGGAAAGTCCCTCACGGAGGGCGGCGGCGGAGTCCGGGGCGAGGGCGTTGCGGCGGCCGGGCCGGTTCAGGACCAGTTCGCCCCAGCCTTCATGCGGGATCGCCAGAACTGGCGCGTCGCTCAAGACCGATCGCCTGCAATGGTCTCGAGGTTCCGCGCGTGGCTTTCCTCATCCAGGCGGTAGAAGCTCCAGCTCGCGATGGAGGCCAGGAAAAGGATGATCACCGTGGGGAGGTAGAGCCAGGCCACCTGGGTGATCAGCTCCATGGTCTTTTCACTGGGCTGGGCCTTGGTGGGGAAGGCCACGGCGGTGAGGATCAGGCCCGGGATCAGTGCGGCGATGGCGTTGACGATCTTGCTGGGCAGGCTGTCGGCCGTGGTCAGGAGGCCCTCGGCCCGGCGCCCGGTGCGGACCTGTACCTCCTCGACGATGTCGCCGATCATCGACGAGGCCAGGATGTAGCCGGCGATGGCGCTGACGGTCTGTACGAAGGTGAAGGCGGCCAGGACCCAGAGCAGGGCCGGGGTCCCGTTGAGCTGCAGCACGCCGATCAGCTTCAGGAACATGGGCGTGTGGCCGAAGATCACGCTGGTGAGGAAGAGGCCCATGGCCGCCTTCTTCTTGCCGAAACGCCGGGCCAGGCGCGGCGCGATGATGCCGCCGAAAATGGGCCCGGGAATGCCCAGCAGGGTCAGGACCAGGATGTCCTGCGCCTTCAGTTCCCAGAGGTAGGTCTGGAAATAGAGGGTCAGTCCCGCGGCGATGCCAAAGGCCAGGCCCGCGATCACCTGGGCCATCAGGGCGACGAGGAAGTTGCGGTTGGTCAGGGTGACAAGGGCGTCGCGCCAGTCGTCCTTGAAGGTCCTGCCGGGCTCGTGGGCGCGCTGGTGGAAGCCCGCCGCCTTCTTCTGCGTGCCCAGGGCCATGGTCAGGCCCGCAGCCAGGAAGATCAGGGTGATGGCGAGGGACAGGGGCCCGTAGCCGTCGGCGTTGAGCTGGCCCACGGGGTGTTCAGGGGTCTTCTTGAGGAAGATGCCGTAGATCAGCACGGTCGCAAGGGCGGTGCCGAGGGAGCCGAGCATCCAGCGATAGCCCAGCAGGACGGTCCGGTCGTGGTAGTCGGGCGCCAGTTCAGGCGCCAGGGCCCCCGAGGGGACCTCGTAGAGACTCCAGGCGAGGTTCAGGAAAAGCCCCGTGCCGAGGATGTACCAGAACATGGCCGACGCCTCCCAGCCGGGCGGGTGCCACCTCAGGAAGAGGGCCACGGGAATCAGCAGGAGGGCCAGGTAGATGAAGGGGTGCCGCCGGCCGATTCGCGAGCGGAACTGGTCGGAGCCATGCCCGATCAGGGGGTCCCAGAAACCATCGATGAAGATGACGGCCGAGATGGCCAGGCTGGCGATGTGCGGAGGCACGCCGACCACCTGGCTGTAGAAGAACATGGTCAGGCCGGCGAGGGCTCCGTAGGCGCCGTTGGCCACCGAGCCAATCCCGAAAAAGGCCTTGGTCTGGAAAGGCAGTCCCCGGCGATAGGACCCCAAAGGCTCCTGGTCTTCCCCAACGTCCTGAACGGTCATGCCGCCTCCCGCTACTACGGGTTTGCAGCCGGACTGATGTCCGGCCGTTCCTTCCCCCCGGAGGCCAGAGCATGACGGCGTCGGGACTTTGTCAAGCTGGTACCGGCGCCTGACGCGGGCCGATACTCAATCCGGTTTCAAGGCTATCCGCCCGCGCCCCCGCCCGGACGATCCCGGGCTTCAGCCACAGGTCAGGACAATCTTGCCCACGTGATCCCCGGCCTCCAGGGCGGCGTGGGCGTCGCCGGCCTTCTCGAGCGGGAAGGTCTGGTCGACCACCGGCCGCACCAGGCCCGAGAGGATCCAGGGCCAGACACGGGCTTCGATGGCGGCCGCCAGTCGCGCCTTCTCGTCGGCGGAACGGGGCCGCAGGGTCGAGCCGGTGACCACCGCCCGCTTCTGCATCACCCGGAAGATGGGCAGGGCGACTTCACCGCCGCCCAGGGAGGCGATGAAGACGATCCGGCCGCCGGTCTTGAGGGCGTCCAGCTCGCGGCCGAAATAGTCGCCGCCCACCATGTCGAGGACCACGTCCGCCCCACCTTCGGCCTTCACGCGGGCTCCGAAGTCCTCGGCGGTGGCGTCGATGGCGATGTCGGCGCCCAGTTCAAGCGCCCTTGCGGCCTTGGCCGCGCCCCGGGCGGTGGCGATGACCCGGGCGCCGGCCGCCTTGGCCATCTGGATCGCGGTGACGCCGATCCCCGAGGTCGCCCCATGGACCAGCAGGGTCTCACCCGCCTGAAGCGCCCCGTGCTCGAAGACGTTGGCCCAGACCGTGAAGACCGTCTCGGGCAGGCTCGCGGCCTCCACGAGGCTCAGGCCGTCCGGGACGGGCAGGGCGTGGCGGGCGTCGACCACCGCGTACCCGGCATAGCCGCCGCCACCCAGCAGGGCGCAGACCCGGTCCCCGGGCCGCCAGCGCCCGGCGCCGGTCACGACCTCGCCGGCGACCTCCAGGCCAAGGGTGTCGGGGGCGCCGGGGGGTGGGGGATATCCGCCCATGCGCTGGAGCAGGTCCGGCCGGTTCACGCCGGCCGCCGCCACGCGGATGAGGATCTCGCCGGCCTGGGGCGTCGGCGCCGCGAGCTGGATGGGCTTCAGGGCCTCGGGACCCCCGCGTCCGCCCTCGACGGCGATCGCCGTCATCATCGCCTGGTCCATCCGTCCACCCCCGCTTGCGCCCTTCCGGGCTGTGGCGCCAGATAGAACCAAGTTCGGGAAGCCGCCAAGGGGCGCGTGGAGATCAGGGGGCCGTCATGGATGAAGCCGAGGAGGTCCGGCGCGGCCGGGGCGCCGCCCTTGAGCCGGCGCTGAAGGAGGATCTCGAGCTCTTCTCGGTGGGCGACCTTGAGGAACGCATCGCCCTTCTGGAGGGTGAGATCGACCGCTGCAGGGCCCAGATCGGGCGCAAGGCCGCCGGTCGCGAGGCGGCGGACGCCCTGTTCCGGAAGCCCGGCGGCTAAAGCCCCCCTTGCCGACCCGGCGGAAAGCCGTCAGGCAGGACTGGCGAGAACGCGAATCGTCAGGCCCCGGGGAGTCCCGGGAAGGAGCCAGGGATGAACTCGGGAGCACGACCGGCGCTCGCCCCCAGGGCCGGGGTCGTCCTTGACCAGGCCGCCGCCGAGCTGTTCGAGCGCACCTACCGCGAGGGCATGGACCTGGTGGGCGAGGCGTCCGCCTATCTTGACGGCGCCGGCCGCCTCGAGGCCCGCCGCCTGAGCCGCGAGGCGGCCTCGGATTACGCCGCCGAAAGCATGCGCCTGACGACCCGCCTGATGCAGGTCGCCTCCTGGCTGCTGGTCCAGAAATCGGTCCGGGATGGCGAGACCCCGGCGGAGATCGCCGCCGAGCCCCGATACCGGCTGGGCGCCCACACGCCGGTGCGCCTGTCGCCTCGCCTGCCCGAGGCCCTGGCCAACCTCTCGCGCAGGGTCGACCGCCTCTTCGAGAGGGTCAGCCGGATGGACCGGCAGATGTACGTGGAGGTGGAGGCCCCGGCCAACCCGGTGGCCTCCCAGCTGGACCGGCTGAGGTCCGCCTTCGCAGGCTGAAGCCTACTTGCGGGTGAAGCCGCCGAACTTGGCGTTGAACCGCGACACGCGACCGCCGCGGTCCAGCAGCTGCTGGTTTCCGCCCGTCCAGGCCGGATGGGTCTTGGGATCGATGTCCAGGTTGAGGGTCGCGCCCTCCTTCCCGTAGGTCGAGCGCGTCTGGTAGCTGGAGCCGTCGGTCATCACCACGGTGATGAAGTGATAGTCGGGATGGGTGTCTTGTTTCATCTCGGGAGCATCCGACGTAAAGGAGCGGCCAGTTTTGAGTCCGCCGCCCGCCGGCCAGCCGGGGAGCGGAAAGCGCGCCTTCTACAGCAAAGGGCGCCGGTAGAGCAAGGGCGTGGTCCTGATGTCCGACAGTTCCGTAGAATCTCCGGTGGATGGCCGCCCCAGCGCGGGCGGCGCCCTGGCCCAGGACATGGAGGCGGCGGCCGAGCGCCGGAGCTCGACCCGTAACCTCAAGGCCCTTTCGACCCTCTGGCCCATCCTGAAAGCCCACGGGTTCGAGACCTTCATCGCCTGCCTGCTCATGGTGGCGACCTCGGCGACCACCCTGGGCATGAGCGGCGCCATCCGCCTGCTGGTGGAGCACCTGACCTCGCAACGCAGCTCGGCCTCGGTGGACCCCTGGTTCTGGCTCCTGGGCGGGGTGGCCGTCGCCCTCGGCCTGTTCACGGCCCTTCGCTATTACTGGGTGACGCGCCTGGGCGAGCGGATCGTCGCGGACCTCCGCAAAAACGTCTACGGCCACATCCTGACCCTCGACCCCGCCTTCTTCATGGCCACCCGGACCGGCGAGGTCCTGTCGCGCCTGACCACCGACATCCAGATCATCGAGAACCTGCTGGCGACCTCGGCCTCGATCTTCCTGCGCAACATCCTGATCCTGATCGGCGCCCTGGCCCTCATGCTGCTGGTCAGCCCCAAGCTGACCTTGCTCGTGCTGCTGATCATCCCGGTCGTGGTCGTGCCCCTCTTCCTCTTCGCCCGCCCGCTCCGAAACCTGACCACGGCCACCCAGGACGAGTTCGCCCGGGCCGTGGGCCACGCGGGCGAGACGCTGGACGCCCTGGAGACGGTCCAGGCCTTCGGTCGCGAGCAGGCCGCTTCCGAGCGCTTCGGCGCGGCGGTGGAGCGTTCATTCCGCACCTCGCTTCGCCGGATGTCCGCCCGGGCGGTGATGACGGCGGCGGCCATCGTGCTGGTCTTCGGCGGGGTCGTGGCGGTCTTCTGGCTGGGCGTCCACGCCGGCCAGAGGGGGGAACTGACCTGGGGCGCCCTGTTCCAGTTCGCCTTCCTCTCGGTTTTCGCCGCCAGCTCCGTCGGCGCCCTCGGCGAGATGTGGGGCGATGTCCAGAAGGCGGCCGGGGCCATGGAGCGGATCGCCGAGCTCCTGTCCGCCCGGCCCGGGATCGCCCCGCCGGCCGATCCCCAGAAGCTGCCCGGCCGGGGCGAGATCCGCTTCGAGGAGGTGGTCTTCGCCTATCCCGGCCGTGAGGCGAACCCGGCCCTGAAGGGCCTGACCCTCACCGTGGCCCCCGGTGAGCGCGTCGCCCTCGTGGGCCCCTCAGGCGCGGGGAAAAGCACCGTCTTCCGCCTGCTCCTGCGGTTCTACGATCCGTCTTCCGGCGTCGTTCGGATCGACGGGGTGGACCTGCGCCAGGCCGACCCCCGGGACATCCGCGCCCAGGCCGCCCTGGTGGCCCAGGACAGCCCGCTCTTCTCCGGCTCGGCTGCCGAGAACATCGCCTTCGGTCGGGACGGGGCCAGCGAGGCGGACGTGCGCGCCGCGGCCCGCGCCGCCCAGGCGGAAACCTTCATCGAGGCCCTTCCCGAAGGATTCGGCTCTGCCCTCGGCGAACGGGCGAGGGGACTTTCAGGCGGCCAGAGGCAGCGCCTTGCCATCGCCCGCGCCCTGGTGCGCCAGGCGCCTATCCTTCTGCTGGACGAAGCGACCAGCGCCCTGGACGCCGAGAACGAGAAGCTGGTCCAGGAGGCCCTGGACGAGGCCATGCGCGGCCGGACCACCCTGGTGATCGCCCACCGGCTGGCCACGGTGCTCAAGGCCGACCGCATCGTCGTGATGGATGAGGGCCGGGTCGTGGAGACCGGCTCCCACGCTGAACTGACGGCTCGGGGCGGTCTTTACGCCCGGCTGGCGGCCCTGCAGTTCACAGACGGCGCCGACTGAGGCCTCAGCCCCCGCGCGCCGCCACGGCCAGGTCGGGGAAATCGCTGAACAGGCCGTCGACCCCGGCGGCGTAGAGGGCCTTCAGGAGGGCGGCGACGTCGCCCCGGTCGCCAGGCGCGGCCCCCCGCTGCAGGGCCTGCGGCAGGAAGGCGTTCTCGGCCCGCACAGTCCAGGGAAAGACCTTCAGGCCAGCCGCATGGGCGTCGGTCACCAGGGCGGTCGGCCCGGCCAGGGCGCCGACGGCGTCCACCTTCAGGACCTGGCGCCATTCCGGCCCCACGGCCTGGGCGTAGCCGGCGATGGACTTCAGGCCCGCCGCGGTCACCATGTCGGCGTAGCGCACGCCGGGCAGGTCGGCGGGGCCGCCCTCGGCCGAGACCAGCTGGACGCGGGTCGCCCGGGACAGGGTCGCCAGGGTCTTCAGGGGACCGACCTCGAAGCACTGGACCAGGACCGGCGCAGCCGCGTCATCCAGGCCTTCGGCCTTCAGGGCGGCGGCCATGATCAGTTCGAAGGCCATGCCCAGCCTGCGGAAGTGGGCCGGGTGCTTCATCTCGGGGCAGAGGCCGATGGTCCGCCCGAGGCGCGCCGATTCCCGCCGGGCGAGGGCCGCCACCTCGGCGAAGGTCAGCACGCCGTCCTCGCCATCGTGGCGGGCGCTGTCGGGGCGTAACTGCGGCAGGCGCTCGCGGGCGCGCAGGGTCTTCAGCTCGGCCAGGGTGAAGTCCTCGGTGAACCAGCCCTCGACGCGCTCGCCGTCGACGTCCCGGACCGTCTTGCGGGCCGCGAACTCAGGACGGGAGGCCACGTCGGTGGCGCCGCCGATCTCGTTCTCGTGGCGGGCCACCAGGGCCCCGTCCTTCGTCAGGACCAGGTCCGGCTCGATGACGTCGGCGCCCTGGGCGATGGCCAGGAGGTAGGCGGAGGCGGTGTGCTCCGGCCGGTAGCCGCTGGCGCCGCGATGGGCGACCACCTGCGGGCGGGGCGCGGCGGAGGAGGGGCGGGCGGAGGCCATGACGGCTCCTGCGGCGGCGAGGCCGACGCCGAAGGCGCGGCGGGAGGGGGCGAGGGGGCGCATGTCCCGGAACTAACGCAGGGGCGTGACGGTTTCGTCAAGCTGGCCGCCAGGCCCGGCCCAGGTCGGCTCAGGCCGCGGCGCGCAGGCGCTCGAGGATCAGCGGATGCAGGTCCAGGTTGGCCGCGCAGACGCTGCCGGCGGCCAGGATATCGTCGCCCCCCTCGGCGGTGGTGACCTTTCCGCCCGCCTCGGTGACGAGGAGCAGGCCCGCCGCCAGGTCCCAGGGGCTCAGGTCGCGTTCCCAGAATCCGTCCATCCGGCCGGCGGCCACCCAGGCCAGGTCGAGGGCCGCGGCGCCGAAACGGCGGACCCCGGCGACGCGCTGGCTGACCTGGTGCAGCTCCTTCAGGAACCGGGCGTGCTGGCCATGGCCCAGGAAGGGGATGCCCGTCGCCAGGACGGACTCGTCGAGGCGCTGGCGCACGGCGACCCGCAGGCGGCGGTCATTGACGAAGGCGCCCTTGCCCTTCTCGGCCCAGAAAAGCTCGTTGCTCACGGGGTTGTAGGTGACGGCCGCCACGACCGCCCCCTCGCGCTGGAGGGCGATGTTGATGGCGAAGTGCGGGATGGCGTGCAGGAAGTTGGTCGTGCCGTCCAGCGGATCGACGATCCAGGTGTGGGTCTTGTCGGTGCCCTCGACCATGCCCCGCTCCTCGCCCAGGAAGCCGTATCCGGGCCGGGCCTTGGTCAGGCTCTCGAACAGGGACTGCTCGGCCTTGATGTCGGCGGCGGAGACAAAGTCCGCGGCGCCCTTGCGGGAGACCTGGAGTTCGGCGAGCTCGCCGAAGTCGCGGTTGAGGCCCCGGGCCGCCTTGCGGGCGGCGTCGGACATGACCTTGAGGAGTGCGGAAGGGGTCGACATGGGGCGCGGACCCTAGTGGTCCGGGCCCCTCAAGGCAAGGCGGCGCCGGCCCGGTCCGCCAGGCCAGCGGCGATGGCCGCGTTCAGGGCCTTCACGGCCGCGGCCTCGCCGGCGGGATGGCTCCACACCCCCGCCGAGACCGCCAGGAAGTCCGCCCCCGCCGCGGCCAGGCCCCGGGCGTTCTCCGGCGTGATCCCGCCAATGGCGACGCAGGGGGTCTCCATGGTCTCCTGCCAGACCGACAGGATCTCGGGCTCCGCCCGGGTCGGGGCGTCCTTGGTCGTGGTGGGGAAGAAGGCGCCGAAGGCCACGTAGTCTGCGCCCTGCTCTGCGGCCTCCATGGCCAGGTGCCGGCTGTCGTGGCAGGTGACCCCGACGATCCGGTCCCGGCCCATCAGGCGACGGGCCTGGGCGTAGGGCGCGTCGGACTGGCCCACATGAACGCCGTCACAGTCCAGCCGGGCGGCCAGGGCGGGATCGTCGTTCAGGATCAGGGCCGCGTCGTGGGCGCGGACGACAGGGCCGAGCACCCGGATCGCCTCGGTGATCTCGGCCTCTGAAGCGTCCTTGAGCCGGACCTGGACGGCGGCGACGTCGCCTGCCGAAAGGGCCGCCTCGAGGCGGACAGCAAAAGCGGCGGGATCCTCCAGCCGGGGCGGTGTGATGAGATAGAGGCGGCAGGCGGGCGGAGGCATGGGTCCCTCTTAGCGCGCCGTCGCCGGGCGCCCAAGGCCCCTGTCGGGAATGGGTTGGGCCGGGCCGCCGGCAATGCTAAGGCCCCGCACGATGTTCCTCCTCACCGACGATCTGGAGTCCCTCCGACGGGACCTCGACGCCGCCGACAGCGCCACTGCGGTCCTGCAGGCCCGGTGTGAGGCCCTCGGCCTGCCGGGCGGGCCGAGGGTCCTGGCCCGGATCGAGGCCGCCGACCTGTCGCCGGACGCCGAGGTGCGACGCCGGCTGGGGGCGCCCGAGGACGAGGTCCTGGCCTGCCGCCATGTGCGGCTGGTCTGGGGTGAGCGCCTCCTCTCCCGCGCCGTCAACTGGTACAGGCCGGCCCGCCTGACCCCCGAAATGCGCCGGCGCCTGGACGAGACCGACGAGCCCTTCGGGGTTGTCGCGCGCCCGCTCGACTATCGCCGGGTCCGGCTGGAGACGCGGATCCTCGAGACGGACGGGCGGCCTTCGGCCCTTCATTGCCGTGCTGTGCTGGTCACGCCGGATGGCGAGCCCCTGGCCCTGGTCGACGAGACCTATCCCGGCGCCTGAGGTCGGCTCAGGCCGCTTTCGGCAGGGCGCCGGCGAGGTTTGCGGGGGCCGGGACGGCCTGCGTCTGGCGGCGCTCGCGCACGGGGCGCGGCGGCAGGTCCAGCTCTTCCGGCGTCAGCAGGAAGCCGAAGCGTCGGGCGGCGGCCCCCACCTCGACCCGCGAGCCGAGGAGCGAGATGGCCGGCGCCGCCAGCAGGGGCAGCACGATCGGCAGGAAGACCAGGGTCAGGTCCGGGCGCGCCAGGAGGGCGGCGGCGAAGACCACCCCGGCGCGGACCTCCCAGGCGTGGGCGGCGAAGGCCTCTGACCAGGTCATGCGCCCGGCCTCGCGCTGCTGGGGCCGCCAGCCGGAGTCCCGTCCGGAGAAGATCTCGATCAGCATCCGCGTGTGGCTGACCATCATGATGGGCGCCATGACCATGGACATGACCATCTCGAGGGCCACGCCGGGCAGGATGAAGCCGGCGCCGCCAAAGGCCTCGCGGTCGCGCCGGCGCGCCAGAACCAGGAGGCTGCCGAACAGCTTGGGCCCGAACAGCAGGAACCAGGACAGCGCCGCCATCCACATCACGATCAGGCCGTCGTTGCGGGGCTCGACCAGGGTGCGCCAGCCATGAAGGGTGGACACCTCCAGCAGGCGCGGCTGGGTCTGGAACTGGATGACCAGCCCCGTCAGCAGGGCCAGGAACCAGAGGGGCGAGGCCAGGTAGGCCATGACCCCGATCAGCATCTGCAGCCGGCTCATGGGGTGCAGGCCCGGCGCGGTGAGAAACCTCAGGTGCTGCATGTTGCCCTGGCACCAGCGACGGTCGCGCGCCAGGAAGGCCTGCAGGCCGGGCGGGGCTTCCTCGTAGCTGCCGGACAGGGCGCCGGTCATGTGCACGGACCAGCCCTGGCGGCGGAGGTAGGCGGCCTCGACGGAGTCATGGCTCATGACATGCCCGCCCAGGGGCTTGCGGCCCGGCAGGACCGGCAGGCCGCAGGACTCGGCGAAGGCGCGGACCCGGACGATGGCGTTGTGCCCGAAGTAGGCCGACTCCGGCCCGGTCCACCAGGCGAGGCCGGTGGCGGCGACGCGGCCGTACAGGCGCACGCCGAACTGCTGGACGCGCTGGTAGAGGGTCTCGGCGTTGATGATGGCCGGGGTGGTCTGGATCAGGCCGGCCCGGGGCGTCCGCTCCATGGCGTCGACTAGGTGCAGCAGGGTCTCGCCCGACATCAGGCTGTCGGCATCGAGGATGACCATGTGCGGATAGGCGCCGCCGAACCGCTTGACCCAGTCGGCGATGTTGCCGGCCTTGCGCTCGGTGTTGGACTCCCGCCGGCGGTAATAGGTCCGGCAGGCCGAGGTCAGGCGGAACCGCTGGAAGGCGGACCATTCGGCCTCGGCGGCCTCGGGGCAGGTCGAGTCGGACAGGACGAAGAGGTCAAAGGCGCCCGCGGCGTCGAGTTCGGCCAGGCCCCGGTCCATCCGGGCCAGGCGGGCGAAGGCGGCGCCGGCGTCCTCATTGTACAGCGGCATGAGAAGGGCGGTGCGGACCTGCGGCCGGCGGGGGCGGTCGGGGAAGTCGAAGACGTCCCGGTCGCCGCGGACCAACTGGAGCACCAGGCCGGAGAAGGCGCTGCAGAACCAGCCCGAAAGCGGGATGATCAGGGCCGAGAACAGGCAAAGCGCGATGATCTCAAGGGCCGTGAAGCCGTCCTCGGCATAAATGCGCGCGGGGGTCAGGAAGGCAAAGAGGGCCAGGGCCAGGGTGGCCGCCAGCATGACCACCCGGCGAGGGACGAGACCGCTGGGGCCGGGAACCGGAGGCGGCGCGCCCTCCTCGGCAAGACCCTGGCGGGGCATGTCCAGGGGGGCTTCCTCGGGGAGCCATGCGCGCACGGGGGCTTCGCCGGTCCAGGCGGCGTCTGCGGACGCGCCGAACTCCCTGTTGCGAAGACCGTCCATAGTCCCGTGCCGCTCCCTCGTTCGACCCACTGTCGGTAGTGGATCACGAACGCGTTATGTTGCAGCGCCGCATATGCAATAACGGAAACGTGAACGCAAGCCTGTACACTCCGCAGGCGTTCCAGCACGCCGGGCGCCGGAATTCCGGGCGCCCTAGGCGGGCTCGACAGCGGAATCGGCCTTGGCGAGGGCCAGGAGTCGGCGCTCGAGGACGTAGGCGGCCACCCCGGTCCACCCCACCAGGACGATGGCGAAGCCCCTCTCCCACCAGCCGACATTGTCGTCGTTCACCAGGCCCTTGAAGATCAGGTGCTTGGTCAGGACCGTCAGGATGGCCATGACGACGAAGACGGCGAGCAGGAACACTCGCAGCCGTCCCATGCCCTCGATCTTCCTCAGCGCCCAGACCAGGGCGAGGGGTGCGATCTGGATGCCGAGTCCGAGGTTGATCGCCAGGTGCCGGGGATCCGGCCAGGGGTAGATGCTGGAGACCACCAGCCCCACACCGGCGAGGGCGAAGCAGAGGGCGATGACGGCGGCCGAGACCCGCGCGCCGCCCAGGGCCAGGACCGACAGGGCGAAGCCGATCCCGGCGATCCCGGCCCCGACGCCCGAGACCAGGACGCCGATGTTGAAGATGGCCGGATGGGGCGCCGCTTCGCCTCCCAGTTCGCTGATGTACTGGGTGGCGTGGTCGAACCCCGGCCAGGTCAGGGCCGCGATCCCCACGCTGACATAGGCCAGGATCGGGGCGGCGATCCCGATATGCAGCAGGAAGCGGCGGCGGCGGAACTGGCGCATCAGGTCTTCGCTCTCGGGCGCAGGCCCCAGAGGGGGCGCAGGAGGTCGATGCGCCGCACGATCTCGTAAACGGCGAAGCTGCCGCCCAGGGTGATGAGGACCAGCAGCCCCGCCTCGGCGCCGACCGGCAGGCCATGGGGTTTCAGGAGATGGGCGGCGATCACCAGCAGGGTCTGGTGGGCGAGATAACAGGGGAAGACGGCGTCGGTCAGGTAGCGCAGGGCCGGTCCGTCCGCGCTCCGCAGGTGACGGCTGCCAAAGCCGAGGACGGCGCAGATGGTGGCCCACTGGTAGACGGCGAACATCAGGTTGGCCGGCGCCGAGGGCGGCTGGTCTATCGGCTGGGACAGGACGATCAGGGCCGGCAGGCTGGCCGCGGCCACCGCCAGGGACGTCCACCGCATCCGCTCGAACCGTGTCCAGACGTCATCGCGAAGGGCCAGGAGGAAGCCCGTGAGGAAGACGCCCAGGGACATGGCGTGGTTGTAGGGATCGTCGGCGATGTGGTTTGTCAGGCCTGCCCAGGGAAAGACCAGGAGCCGGAGCAGCGCCAGGTAGACCATGGGAACCACGAGCAGGCGGCCGCCGGCCAGCAGCCGTCCCAGCGCGCCCTCAAGCCAGGCGAACCGGCGTGGCGAGGCCGCCAGGGCCAGGGCGGCCAGGCTGTAGACCGTGATGTAGAGGACGAACCAGACGTGGTTCAGGGGTATGCCGTCCCTCAGCCCCGGGAGGCTGAACTCCGAGAGCCACCAGGCGCCGAGCCCGCCCTGGAAACTGCCCTTCTCCACCGCCTCGATCCAGGACTGGGGCGGGACCAGGACCAGGACGCCGAACAGCAGGGGCGGGACCAGCCGCCTGAGCCTCTGCCCGAAGGCCTGGGCCGGGGGCGTCTTGCGGACCATGAACCGCAGGGCGACTCCCGAGACCATGAACAGCAGGGTGAGCCGCCAGGGATTGGTGACCAGGGCGGCCAGGCCCAGCGCCTCGATCGTGTGCGGACTGTGCACGTGCCAGTCCCACGGCGCATAGACCAGGCCGACATGATACAGGATCAGCACGCCAAAGGCGGCGATGCGGATCCAGTCGATGTCCGCGCGGCGCTGTGAGGGGGCCGGTGTCACGGACCCTCCTATGCGACGCCAGGGCCCCGCCTGTCCATGCCGACCTCTTGGGCGAGGCGAGGCGGCGGCCAGGGGCGTGGGCGCCCCAGGCCGGGCCTTGCCAGGCTTCCCCGTCGCCCCCAGGGTGAGCCGCGAAGACTCCGCAGCCGAGAACCCGCACCATGACCCTCCAGCTCAGGCAGATCGCCCTTGTCGCCGAGCGGCTCGAACCCGTCCTGCAGGACTTCGAGGCTGTCTTTGGCCTGGCCCGGTGCTTCGTTGACCCGGGGGTCGGCGTCTTCGGGCTCGAGAACACCCTCATGCCTGTGGGCCGCAACTTCTTCGAGGTGGTGGCGCCCGTGAAGCCCGGCACAGCGGGCGGGCGGTACCTGGAGCGCCGCAAGGGCGACGGTGGCTACATGGTCATCACCCAGACGGCGACCCTTGCCGAACTGGAGGATGTCCGACGCCAGGCGGGCGAGGCCGGGGTGCGGGTGGCCTGGGAGTCCTCGCGGCCGGGCTGGACCCTCATCCAGCTTCACCCCGGCGACCTCAGGACCACCTTCCTGGACGTCGAGTGGGACGCGGCGGGCGACCTTGCCGGACCCTGGCCGCCGGCGGGCGGAACGGGCTGGGAGGCCAGCGTGCGCCAGGACCTGGTCGTCGACTTCACCGCGGTCGAGCTCCAGGCCGACGATCCGGCGGGCGCCGCGCGGCTCTGGAGCGCCGTCACGGGCGCTCCGGTCCAGGTCGAGGCGGGCGTCCCCTGGGTCCGGCTCAACAATGCAGGCCTGCGCTTCGTCCCGGCCGCCGACGGTCGCGGCCCCGGTCTTTCGGCGGTGGACCTGAAGGTTCGCGATCCCGCACAGATCGTCGCCCGCGCCCGGGCGCGCGGCCTGCCCGCCATCGAGGACCGTGTCGAAGTCTGCGGCGTGCGCTTCCACCTCACGAGGGCCTGAGCACCGTCCCCGACGGATTTTCCTGCGGAAAGCGTTGGCTCAGGGTCCGACCGCGCCTATCTCCGCCCGGTCCGCGACTGGACAGCCGGGACTTCCCCAACGTGCCAAACCGACTTCTCGCGGCCCTCGCGGCGCCCGCCTTCGCCGTCGTCGCCTCCGGCCCCGCCCTTGCGGCTCCGCCGAAGGCCGAAGAGGCCGTGGTCGATGAACTCGTGGTCGAGGCTCCGGCGGACCGGGCTGGAGCCGCGATGGGCGATATCCGGCCCGAGCTCAGGATCGACGAGGCGGAAATCCAGTCCTACGGCGTCAGCAACGTCGCCGAACTGGTCGCCCAGCTGGCGCCCCAGACCCAGTCCGGCCGGGGCCGCAGCCGCGGCGGCATGCCGGTGGTCCTGCTCAATGGCGCGCGGATCTCGGGCTTTGCCGAGCTTCGCGACCTCCCGTCCGAGGCCATCCTCAGGGTCGATGTCCTGCCCGAGGAGGCGGCCCTCAAGTACGGCTATCCCGCCGACCAGAGGGTGCTGAACTTCGTGACCCGCAAGACCTTCAGGGCGGTGACCTCCGAGATCGACATCGAGGCCGCCACCGCCGGCGGGACCGTGACCCGGGAGGTCGAGGCGGGCGTCTTCCGGATTGACGGGGATCGCCGCACCCAGCTCCGGGTCGACTGGACCGACACCTCGGCCGTCACCGAGGATGAACGGGATATCCCGCAGGATGGGTCCGCCGCCCTCTTCACTGCGGAGGGGCTGTTCCGCGGAGGCGGACCCGGCGGCGAGATCGACCCGGCCCTCAGCGCCCAGGCCGGAAGCTTCGTCACGATCGCCGGCCTGCCCCCGGTCGCCGCCAGCCGGCCACCCACCCTGTCCGAGGTCGCCGCCCTGGCCGGACAGGTCCCCGGGCAGGGCGAGGGCGCCTTCCGCACCCTGACGCCTGAGACCCGGAAGCTGAGCGTGAACGGCGTCCTGGCGCGCAGCCTGCCCTCTGGGACGACGGCGACGGTCAACGCCGTCCTCAATCTCGGCGGATCCGAGTCCCTACAAGGCCGCCCGTCCTATGCCCTGGCCGTACCGTCGACGAGCCCCTGGTCGCCCTTCTCCGGGACGACAGACCTCCTGCGACGGGACGCTTCGCGCGGCGCCGTCCGCCAGACCTCGGAGGACTGGAGCGCCCGCCTGGGCTTTGGCCTGAATGGCGCCCGAAGCGGCTGGCGCACCTCCCTGACCGGCGGCCTGGACCTTTCGGACGCCGTGGGCCGCACCGACGGGGGCGTGAACGCGGCTCTGGCCCAGGCGCGTCTCTCCGCCGGAGATCCGGCCTTCAATCCGTATGCGCCGGGGCCCGGCGATCTCTCCGTCTTCGAGGCCGACCGAACCCGCTCGCGCAACGCGGGCGCCGAAGTCCAGGGGCTGGCGGCCGGGGCCCTGGCGGAGCTGCCGGCCGGCCCGCTCTTCCTGTCGGCGCGCGCCGGCGCCTCCGGCGCCTGGCTGAAGTCGCGCTCGGTGCGGCGCGGCGTCGAGCGCGAGGTCGACCTGTCGCGGACCGGCGTCAGCGGCCAGGCCAGCCTGGATGTCCCCCTGCTGCGACGCGACGTGGAGGGCTGGGGCCGGTTGGGCGACCTGTCCGTAAACTTCAACCTGCAGGGCGAGACGCTCTCCGACGCCGGCAACCTGGGCGCATGGGGCGGCGGGGTGAACTGGTCGCCCGTGGACCGCCTGACCTTCCTGGCCTCCTTCAGCCGGGACCAGTCGCCGCCGACCCTGGTCCAGCTGGGGGCGCCCCGCACCGTGACCAGCGGGGTCCGTGTTTTTGACTATGTCCGCGGCGAGACGGTGGAGGTGGTCCAGGTCTCCGGGGGCGATCCCACCCTGAGCAGCGACCAGCGGGACTCCACGCGCCTGGGGATCAACTGGAAGCCCTTTGCGGCCCGCGAGCTCAACCTCTCGGTCAGCTACACCGTGAATGAGGCGCAGGATCCGGCCTCCGCCCTGCCGGCGGCGACGGCGGAGGTGCAGGCGGCCTTTCCCGAGAAGTTCCTGCGGGACGCGAGCGGCCGCCTGGCGGTGGTCGACGTCCGGCCGGTCAACTTCCTGCGCAGCGAGCGTGAGGAGATCCGCTGGGGCTTCAACTGGTTCGGCGGCCAGGGGCCCGCCCAGGGACCCGCCTCGGGCCGTCCCGGCGGGGGACCGCCGCGCGGCCCGGGCGGACCGCCTCCCGGGGCGGGCGGCGGCGGCCGGCCAATGGCCATGATGGGCGGTCCCGGCATGGGCGGGCCGCCGGGTCGGAACGGCTGGCAGGTGTCGATCTATCACACGGCGGCCCTCACCGACCGGATCGTGGTGCGCCAGGGCGGGCCGGTCTTTGACCTCCTGGACGGATCGGCCGCCGGCGCCCGGGGCGGCTCGCCGGCCCACACCGTGGAGCTACAGTCGGGGATTTTCCGGCAGGGGCGCGGCGCCCGCCTGACCGCGTCCTGGAGATCCGGCTCGACGGTCCGGGGCGAGACCCCCGGCGGGGACCTCGTCTTCTCAGACCTGGCGACGGTGGACATCCGCCTGTTCGACACCTTTTCCGGCTCGCCGGACCTGGTGCGGCGCTGGCCCTTCCTGAAGGGCGCCCGGGTGACCCTGGCGGTGGACAACGTCTTCGACGCCCGCCTTGAGGTCCGCGACGCACAGGGCCTGGTTCCGGCGGGGTACGCCCGGGATGTCCTCGATCCCGTGGGCCGCGTGGTCGAGGTGAGCTTCCGCAAGGTGTTCTGAGGGGTTGCGCCCGGCGACGGGCTGGACTTCCCTAGGCCCAAAGCCTCCGGGAGGACGCCGCCATGACAGACCCATCGGTCCCGCGCCCCCCCGTGCGCGCCGAACACGCCGCCTTCGCCGCCCAGGTCTTGGCCGCCCAGGACGTGCTCGACGCCTTCATGACGTCCTGGAACGCCCGGGACGCCGACGGCGTCCGGGCCAGCTTCAACTTCCCGCACGTGCGTTTCGCCTCGGGGAAGGTCCGGGTCATGTCGCCCGAGGACGTCAATGACCGCATGTACGCAGGTCGTTCCCTAACGGAATGGGGCCGGTCGGCCTGGCTCCGGCGCGAGGTGATCCACGCCGGCGCCGACAAGGTCCAGTTCGACACCCGCTTCGCCCGTTTCCGGCCGGACGGCAGCCAGATCAGCGCCTTTGACTCCATCTACATCGTGACCCTCCAGGACGGCCGCTGGGGCGTCCAGGGCCGGTCCAGCTATGCGCCCTGAACCTGGAGCGTCCGCATGAAAGCCGCCAGCTACCCGCTTGCCCGCCAGCAGGACTTCACCTCCCGGGTCAATGGCAGGGCCTACCGGCTGAGGATCGCCACGCCCTTCGGGCCGCCGCCGGCGTCAGGATATCCGGTGGTCTATGTCCTGGACGGCGACGGCTATTTCGGGACCTTCGCCGACGCCGCCCGCCTGCGCGCCGCCGCCGGCATGGAGATCCCGCACGCCGTGGTGGTGGGCGTGGGCTATCCCGCCGAGGACTTTACCGGCGCCCTTGGCCGGCGCTTCCTGGACCTGACCCCCACCGAGCCGGACGCGGCGGAGAAGGCCAACCACAGCTTCGCCTCGGGCGAGCTCCGCTATGCCGGGGCCGACGACTTCCTCGAGATCCTGACCGGGGAGGTGCGCCCCCGCGTCGCCGGGGTCCTGCCCGTCGACCCGGCGCGGGAGGCCGTGTTCGGCCACTCCCTCGGCGGCCTCTTCGTCCTCTACAGCCTGTTCCGCCGGCCCGAGGCCTTCTCGGCCTGGCTGTCCCTCAGCCCCTCCATCTGGTGGGACAACCGGACGGTCCTGAAGGGCGAGGCGGGGTTCACCGCCGCCCTGCCGGCCCTGGCCCGGCCGCCGAAGCTGTTCGTCGGGGTCGGCGGCCTGGAGCAACCCGAGGGCTCCCCCGCCCGAATGGTCGACAACGCGGTCGAGCTGTCGGCCCGGTTCAGCGCCCTGTCGGGGCCGCCGGGCTGGCGCTTCGCCTCGCGGGTCTTCGACGGCGAGACCCATACCGGCGTCGTCTGGCCGGCCATCAATCCCCTGCTCGACTTCGCCCTCAAGGACGCCTGAGGCGCCCCCGCAACCCAAACCCGACGGAGCCCCCACCGTGTCCGACACCTTCCGCGCCCTGCGCGCCCACAAGACCGACGCCGGTATCGAGACCCGGCTGGAGACCCTGACCGACGCCGACCTGATGGACGGCGACGTGACGGTCCGGGTCGAGGCCTCGACAATCAACTTCAAGGACGGCCTGGCCCTGACCGGCCGCTCGCCCATCCTGCGCACCTTTCCCCTGATCCCCGGCATCGACTTCGCCGGCGTGGTCGAGGCCTCGAGCCACGCCGGGTTCGCCCCGGGCGACCGGGTCGTCCTGAACGGCTGGGGCGTGGGCGAGACCTGGCACGGCGGCTACGCCCAGAGGGCGCGGGTCAAGGGCGACTGGCTGGTCCGCCTGCCGGACAGCCTTTCCACCGCCCGGGCCATGGCCATCGGGACGGCGGGCTACACCGCCATGCTCTGCGTCATGGCCCTGGAGCGCCAGGGGGTGGCGCCGGGGTCCGGCGACATCCTGGTCACCGGCGCCGCAGGCGGGGTGGGCGGCGTCGCCATCACCCTGCTGTCGGGCCTGGGACACCGGGTGGTGGCCTCGTCCCGCCGGGCGGAAGCCGAGGGCGCCTACCTGCGCGGGCTCGGCGCGGCGGAGGTGATCGACGCCGCCGAATTCTCCGGCCCCGCCCGCCCCATCGGCAAGGAGCGCTGGGCCGGCGTGGTGGACTCTGTGGGCAGCCACACCCTGGCGACCGCCATCTCCCAGACCCGTTACGGCGGCGCGGTGGCCGCCTGCGGCATGGCCCAGGGCCTGGACCTGCCCGGCTCGGTGGCCCCCTTCATCCTGCGCAGCGTGGTCCTGGCGGGGGTCGACAGCGTGATGCGGCCGACGCCGGACCGGATCGAGGCCTGGCGGCGGCTTGGAACCGACCTGGACCTCGCCCGCTTGGACGCCATGACCGAGGTGGCGGGCCTGTCCGACCTGCCCCGCCTCGCCGCCGAGATCCTTGAGGGCAAGGTCCGCGGCCGCGTGGTGATCGATCCCTCGACCTAGCGGATGGCCTTAAGGCTGCCGCCCTGGCCGCCGTGCGGCGAGGAGCAGCAGGCCGGCGAAGATGCCCAGGTTCTTGATGAAGTTCTGCATCTCGTGCTGCGGGTCGCCGCCGGGGTAGTCGTTCCAGAAGTCGTGCATGAAGAGGTTGATCACCAGGGTCAGGCCGGCGAGCAGGAAGGCGGCGGTGCGCGTGTTCCAGTTCGCCATCAGCGCCAGTCCGCCGCCGACCTGAAGGGGGATGGTCAGCAGCAGCAGCGGCAGGGCGAACGGCACCCCGTGGAGCTTCATGTAGGCCAGCGTTCCGGCGAACCCGCCGACCTTCATCAGGCCGGGAACCACGAAGTAGAGCCCCAAGAGGACGCGCCCGGCGACGTCCATGGGCAGGCTGAGCCTGTCGAGCAGCGGGTCCAACGGGTTTTTCATGGAAGCTCCGGGTGGGGGGTGAAGGTCAGGGGCCGGGCGCCTTGCCGGACTCAGAGGAGGGCGCCCGCCGCCAGGCCTGCGACGGCCCCGGCGGTCAGGATCAGGCGAAGGCGCGGATACCAGCCGGGAAGTCCTTGCGAGCGCAGGTCCCAAAGAAGGTGCAGGACAAGGGCGCCCGCCAGGCCCGCCAGCTGGAGGCCGGCGTGTCCCGGCGGCAGCAGGGCCAGCGCCCAGGCGGCGACGCTGGGCGCCATGCTCAGGGCGATGAGGCGCGGGTCCGGGGCCGCCGAGGCGACCTCCTGGCCCCAGCGCGCGCCGCCCAGGAAGGAAAGGATCACCGCCGCATAGAGGCCGAGGGCCCGGTCACAACCAGCCGACAGTTCGGGTGCGGCCAGGGACAGCCCGGGAAGGCCCAGGAAGGGGATGAGGCCGGCGAGGCCCCAGGCCAGAACGGGGCGGGGGATGGGTTTCGCCCCGCCCGAGGGATCGCCCGAGGTCATCCTGCCGCCTCCCGACGCGTGTCCAGGGCCCGGTCTTGTCCCGGGATCGCCTTCGTTGCAAGCCCGTCCCGGATCTGGCCCGCATCAGGTCCAGAGGCGGTTGCGGATCCGCCGGCCTGGCGGCAGGGCCGGCTGGACAGGCCGCGCGAGGACCTCCGCCCCGGGGCCCAGGCGCTCCAGCACCCCTGCGCGCTCCGTGGTCCCGAGGGCGGCGAAGGCGGCCTGGAGGTCCGCCAGGCACTGCACCCGGTAGGGCGAGACGGGCAGGCGCCAGTCCACGCCCCCGCGATGGAAGCGGACGCGCTTCAGGCCCCGGGCCGCCGCCTGGGCGTTGGCGTCCATTTCCGCAAGGTGATCGCGCACCGCCAGCCGCAGCAGGGGATCGAGGTCGGCGGGCGCGGTCTCCGGCAGGGGGGCTGCGGCGATCCCCTCCGGGCGGGTGTTCCAGAGCCGGGCGGTCCAGGCCAGGACCGACGGCGCCCGCTCGCGCATGAGGTCCGAAGGCGTGGGATCGCTGGCGAAATGCCTGAACATGGGCCCGAAGAGGCCGAAATCGGCCGCCACCGGACGGCTCCCGAACAGGAAGGGCCGCCGGGCGAGGAGGGGCTCAAGGGTGTCCAGCATCTCGAGGTAGAGCCCCGCCACCGAGGGAGCCGTCGTCCGGGTGACCCCGTCCTGGCGCAGGTAGACCGTCTGCTGGCGGCGGCGCACGACGGCCGCCTTCAGGGCCAGGGGAAGAGGAAGGTCCCGCATCAGGGTGGCGGCGATGCGGCGGCCCATCAGCTGGGCGTCATCGGTGAAGGCCCAGCGATAGTAGAGGGCCGGCCGCCAGAGCCATTCGTCGAAGGCGTCTTCCAGGAAAAGGCTGAGGAAGGCGGCGAGGGGGTCCGCCGGTTGCAGGGCCGGGCCGGCCGCCTCGGCCTCCAGCCGGCGCAGGATGGCGGTGGTGTCGGTCAGCCAGGTCCCGTCCGGCGAACGCAGGGCCGGCATCTGCGCGACACCCGTGGCCCGTGCGCAGGCGCGGAAGCCGGCCATATCCATCTCGACGAACCGGAAGGGCAGCCCCCGGACGCGGAGCCAGGCCTCGAGCTTGCCCGTGAAGTAGGAAAGCTTCAGGCCATGAAGCTCCCAGGTCCCGCCACTCACACCCGCCCGCCGCGCCGGCGGCTCCAGCGCCAGGCGAGGAATCCGCCACCGCCGAGCAGAAGGGCCAGGACCGCCGCCGCCGAAGCCAGGACGGGCATCTGCCGGGCCATGGCGTTGGCGGCCAATTGCTTCTGGGTCGAATAGCCCGGGGGCAGGGGCGCCACCCCGACCCGCGCCTCGTAGGCGGCGTAATCGGCCAGCATGGCCTTGAGCCTCTCGGGCTCGGCGGCCGACAGGTCGCGGGTCTCACCCGGATCGCGGGTCACGTCGTAGAGTCTCCAGCGACCATCGCCCAGTGGCGCCATGTCGCGGACGATCTTGTAGTCGCCCCGGTAGAGGGCGGCGTTGCCGGACACCTCGACGCCCAGCGGGCTGTCCGCACCTCGGACCGGTCCCGGCTCGCCCTGCAGGACCGCCCGCAGGCTGACCCCGTCCATGGCCGGCGCCTCCGGAGTCGCACGGGCGCCCCCAAACTCCGCCAGGGTCGGGGTGACGTCGGTCACGAAGGTCAGGCCGTCAATGCGCCTGCCGGGCGCCACCCCAGGTCCGGAGACGATGAGGGGTGCGCGGATCCCGCCCTCTGACACATAGAACTTGTAGCGTCGCCCGGGCGCAGCCAGGGCCTCGGCCCACTCCCGCCCGATGTAGTTCAGGCTGCCGGGACCGCCCAGGCCTTCAAGCCTCCAGCTGTAGCCGTGGGTCCGCATCCACAGCCCCATGCCCGTCTGGTGGACCGGGTCGCTGGGCTCGGGGCCGTTGTCGGAGGTCACGACGAACAGGGTGTTGTCCAGTTCGCCCCGGGCCTCCAGGCGGGACATGAGCCGGCCAACGGCCGCGTCGGCGGCCTCCAGCATGCCGGCGTAGACCTCCATGGACCGGGCCGAGATGCGCCGTTCCTCGGGCGTCAGAGAGGTCCAGTCCCGGGCGTCGGGTGAGAAGCCATCGGTCGCCGCCCCTTCGGGCAGGAGGCCCAGCTGGCGGGCCCGCCCGGACCGGGCCTCGCGCAGGGCCGCCCAGCCCGCATCGAACCGACCGCGATAGCCGTCTGTGTAACGGGCGGGCGCCTGGACGGGGATGTGGACCGCCTGCAGGGCCAGGTAGGCGAAGAAGGGCTCCCGGCCCGCGGGCGCCTCGTCAATGTAGCGGGTCAGCCGGTCCACCAGCAGGTCCGAGGAATAGAAGGAGCCCGGCATCCGTGCGGGCCGGCCATCCTCGTACCAGGGCGCCTCGGTGTAGTAGGGCATGTAGGGCTTGGGCGCCCAGTTGTCCGCGCCGGAGGCGTCGAGGGCGAGGGAGCGGTCAAAGCCCTGGCCATCGGGCAGTTCGCCGGGCCCGTGACCCAGGTGCCACTTGCCGGCCATCAGGGTCCGGTAGCCCTCGGCCCGCAGGCGCTCGGCGATGGTCAGGACCTCGGGCTCGATGCGCAGGCGGTATCCCGGCCGGTTCCGCATGTCGGGCGGCAGGATCTCCTCGATGGTCGCCGCCCCCGCCCGGTGGTTGTCCAGGCCGGTCAGCAGCATGGCCCGCGAGGGGGTGCAGAGGGGCGAGGTGCGGTAGCCTGTGAACATGGCGCCCTGCCGGGCCAGCCGGTCGATGTTCGGGGTGCGCGCCTCGCCGCCGTAGGCGCCCAGGTCCATCAGGGCGACGTCGTCAAACAGGATCACGACGATGTTGGGACGCGTCCGCCCGGGCGCCGGGGCCTCGCTCCGGGCGAAGGCCGGGGAGGTCATGGCGAGGGCGAGGGCGCCGATCGCCGCGCCCGCCGCCAGAAGTCGCTTCCGAGGAGTTTTCCCGACCGGCATGTCCCGTCTCCGCCCGTAAACTATTGGCACAAGGAGTGTCATGTGGCGCCGCCGAGGGCAAGACGTCCGGGCTTCAGGCCTCAGCGGTATCGGAAGATCGGGTCGTCGAGGTCCAGGTTCGGCAGCAGGTCCTTCTCGCTCCAGTAGTCCTGGGTGTGCCGCCATTCCGGCTTGTCCCCGGCCTTGGGCATGAGGTGGACGCCCCGCATCAGGTAGCCGGGATTGAACTCGGTCTCGTCGATCCAGGGGCCCAGCTTCATGTCCGCATCCTCGGGCCGCAGGGCCGGCTCGACGCGGCGCAGGCCCTTTTCGTCCATGTAGTGCAGGAGGCGGGTGACGAAGTCGCCCATCAGGTCGGCGCGCAGGGTCCAGCTGGCGCGGAAGTATCCGAACACCCAGGCCAGGTTCGGCAGGCCGGTGAACATCATGCCGCGATAGGTGACCGACTGGGACAGGTCGACGGGCCGGCCTTCCACCGAGAAGGCGATGTCGCCCAGGACGTTCAGGTTGAAGCCCGTGGCCGTGATGATGATGTCGGCCTCCAGCACCTTGCCGGACTTCAGGCGGATTCCCTCGGGGACGAAGCGGTCGATCTCGTCGGTCACGACCCCGGCCTTTCCGGCCTTCACGGCCTGGAAGAAGTCGCCGTTCGGCACGAAGGCGATGCGCTGGCGCCAGGGGTCGTAGCGCGGGGTGAAGTGCTCGGCGACATAGTCCTCCCCCAGCAGGCCGCGCAGCACGCCCAGCAGCTCCTCGCGCACTTCGGCGGGCTGTTCCAGGGCGCGCTTGGTCATCTGGGCGCCGGTCTTCAGCATCGCCCGGCGGACGATCTCATGGGTCCAGGCCGGGTCGATCTCCAGCTCGCGCAGGGTCTCGGCCAGCTCGTTCCGGTTCCGCCCGGGGGTGAAGTAGGTGGGCGAGCGCTGGAGCATGGTGACATGCCCCGCCGCCTCCGCCAGGGCCGGGATCAGGGTCGCCGCCGTGGCGCCCGAGCCGATGACGACGATGCGCTTGCCGGCGTAGTCCAGGTCCTCGGGCCAGGTCTGGGGGTGGACCAGGCGGCCGCGGTAATCGTCCATGCCCGGCCACTCGGGGGTGTAGCCCTCGCTGTGGCGGTAGTAGCCCTGGCACATCCAGAGGAAGCCGGCGGTCAGGCGGCTGCGCTGGCCGGTGTCGACGTCCTCCATTTCGACGGACCAGGCGCAGTCGGCCTCGGACCAGTCGGCGGTCAGCACCCGGGTGCGGTACCGGATGTGGCGGGCGATGTCGTTCTCGTCGATCACCTCGCCCATGTAGGCCAGGATCTCTTCCGCCGTGGCGATGGGCGGCCCGCGCCAGGCCTTGAACCGGTAGCCGAAGGTGTGGAGGTCGCTGTCGGAGCGCACGCCCGGGTACTTGTGGGTCCGCCAGGTGCCGCCGAAGTCGGCCTGGGTCTCGACAATGCGGAAGGTCTTGCCGGGCGACTGGGTCTGCAGGTGGTAGGCCGCGCCGATGCCGGAGATGCCCGCCCCGACGATGAGGACGTCGACACGGCCCGCCTCACCCCCGGGCCCGGACGGGTCGCGCGTGCGCTCTGAAAGGTTTCCGTCTGACATCCCGTCCATTCTCCCCAAGTCCCCGCCGGTCGTTTCCCGCCGTCGGCCCGTCTCCTCAATAAGCGCCCCGCCGCGGAGTGCAATGGGGGGCGCCCGCCGGCGACGGAACGCTCCCGCCCGGCCGTTTACAGGACAGAGGCGACCCATGATCCAGATCCGCTCCGTCCTTGTCCTGGCCTTCAGCGCCTGCCTGCTCGCCGCCTGTGGTGGCGGCGGCGGCGGAGGATCCGGTACGCCTACCGTGACCGCCAACCGCGCGCCGGTGGTCGCACGCCCCAACTCGGCCCAGGCCGCGACGGTCGGGACCGCCTTCAGCTACGACGCCAGCCAGGGCGGGACGACCTTCACGGATGCCGACGGCGACCCAATGACCTATGCGGTCAACCTGAGCGTCACGACTGTCGGCCTGTCGGTCTCTGGAACCACGGTCAGCGGGACCCCGCACACGGCCGGGACTGTCGCGGTCACCATCACCGCGAGCGACGGCCGCGGAGGCTCGGCCACCCAGACCTTCAACATCGTGGTGTCACCCGTCTCCCAGGCGGCCCTCGGCCGCCCGACCCTGCCCGTGGCCCTGCTGGCCTATTCGGACGCCGGGATCGGCCTCCCGGCGCACTACACCCGGACGGGTCCTGGAGCGCCAGCGGGAGCGGACAACACGCCCCAGAACAATCCGGTGACCAACGCCGGCGCCACCCTCGGGCGCGTGCTCTTCTACGACCGCCGACTCTCGCAGAACGACACCGTCGCCTGCGCCAGCTGCCACCAGCAGGCCAAGGGTTTCTCGGACTCCGCACGGCTGAGCGTCGGCTTCCGGGGCGGGACGACCACCCGCCACTCCATGGGCCTCAGCAATGCGCGCTACTACGCCCGGGGGCGGTTCTTCTGGGATGAACGGGCCGCGACCCTGGAAGACCAGGTGCTGACGCCCATCCAGGACACGACCGAGATGGGCATGACCCTGGCGGAACTCGAGGCCAAGCTGGCGGCGACGGACTTCTATCCCGCCCTGTTCCGGGACGCCTTCGGCACCACGGAGGTCACCCGCCAGCGTATCGCCCTGGCCCTGTCCCAGTTCGTGAGGGCCATGTCCTCCTACCGGGCGAAGTACGACCAGGCCTTCGTCAACGGCGTCCCCAACTTCCCCGCCGTCCTCACCGCCCAGGAGGAGCGGGGCCGCCAAGTCTACACCGGCGTGGGCCGGTGCGACGGCTGCCATGGGACAGACGCCCACATCAGCCCCAACATCTTCAACAACGGCCTGGATGCGACGGTCACCGACGCGGGCGCCGGCGGCGGGAGGTTCAAGTCGCCTTCTCTCCGGAACGTCGCCGTGCGGGGCCCCTACATGCACGATGGACGCTTCGCCACCCTGCGGGACGTGGTCGAGCATTACGACCACGGGGTCCAGGACAGCCCCAACCTGGCGCCCCAGCTGAGGGACAACGCCGGGGCCCCGAGGCGGCTCAACCTGAGCGAGGCTGACAAGCTGGCCCTGGTCGCCTTCCTCGGGACCCTGACGGACACCGCCCTGATCCAGGATCCGAAGTTCTCGAACCCCTTCTGATCGGGCCCTTCTGATCGGGACGGCCTCCGGGGCTCAGTACAGGACGCGCTCGACCTTCAGGCCGTCGCGGGCCAGCAGGTCCTGGACGCTGTCCTTGCCGGTCAGGTGGCCCGCGCCGACGGCGACGAAGACCGCGCCCGGGCTGTCCATGCGGGCCTTCAGGTCCTTCGCCCAGCGGGCGTTGCGCTCGGTCAGCAGGATGCGGGCGGTCTCGGGGGTCGACTTCATTTCCTCGTTCATGAGGCGGCCGGTCTCGTCGGCCTCGCCGCGCGTCCAGTGGTCGATAAGCCGCGTCATCATCGCAAGGCTCTCGTCGCGCCGGTAGGCGATGTCGCGGATTCCCCGCAGTTGCTCGGCCTCCGGCGTTGAGTCCAGCATGGAGAACTGCTGTTCGGGGGTCTCGAAGGCCGTGATCCGCTTGCCCGACTTCCGGGCCGCCTGGGTCAGCACCTCCTCCGATCCGCTCTTCGGGTCCATGCCGGCCTTCATGTACATCACCGCCGCCGCCTGGACGGAGATGAACCAGGGCTCGAGGGGCTCAAGCTGTCCTGCGGGCAGTCCAACCTCGTTCATCGCCTTGACGTAGGCCGCGTGGTCCTCCGGCGTGAGCTTCTGGGCCATGGTCCGGCCCTGCGGGTCGACGGCCAGCTTCATGATGAGGGGGGCGAGGCTGGCCGGGTCGTCCACGGGCAGGAGCTCCATCCTCAACTCGTCGGACGCGTTGAAGGCGTCGGCCACGGCCTCGTCGAACCAGGACAGGTCCTTGGGCAGGAAGTGGACGGTCCCGAAGAGGTAGATCGTGGTGTCGGCGTCGCGCACCACCCAGAGGGCGGGATCGGCGTCGCGGGGAGCGGCGAGGGCCGGCGTACAGGCGAGGCCCAGGGCGGCGGAGAGGGCGGCCGCGGAGGCGGCGAGGCGGCGGAACATCAGGAATCTCCGGGAAGAAGGGGAGGGATCAGCCCAGCCGCCGGCGCAGCTTGAGGCCGGCGTAGGCCAGGAGGGTGATGATGAAGGTGGCAAGGAGGACGGCCAGGACGTCGGGCGTCGGGGCAAGGCCGCGAGCCGCCGCCGAGTACCAGCCAACACCGATAAGAGTGTGGGCGTTCAGCCCCGCAAAGGCGGCCCAGAGGTTGTCCTGAACCTCGACCTCGTCGACGCCCTGCAGGTACCAGACGTTGATCACGACGGTCATGACGACAAGGGCGGCCATCATGGCCCAGAAGGCGAGAGGCGGAAGCTCGGCGCCAAAGCGTTTGTCTGCAACGCCAACCGCAACGCCAAAGAGGAGGCCGGCCCCCAGGGTCGTGATCCAGATGTTCCGGATTCGCCGGCTGCGCTGGCGCAGTCGCGCCTCGCCGGTCAGGACCTTGGGGGAGGGGGTTTCTGGTGAGGTCATGGTCGTTTGTCCTGTCATCTGGGGTCAGGCTTCGCCGCCGTCGAAGACCTGCTCGATGGGCAGGCTGAATTCGCGGGCGATGCGGAAGGCGAGGCTGAGGGAGGGGTCGTGCTTGCCGGTCTCTATGGCGTTGACCGCCTGGCGCGAGACATCGATGCGTCCCGCGAGCTCGGCCTGGCTCCAGCCCCGCTCGGCCCTCAGAAGTCTGAGTCGATTGTTCATGGCGTCCCGTGGTGTCAAGTTGCCCTGACAATATGTCAGCCTGACCTGACCATGTCAAGTCAACCTGACATTACGCTCCCAAGAGCTTGTAGCGACCGCTACACAAGCCTATCCTGTAGCAGTCGCTACAGGAGCCCAGGCATGATTTCCGACCTTTATCCCGTCCTGCCCGTTGTCGCCCTCTGCCTCTTCCTCGCCGCCATCGCGGCGCCGGTCTTCCTGCCCCGCCTGGCCGACCTGCCCGGCCGGCTCTGGCCCCTGCCGCTCGTCGCCTCGGTCCTGTTCTTCCTGTGGTCCCTGCACGCCCTCGCTGAGGGCGGCCTCGGGGGCGTCTGGGCCGAGCACGTCCGGAACGCCTGGGGCAACCAGGTCTGGTTCGACCTGCTCATGGCGGTCGGGCTGGCCTGGGTGCTGCTCCTGCCCCGCATCAAGCGCGCGGGCATGCGGCCCCTTCCCTGGCTCCTCGCGGTGGCGGCCACGGGGTGTATCGGCCTCTACCTGATGCTGGCCCGCTGCCTCTACCTGGAACAGCGCCGCTCCGGCGCCGCCTGACGCCGCTTCAGCGGCGGTCGGCCAGCCAGCTGAGGACGGTGCGGTTCACCAGGGCCTCGGCGTCGTGCTGCACGAAGTGGTCGGCGTCGGGGATCATGAGCAGGGTGGTGTCCCGGGCCACATGGTCCCAGGTCCCGGCGTGGCCGGCGGCGGACAGGGCCTTGTCCTTCATTCCGTGAATGACCAGCACCGGCGCCTGGACGGGCGGCGGTTCCCGGTCGACGACGGGGGCCGCCGCGCCGGCGCCGGAGGGATAGTTGGCCCGGTAGTAGTTCAGCATGCCCGCCAGGCTCGAGCGCCGGAAGGCCTCGACATAGCCGGCCCGTTCCGCCGGGTCCTTCACCCAGCCGGCCAGGCCCTCGGCGATCAGGTTCTTCTCGAAGCCCGGGGTCTGGAAGTTGCGTGCGTACTGGCTGTTCTCCTGCTGCTCGGCGTTGCCGGCCATCTCGCGGCCGAAGCCGGCGGGATGGGGGACGGACAGGATGACCAGCCGGTTGACCAGGTCGGGCCGGGTGATGGCCACCTGCCAGGCGATGGCGGCGCCCCAGTCGTGGCCGACCACCACGGCGTCCGTGGCGCCTTCCGCGGCGATGACTGCCGCGACGTCTCTCACCAGGTTGGGCATGGCGTAGGCCTCCACACCTTCCGGCTTGTCCGAGAGGTTGTATCCCCGCCCGTCGAGGGCCGCCGTGCGGTATCCCGCCGCCTGCAGGACGGCCATAAGGGGTTTCCAGGTGGCCCAGTAGTCGGGGAAGCCGTGGATCATCACCACCAGCGGCCCCTTGCCCGCGACCACATAGTGGATCCTGACTCCGCCGTTGTCGGCGTAGCGGTCTTGCGGGGCTGCGGCGGCGCGCCTGGCGCCGAGGGTGAGGGTGGTCAGGCCCGCCAGGGTGGCGAGGGCGGCCAGGCGGGGCCTGCGGGTCATGGGGACGCTCCGGCAAGGATGTCCGAAGACCGTAAGTCTGCCATCAGGGCCGGGCAAGCGGGCCGACCCGGCCGCTGGACAGGCCGCCTTCAGGCCGTAACATGCCCCCGCAAAAGCCCGGCCATCCGTGTCGCCAGGGCCTTCCCGGGGGAAGCCATGTCCAGGACCACCTTTGCGCTCGCCGTCGTCCTGCTGGCGGCGCCAGCCCTCGCCCACGCCGCCACCCTGGCCGTGGCGCCCGGCCCCGACGCCCAGGAGCGGCTGCAGACCGCCCTCCTCGATGCGAAACCCGGCGACACCGTCCGGATCGCCGCCGGTCGCTATGACCTGACCGACGGCCTGTCCCTGGATGTCGACGGGGTCACCGTCGCCGGCGCCGGCCCCGGCGCCACCATCCTGTCCTTCAAGGGCCAGAAGGGGTCGGGCGAGGGCCTCCTCATCACCTCCGACCGCGTCACGGTGAAGGACCTTGCGGTGGAGGACACCCGCGGCGACGGGATCAAGTCCAAGGGGGCCGACGACATCCGCTACCTCAACCTGCGCGTGGAGTGGACCGGCGGGCCGAAGGAGACCAACGGCGCCTACGGGGTCTATCCGGTCTCCTCCCAGAGGGTGCTGATCGACGGGGTGACCGTGCGCGGGGCCTCGGACGCCGGCATCTATGTGGGCCAGTCCAGGCACATCGTCGTCCGCAACAGCCGGGCCGAGTTCAACGTCGCCGGGATCGAGATCGAGAACTCCATGTTCGCCGACGTCCACGACAACGTCGCCACCCGCAACGCCGGCGGAATCCTGGTCTTCGACCTGCCCAACCTGCCCCAGATGGGCGGCCACTCCACCCGGGTGTTCAACAACCGGGTGGTGGACAACGACACCCCCAACTTCGCCCCCAAGGGCAACATCGTCGCCAGCGTGCCCACCGGGACGGGCGTGATGGTCATGGCCAACCGCAACATCCACGTCTTCGGGAACGAGGTTTCCGGCAACCAGAGCGCCGGGGTCCTGCTGGTCAGCTACACCCAGGCCTTCAACGACCCGGCCTACAACCCCTGCCGCGAGACATCGTCGTCCGCGACAACCGGTTTGGCCGTAACGGCTGGGACCCCAGGTTCCCCGGCGGCCCGGAGATCGCCAAGGCCCTGGGCGGGCCCCTGCCGCCCGTCGTCTGGGACGGGGTACGCGCCGCCGCCGGCAAGCCCACCGAGGTCAAGGTGCGCCTGGCCGACGGCCCGGTCCTCAACCTCAACCTTCCGGGGCCGGGCCGGGTCGACGCCGCCGCCCCGACCGTCAGCGCCTCGGTGGTCGACGCCGCCCTCGCCGAGCCCCCTGCGGTGAGCCTGGAGGCCGCCCGCCCGTGAGGCGCGGCCTTTTCCTGCCGGCCGTCCTGCTCTCGGCCCTGATGGGCCTGGGCGCGGCCGCGCCGGCGCCGGGGGTCGACCTGGAGGTCGTGCTCGCGGATGCGCCGGCCCCCCGCCTGTCCGACTATCGCCTCTTCCTGGACGCCGGCGCGGACCGGCCTAACGGTCGGGTGGCGCCCTACGACCTCGCCACGCCTCTGTTCACCGACCATGCCGAGAAGGCCCGCTTCGTCTTCACCCCGCCGGGCCAGCGGATCGGCTACACGCCGACAGGGATCCTGGACTTCCCGGTGGGCGCCGTCCTGGTGAAGACCTTCGCCTATCCCGCCGACCTGCGTCGCCCCGACCGCGAGGTGCGCAAGGTCGAGACCCGCCTGCTGGTCCACAAGGCCTCGGGCTGGACGGCCCAGACCTATGTCTGGAACGCCGAGGGCACGGAGGCGGTCCTGAAGCGCGCCGGCGCCCGCCTGCCGGTCCGCTTCACCGACCCTGCGGGCCGCGAGGTCGCCCTGGACTACGCCGTGCCCAACCAGAACCAGTGCAAGACCTGCCACCAGCTCGACGGCGCGGTCGCCCCCATCGGCCCCAAGGCCCGGAACCTGAACCATGAGGTGGCGCTGGCCGGCGGCGGCCGCGCCAACCTGCTGGCCCTCTGGGGCCGGGCCGGCCTGCTCGATGGCGCCCCCGCCCCGGAGGCCATGCCCCGCCTCGCCGCCTGGAACGACGCCGCCCAGCCCCTGGAGGCCCGCGCCCGGGCCTATCTCGACATCAACTGCGGCCACTGCCACAACCCCTCGGGCTCGGCGAGCAATTCGGGCCTCTTCCTGACCGCCGAGGAGACCCGCCCCGCCGCCCTGGGCGTCGGCAAGCCCCCGGTGGCCGCCGGCCGGGGCTCGGGCGACCTGGCCGTGGCCATCGATCCCGGACATCCCGAGCGCTCCATCCTGGCCTTCCGCATGGCCTCGGGCGAGCCCGGCGTCATGATGCCCGAACTGGGCCGCGCCCTGGTGCATGAGGAGGGCGTGGCGCTCATCCGCGACTGGATCCGGTCCATGCCGCCTGCAGGCCGGCCAGGCGGCTGACGCCTCCGGTTGGCGTTCGGCGCCGGTTCCGCCTAGACTGGCCTCGCCGTTGGGGGGCGGCCAGGCATGACATCCAACGCGATCCAGTGGGGCGTCTTCGCCGTCCTGACCGGGCTGATGGCCCTGGCCACCTGGTGGCAGGTGCGTCGGATGGGCGGGCGCTCCACCGACAGCAACAGCGAGTACTTCCTGGCCGGGCGGAACCTGTCCTGGCCCTTCGTCGCCGGCTCCATCACCCTGACCAACCTGTCCACCGACCAGCTGGTGGGCATGAACGGCAACCAGATGCTGCTGCTGGCCTGGTGGGAGCTCGCCGCCGTGGCGGGCCTGGCCATGCTGGCCCTGGTCTTCCTGCCCATCTACTACCGCAACAACTGCACCACGACGACAGAGCTGCTCGAGCGCAAGTACGGGTCGAAGGGGCTGAGGGCGACGGTCTCGCTCCTGTTCCTGCTGGGCAATGTCTTCATCTACCTGCCGATCATGACCTACACGGGCGCCCTCTTCCTCTCGACCATGTTCGAGGGCACCCCGCCCCTGATGGTCCTGGCGGGCGGCATCGCCGCCGTGGGGGCGGCCTACACCGTGCTGGGGGGCCTGCGCGCCGTGGCGGTCTACGACACCCTGTCGGGGGTGGGCGTCCTAGGCATGGCGGCGGCGGTGACCGTGCTGGCCATGGCGGCCATCGGCTTCGATTTCTCGGGCATCCCGCCGGAGCGTCTCAGCATGATCGGCGGGCCCGACAGCCCCATCCCCTGGCCGACCCTGCTGACCGGGATGATCTTCATCCAGATGTTCTACTGGTCCACCAACCAGACCATCACCCAGAGGGCCATGGCCGCCCCCACCCTGCGCGAGGGGCAGAAGGGGGTGTTCGCGGCCATCGTCATCCGCATCCTCTTCGTGCCGGCCATCGTGGTGATCCCCGGGGTCTGCGCCTACAAGCTGTTCGGCGACATCGGCGACGCGACCTATGGCCGGGTGGTGGCGGAGGTCATGCCCTCCTGGCTCTCGGGCGCCTTCGCCGCCTTCATGGCCGCCGCCGTCCTGACCAGCTACACCTCGGTGCTGAACTCGTCGGTCACCCTCTATGTCTGCGACCTGCACGAGCCCTACATCGCACCCAACCCGGACGTGAAGCGGCTGAACACCGTGATCTCCCTGGCCTTCATGGCGCTGTCGATCGCCCTGGTGCCGGTCTATTCCGGCGCCGCCTCGATCATCAACCTGGTGCAGCAGCTGAACGGCCTGCTCTCCATGCCCATCCTGTCGGCCTTCATCCTGGGGCTGGTCTTCCGCAACGTGGACGCCCGGGCCGCCATGGCCGCCGTGGGCTTCGGTGTCGGCCTCTACGCCGTCTTCACCTTCGTCTGGACGCCGGTCCACTACATCCACCTGATGCTGGTGACGCTGATCGCCTGCCTGGGCGTGGGCCTCGCGGTGAACCGCCTGGTCTTCGGTCGCCGGGCGGAGCTGGGGGTCTTCGGTCGGGCCTAGGCGCTCAGCGGGCGCTCATCCCTTCGAGTGCGGCCGGGATCTGCTCCGCCAGGAAGTCGAAGGTGCGCCGCACCAGGGGATTGCCGCGGATTTCCCGGTGGGTGACCAGCCAGCAGGGCAGGGGCGGGATCCGCAGGTCCGGCAGGACCTGCACCACGCCGGAGAGGAAGGACAGGTTGTAGCCGGCGACGAAGCCCACGCCGGCGCCCGCCGCCAGGAGCCGACCGTAGGCCAACTGGTCGTCGGTCAGGATGTGGAAGTTCTCGCGGGTGACCGGCAGGCCGCCGGCGGCCAACCCCCGCACCATCGTCTCGTCCCGGTCATAGCCCACCAGCCGGTGGCGGAGGAGGTCCCCGGGGACCTCCGGCGTCCCGGCCCGGGCGAGATAGTCCCGGTGTGCGCAGGCGACGATGGGGATATCCGCCAGCTTTCGGGCCACCAGGGAACCCTGGGCCGGGCGCGCCATTCGCACGGCGATGTCGGCCTCCCGCCGGATGAGGTTGGACAGGGCGTTGGAGGCGACCAGCTCGACCCGGATGCCGGGCTCGGCAAGTTGAAGGGCCGCCAGGACGGGCGGCAGCAGGTAGCTGGCCGCCACCTGGCTGGTGGTGATGCGGACGTCGCCGGTGGTCTCGGCCCGCGCCCGGGTGAGACGATGGCGCAGCCGTTCGGCGCCCTCCTGCATGGCCCGGGCGTCGTCGGCGATGGCCAGGGCCAGGGCGGTGGGCGTCGCGCCACGCCCGGTGCGCTCGAACAGGGGCGCCCCCAGCTGCGCCTCCAGCTGGGCCACCTGCCGGGACAGGGTGGGCTGGTGCGCGCCCAGCCGCTTGGCGGCGCCGCTCAGGCTGCCGGCGTCCAGGACGGCCAGGAAGCTCCGGACCAGGGTCCAGTCGAAGGCGTCGAGGCGGGGGTCGGCCAGGGTGGAGGACATACGAAAACGTATACCTCAGTTACGCACATCGCAAATGGCCGGATGGCCGGGAGAGGCGCAGTCTGGCCTTCACCGGCCCCGCGCCGCGCCGCAACAGGAGCTTCCCATGACCCGCCGCACCGTCCTCGTCCTCGGCGCCAACGGCCGCTTCGGCGCCGCCGCCGTAAAGGCCTTCGCCGATGCGGGATGGCGGGTCCTGGCCCAGGCCCGCCGCGCCCAGCCGACCCTGCCGTCGGGCGCCGAGCCGCTGGACATCGCCCTTGGCGAGAAAGAGGCCCTGGCCGCCGCCGCCGTGGGCGCAGAGGTCGTGCTCCACGCGGTCAACCCGCCCTACACCGACTGGGAGGCCCAGGTCATGCCGCTCGGACGCCAGGGCATGGACGTCGCTGAGCGGCTCGGCGCCCTCTTCATGCTGCCGGGGAATGTCTATGGCTACGGCGAGGCCATGCCCGCCCGGCTGTCCGAGGACACGCCCGAGCACCCGACGACCTCAAAGGGCCGGCTCAGGGTCGCGCTGGAGGGTGAGATGCGCGCACGCGCCGAGGCGGGAGGCTTCCGCGCGGTCGTCCTCCGGGCCGGGGACTTCTACGGATCCGGCGAGGGCTCCTGGCTCGACCTGTCGATCGTCAAGGACCTGGCGAAGGGACGGCTGGTCTATCCCGGCCCCCTCGACCTGCCGCACGCCTGGGCCTACCTGCCCGACCTCGCCCGGGCCTTCGTGGCGGTGGCCGAAAGGTCGCTCCAGGACGGGACGCCGGCCTTCGAGACGCTGCACTTCGCCGGCGACACCCTGACCGGCGCCCAGCTGCTGGATCTCATCGAGGCCGCCGCCGCCGACATCGGCGCGGCCCCCGCCCGCGGCTTCCGCCGGGGAGGCATGCCCTGGGGCGTGATCCGGCTGATGGGCGCCTTTGTCCCCAACCTGAAGGCGGTGGCCGAGATGAGCTATCTCTGGCGCGTCCCTCACGCCCTGGACGGCGCCCGCCTGGCGACCCGGGTGGGAGAGCTGACCGCCATCCCGCCCCGCCAGGCCCTGGCCCAGGCCCTCCGTGACCTCGGCTTCGGCGCGCCTGCACGCTGACGCGCACCCCGTTTCCCCCAACCCCCATCTGAAGGGTCCCGCCCATGTCCTCCCATGACACCGCCGCCCCACCGCCCTCCCGAACCCTGTTCCTCTTCGCCGGGATCGTCCTCCTCCTCCAGGGCTTCAGCATCTTTGCGCCCATGGCCGTGCTCGGCGGGGCGATCCAGTGGCCGGACAGCCTGGACTACCCGCCCGCGCGGATGCTGCCCCTGCTCCTGGCCCAGATCGACGCCGTTCGGCTCGGTTACGGCCTCTACCTCGGCTACTCCCTGCTCTTCCTGGTGACCGGCGTCCTGACCGTGCGCCTGGCCTCCCGCCCGGGTCCGCTGGGCGTTCTCGGCCTGGTCGCCGTTGGCGCGGCGGCGGCTTCCGCACTCGCCCGGGCGATCGGCATCCTCCGCTGGCTGACCGGCAGTACAGCCCTGGCGGAAGCCTATTCCGCGCCCGGCCTTTCTGCAGATGCCCGCACGGCGATCGAAGCCACTCAGGGCGCCATCAATTCCTGGGGCGGCGCCATCGGCGAGGCCCTGGGCGTGGCCGCCTTCGCGGCGATCTGGGCGATCTCGGCCAGCCTGCTGATCCTGCGCGATCGCCAGCTCCCGGCCTGGGCGGGCCTGGCGGGCCTTGCGGCCGGCGCCCTCGTGGCCCTTCCCGGGCTCGAACTCTTCGGCATCGCGCCACCCGTGTCGATCGTGCTCTCGACCACCGGGATCCAGCTCTGGTTCATGGCGCTTGGCCTCTTGTTCCTGTGGCGCGGGCGCCGCCGCGCCGCCTGACCTATCCCAGCGGCGGCAAGTCCCCGCTGAAATTCACCACCGAGGTCCAGGTGACCCCCGACAACCTGCCCTACCGCTGGGAGGACGCCCGCCCGATCACCGCGCCGGACAAGTAGGGGGCGCCCCTCTTGCCAAGCCTGGTCCCGGTGGCTCACCCTGAGGCGATGGAGACCACCGGAAGACACGCCGCCTGGCGTCGTTGGGCGTGCCTGGCGATCCCCCTCGCCCTGGCGGGAGGGCTGTCCGCCCTGGCGACGACGCGCGCCCTGGCCGCCGATCCCGGGAACGGGCAGGGGGCCTGTCGTAGGGACCTGGAGTTCATTCCGGGCTTCCTTCTGGAGAACGACACCGGCGCCCCCGAGCACCTCGGGAGGCTTGGCGGCCCAGCCCTGGACAAGGCCATGGCCGAGGCGCGGGACCGGATCGCCGCCGACCCGACCGGCGCCGAATGCCGCTCCATCCTGAAACGCTATGTGAGGGCCTGGCGGCCGGGACACATTGACGTCTCGCCGGCGCCGGGGAAGACCCCGGGCGATGCCGCTACCCTACCGGCCGAACCGCCTGCGCGACCGGGCCTCGCCTCCCTGCGCTGGCTCTCGGACAAGACTGTGCTGGTCACCCTGCCCACCTTCGACCCCGCTGAGCGGGAACACCTCGAAGCACTCCTGGTGTCCCAGCGGCGCCGGCTCGACCGGACGCCCAACTGGATCCTGGACATCCGGGACAACGATGGAGGCTCCGACTCGACCTACGCTTCCCTCCTGGAGGCCATCATGGTCAGCCCGCGCATGGAGGTGGGCGCGGAATTCCTGTCCACCCCCGCCAACATCGCCAACACCGCCGGGCTCTGCGAGGTCTACGGGGACGCTTCCTGCGCGGCTGCGGTCGCGCCCCTGGTCGACGCCATGCGCGGCGCCCGCCCAGGCGACTACGTCCTGCCCCCGGGCGCAAGGAAGCGGCCTCGGTCGAGCGCGACCACCGCGCCCCCCGAGAGGCGCCGCGCCGGGTCGGCGTGATGATTGACGAGGCGTGCGCCAGTTCCTGCTGTCGGTGCGTCAGAGCTACAACGTCAAGCTGTTCGGGCGGCGCACGGCGGGATCCCTCGACTATTCGAACCTCAGGCCACAGGTGCTGCCTTCGGGCGAGCGGCTGCTTTGGTATGCGACCTCGCGCTCCCTTCGCCTGCCGTACCTACTGGTCGACGCCGCAGGGATTCCCCCGGACATCTATTTTCCGCCAGTCGCGGCGGCAGAGGACCCGGGTGCGGAAATCGAACGCGTGAGGGCCTGGCTGGAGGCCCCCTGAGGGGAGCAACTGAGCGCTCTGACTCCTCCCATTTCCGGGGGAAGTCGGCCCTGGGGTTCAGCCGTCGTAGAACAGTTTCGGGTGCAGGCCGATGACCCGGCGTTCCCGATCCGTGGTCGCTCTGGCGATGGCCTCGGCGGAGAGCGGGTTGCTTTCCGCCGTCGGCAGCAGGCGCTGGGCGATGTCCCGCCGCCCATAGTGAACCTGGAGGAAGAAGCGGCCGTGATCGCCGTCCAGGGTCGGCATGCGACGATGCCATACGTCGGAGACGAACAGTCCTGCGTCCCCGGCCTGGGTGATCAGGGGCGTGACGCGGGCGCCTTCATAGTCGAGGTCATCGTCCAGATGGCGGCCCGGTGGCGGCGGCCGGCCCGACAGGTGGCTGTGCGGCAGGACGCCGGTCGGTCCGTCCTCGAGGGCGCAGTCCTGCAGATAGATGTGGACGCCGATGGCGAACACCGGGTGGGGAATGTCGGCCGGCCAGCGCACACCCTCAGGCAGGGGCACATGCGGGCCTGCATCAATATGCCAGTTCTGCCCGGCATGCGCGCCGGGATCGCCGGCGGGATTGCGCCAGGCGGTGTTGGCGATCACGTGGCAGTCCTCGCCCAGCAGGGGCTCGATCACCGACAGAAGGCGCGGATGGGCGCAGGCGCGCTGCGCTGCGGCGCTGCGGTTCAACATGGCGTATCGGAACATGGCGGCGTCATCTTCCGCGCGCCGGCGCCCGTAGTCCGGAGGATCGCGCTCGAAGACCTCGCTGACCTCGCGCCTCAGCTCAGAGAGCTCGTCAGCGTCCAGCAGGCCACGGATGATGGTGTAGCCCTCGCGCTCGAGCTGGGCGGTTTCCGCGCTCGCGGGCTCGGCGCGAAATTCAAGATAGGGGCGACCGCGTCGGATCATCTTGCAGGCCCTTTGCGCGTGCGGGGTGGGGGTCCTAACGGTTGGATACCATTGGGCCCGGGGGGCCAGCAAGGCGGAGGACGTCGCGGGTCCCCGTCCTCGTCCGCCGGAACGGGAGCGCGGGTGTGACCTGGGCCTGCGGCCTCGCCAAGCTCTACTCGGCCGGGTTCCAGTGAGATGACGCCGAGCCCTGGGTGGCCATCGCCTCAGACCTGATCGCGGACTTCGGCGACCAGATGGAGGGGCCAAAGAAAAAGGGTCCCCGGCGCGCCGGGGACCCTTGAACTCACCGCCCTTGGGCGGGTCGGATCAGAAGCGGTACTGCACTTCCAGACCGAAGATGCGCGGAGGCGTCAGTTCGAAGTTCCGGGCGCCGTTGAGGTACCTGTCAGACGCAACAGTCGCGCTGTTGTTCCGCTGAGAGGCCGCGACCGCGGCGGCGTAGCCGTCCTCGTCGAGCGCATTCTTGACGTAGGCGATCACCGTGTACTTGCCGCCCGTCGGCATCCAGAGCAGACGCAGGTCCACCTGGTCCCAGGAATCTGTGGCGTTGTAATCACGGCTGAAGACGTTCGCGTAGGACTCCGACCGGTAGAGGTAGCTGGCGCCGGCGACGATGTCCCCGGCGTCAGTCCGGAAGGTGTAGGTGCCGTTGACCGCCACCTTGTGCTCCGGCGCCTGCGGCAGGTCGTTTCCGACGATGCTGACGGCTCCGGTGTTGACGTTGTCGTTCACATCCACGAGCGGGTCGCTCTTGGTGATCTCGGTCGGGTTCCAGCCGTAGTCCAGGGTCAGGCGGAGGGCATCCACCGGCCGCCAGATTCCGCTGAACTCGACCCCGTAGGACTCCGCCTTATCGATGTTCACGAACTGGGTGACGTTTGTCGCGCCGACACGAACGGCCACCGGAGCCTGAAGGCCGCGGTAGTCGAGGAAGAAGGCCGCCAGGTTCACCTGGAACCGGTCAAAGTCCTTCTTGTACCCGATCTCGTAGGAGTTGACCGTCTCCTCGTCCGCCTTGGGCACCGCGAGGAAGCCGCCGGCCGAGAAGCCGAACGCCTTGTAGCCGCGGCTGTAGCGGGCGTAGGCCATGGTGTCGCTGTCCGGCTCCCACTGGACGCCGAGGGTGCCGGTGACGGCGTCGGAAGACCCGTCGAGGTTACGGCTGGCGATGCCGGTGGCCGGATCGACCACGTACTGGCGAACCACCCCGTTGGTGTTCACGCCAGGTGTGCTGACGCCCGGGATCAGGCCGGCCGTGCTCTTCGGCGCGAGGGCGTCGGTGAGGTCCATCGCCCCGTTCCCCAGGCCATTGAGGCCGGCGAGCGCCGGGATTCCCAGGACGGGGGCCAGGCGCGCGGTGGAGTTCAGGTCGCCGAGCAGGCTGCCCCAGTTTGCGGCGGTGCCCGGACCGAAGGCGCCAAGGCCGAGGGCCGGGTAGAGGCCGGGGTAGCAGGCGTCCGAGTTACAGACAATGCGCCGGTATTCGGTCCCGAATTTGTCGTCCTGGGTGTAGCGCAGGCCGGCGGTGAACTTGAGGGCGTCGGTCATCTGGTAGTCAATCTGACCGAAGACCGCCTTGCTCTCGGTCGTCAGGGCGTAGTTGCCCGTCGACCAGTAGTTCTGGGGATTGCGCGCCGCGCCCAGGATCGGGGTCTGGAGTGAGGACGGGCCCACCAGGAAGAAGTCGGCCGTGCTTCCGGTGCCGGTGTACTGCTCGTTGAAGTAGAAGGCGCCGACAATCCACTGCAGCGGACCATCGTCCGTCGACGAGATGTTGATCTCGTGGCTGTACCACTTCGGGTACTCGAAGTAGTGATACCCGTTGTTGGCGTTGACCGTCAGGGGTGAGCAGTTAACCGGGGAAAGTCCCGCGGAAAACAGATTGCCCACCGTTCCGCAAATCGACCCAGGCGCCAGGGGGATCTGATAGGACAGGACATCGGTGCCGTCCGTATCGCCGTAGAGGTCGTACTTGTACTCCTGGTAGCCGCCGACATACTTAACGTCGATCGTCGGGAAGTGATAAACGAACTGGGTCGTGAACGAGTTCACGTCGCTCAGGGAAACCTTCTGGGCGATGTTCCCGCTGAAGGTCCGATTGTCCAGCGCCGCCGGGTTCGACTTGACGGTCGAGCCATTGAACTGGCGAAGGCTGCCCGGAACAATGCCGGCCAGGCCGGTCTCCGGGGTCAGCCCGTGGGCCGAAGCGTAGACGATCGAATAGTTCGGATCGAGCCGGCCGGTCGAGAAGGGGTCGGCGCGGTAGCCGGACCGGGCGCCCGGACCGCCGCGGTTGTCCCAGCCGAGCGTCTTGTACGACGCCCAGAACTCGGCGTTCTCGCCGAGATCGGCCTCGAGCTGGACCTGGACCTGGTATTCATTCCGCACGGAGCCTTCCGAAGGCTGGCCCGGCGTCACGTTCTTGAAGTAGCCCTGCCGCTGGTCGAGCTTGTAGCCCGACACGCGCAGCCGCAGCCCCTCGGTGAGGGGGCCGGAGGCGGCGAACTGCAGGTTGGTGAAGTCGTAATTCTCCACGATCCCGCGGACTTCGGCGTAGAGTTCCTTGGTCGGCCGCACGGAGATCACGTTGACCGTGCCGCCGATGGCGTTACGGCCGTAGAGGGTGCCCTGGGGGCCACGGAGGATTTCCACCCGCGCCACATCCAGGGGCGGGCCGCCCGCGAGGACGGTCGAGGTGGTGAAGAGGCCGTCGATATAGATCGACACCGCGCCGTCCACGGCGTGCACGTTGGTGAGTCGGCCGATGCCGCGCATCGAGGCGCGGTCATTCGACGACTGGTAAACGAAGCCCGGGGTGAAGTTGGTCAGGTCCTGAACGGTCGAGATGCCGACCAGGTCGCGCTGCTTGCTGGTGAAGGCGGAGATCGCGACAGGAACGTCCTGAAGGCTCTGCTCGCGCTTTTCGGCGGTCACCACCAACTCGTCGATGGTGTTCATGGCGTTCTGGGCCTGGGCCGAGAGACCCACCGCGCTCGCGGCGAGAATGCTCGAAGCCAACAGTATGGCCTTGGACTGCATCTGGTTTTCACTCCCCTTTATGAAACTGCCAGCGCTATTGCCTGTGCATCGCGCCACGCTGGCTGACAGCGAAAGGCAAGTCAATCCCACGACGGGGTGATGCGATTTGCGTGAAATACGTTTTCGTGACGCCGCAGGCTTGGCCCGGGATTGCGATCCCCGCCGATCACGCGGCGGTGCGGACCGGCAGGGTCTCGTGGTCCATTCTGCGGTTTGGGTTCAGGCGGCCTGTCGGGCCAGCCACCTCGATCCGGTGGAAGCGCTCGAGGAGATTCTGGCGCACCAACCCCATCCCTGCAGGTGTCCGGTCTTCAGCCCGGCCGGGCCGCCGGGGCGTCCACGAACAGGACGGTCGCCTCGGCCACCCGCCGCTCGCCCGACATCAGGCGGGCGTGGACCAGGGTCTTGCGCCCGTCTTCTTCCGTGCGGTCGAGGAAGACCTGCAGCCATTCGCCTGGCCCCGCCGCTGCGCGGTAGTCCAGGGTCATCCGCGCCGTGAGCCGGCGCCGGCCGCCTGACCGGGCGACAAGCATGTAGCCCGTCGCCACGTCCATCAGGGTGGCGATGACCCCGCCGTGCAGGCCGCCCCGGGCGTTGAGGTGGTTGGGTCCGACCCAGAGCCCGACCTCCAGCTCCTCGCCCTCGCCCCGGCTCATGAACCCGCCCAGGGCGTCCAGCACCGGGCTCGAGCGCAGGATCGGGCCAAAGCCTTCGGGCGGGGCGGTCAGGGGCGAAGACATGAAGCGGTCCCTCCAGGAGAGGCTGTCGACAGATAGGGAAGCGGAGGCGGCGGGGCAAAGCGGGAAAGGCCGCCCCTCCCGGTAGGCCCCCCCGCCGCCCTTGTCCTCATCCGGGTGACCGCCCAAGGGCCTCGAGGTCGCGCGCCAGCCAGGACTTCCGGAAGCCCCTGCCTGTCAGCAGCCGGCGGAAGTCCTCTCGGCTGTCGAAGTGCTGCAGCTGGCGGTGGTAGTAGTTCACGTATTCCAGGACGGCGAGGACCGCGCAGGCGGTGGCGACATTCCGGTCGGCCAGGCCCGCTGACCAGGCGGGAACCCACCATCCCGCCAGGGCGGTGGCGCATCCCGCCAGGGTCAGGACCAGGGCCGGCGCCTTCCAGGCCGCGAGGCGTCTCAGGAGCGCCGCGAAGTCGCCGCCATCCCCCCGAAGCCGCCGAACCTTTCCTCGCCAGTAGAGCGCGCCGATGACCAGGAGCAGGACCGTCGCCGCCATGGGCGCCAGGGTGATCCAGCCCACCTTGCCGCCGGCCAACCAGATCAGGAAGGCCGGCACGAACAGGACGTTCGCCGCCTCCATCTTCCAATAGGGGTCCAGTCGCTTGAGGAGATCGGCGCGGGTCTTGGCGGCCACGGGGAACCTCACCGGGTCAGGTCTTGCAGGGACGGAGCCTACATCAGGTCGGGCGGATGCGCAGGGCCGGGAATTCATGCCCGCGCTGCCGGAAGGGCAGGGCGCATACCTGTTGCCAGGCCCTCCGCCAAGGCGGGCAGCTCGACCGGGCGCTGGCTCTCCGACCCGGCGCGCGCGATCGGTACGGCCTGGGGGTGCAGCTGAGGGGCCCTTGACCCCCTCAGTCGGCTTCGCCGACAGCTCCCCCTTGGGGGAGCAACTGCTGTGTCATTCCTCCCCCCAGGGGGAGGTGGACCGCGCAGCGGGCCGGAGGGGGTCAACGGCATCGCCGCCCCGTCCCCTCAGCCTTTGTCGGCGAACTCGTAGACCACGTCTTCGAAGGCGTCGGCGGCGAAGGTGTAGAGGATGCGCAGGGGCTCATCCCCCTCGCTCCAGGCGGCGTGCCAGGCGTCGCCGGGGATGAAGACGGCGTCGCCGGGCGCCAGAGGGCGCATCTCGCCGTCCAGGTCGATCACCCCGCGCCCGGAGAGGATGTAGTAGGTCTCGGCGTGGGCGTGGCGGTGCAGGCCGGGGCGGGTCGCCAGGGTGGCGCGCACCTCGGCCACGCCCTGGACGAGGCCCCGGGTCGGGGTCCGCTCGCCGCTGAACAGGGTGCGCCAGGTCACCAGGCCGGGCGCCGGCTCCTCCCAGCCCTCCAGCTCGCAGTCGGCCTCGTGGACAAGGGTGGCCTGGACGGACATGGCGCGCGCCTCTGCTGGAAGGGAAGCCCGTCAGGGCAGGATGCGGACCGGCAGGGTCTCGTAGCCCTTGACGAAGTTGGAGTTCAGCCGCCGCGGCGGGGCCACGACCTCGATGCGCCGGAAGCGCCTGAGGATCTCCTCCCACACCACCTTCAGCTGCATCTCGGCCAGCCGGTTGCCGACGCAGCGGTGGATGCCGAAGCCGAAGGCCACGTGCTGGCGGGGCCGGGTCCGGTCGATCACGAAGCGGTCCGGATCGGCGATGACCTCGCCGTCCCGGTTGCCCGAGACGTACCACATGATGACCTTGTCGCCCTTGCGGATGGTCTTGCCGCCCAGCTCCACGTCGCGGGTGGCGGTGCGGCGCATGTGGGCCACGGGGCTCTGCCAGCGGATGATCTCCGGCACGGCGGAGTCCAGCAGGGCGGGGTCGGCGCGCAGCCGGTCATAGGCGTCGGGATTGTCCTGGAAGGCCAGGAGGGCGCCGGTGATTGAGTGCCGGGTCGTGTCGCTGCCGGCCACGGTCAGGAGGACCACATTGCCCATGTAGCCGAACATCTGGCCGTCCTTGCGGGTGACCGGGTCGCTGGCCAGCAGGGACAAGAGGTCGTCCCCCGCACCGCCCTTGCGGGACTCCCACAGGCCCACGAAGGTCTCGAAATAGGGCGTCAGGGCCGCCTGGCGGTCCTCGTTGGTCCGGAACTCGGCGCCCTCCCCCGTGGGGGCGAGGATGATGTCCGAGGCCTGGGGCAGGAGGCGCCGCGCCTCGAAGGGAAAGTCGAACAGGGTGGCCAGCATCTGGCTGGTCAGCTCCACCGAGACCCTGTCGACGAAGTCGAAGGTCTCGCCCACCGGCAGTTCGTCGAGGATGGCCGCCGCCCGGCTGCGGATCAGGGGCTCCAGCCCGGCCAGGCCTTGGGTCGAGAACCGGGGCATGACCACCCGCCGCTGGGCGTCATGGTCCGGCGGGTCCAGGCCGATGAAGCTGGAGAGTGCGTTGGGCTGGTAGCCGTCCTGGATCGCGATCCCGCCCCGCTCGGAGGAGGACGAAAAGGCCTCGTGGTTGGAATCCACCGCGACGATGTCGTTGAAGCGGGTCACCGACCAGTAGGGCCCATACTCGCTGTCGGCGCAGTAGTGGACCGGATCCTCCCGCCGCAGCCGCTCGAACCAGGGCCCCCAGGTGTCGCTGGTGAAGTGGCTGACGTCCGCGACGTGGAACCGGTCGAGCGGCGTCGCCGCGGCCCGCTCCCGGGCGGATTGCATCAGGGCGCTGTCGCCTTCGGCCATGGCGGGTCTCCTCGGGTCCTTGCGAGAAGAGTGCGCGCGGCGGGGCGGGGTGGCAAATGGGAAGTTGGGGGGCTGGGACCGCCGAGGTCGGCTTGCTGACCTCGTGAGGGTGGTCCTATGCCCTCCGCTCAGGGTCTCACCAAAGAGCTGGTAGTTAGGGTGCAACGTCCTCGAAGCGGCCAGCGGGAACCACAAGATCATAGCAAGTTTATAGCAAGGTTCAGGTCGCTCGATGAAGCCAGCTTGCGGCGACCCGCCAAGACGCTTGGGTGTCTCAAAAGCGGAAAATGAGACGCATTAAGACGCTTTCTAAGACGAAAACCGTCTTAATGCGTCTCAGCCTTGCGGCACTCGGAGGCGGCTTTCACGTCCCGCTATTGCCGTTGGCGTGCAAATCACCAATGCTCTTAGAAATCGTAGCGGCCTCCGGGGGGAGATTTGCCGAATTTCTATGCCATCACGACTGAACTTGTAGGTGCGTCGGCTTCGCTCGCGGGCCTAATCCTCGTATTCATGGGCGCGATCTTCTCGGGCTTCGAAGGCTATCCGGTCCAAGACCGAAAGCATGTGCTGAAGGGCTATAGGGCCAAAGCCAGGTCGGCTTTGGGAGGTTTCCTTCTCTGCCTTGCCTCTCTAGCGACTGGGTTGGGCGGTCGGCTCTACATGAACCAATGCTGGAGCGCGATTTCCCTCGCGCTGCTGCTAGGGGCGATCACATGGATCGCCTTGATCGCCTTCAACGGCGTCAAGGAGATTGCCTGATGGCCCTTACCCTCGACGAGGAGCAAAAGCTCGAAGCAGCGGGTCTGATTGCGTTCTTCTTGACAAGTCAGGCGACCTGGCTTGCGACCGTTAAGAGGACCCATGCGTTCCTCAAGGCGACACTACCGTCTGGCACGACCATCCGCCCCGACGATCTGGCCAAAACCCTCTTGCCACTGGTCGAAGTGGACGAGCCGCTTCAGGCCCAGCTGGCTATGAAGAAGCTGAAACCAAAATACTGGTTTCGCTACTTCACCAACCTGATTATCGATCGTCTCTGGACGCAGATTGAGGAGGACGGAGATGTCGCAAACGGAAATTCTAGCCGAGGCTGAACGGCTTGTGCGCGAGACGTTCTCCACCGACCGAAAGCAGAGGCTAGACGAAAAGACGCTCAAAGCTGTAGCCGAGAAAATCGCTCGCTCTGTGCCTGCCGTGGAGAAGCGCGCAGCGTAGAAATTGGCAATTCGCACTTAATTCGGCACCCAAAGTGGGACCGAAAGTGGGACCCGACCAATTCGGCGGCGTATTTCCCTTATTTTTCAAACAAGGGTGGCGGAGAGGGTGGGATTCGAACCCACGGTACCCGTAAAGGTACGCCGCATTTCGAGTGCGGTGCTTTCGACCACTCAGCCACCTCTCCGACGAGGAACGGCGCCCCGGAGGGGGCCGGTGAGGGCGAGGCGCGGAAACTAGCGATGGCGCCGGGCGGAGGCAAGCCCGGCTGAGCGCCGGGCCCCTAGGCCTCGTCGTCCTCCACCGGCAGCACGGCCAGGCCGTCCTCGTCGGCGTGGAGGATGTCGCCGGGCACGAAGACCACGCCGCCGAAGGCGACGGGGGCGTCGCGCAGGCCCTCGCCGCGCTTGACCGTGCGCATGGGGCAGGTCCCCAGGGCCTTGATCCCCAGGTCCATGCCGGCGAGCTCGGCCGTGTCGCGCACGGCGCCGAACACCACCACCCCGGCCCAGCCGTTCCGCACGGCGTCGGCGGCGAGGTTGTCGCCCAGCAGGGACCGGCGCAGGGAGCCGCCGCCGTCCACCACCAGCACCGCGCCATCGCCGGGCTCGGACAGGGCCTGCTTGACCAGGGCGTTGTCCTCGAAGCAGCGCACGGTGCGGATCGGGCCGGAAAAGGCCGCGCGGCCGCCGAAGTCGCGGAAGGGAACGTGGCAGACCTCGATCACGTCCTCGTGGGCGTCGCAGAGGTCGGCGAGGGTGGGCATGGGGCGTCTCCGCAAGAGGGGTCGGCGGATCGATGCCCCGCCGCCGCCCGCCGCGCCAGCCCTTTTCCGCGCCCGGGGCCTACTTCGGCGGGGCGTTCACCACCTGGTAGGCCGTGCCGCCGCTGGTCTGGACCGGCTGGTAGTACTTGCCGTTGCAGTAGAGGTAGACCTGCCCGCCGGACATCTGCTCCTTGCAGTCGCCGCCATTGCTGTCGGTCGGCTTGCTGGTGATGATGGAGCCGACGATGGCCGCCCCGGCGGTCACCGCCGCGGTCTTGCCGACGAACTCGAGGAACTCGTTGTCGTCGTCGTCATAGTAGTAGCCGCCGCCATAGTAGTAGCCGCCGGACCGGTAGCCCGGAGGCGGGGCGCCGTAGCGGCGCTGGTCCATGGGCCGGCCGTTGTTGACCACCACGGTGTTGCCGCCGCTGCCGACATTGACGTTGCCGCGGCCCGGGGCGTTGACGCTGGAGCGGGCCGAGGAGCGAACGTCGCGGGGGCCTTCGACGCGCTTGGCCGGGCCGGGCCCGACCGCCGCGCGGGCGACGGGCGCACCGCCCCGGGCGGCGCCGCGCGCCTGGGAGAAGGCCTCGGCCGGCAGGATGACCGCCAGGGCCAGGACCGGCGCCATCAGGTGAAGGGTTCGGATGCGCATGCGGGGTCTCCTCACTTCGCGGCCGGTTCGTCGCGGAACCGGATCTTCTTCGCGCCGGGCGCGGGCTTGAAGGTGAACTGGCCGTCCGCGTGGCGGGGGGCCAGGTTCCAGCTCATCACCGCCACGTACTGGGGCTGGGCGGGGTCGGTCAGGGAGGTGATGACCATCTTGCGGGGCAGGGGCTTGTCGCCCTGGTCGATCCAGACCTGGAAGTCGACGCCCGGCTGGCGGAAGGCGTAGTGGTCGGTCGCCACGCCGCCGACCTTCGCCGAGCCGACGCGGAAGCCCTCGCTCGGCCTGGGCGTCACCGCCGAGGGATCGCCCCAGCGGAACAGGTCCTGCAGGGGAAAGTCGATCCCGTAGGCCGTGTAGGCCTTGCCGAGCAGGGTGGAGATCGAGCCGGTCAGGGGCGCCTGGGCGTAGTAGCCGTCCTCGCCGGCGACGGTGAAGGCCGCGCCGTCATAGGTGAGGTTCACCACCCCGCGCGGGCCCTCGATCCGGGCGGCGAGGCGGTTCGGCGTCTCGACGGCGTAGTCGACGGTGCGCTCGGTCTGGATGCGCTGGCCGCTGTTCAGGATGACGTCGCTGGCGGTCTCGACATGGACGTCGAAGGCCTTGAGCGAGCGCAGGTAGGCGCCCATGCGGTCCAGGGCCGCGGCCGCCGCGGGGTCGAGCGCAGGGGCGGCGGCGGGCGCCGGCGTCTTCGGCGGCGAGGCCGCCAGGACGGCCTGGGGCGCCATCGCGCCCGCAAGGGCGGCGGCGAGGAGGAGGGTTCGGGGACGAGGCATCGGATGTCCTGTGGAGGCTGCAAGACGAGCCTGCACCCTGCGCCCGCCGCGCACAGTCCGGTATTGGGCAATTGGCAAGAGCCCTATCTGCCCGGGTTATGGCCGCCCTCCAATTCCTCCCCCCATCAGGGAGAGGTGGACCGCGCAGCGGGCCGGAGGGGGTCTCCTGAGTCGCCGTCGACCCCCTCACCGGGCTTCGCCCGCCTCGGGGCTTTCCCCGTTCGCCGGGGCGCGGTAAGCCCTGCCGGTCAAACCGGCGGAAGCACACCGGAAGGGGAGGAAGATGAGCCTCAAAGGCAAGGCCTACATCATGGGGGCGTGGGAGCATCCCACCCGCGACGCCCCCGACAAGACCAGCGCCCAGCTGCATTTCGAGAGCGCCCGCGGCGCCCTGGCCGACGCCGGCCTGTCATTCGACGACGTCGACGGCTACTTCTGCGCCGGCGACGCGCCGGGCTTCGGCGGCATGTCCATGGTCGACTACATGGGCCTGCGCAATGTCCGCCACCTGGACTCCACGGAGACCGGCGGCTCCTCCTACATCCTGCACGTGGGCCATGCCGCCCAGGCCATCGCCGCCGGCAAGTGCCAGGTGGCCCTGATCACCCTGGCCGGGCGTCCGCGCCAGGGCCAGGGCGGCCGCCCCGGCGGCGGCGGCGCGCGTCCCGGCCAGCTGTCCGACGGCCCGCCCGAGGCCGGCTTCGAGAACATCTACGGCGGCTCGACCCACAACACCTACGGCATGTGCGCCATGCGCCACATGCACGAGTACGGCACCACCTCCGAGCAGCTGGCCTGGATCAAGGTGGCCGCCAGCCACCACGCCCAGTGGAATGAGCACGCCTTCCTGAAGGACGTGGTCACCGTCGAGGACGTCGTCAATTCGCGGATGATCGCCGATCCCCTGCACCTCCTGGACTGCTGCGTCGTCACCGACGGCGGCGGCGCCCTTATCGTCACCTCGCCCGAGGTGGCCCGCAGCCTGAACCGGCCGAAGGTCAAGGTGATCGGCGCCGGCGAGGCGCCCAAGGGCCCCAGCGGCGGCCACGGCCTGGACCTGACCTATTCCGGCGCGGTCTGGTCCGGTCCCCGGGCCTTCGAGGAGGCCGGCGTCACCCCCGCCGACATCAAGTACGCCTCCATCTACGACAGCTTCACCATCACCGTGCTGATGCAGCTCGAGGACCTGGGCTTCTGCCCCAAGGGCCAGGGCGGGCGCTTCGTGGCCGACGGCAACCTGATCTCGGGCGTCGGCAAGCTGCCCTTCAACACCGACGGCGGCGGCCTGTGCAACAACCACCCCACCAACCGGGGCGGCATCACCAAGGTCATCGAGGCGGTGCGCCAGCTGCGCGGCGAGGCCCACCCCAAGGTCCAGGTGGCCAACTGCGACCTGGCCATCGCCCACGGCACGGGCGGGTCCCTCGGCACGCGCCACGGCGCGGCCACGGTCATCCTCGAGCGGGAGTAGGACGATGAGCGAAGCTGAAGCCAAGCCGGCCGGCCGGGCCATTCCCGCCCCCGCCGTCACCGTCGAGTCCAAGCCCTTCTGGGACGCCGCCGCCGAGGGCCGGTTCCTGATCAAGCGCTGCACCGCCTGCGGCAAGGCGCACTGGTACCCCCGGGCCATCTGCCCCTTCTGCGCCTCGGACGACACCGTGTGGGAGGAGAGCCCCGGGGAGGGCGTGATCTACACCTTCTCCATCATGCGGCGCTCGCCCACGGGTCCCTACGTGATCGGCTACGTCACCCTCGACGAGGGCCCGGCGGTGCTGACCAACTTCGTGGACTGCGACCCGGACAGCCTGAAGATCGGCCAGAGGGTGAAGGTGCGCTTCCAGCCCACCGAGGGCGGCCCTCCGGCGCCGGTCTTCCGTCCGGCCTGAAGCGCCATTGCTCCCCCAAGGGGGAGCTCCGCGCGCAGCGCGGTGAGGGGGTCAACGGCGGCTCAGCTGACCCCCTCCGGCCCGCATTCGCGGGCCACCTCCCCCTGGGGGGAGGAATTAGGGAGCCATTGCTCACCCAACGGGGAGCTCCCGGCGAAGCCTGGGCGGAGGTCAACGGCCTCACCGCCTCCTGTTCAGCGTCTGTTAACCAAAGCGGGAGCCTAAGGGACGACAGTTTTCAGGCTCAGGCAAAGGATGGCCGACATGCGCAAGATCCTCATCCTCGCGGCCGCCGCGGCGACCCTCGCCGTGGCCGGCTGCAACACCATCGCGGGCGTCGGCAAGGACGTCCAGGCCGCCGGCAGCGCCGTCACCAAGACGGCGGACGAGGCCAAGGACGGCGTCAAGAAGTAACCCGAAAGGGACTTTTCGCCTCCGGAACCGCCCGGTCGCCCGCAAGGCGGCCGGGCTTTTTCATGCCCGGGCGTCCGCCGCCATCCGCTCCAGCAGGGCTTCGGCCTCCCGGGGCGACTTCACCCGGTGAAGGCGCAGGCCCGCCCACTTCGGGTCCGCGAACCGCGCCTCGCGCTTGGCGTTCGCCCGGGTGCGATGGCGCAGGGTGAACCAGACCGGATGGTCCTTGTCGAACCAGCGGGTGAAGTGCTCGCGGTTGCCCGTTCCCCACAGCTCGCGCCCCGTGACCGCCCGGTTCAGCGTGCGCCTTAGGAGCCGCGGCATGCTGACCGAGAGGGGATAGTCCAGCCAGATGACGTCGGTGGCCCGGCTCCAGATAAGGTCCTGGCAGATGGTGTAGTTGCCGTCGGTGACCCATCTCTCGCCCCGTGTGGCGGCCTCCACCCGGTCGACGAAGGCCTGAGGGTCCTCGCTGTGTAGGTCGCGCCAGCCCGGCAGCCAGTTCAGGGCGTCCAGCTCGACCCGCTCCAGGCCGAGCCGCTCAGCCAGGCTGGCGGCCAGGGTCGACTTGCCCGCCCCGGAAACCCCCATGATCGAGATGCGCATCAGGCCTTCCTTCTTCGCTGGAACACAGTCCCCTAACCCATGGCGGCTCGGGAGACCCCCTCCGTCCCGGGACTGGCGTCCCGGTCCACCTCCCCCTGATGGGGAGGAATTATGGAACCCATTGCTCCCCCAAGGGGGAGCTCCGACCGAAGGTCGGTGAGGGGGTCAATCCCCCTCGCCGCAGACCCCCTCCGGCCCGCTGCGCGGTCCACCTCCCCCTTGGGGGAGGAATTAGAGCGCTCAATTGCTCCCCCCAGGGGGAGCTGTCGGTGAAGCCGACTTATAGGGGGTCACCGGCCCCTCCGCCATCCCCTCACGGCTTCTCCAGACCCAGCTCCGCCCAGACCTCGTCGGTGTGCTCGCCCAGGCGGGGCGGGTGGCGGCGGATGTTGCTGGGCGAGGCGGCGAACTTCACCGGCGGCTTCATGGCGAGATACGGACCGGCGTGCGGGTGCTCGTGGCGCTCGAAGAAGCCCACGGCGGACAGGTGCGGGTCGTCGGGCAGGTCGTCCAGCCGGGCGGTGCGCACCACCGGGATGGACAGGGGCTTGAGGAGGTCCAGCCACTCCTGGGTCGTCTTGGTCTGGGTGACCTCGCCGACCAGGCCATAGAGCTCCTGGATGTGCTTGCCGCGGGTGGCGTAGTCGGAGAACCGCGGGTCCTTGCCGAAGCTCTCGGCCATGCCGGCGGCGGCGAAGAACTGGTCCCACTGCTTGTCCGTGTAGGGCAACAGGCCGATGTAGCCGTCCTTCGTCTGGTAGGGCCGGCGGTTGGGATTGGCCACGCGCTGGTAGGCCCACTGGCCGATGGGCGGGTCGAAGGCGTGGTCGTAGAGGTGCTCGACCAGGGTGAAGCTGGTCATGCACTCCAGCATGGGCACCTCGATGAACTGGCCCTCGCCGGTGCGCTCGCGGTGCAGGAGGCCGGCGGTGATGGCCTGGCTCATGAACAGGCCCGAGACCTTGTCGGCGACCAGGGTCGGCAGGATGCGCGGCGTGGGGTTCCCGTCCGTGCGCGGCAGGAGGTCGGCCAGGCCGGAGGCCGACTGGATCAGGTCGTCATAGGCCGGCTCGCCGGCATAGGGCCCCTCCGAGCCATAGCCCGCCGCGTGGACATAGACGACGTCCGGACGCAGGGCGCGGACATCCTCGTAGGCCAGGCCCAGGCGCTTGAGGCCCTCGTAGCGGATGGAGGTGGCGAAGACCTCGCACGAGCGGATCAGGGCCTCCATCAGCGGCTTGGTCGCCGGGTCCTTCATGTCCACCACCACCGAGCGCTTGTTGCGGTTGATGGTCAGGAAGATCGGGCCCAGGTCCCGGGGCGCGCCCTCGGGCACGTGGCCGGCCCAGCGCATGATGTCGCCGCCGTCGCCGCGCCCGGAACCCGGGTCCTCGATCTTGAACACCTCGGCCCCCTGGTCGCCCAGGATCTGGGTCGCATAGGAGCCGAAGACCACGCTGGTCAGGTCCAGGATGCGGATTCCCGCCAGCGGGCCCGTCGCCGTCGTCGCAAGTTCCCGGGTTTCCGCCACGTCGTGTCTCCCCTTGGCCGTTTCCGCCGTTATGATCGCCCCAGCGGATGGCGCAAGCCGGGAGGAGACCGCCTCATGGACTTTCAGCTTTCCGAAGAGCACCGGATGCTCAAGGACCTCGCCGAGCGCTTCGTCCGCGAGGAGCTCATCCCCCTCGAGGGCGCGGTCCTGGCCCGGGACGCGGCCGGGCAGGGGATCTGGCTCTCGCCTGAGGAGCGGGCCCGGATCGACGAGGTCTCGCAGAAGATGGGCCTGTGGGGCCTGGACGCCCCGGAGGACGTCGGCGGCTTCGACCTGCCCCAGGTGGCCCTGATCGGCGTCAACGAGGCCATGGGCTCGACCATCACGCCCTACACCCTGCCGCCGGACTCCCCGAACCTGCGCATGCTGATGGCCACGGTGAACGAGCGCCAGCGTGAGGCCTACCTGGCCCCCTACGCGGCGGGCAAGACCATCAGCGCCATCGGTATTTCCGAACCTGGCGCGGGCGCCGACCCGGCGGGCATGACCACCCGGGCCGAGCGCGACGGCGACGACTGGATCCTCAACGGCCGGAAGATCTGGACCAGCCGGGCCGAGCAGGCCGACTTCACCATCGTCATGGCCGTGACCGACAAGGCCAAGGGCTCCCGCGGCGGCATGAGCGCCTTCCTGGTCGACAGGGACACGCCCGGCTTCAAGATCCTGCGCCGCATCCCCATGCTGGCCGGCGCCTTCACCTACGAGATCGCCCTCGACGACGTCCGCGTCCCGGGCTGGAAGCTGCTGGGCGTCGAGGGGCAGGGCTTCGCCCCCATGCAGGTGCGCCTCGGCACCCGCCGCATCGAGATGGCCGCCTGGTGCATCGGCCTCGCCCAGCGGGCCCTCGACATGATGATCGAGTACGCCCCCCAGCGCGTCACCTTCGGCCAGCCCCTGTCCCAGCGCCAGGCGGTGCAGTGGTGGGCCGCCGACGCCGCGACCAAGATCCACGCCGCGCGACTGATGACCTATCACTGCGCCTGGAAGCTGGACCAGGGCCAGGACGTGAAGAACGAGATCTCGATGATCAAGGTCTTCGCCACCGAGATGGCCTGGGAGGTCCTGGACAATGTCATGCAGTGCTTCGGCGCCATGGGCATGACCAAGGAACTGCCCCTGCACCTGATGGCGGCCAGCATCCGCAACATGCGAATCTACGACGGGCCCTCCGAAGTCCACCGCATGGTGGTCGCCCGCAACCTCCTGGGAGTGAAGAGATGACCACGACGACCGAGCGCCCCGAGATCACCGTCGAGAAGACCGGCCACATCGCCGTGGTCACCCTCGACCGGCCGCCCAACAACCACGTCTCCGTGCCGCTGATGCGCGACCTGGCCGACCTCCTCGAGAAGATCGACGCCGACGACGAGGTCCGGGCCGTCGTCCTCGCCTCGGCCGGCAAGGCCTTCTGCGCCGGCGCCGACCTTGTCGCCCCGGACGGGATCGGCGGCTCGGGAATGAACGGGATCAACGACCTCTACACCCAGGCCGTGCGCCTGTTCTCGGTGGAGACCCCCATCATCGCCGCCGTGCAGGGCGCCGCGGTGGGCGCGGGCCTGGGCCTGGCCCTCGTCGCAGACTTCCGCATCGCCTCGCCCGAGGCCCGGTTCACGGCCAATTTCGTCAAGCTGGGCTTCCATCCCGGCTTCGGCCTGACCCACACCCTGCCCCGGGTGATCGGCGAGCAGAGGGCTAACCTCATGTTCCTGACGGGCCGTCGGGTGAAGCCCGAGGAGGCCCTGGCCTGGGGCCTGGTGGACGAGGTGGTCCCCCAGCCCGAACTGCTCGAGGCGGCCAAGGCCCTCGCCGCCGAGATCGCCGAGAACGCCCCCCTGGCGGTGGTCGCCACCCGCAAGACCCTGCGCGCCGGCCTCGCCGCCGCCGTCCGGGCCCAGACCGACCACGAGCATGGCCAGCAGACCATCCTGCGCGCCACCGAGGACTTCGCCGAGGGCGTCCGCGCCGTGGCCGAGCGGCGGCCAGGCAACTTCAAGGGCCGGTAGGCGCTAGCAGGTCCCCCAATTCCTCCCCCAAGGGGGAGGTGGGCCGCGCAGCGGGCCGGAGGGGGTCAGCGGCGATGGGGATTGACCCCCTGACCGGGCTTCGCCCGGAGCTCCCCCTTGGGGGAGCAATAGCTCTGTAATTCCTCCCCCCAGGGGGAGGTGGACCGGTGCGGCGCCCCGGGACGGAGGGGGTCAACGGCGACTGACGGAAGGCCGGCGATCAGCGCAGGCCGACGGCCGGCCGCTTCAGGGCCCGGGCCGCGCCCACCAGGGCGGCGTAGGGGTGCTGGATGAGGGTGGTCGGGATCTCGGCCATGTAGGCGCTCATCCGGCCCTTGGCCTCGAAGCGGCGGCGGAAATCGCCGCCCGCAAGCCGGTCGGCCATGCGCGGCGCCAGGCCGCCCGAGATATAGACCCCGCCCCGGGCGCCGTAGGTCAGGGCCAGGTCGCCGGCGACGGATCCGAGGATGGCGCAGAAGCGGTCCAGGGTCTCGCTGGCGAGGGCCTCGCCCTTGCCCGCCGCCGCAGTGACCGCCGCCTCGTCCGCCAGGACCGGCTCGACACCGCGGATCTCCGCCAGGGCCGAATAGAGGTTGAACAAGCCAGGACCCGAAAGGATCCGCTCGATGGAGGTTCGGCCAAAGCGGCGGCTGAGGATCCGGTCGACCTCGATCTCGACGTCGTCGGTCGGGGCGAAGGCCGCATGGCCCCCCTCGCCGGCCACCTCCACGTCCCCCCTTTCCGACCGGGCCAGGCCCGCGACGCCGAAGCCCGTGCCGGCGCCCAGGACCACCAGGGGGGCGAAGTCAGCTCCCCGGACATCCGGGCCGATCCGCCTCAGGGTGTCCGCCGGCAGGAGCGGGGCCGCCAGGGCCTGGGCGGCGAAGTCATTGATCAGCCGGACGGACTCGAACTCGAAGGCGACGAAGAGCTCGCCCTCGGAGGCCCGCCAGCTGTTGTTGGTGAACTGGATCTCGCCATCCACCACCGGCCCGGCCACCGCCAGGACGGCGCGTCCCGGCCGCTTCCGGCCCAGGGTCTTCTCCAGGTAGGTCGCGATCACCTCCGTCAGGGAGGGATAGTTCCTCTCCTCGTAGGTGACGGGGTGGCGGATATGCCCTTCCTCGTCGACCAGGGCGAGGCGGGCGTGGGTGCCGCCGATGTCGCCGACAAGCCCGGTGTACACGTTCTTCAAGGTCTCACCCCGCAGGCGCAGGCATGCGCCGGTCCGGGCGCGCGGCGCGGGGAATAGCCCAAACCTGGCCGCCTTGCACGCCTTCCTTTGGGGGTGGGCCTCAGCGTCTCAGGGGGGCGTGCGCGATCCGCAGGATGTTGGCCGCCCCGGGTGAGCCCATGGGCAGGCCGGCCAGGATCAGCACCCTGTGCCCGGGCGGGCAGAGGCCCGCCGCCAGGGCCTCGTCCACGGCGACCCGGGCCAGGTCCTCGGGATCGGTGATGATGTCGACCACCCTCGCCTCGACCCCCCAGGCCAGGGCCAGGCGCCGGGCGGTGGCCAGGCGGGTGGTCAGGGCCAGGGTCGGCTGGAGGGGGCGCTCCCGCGACAGGCGAAGGGCGGTCTGGCCGGTGGTGGTGAAGGCGGCGAGGCAGCCTGTCGAGGCGGAGTCGGCGGCCCGCCGTGCGGCGGCGACCAGGGCGTCGGCGTCGGCGTCCTCCACCGGGTATTCGGCGGCCATCAGCTCGGGCCAGCGGGGATCCCGCTCCACCCGCGCCAGGATCCGGTCCATCATGGTCACCGCCTCCATGGGATACTCGCCTGCGGCGGTCTCGGCCGACAGCATGACGGCGTCGGCGCCCTCATAGACGGCGGCGGCCACGTCCGAGGCCTCGGCTCGGGTGGGAGTCGGCGAGTGGATCATGGACTCCAGCATCTGGGTGGCCACGATGACGGGGATGCCCCGCGTTCTCGCCGCGCGCACCAGGGTCTTCTGGACCACCGGAACGTCCTCGGGCGCCAGCTCCACGCCCAGGTCGCCGCGGGCCACCATGACGGCCTCGGACAGGTCCAGGATTTCGTCCAGGGCCTCCAGGGCGGCGGGTTTCTCGATCTTGGCTAGCACGCCTGCGCGGCCCAGGACGATCTGCCTCAACTCGGCCATGTCGGCGGCGCGCTGGACGAAGGACAGGGCCACCCAGTCCACGCCCTGGGCCAGGGCGAAGTCCAGGTCGATCCGGTCCTTCTCGGTCAGGGCGGGGATGGGAATGGCCAGGCCGGGCAGGTTCAGGCCCTTGTGGTCCGACAGGGCCTCGCCGCTGATCACCTCGGTCTCGGCGAAGTCCACGCCAAAGCGGCCGACCTTCAGGCGGACCTTGCCGTCGTCCAGCAGCACATCCGCGCCGGTCTTCAGGGCGGCGAAGATCTCGGGATGGGGCACGCAGACCCGATGGGAATCCCCGGGGGTCGGGTCGCGGTCGAGACGGAAGGCCTGGCCCCGCGTCAGCTCGACGCGCCCGTCGCGGAACTCGCCCAGCCGGATCTTGGGGCCCTGCAGGTCGGCCAGGACGGCCAGGGGCCGCCCCACCTCGGCCTCGGCGGCCCGGACCCGGGCGATCGCGGTGGCGTGGTCGGAATGCTCGCCATGACTGAAATTGACCCGGAAGACGTCGGCGCCGGCGCGGGCCAGGGCGATGATCTGCTCCGGCTCACGGGTCGCCGGTCCGAGGGTGGCGACAATGCGGGCTCTGCGGGCGCGAATCATGAGGGGTCCTGCTTCGGATTGGGTTCACCCTTAGCCCTAAACTTTGAAAGGGGTTTAACGGTGGCGCCTAATTCCTCCCCCCAGGGGGAGGTGGACCGCGAAGCGGGCCGGAGGAGGTCAGCGGCGGCTCAGCAGACCCCCTCACCAGCCTGCGGCCGGAGCTCCCCCTTGGGGGAGCAATGGACTTTACCGCAACCCGAGGCCCGACAGGGTCCTGGCCTCCTGGAAGTCGAGGCGACCCGCCTGGAATCCGGTCCTCAGGCCGGTCTCGCGGCCGAACTCCAGCAGGGTGTCCGCATCCCGCGAATAGACAGGCCAGGCCTGGCCGCCGGGGCAGTCCGGGCGTCCTGTCTTCGCGAAGGCCGTCCAGCAGCCGTTCATCAGGACGGCCATGGCGCGGTCCTCTTCCGACACCGCCGACATGGGGGTCCGCCGGCCCCAGTACTGGAAGACGTACTGGATCTCCGCGGCGTGTGCGGCCCGGTCTGTGAAGGGCCGGAAGCGGGTTCCCACATAGGAGAAGTGGTAGAGCCAGGCCGGGGCGCCCGAGGCCGCCTGGCGGGCGATCCAGCGGGCCGGGGCGCCCATGGCCCGGTCGGTGAAGACGGCGCGGGCCAGGGTCTCGTCGCCCTTGGCGGCTTCGGCAGGATAGGCCGCACGGACGCCGGGCGGGAGGCTGGCCGCCATTTCCGGGCGCCAGGGGCCCATCAGGGAGTCCTCGCCGGAATTCCAGCCGATGATCAGCGGCACGTCGGCGGCCCGGCCGGCGGCGAAGGCCTGGGTGGGGGTCTCCTTCAGCAGACGCCCGTCCGGGATCGGGCCGAAACTCCCGCCGACGCCCTTGATCAGGGTCTCGGCCGGCAGGGTCCGCAGGTCGGCGGCTGAGGCCTTGGCATGGCCCAGGGCCGCCAGGGCCTTCTCGCCCGTCTCGGCCTTGGCGGCCAGGGTCGTCGGCGGGAACCAGCCGCCGCCCGACTGGACGATGGCGCGGGCGTAGAGGCCCTTGGCCGACGGCGTCGCCAGCAGGGCCAGGGTGCTCATGCCCCCGGCGCTCTCGCCGAACACCGTCACCTGCCGGGGATCGCCCCCGAAGGCGGCGATGTTGCTCTTCACCCACTGGAGGGCGGCGACCTGGTCCATCAGGCCGTAGTTGGCGAGGGGTTCGTCCTTGCGCGCCGCCGCGGTCAGGGCGGGGTGGGCGAAATAACCCAGCGGGCCCAGCCGGTAGTTGATCGTCACCACCACGATCCCCTGCCGGGCGAAGGCCGAGCCGTCGTAGATCCAGCCGGCCCCCTCCCGGTGGCTGCCGCCGTGGATCCAGACCATGACCGGCGCCTTGCGGGCCTCAACCGGGGCGAAGACGTTGAGCTGCAGGCAGTCCTCGCTCATGGGGCCATTGGCGCCGCCGCCGTTCGGGGTCCCGTCGGCGTTCATCTTCTGGACGCAGGAGGGGCCGTTCTTGGTCGCGTCGCGATCGCCTTTCCAGGCTGCGGCCCGGGCCGGCGGCGCCCAGCGGCGCTCGCCCACGGGCGGGGCGGCGTAGGGGATGGCGCGCCAGACGCCCACGCCGTCCTTCGCCTCTCCCGCCAGGACGCCTGTCTCGACCTTCACCCGGGCGGGTTCGGCCGCGGCGATCCCGGCCAGCAGAGGAAGGGCGAGGGCGGCGGCCCTGGCGAGCATCTTGAGCATGGCGTGTCTCCCTGTCGCCTTGACTTCGCCGCAGGTCCGGATGGGCGTCAAGTTCCGGGGCTCAATGGAAGTCCCGGCTGGCCACCAGCCGTCCGCCACCGGCGGGCGGGGCCTCGCCGGCCTCCTCCGTCCTCAGTGCGGCGGCCAGGAAGGACAGGTCGGTGATCCGCTCGGCCACCAGGTGGACGATCTGGCCGGCCACCTGCAGCCGGCCCTCCACCAGCACCAGGCCCGAGCGCATGACCGCCGGCCTGTGCGCCTCGAAGACGTCCTTCCAGACGATGATGTTGGCCGCGCCGGTCTCGTCCTCCAGGGTCATGAAGACCACGCCCTTGGCCGTCCCGGGCCTCTGGCGCACCAGGACCAGGCCGGCCACCGCGGTGCGGCGCCCATCGCGCATCCGCCCCAGCTCGGCCGCCGTCCGTGCGCCCCGCGCCGCCAGCTCGCCGCGCAGGAAGGCGCAGGGGTGGGCCTTCAGGGACAGGCGCAGGGTCCGATAGTCCTCGGCGGTCTCCCGGGCGGCGGTCATGACCGGCAGGGCGGCCTCCGGCTCGGGCAGGTCGGCCCCGGCCGCCAGGGGCGCCTCGCGGTCGGCCCGGTCGGCGCCGGCCAGCCCCTTCACCGCCCACAGGGCCTGGCGCCGGCTCACCCCGAGCCCGGCGAAGGCGTCGGCCTCGGCCAGCAGCTCCATCCCCCGGCCGCTCACCTCCCGGGCGAAGTCGGCGACGGCGCGGGCGCCCCGGTCGCGGACCCGGAGCAGTCGGGCGGCGTCCTCCCGGGCCAGGCCCCGCACCTGTCGCAGGCCCAGGCGCACGGCCCTCAGACGCCGGCCGGGAACCGGCTCCAGGGTGCAGTCCCAGTCGCTGGCCATCACGTCGACGGGTCGCACCTCCACCCCGTGCGCCTGGGCGTCGCGCACCAGCTGGGCGGGCTGGTAGAAGCCCATGGGCTGGGAATTGATCAGGGCCGCGCAGAAGGCGTCGGGCCAGCGCCACTTCACCCAGGCCGAGGCGTAGACCAGGAGGGCGAAGCTGATGGCGTGGCTCTCGGGGAAGCCGTAGGAGCCGAACCCCTCGATCTGGCGGAAGCAGCGCTCGGCGAAGTCCGGATCGTAGCCCCGCCCGGTCATGCCCTCCAGGAAGCGGCGACGGTATTCGCTGACGCTCCCCAGGTTGCGGAATGTGGCCATGGCCCGGCGCAGGCCGTCGGCGTCGTTCTCGCTGAACCGGGCCGCCTCGATGGCCAGGCGCATGGCCTGTTCCTGGAACAGGGGCACCCCCAGGGTCTTGCCCAGCACCCGGTGCAGCTCGTCCGGCGGGCCGTGCTCCGGCGCGGGGGCGGGGAAGTCCACCGGGTCGGTCCCGTCGCGCCGGCGCAGGTAGGGATGGACCATGTCGCCCTGGATGGGGCCGGGCCGCACGATCGCCACCTCGATCACCAGGTCGTAGAACCGCCGGGGCTTCAGGCGCGGCAGCATGGACATCTGCGCCCGGCTCTCCACCTGGAAGACGCCCACGGAATCCGCCCGGCACAGCATGTCGTAGACCTGGGGGACCTCCTGGGGGACCTGGGCGATGTCGGTCAGCCGGGTCCCGTCGGCCCGCGGGGGGATCATCGCAAAGCTCTTGCGCAGGGCGCTCAGCATGCCCAGGGCCAGGATGTCCACCTTCATCAGGCCCAGGGCGTCGATGTCGTCCTTGTCCCACTCGATGAAGGTGCGGTCGGGCATGGCGGCGTTGCCGATGGGCGCCATCTCGTCCAGCCGGCCCCGGGTCAGGACATAGCCGCCCACGTGCTGGGACAGGTGGCGGGGAAAGCCCAGCAACTCGCCGGCCAGGGTGGTGGCCCGGCGAATCTCCGGGGCGTCCGGGTCCAGGCCCGCCTGGCGGATGTAGGGGTCCGGGCTCATGCCGCTCCAGGGCCCCCAGACCGTGCCGGCCAGGGCGGCGGTGACGTCCTCGGTCAGGCCCAGGGCCTTGCCCACCTGGCGGATGGCCATGCGCGGCCGGAAGTGGATCACCGTGGCGGCGATGGCCGCCCGCTCGCGGCCATAGCGGCGGAACAGGTACTGCATGACCTCCTCGCGCCGCTCGTGCTCGAAGTCGACGTCGATGTCCGGCGGCTCGCCCCGCGCCTCGGAGATGAAGCGCGAGAACAGCAGGTCCTGGTCCTTCTTGGTGGGGTCGACGGCGGTGATGCCCAGGCAGAAGCAGACCACGGAGTTGGCCGCCGACCCGCGCCCCTGGCAGAGGATGCCCTGCTCCCGCGCCCAGCGGACAATGTCGTGGACGGTCAGGAAGTAGTTGGGAAAGCCCAGCTTGCCGATCAGGTCGAGCTCGTGCTCCAGGGTCCGCCGCTCGCGTTCGCCCAGCCCGCCCTCGAAGCGCCAGGCCGCCCCCTCCCAGGTCAGGTCGCGCAGGTGCTGCAGGGCGGTCTTGCCCGGCGGGACGGGCTCGTCGGGGTATTCGTACCGCAGTTCCGACAGGTCGAAGCCGACCCGGCCGGCGATCTCCAGGCTGCGCTCGACGGCGCCGGGGAAGCGGGCGAACAGGCGGGCCATCTCGGCGGGAGACTTCAGACGGCGCTCGGCGTTGGCCTCCAGCCTCAGCCCCGCCTCGTGGATCGTGCAGCCCTCGCGGATACAGGTCAGGACGTCCTGCAGGGGCCGCCGGCGGGCGTCGTGGTAGAGCACCTCGCCCACCGCGACCAGGGGCGCTCCCGCCGCCGCGCCCAGGGCTTCCAGCCGGGCCAGCTCCGCCAGGTCGCGGGGGCCGTAGCGGCGCACTCCGCCCAGCCAGACCGACCCCCGCCGGGCCCGGGCCAGGGCCTCCAGCCGCCGGGGAAAGTCCGCGCCGGCGGGGTCCCCCGGCGCCGGGGGCAGGACGATGCCCAGCAGGCCCTCCGCATGGTCAAGGAAGTCGCCAAGGCCGAAGTCGCACCCGCCCTTGCGCGCCCGCCGCTTGCCCAGGGTCAACAGGCGGGTCAGCCGTCCCCAGGCGGCCCGGTCCTGCGGATAGCAGATCAGGTCCGGCGTCCCGTCGGCGAAGACCAGCCGCGTTCCCGCCAGCACGCGCGGCCCCGCCTCCAGCTTCCGCCCCGCCGCCCAGGCCCGCACCACGCCGGCGACGCTGTTGCGGTCGGCGATCCCCAGGGCTTCCAGCCCCAGGGCGGCGGCGGTCTGCACCAGCTCCTCGGGATGCGAGGCGGCGCGCAGGAAGGAGAAGTTGCTGGCCGCCGCCAGCTCGGCGTAGCGGCTCATCCGAACAGGCCGTGCAGCCACCAGCGCACCGGCCGGTCATGGTCGTGCAGGCCCGAGCGGAAGACCCAGAAGCGGGCCCCGTCCTGGTCCTCCACCCGGTAGTAGTCGCGCACCTGGTCGGTCCGGACCGCCTCGATCCCGCTCCGCCACCACTCCGCGCCGATCCGCTCGGGCCCCTCGGCCAGGCGGATGCGGTGCACGCGCCGGCGCCAGCGGAACTGCCGGGGCGGCTCGTCGGGGGTCAGGGCGATCACCGCCTCCAGGACCTCGGGGCGAGGCAGGAGGCGTAAGGGGCGGGGTCGCCAGGCGGGCCATCTCACGGCTGGGCCGGCCTCCGTCTCCAGGGCGGCGGTCCGGCGCACCGAGCGTTCAGGGACATGGCTGGCCCGGGGCCGGCTGCGCCAGACCCGCCCGGGCCCCAGCCGGGCGTTCAGCCGGTCGATCAGGGGCGCCAGGGCCTCGGGTCCCTCGACGGGCTCCAGCAGGCTGGCCAGGTCGGCCTGGCCCGGGGACAGGACCTCGACCTCCGCCGCCTGCAGGCTGACCGCCTCGATCCCGAAGCCGGGGTCCAGGGTCTCCAGCCGGGGCAGGAAGAGGCGGGCGATGCGGTCGGGGTCCCGGGCGGGGCGGGACAGGCCCAGCTCCAGGCCTACGGGGGCGCCGTCCACCCGGTGGAAGTCCAGGCGCAGGCGGCGGGCCCCGCGCCCGGCCGTCTCCAGCCGCGCGCAGAGGCGCAGGGCGACGTCCCGGCACAGGCGGGCCAGGTCGTCCGGGGCGCTCACCGGCTCGGCCAGGTCCAGGCGGGCGAACCAGGGGGTGGGCGGACGGCGGAAGGCCAGGGCCTCGGGCGCCCGGCCCAGGGCCTGGTCCAGGCGCAGCAGGACCCCGGCGCCAAAGCGCCTGGCCAGGGGGCCGCGGGGCAGGGCGGCCAGCTGGCCGATCCGCCTCAGGCCCAGCCGGGACAGACGTTCCACCGCCGCCGGCGACAGGCGCAGGGTCGACAGGGGCAGGCCGGCCAGCTCTGGCGGCGGGGGCGACGCCTCCCGCCCGTCAGGATCCCAGGAGGCCAGGACCTGCGGTCCCGCCTCCGCCGCCGGGCTCCGCGCCAGGGCCCAGGCCGCGCCGGCCGTATCCGCTGCGGCGATCCGGGGGGTCAGGCCGTCCCTCGCCAGGCGGGCGGCCAGGTCGGCGGCCATCTCCGCCTCGCCGCCCCACAGGTGGGCGACCCCGCCGATGTCCAGGAACAGGCCGTCCGGCGGGTCCGGGGCCACGGCGGGGGAGAAGCGCACGCACCAGTCGGCCAGGGCCTCCAGGGCGCGGGCGTCGGCTTCCGGCTCGGCCTCGGCCAGGACCAGGTCGGGGCGCAGGGCCTGGGCGTCGGTCACCCTCTGGCCGGGAAAGAGGCCCGCGGCGGCGGCCTGCGGGCTGACGGCGGTCAGCACCCTCAGTCCGCGATCCGGTCCGACCAGGGCGAAGGGTTCAACCTGCGGCGCTGAGGGCCGCCGGCGCCGCCAGGTCTCGATCGCCCAGTTCGGCGACCAGACGCAGAGGATGCGCGACATCGGCTTCTCCCTCGTCTCCGCTTGCGCCGGCCTCCACGCTCCAGGCGCCGGCCCGGCCGCCCCGGCCGCGGGTCAGGCGCAGGCGCCAGCGGGGCGGTCCCAGGCCCAGTTCACCCGGATTTGGCGCGCTGGCCGCCGGCGACACCCGCCAGCAGGTGGCCGCCGCCGTGCCGCCCGACGTCCCCGCCGCCGCCCCGCCGAAGGGCCGGCGCAGGATCACCAGCCCCGTGCCGCCGCGCACCTCGCAGGCCAGCTGCAGGCGCCGCCCGGCGGTCAGGTCCACGGCGCCGACCTCGGCCAGCACCACCCCGACGCCGGGAGAGGCCAGGGCGTCCTCGGCGACGGCCAGGGCCTCGGCCTCGTCCCGGGCGCAGACCCCCACCAGCCGGTCCGCCGGCAGGCCCAGCTCCGCCAGGCCGGGAGGGAAGAGGTCGTCGCGGCGCAGGATCCAGACGGCCGAGCGGCCGCGCTGGTCCGGCCGGGCCAGCAGGGCGGCGGCCAGCCGGGCGGCGAAGGCGGCGGGGGCGGCGCAGGTCTCGGCCTCGACCCCTTCACCGCCGATCTCGTGCCACTGGCCCAGGGCCAGGCCTCCGCCCAGGGCGGAATCCAGGCGCGGATCGCCCAGGGACAGCCGCCCCCGCGCCGGTCCTGTCCACCGCTCCAGCCGCCGGATGTCCGCCCGCAGCGTCGCCAGCCTGTTCCGCCTGTCCCCGTCCATGCCCAACCTCGTGTTCGCTTTTTGTTCTAGTCCAGGCGAGCAGGGAGTCAATGGCCTCCCGGGAGGACGGGAAGGATCAGTCGCCGGCGACCTGCCGCGCCAGCCGTCGGGGGGCGACAGCCAGGTAGCTCTGCCGCATCCAGGCCTTCAGGGTCTCCATCTCGGCCAGGACATCGTCGTCCGGCCCGAAATGGGCGATGACCCAGTTGTGGCGCCTGTACCAGCCGGTGCTTTCCCGCACGAAGGGCAGGTCCGCGACCATCCCGGCGGAGACGGGCAGCTTGACCGTCAGTGTCAGCGCATCCGGCGCCTCGCCCCGCTCGCCGAGGACGGCGAAGCCCTTCCCGGCCACCCGCAGGTAACGGAAATGATCCCCCGCCCGGGATGGCGGGGCCAGGTCGGTCTCCGGCAGGCTGAGGCCATGGGCCAGCAGTTCGGCTTCCGCCTGGCGGCAGGGGTTCCGGGGCGCGCTCACGCCCCATCCTCCCTCGGGCCGGAGGCGGAGGTCAACGGCGGCCCGGCTGACCCCCTCCGGCCCGCATTCGCGGGCTGCGTCCCCCTGATGGGGAGGAATTACAGCGCCCAATTGCTCCCCCAAGGGGGAGCTCCCGGCGCAGCCGGGTGAGGGGGTCAATCCCCCTCTCCGCAAACCCCCTCCGGCCCGCTGCGCGGTCCACCTCCCCCTGATGGGGAGGAATTACAGCGCTCAATTGCTCCCCCAAGGGGGAGTTCCCGGCGAAGCCGGGTGAGGAGGTCAACGGCGATGAAGCCGGGGCCTAGAACCTCAGGATACGGGCTTCCTTGACGTGGGGCAGGGCGCGGATGCGGCCCACCAGGCCGTCGTCGGGCTCCTGGTCCACGCCGATCAGGCAGATGGCGTCCTCGCCGGCGGCCACCCGGCCCAGGTTGAAGGTGGCGATGTTGACCTGCGCCTCGGACAACAGGGCGCCCACAGCGCCGATGAAGCCCGGCTTGTCCTGGTTGTTCACGTACAGCATGGTCGGGCTGAAGGGGGCGTCCAGCTCCATGCCCTTGACCTCGACGATGCGCGGGGTCCCGGCCACCACCGTCCCGGCGAAGGAGCGCTTGCCCATGGTCGTGGTCACGGTGATCCGCACCAGGCTCTCGAAGACCGGCGAGTCGTCCTGCTTGGACTCGGTCACCGTCACGCCCCGCTCCCGCGCGGCGGCGGGGGCCGAGACCATGTTGATCTCGGCCAGCACGGGCCGCATCACCCCGGCCAGGGCCGCAGCGGTCAGGGGCCGGGTGTTCAGCAGGGCCACCTCGCCCTCGTAGGCCAGTTCCACGGCCTTGATCTCCACGTCGATCATCTGGCCGGCGAAGGCGCCGAGGCGCTCGGCCAGGGCCACGAACGGCTTCAGCTTGGGGGCCTCCTCGGCGCTCACCGACGGGCTGTTGAGGGCGTTGGTCACCGCCCCGGTCAGCAGGTAGTCGCTCATCTGCTCGGCCACCTGCAGGGCGACGTTCTCCTGCGCCTCCAGGGTCGAGGCGCCCAGGTGCGGGGTGGCGATGAAGTTCGGCGCGCCGAACAGGACGTTGGCCGTCGCCGGCTCCTCGACGAAGACGTCGAAGGCCGCCCCTCCCACATGGCCGGAGTCCAGCAGGGTGCGCAGGGCCGCCTCGTCCACCAGGCCGCCGCGGGCGCAGTTGACGATCAGCACGCCCTTCTTCGCCTTGGCCAGGCTCTCGGCCGACAGGATGTTGCGGGTCTTGTCGGTCAGGGGGGTGTGCAGGGTGATGATGTCGGCCCGGGCCAGCAGGTCATCCAGCTCGACCTTCTCCACGCCGATCTCCACGGCCCGCTCGGCGGACAGGAAGGGATCGTAGGCCACCACCTTCATCTTCAGGCCGTTGGCCCGGTCGGCGACGATGGAGCCGATATTGCCCGCCCCGATCAGGCCCAGGGTCTTGGCGTAGAGCTCGATGCCCATGAACCGGTTCTTCTCCCACTTGCCGGCCTGGGTGGAGGCGTCGGCGGCGGGGATCTGGCGGGCCAGGGCGAACATCATGGCCACGGCATGCTCGGCGGTGGTGATGGAGTTCCCGAAGGGGGTGTTCATCACCACGATGCCCTTGGAGGTCGCGGCGGGGATGTCGACATTGTCGACCCCGATCCCGGCCCGGCCGATGACCTTGAGCTGGCCGGCGGCGGCGATCACGTCCTTGTCGGCCTTGGTGGCCGAGCGGACGGCCAGGCCGTCGTACTCGCCGATGATCTTCAGGAGCTCGTCCTTGGACAGGCCGGTCTTCACGTCGGCCTCGACCCCCCTCTGGCGGAAGATGTCGACGGCGGCGGGGGAAAGTTTGTCAGCGATCAGCACGCGGGGCATGGCGGTGTCTTTCTTCACGGGGAAGGCAGGAGGAATGGCGGGGGGCCGCGTACGGGCTCAGAGCCCGGCGGCGGCGGTCTCGAAGGCCCAGTCGAGCCAGGGGGTCAGGGCGCGCAGGTCGTCCGTCTCCACCGTGGCGCCGCACCAGATCCGCAGGCCGGGCGGGGCGTCGCGATAGCCGCCGACGTCCAGGGCCGCACCCTCCTTCTCGAGCAGGGAGGCCAGGGTCTTGGCGAAGTCGGCCTGGGCGTCGGCGGACAGGGCCGCCACCCGCGCATCGACCACCTTCAGGCAGACCGAGGTGTTGGACCGGGTCGCCGGGTTGGCGGCCAGGAAGTCCACCCAGGGGGTCCGGCCCACCCACTCGGCCAGGACGGCCAGGTTGGCGTCGGCCCGGGCGCGCATGGCTGCAAGGCCGCCGATCGCCTCGCCCCAGGCCAGGGCGTCGATCACGTCCTCGACGCACAGCATGGAGGGGGTGTTGATGGTCGCGCCCTCGAACAGGTCCAGGGTCACCTTGCCGTTCTTGGTCATGCGGAACAGCTTGGGCATGGGCCAGGCCGGGGTATGGCTCTCCAGCCGCGCCACGGCGCGGGGGGACAGGACCAGCACGCCGTGCGCGCCTTCGCCGCCCAGGGCCTTCTGCCAGGAAAAGGTCACGACATCGAGCTTGGCCCAGTCCAGGTCCTGGGCGAAGGCGGCCGAGGTGGCGTCGCAGATCGTCAGGCCCTCGCGGTCTGCGGCGATGAAGCCCGCGTCCGGTACGCGCACCCCCGAGGTGGTGCCGTTCCAGGTGAAGACCAGGTCGGCGGCGGGATCGACCCGCGACAGGTCGGGCAGTTCGCCGTAGGGCGCCTCCAGAACCTCGGCGGGCAGCTTCAGCTGCTTGACCACGTCGGTGACCCAGTCCTTGCCAAAGCTCTCGAAGGCCAGGAGCTGGATCTTGCGCGGACCCAGCAGGGACCAGAGCGCCATCTCCACCGCCCCGGTGTCCGAGCCGGGGACGATGCCGATCAGGTGGCTGTCGGGAACCTCCAGCACCCGGCGGGTGCGGTTGATGGCGTCCTGCAGGCGCGCCTTGCCGGGCTTCGACCGGTGAGACCGGCCGAGGACGGCGTCCTTGAGGGCTTCGGGGGTCCATCCGGGGCGCTTGGCGCAGGGGCCGGAGGAAAATTCGGGACGGGCCGGGCGCACGGCCGGCCGCGGGGTCGTAGTCATTGCGATGTCTCCCATCCTTGCAGATGGACTGCGCCCCGTTGGGGGGGCGTGGCCCGCCGCGCAAGAACGCCGGTTTGCACCGGAAGGCAAGGGAGAAGTGGGGTCAGCCCTCTTCGGCCGCCCGACGCCGGGAGGTCCAGACGCCGATGGCGAGGCTGGTCAAGAGGACTACTGTTGCCAAATTGCTGGCAAGGGCAAAGGTCGGATCCAACGATCGGCCTGACATTTGAAAGTATGCATGTATCGCAAAGAATCCACCCATGGCAAACATCATGAGTGAAATCCATAGATGTCCATATATTAACGCAAGAGCAAGATAGCTAAGGGCCATCACTCCATCGATCAAAAGTATGATGGTTGCGGAATTCTTGAATGCAGAGAAAAGGCCGACAAAGTTAGTCGCTAATGTTGCGAATACAAAAATCAACGCCGAAATTTTCTCGGCTCTTCCGCCTGATATCAGCGCCCAGGCTGGCACGCCAATCACCAGCGCATACAGCGGAATCTGCAAAAGAAGTTCGCTGGGCGACATGAAAAAAGGGCTCCTCTCAGATGAGAAGAGCCCCAAATTCTTTAACAGGTTGTGACGCCCGTCAGGCGGCGGAGCGATCCGACTCTTCAGCGGAGAGGCGGAAGTCGCTCTTCCGGTAGGGACCAACCATCCGCGGGCGGATGCCAAGGCGGAGGGCGGCTTCCTCCAGGCCGGAGTGTACCTGGCCCATCGTGGTGCGGGCCGAGCTGAGGGCTGCGACGGCCTCGGTCAGCTTCACCTGCACGTCGTCGGCGAAGGACACGGGCGCGCCAACGTCGGCGCGGGCCTGCAGCAGGTCGGCGAGCAGCTGGGTGGTCTCGATCAGTGCTGCATCAATCGCCGCCTCGGTGGCGACGAGCTTTTCCTGCGAACGCTTGGCGATGAAAGCCTTATCCATGGGTATCCCCCTCAACCGGCGCAATAGCCTCGTTGTTAAGGTAAATCGGAGGTTAACGGGCGTCTCGGGGATTCACACTTTGTTAACCGTGGCATTTTGTCGCAGATGGAGCGATTCGGGTCGATTTTCAACCTGATTCGATCTCGGGCGTCTGTTTTTCAAAAGGTTAATTCAGGGAAACGTTAGGACACTCGTGGGAGATTGGGGCTCGAAGCCGACGGGAATGCAGAAGGCCACCCGAATGAAGCCGCCCGAGTTCCGACCCAAGACGCCGCCGACGACGGGCTTCCACGCCCGGATCTCGGCCGCCGCCCTGGTCACGGCGCTCAGCGTCCTCCTGATCGCCAGCCTGGCCTTCATGGGCCAGCAGTGGGCCATGGTCCACGCGCAGAACCGTAACCTCCAGGCGACCCTCGGCGGCATGGCCGCGATCAGCATCGCCGACGCGGCAAAGGCGGGGGACAAGGCCGCGGTGGAGTCCGCCGTCCGCTCCCTGGGACTCGCGCCCGCCCTGGTCTCGGCCGAGTACTTCGATTCCGAGGGCCACAGGGTCGCCGGCTTCCGCCGCGAGGCCCTCGAGGCGAACTCCGCCACCGTGGTCATCCGCACCCCGGTCACCCGAGGGGGCGAGCGGTTTGGCGAGATCGTCACCGCCGGCCGTCCGGCCGGCCTGTCCGACGTGGCGCCCCAGCTCCTGGCCCTGGCCGGCGCCCTGCTCTTCGCCGGCATCGGCGCCGCCATGGTGATGGCCAAGCAGCAGGCTGACCGCGTCGTCGAGCCCGTCGTCGAGCTCTCGGCCGCCATGCAGAGGGTCTCGGAGAGCGGCAGCTACGAACCCATCCTCCTGAAGACCCGGGATGGCCTGTTCCGCGGCCTCAGCGCCTCCTTCAACCACCTGCTCCACCGGCTGTCGGTCCGTGAGGCCCAGCAGCAGGCCATGATGACCGAGCTGCAGGACGCCCGCGACCGCGCCGACGACGCCAGCCTGATGAAGACCCAGTTCCTGGCCAACATGAGCCACGAGATCCGCACGCCCCTGAACGGGGTGCTGACCATGGCCGAGATCATGGCCATGGGCGACCTGCCGGCCGAGCAGAGGAAGCGTCTCGACGTCGTCCGCCAGTCCGGCGGCCTGCTCCTGGCCATCCTCAACGACGTGCTGGACCTGTCCAAGATCGAGGCGGGCCGGATGACCCTGACCGACGAGGTCTTCGACCTCGAGGACGCCCTCAGCCCCGTCCGCGACCTCTTCGCCCCCGCCGCGCGGGAGAAGGGGCTGGAGTTCGAGATGCGCATCACGCCCGCCGCTTCCGGGGCCTGGCGCGGCGATCCCGGCCGTCTGCGCCAGATCCTCAGCAACCTGGTCTCCAACGCGGTCAAGTTCACCCATCACGGCTCGATCAGCCTTCATATCGACCAGGTCGCGGACCAGCTGGTCATGACCGTGCGCGACACCGGCGTCGGCATCCCCCCGGAGAAGCACGCCGTCCTGTTCGAGAAGTTCGTCCAGGTCGACAATTCGGCCACGCGGCGCTTTGGCGGCACGGGCCTCGGCCTCGCCATCTCGGCTGAACTGACCCACATGATGGGCGGCCGGATCAGCTTCGACAGCACCGAGGGACTGGGCTCGACCTTCCGCTTCACCGCGCCCCTCCTCCGCGCCAGCGACTCCGACGCCGAACGCCTTGATGACGGCCTCTTCGATGATGAGGACGAGGCCTGGCCGCCCCTGCGGGTCCTCGCGGCCGAAGACAATCCCACCAACCAGCAGGTCCTGACCGCCGTCATGGCCTCGGTGGGCTGCGCCCTCGAGGTGGTGTCCGACGGCGCCGCCGCAGTGGCCGCCTGGAAGACCGGTCGCTTCGACCTGATCCTCATGGACATCCACATGCCCGTCATGGGCGGGGTCGAGGCCGCCCGGGCCATCCGCGCCCTCGAGCGCAACCGCGGCCTGCCCCGGACCCCGATCATCGCCCTCACGGCCGACGCCCTGACCCACCAGGTCGCCGAGTACCTCGCCGCCGGCATGGACGAGCACCTTTCCAAGCCTATCGAGATCAAGCGCCTGGTGGAAACCATCAGCCGGGTCACCAGCGACCCGGACCTGGGGCAAGGCCCCAGGGCCGCCCAGGCCTGATCCTGCCCATCCCCCTGGGCCCCTTGGGCGCGCTGAACCGCCGTTGACCCCCTCACCGGCCTTCGGCCGGAGCTCCCCCTTGGGGGAGCAATTGAGCGCGAATTCCTCCCCCCTAGGGGGAGGTGGCGCGCGTCGCGCGGCGGAGGGGGTCTCCGGCGGCTCAGCTGACCCCTTCACCGAGCTTCACGCCGAGCTGAGCCGGTAATTCCTCCCCCCGGGGGGAGGTGGCGCGCGTAGCGCGGCGGAGGGGGTCAACGGCGGTCCGGCTGACCCCTTCACCGAGCTTCACGCCGAGCTGAGCCGGTAATTCCTCCCCCCGGGGGGAGGTGGCGCGCGTAGCGCGGCGGAGGGGGTCAACGGCGGTCCGGTTGATCGCCTTACCGGGCCTCGACCTTCAGTTCCGGCCAGCGCGCCAGCACGCCAGAGACCTTGCGCCGGAAGTCCCCTTCGGGCCGGTTCGGGTTGGGCCTCAGCCTCAGGTCAAACAGGTCGTCCAGCCCAAAGGGCGCCTCCACCGTCAGCCGGTCGTCGGCCTCCAGCCGCACGCCGACGGCAAAGGTCGGCGAGACGAAGCGCTCCAGGGCCTCGGCGCTCCGGCCCAGGGGGGCTTAGGGCTCTCCGAACCGGCCTTCGAACCAGAGGTGGACCCGGGCCTGGTTGCGCACCTCCACCAGCCGGTCGAGGGGCGGCGGCAGGACGGCGGCGGCCCTGCGGATCACCACGTCCTCCGCCTCCCAGCTCGTGTCCGAGGCGTCGAAATAGCCCAGGTCGTAGTCCTTGAGCCCGTGGGCGTCCGGCCGGCCGGTCAGGTGGTTCAGCACCTTCTGGTAGACCGCCCCCGAGAAGACCAGCCAGTCCGGCAGGTCGAGGCTGCGGGCGGCGCGAAGGACGCCCATCAGGCTGTCGGACTTCCGGACCAGGACCTCGAGTTCATCGGCGCGGCTCACGCCCGCCCCCGCAGCGGCCAGGCGTGGTCCAGGGGGCCATGGCCGCCGCCCAGGCCGGGCGCCCGGGCGATGGCTTCCTGGACATAGGCCCAGGCCCGCGCCACGGCGGCTTCAAGGGGGAGGCCCTGCGCCAGGCCCGCCGCGCAGGCTGAGGCCAGGGTGCAGCCCGTGCCGTGGGTGTGGCGGGTGTCGATGCGGCCGGCCTCGAACAGGGTCTCGCCGGAGGGGGTGATCAGCAGGTCCACCACCCGGCCCCCGTCCAGGTGGCCGCCCTTCATCAGCACCGCCCGGGCGCCCAGGGCCAGCAGGGCCTCGCCGGCCCGCCTCTGGTCGTCCGGCGTCCGGACCTCCAGGCCGGTCAGGGCCTCAGCCTCCGGGGCGTTGGGGGTGAGGAGCCAGGCCCGGGGGATCATGAGGCGGCGGACGGCGTCCATGGCCTCGGCGGCCAGCAGGGCCGCGCCGCCCTTGGCGGTCATCACCGGATCGACCACGGCGGGGATGTCGGGAACCGTATCCAGGATGGCCGCCACGGTCTCGACCATGGCGACATCGCCCAGCATGCCGGTCTTGAGGGCGTCGGCGCCGATGTCGTCCAGGACGGCCCGGGCCTGGGCCGTCACCATCTCCGCCGGCACCGGCAGGACCCCGCTGACCCCCAGGGTGTTCTGCACCGTGATGGCCGTCACCGCCGTCGCCGCAAAGCCGCCCAGGGCGGTGACCGTCTTCAGGTCGGCCTGCAGGCCGGCGCCGCCTCCGGAGTCGGAGCCGGCGATGATCAGGACTCTTCCGAGGGCTTTTGACATGGGCCTCTCCTATCCCGGCCCACGGGGAATTGCACGGGCCTCGCGGGCGGGGATAGGCTCGCCCCATGTCCGACACGCCTTCCTTCCCGCCCGGTGTCGCCGTCGTCACCGGCGCCGGTTCCGGCATCGGCCGCGCCGCGGCCCTCGCCCTCGCCGACCGGGGCTGGTCCGTCGTCCTCGCCGGACGCCGCGCCGACGCCCTGGCCCAGACCCGGGACCTGGCCTCCGACCCCGCCCGCCTCCACGTCCAGGCCACGGATGTGTCCGACCGCGACCAGGTCGAGGCCCTCTTCGATGGAACCGTGGTGCGTTTCGGTCGCGTGGACCTGTTGTTCAACAACGCCGGGACGGGGGCGCCGCCCGTTCCCCTGGAGGACCTGTCCCTTGAGGACTGGCGCCGGGTGGTCGACGTCAACCTGACCGGCGCCTTCCTGTGCCTGCAGGCCGCCTTCCGGCGCATGAAGGCTCAGGACCCCCAGGGCGGGCGCATCATCAACAATGGCTCGATCTCGGCCCAGGTCCCGCGTCCGCGGTCCGTCGCCTACACGGCCACCAAGCACGCCATGACCGGCCTGACCCGCCAGGCCAGCCTGGACGGGCGCGCCTACAATATCGCCTGCGGACAGATCGACATTGGCAACGCCGCCACCGAGATGACCGCGCGGATGTCCCGGGGCGTCCTCCAGGCCGACGGGTCCGTGGCGCGCGAGCCCACCATGGATGTCGGGGCCGTCGCCGAGGCGGTGGCCTACATGGCCGGCCTGCCCCTCGGCGCCAATGTCCAGTTCATGACGGTCATGGCCACCGCCATGCCCTTCATCGGGCGGGGCTGAAGCCGCCGCCAGCCGCGATCACCGCCTGGACCTCAAGGGCCTGGACGGTCTCGGCCACGTCGTGGACACGCACCGCCGCCACGCCCGCCCGCGCTCCGGCCAGGGCCGCCGCCAGCGAGCCGCCCAGCCGGTCTGAAGCCAGCTGCCCGCCTGCGCCGACGGCGGCGATGAAGCGCTTGCGGCTGGCGCCCAGCAGGACCGGGAAGCCGAGGGCGACGATCCGCTCCAGCCCCGCAAGCAGGGCCAGGTTGTGGGCCACGGTCTTGCCGAAGCCGATGCCGGGATCCAGCCAGATCTTCTCCCGCGCCACGCCCGCCGTAAGGGCGGTCGCGGCCCGGGCCTCCAGGAACTCGCAGACCTCGGCCAGGACGTCCTCGTACTGCGGGGCGGCCTGCATGGTGCGCGGCTCGCCCTGCATGTGCATCAGCATGACCTCGCAGCCGAGTTCCGCCGCCAGGTCCGCCGCGCCGGGGGCGCCCAGGGCGGTGACGTCGTTCCAGATGTCCGCCCCCGCCTCCACCGCCGCCCGGGCCACCTCGGGCTTGCAGGTGTCGACGGAGATGCGGCGGGGGGTCAGGGGGCGCAGGGTATGCAGGACGGGCAGGACACGCCCAAGCTCGGCCTCGGCGCTGACCGGGGCGGCGCCAGGGCGGGTGGACTCGCCGCCAATGTCGAGAATGTCCGCTCCCGCCCGGTCCAGCGCCAGGGCGTAGGAAACCGCCCCCTCGACCCCCTGCAGCCGCCCGCCGTCCGAGAAGCTGTCCGGGGTGACGTTCACCACCCCCATGACAAGGGGGCGGCGGCCGGCGGCCGGGGCCTCGCTCACGCCGGCTGGGGCCGCACGGCGGTCGGGGCCAGGGGAACCGAGACGGAGGGCAGGGCGGGGCCGGCGTCGCCCAGGTCGTCCCGCTTGGGCATGACCCCCTTCAGCGCATTGGTGATCTCGTCGCCGGTCAGGGTCTCGTATTCCAGCAGGGCCTTGGCCAGGGTGTGCAGGTCCTCGATCTTCTCGGTGAGGATCCGCTTGGCCTCGTCGTAGCCGGCCTGCACCAGGCGCTTGACCTCCTCGTCGATGATCCGGGCGGTCTCTTCCGAGACGTTCTGGGTCCGCGAGACGGAATGGCCCAGGAAGACCTCGTCCTGGTTCTCGCCGTAGGAGACCACGCCCAGGCGGTCGGAGAAGCCCCACTTGGTCACCATGGCCCGGGCCAGGCGGGTGGCCTGGTCGATGTCGGACGAGGCGCCGGAGGTGATCTTCTCGCGGCCGAAGATGATCTCCTCGGCCAGCCGGCCGCCCATCAGGATGGTGAGGCGCGAGGTCATCTGCTGGAAGCTCATGGACAGCTGGTCGCGCTCGGGCAGCTGCATGACCATGCCCAGGGCCCGGCCGCGCGGGATGATGGTCGCCTTGTGCACCGGGTCCGAGGCGGGAACGCTCAGGGCCACCAGGGCGTGGCCGCCCTCGTGGTAGGCGGTCAGGCGCTTCTCGTCGTCGGTCATGGCCATGGACTTGCGCTCGGCGCCCATCATGACCCGGTCCTTGGCGTCCTCGAAGTCGCGCTGGGTGACCATCTTCCTGTTCTTGCGGGCGGCCATCAGGGCGGCCTCGTTGACCAGGTTGGCCAGGTCTGCGCCCGAAAAGCCCGGCGTGCCGCGGGCGATGGTGCGGATGTCCACGTCCGCCGCCAGGGGCACATTGCGCATGTGCACCCGCAGGATCCGCTCCCGGCCGTTCACGTCCGGATTGCCCACCACCACCTGCCGGTCAAAGCGGCCCGGGCGCAGCAGGGCGGGGTCCAGAACGTCCGGCCGGTTGGTCGAGGCGATCACGATGATGGCGTCGGACGGGTCGAAGCCGTCCATCTCCACCAGCAGCTGGTTCAGGGTCTGCTCGCGCTCGTCATTGCCGCCGCCGAGGCCTGCGCCGCGATGGCGACCGACCGCGTCGATCTCGTCGATGAAGATGATGCAGGGGCTGTTCTTCTTGGCCTGCTCGAACATGTCGCGCACCCGGCTGGCGCCGACGCCGACGAACATCTCCACGAAGTCCGAGCCCGAGATGTAGAAGAAGGGTACGCCCGCCTCGCCGGCCACGGCGCGGCCGAGCAGGGTCTTGCCGGTGCCAGGAGGGCCAACCATCAGGGCGCCCTTGGGGATCTTGCCGCCCAGGCGCTGGAACTTGCCCGGGTCCTTCAGGAAGTCGACGATTTCCGAAAGCTCTTCCTTGGCTTCATCCACGCCGGCCACGTCCTCGAAGGTCACGCGGTTGCGGTTCTCGGTCAGCATCTTGGCCTTGGACTTGCCAAAACCCATGGCGCCGCGGGCCCCGCCCTGCATCTGGCGCATGAAGAAGATCCAGATGCCGACCATGATGATGATCGGCAGCAGCTGCAGGAGGATGGCGCCGGCGCTCATGCCCCCGGGCGGCTTGACCTTGATGTCGACGTTCCGGGCCTCAAGCCGCTTGACCAGGTCTTCCTGGTTGTTCGGCGTGGTGGAAGCGAAGGTCTTCCCGGCGCTGTCCTTCACGATGATCTTCGGACCGGCCATCTCGACCGACTTGACGCTCCCGCCATCGATCTTGGCGAGCAGCTGGGAATAGCTGAGTTCGCTGACCGTCGCGGTGCGCTGGCTGGGGTTCATCAGCGCGTACATGCCCGCCAGGGCGATGATGATGGCGGCCCAGATGCCCAGATTACGAAAGTTCATTGGCGTCCGATCCCAGGGGTTGAATGCCGTTCCGGTCTCAAGATAGGCGCCCGCCCGGGGAATCTCCAGCGATCCTGTCCATCACAGGCGTCCTGACGAAGAAAAGGCCGTGCGGGGTGCGCACGGCCCTTCAAAAACTCGGTAAATCCGGCGTGGCGCAGGATCAGCGCGCAGGCTTCTTCGGCGCGGCGATCAGGCCTTCGCGCTGGGCGCGCTTGCGGGCCAGCTTGCGGGCGCGGCGGACGGCCTCGGCCTGCTGGCGAGCGCGCTTCTCCGAGGGCTTCTCGTAGTGCACGTGACGCTTCATCTCGCGGAACGAGCCCTCGCGCTGCATCTTCTTCTTCAGCGCCTTCAGGGCCTGGTCGACATTGTTGTCGCGGACGAAAATCTGAACCAGAGGTCTCTCTCCTGTCACCCGTTCCCGCTCGGCGTCGCCTCCGGGGGAGGCCTCAGCGGCGAACGGACAATAGCCTTTTGTTCCCGACGGTCTCCCGACCGGGCAGGCCGCGGGCAATAGCAGACCGGAAAACGCCTGTCCACGGCGGACACGCAAGGGGTTTGGCCCTATATGGACCGCATGGACATGCAGGAAGACCCCGAGGCTTGGCTGCGGCGCGCCGAAGAGGCCGTCCTCACAGCCGCTCTGGCCCGCGCCCCGGCCATGGGCTGGACCCGCGCGATGGCCACCGCCGCCGGCGCCGACGCCGGATTCACCCCCGGGGAGACCGAGCTCATCCTGCCCCACGGCCCGGCGGACCTGGCGGCCCTTCTGTCGCGCCGGCATGACGCCGCCGCCCTCGCCGCCCTTCCCGACCCGGCGGGGCTGAAGATCCGCCAGCGCATCCGCGCCGCCGTCCTCGCCCGCCTGGAGGCCGCCGCGTTCGACGCTCCCGCCGTGCGCCGCTGGTCGGGCTGGCTGGCCCTGCCGCCGAATGCCCCGCAGGGCCTGTCCCTGGCCTGGGAGAGCGCCGACGCCCTCTGGCGCTGGGCGGGCGACACCGCTGCCGACGAGAACCATTATTCCAAGCGCGCCATCCTGGCGGGCATCCTGGTCTCCGCCCTCGCGGTCCGCCTGCGACAGGGCGAGGCCGAGTCCGAGGCCTATGTCGACGCGCGCATCGCCAACGTCATGGCTTTTGAAGCCTGGAAGGCGAAGCAGACGCCGGGCAAGCCCCTGCGCCGGCTCGCCGAGGGCCTGGGCCGGCTGCGCTACGGCGTCAGGGGATGAAGCGCTTGGCCGGCCGAGCGGCCAGGTCCTGGATCAGCCGCATCAGCAGGTAGGTGCGCGGCGTGACCGTGGTCAGGTCGATCCACTCCTTGTCGGTGTGGAAGCTGCCCCCCACCGGGCCCAGGCCGTCGAGGGCCGGAGTTCCAGCCTCGTGCGCCAGGGCCGATTCCGAGGCCCCGCCATTGCCGCCCGTCCCCAGCTCGCGACCCAGTTCGGCGTAGATGCCCTTCGCCCGAACGGCCAGGGCGTCGGTATGGGGGTTGTCGGGAAGGGGCGGGAACGAGTTCTCGCGGCTCACCGTGACCCTGGTGTCGGGCACCTTGGTGTTCCGGGCGCTCTCCTCGAGGAGCGACTGGACCCGCTCGAGGTCAGCCTTGTCGCGGATCCGCACATTGACCTGGGCCCGGGCGTTCTCGGGGATGATGTTGTACCGGCTGCCGGCCTGGATGATGGTCAGGTTGGCGGTCAGGCCGTCGCCCGACTTGGGCAGGGTGTCCACGGTCGCCAGCTGGTGGACAAGCTCAGTGGCGGCGTTGCGGCCGTCCTGCGGGGCCACCCCGGCGTGGGCGGGCCGGCCCTTGACGTCGATGTTGAAGGTCGAGCTGCCCTTGCGCCAGACCGTGATCTTGTCCGGGGCGTCGCCGGGCTCGAGGTTCAGCTCCACCTCATGGCTCTTCACCAGGCGGTCGATCAGGGCCCGTGTCCCCGGCGAGCCACGCTCCTCGCTGCTCTCCAGCAGCAGGGTCAGGGTGTCGAAGTTGCGGAAGCCGCGGGCGGTCAGGATCTCAAGGGCGACGACAGCCTGGACCACACCGCCCTTCTCGTCGCCCACGCCGGGGCCCGTGGCCCGATCGCCGCTCACCGAATAGCGCCACTTCGCCGTCGTGCCAGGCTCGAAGACGGTGTCGATGTGGCCGATCATCAGGATCTTCGCCTTGCCCTTGCCCTTCAGGGTGGCGACGAGGTTGTCCGGCAGGCCGGGGATTTCGGCGGGCACGCGCTCGATCCTGGCCCCCAGGGCCTCCAGCCGGGGCGCCAGGACGTCCAGCACCCGCGTGCCGCCCTCGACGTCGCCCGTGCCGGAATCGATGTTGACCAGGGTTTCCAGCAGCTTCAGCTGCTCAGGGCGCGCCGCCTCCGCCGCCTTCCACAGGCCCTCGTCCTTGCGCGGCGCAGCCAGGGCGGGCAGGGCGCTTGCCCCCGCCGCCAGGAGGGCCAGGGCCAGGACTGTCCGGTTCCGCGGGTGCGCGCGCATCATGGGGTCTCTCCGTCTGTGGGCGCGCCGACCATGGCCTCCCAGGCCTGCGGCGGCAAGGCCCAGGGGCGCAGGCGTCGCGGCGGGTCGGCCGGTCGCCAGTCGCCGCCCGCCAGGTCCATGTTCAAGCCATAGAAAGGGTCTGCGTCCAGCTTCTCGCCCCAGCGCGTCCGCATCCAGGCGGCTTCTCGCGCGAAGCGTTCTGCATGACGCGCCTCCAGGTCCGAGCCCCGTGAGGCCGACTCCCTGTGGATCAGGTCCGCCTGGGGCGTCCAGATCACCTGCAGGCCCAGGGCGCCGATCTTCAGGCACAGGTCGATGTCGTTGAAAGCCACCGGCAGGTGTTCGGCGTCGAAGCCCCCCGCCGCCGCGAACACCTCCCGGCGCACCGCCAGGCAGGCCGCCGTCGCGGCCGAGACGCCGCGCGCCGTCCGCAACCGGTTTGAGGGGCCTGGGTCCTGTGGTCCGGCGCCGACGCCCAGGGCCCCCGCCACGCCCGCCGCGCCGATGCCCAGGGCTACGCCCGCGTGCTGCACCCGGCCGTCCGGAAACCGCAGCAGGGCCCCCGCCGCACCCACCTCTGGCCGCAGGGCCTGGGCGGCCAGGGCCTTCAGCCAGCCGGCGTCGCGGACCTCTACGTCGTTGTTCAGGAAGACCAGCAGGTCGCCCCGCGCCGCCTCCACCGCCGCATTGTTGATCGCCGAATAGTTGAAGGGCCCCGGCGCCGGCAGGATCCGCACCCTCGGGTCCGCCGCCAGGCGCGCGAAGAGGGCTGTGGTCGCCGGCTCGACGCTGTCGTTGTCGACGACCAGAAGCTCCAGGTCCGGCCAGTCGGTCCGCTCCAGGACGCCCCGGGCGCAGGCCTCCAGCAGGTCCGCCCGGTCCCGCGTGGGGACGATCACCGAGACCTTCGGCGCTGGGTCGGGCAGGTCGCGCGTGATCTCCAGCCAGGCCGGTCCCGACGCCGTCGCCTTCGCCCGGGCCGCCTGGCCCGTCGACGACAGGTGGTCGTTCACCGCCCGCTCCGCCGCCGCCCGGCAGCGCGCCATGGCCGTCTCCGAGAACGAGGACCGCCCCGCCTTGCGCCAGTGGTAGAGCACAGCCGGGACGTGCCGGATCCGCCCCGGCCCCGCCGCCCGCGCCACGCGCAGAACGAGGTCCCAGTCCTGGGCGCCCTCAAGCCCCTCGCGAAGGCCGCCGGCCTCGGTCACCCGGCTGCGGCGGATCACGGTCAGGTGGCTGGCCATGTTCTGGGACAGCATGAGCTCCGGGTCCCAGCCGGTCTTGAAGTGCGGCTCCACCCGCCGCCCGCGCCCGTCGAGCTTGTCCTCGTCGGTGTAGATGAGGTCCGTCTCCGGATGGCGCACCAACTCGGCCGCCACCTCCAGCAGGGCGTGGGGCGGGATCAGGTCGTCCTGGTCCATGAAGGCGACGAACTCCCCGCCCGCCTGGGCCAGGGCCGAGTTGGTCGCCGCGCTGATGTGGCCGTTGGCCTCCCGCCTTACGATGCGGATGCGCGGATCCGCCGAGGCCGCCGCCTCCAGCCTCGCCCAGGCCGCCCCGCCCGGCGAGGCGTCGTCGGCCAGGCACAACTCCCACTTCGGCCAGACCTGCGCCTTCACCGAGGCGATGGCCGCCTCCAGGTGCGCCGGGTCGGGATCGAAGACCGGGATCACCACCGAGATCAGGGGGCCCCGCGCCTCCAGCCGGCGCGCCAGGTCCCGGGCCGCCGCCAGGTCGGCCACGGTCAGGGTGTCGCACCGGGCGATCCAGCGGGCGTAGGCGGCCGGGTCCAGGGCGTGGGGCTCCAGCACGCTGCGGATCAGCCGCGCCCCCGCCGGATGCCGGGCGATGCGCTCAGCCAGGGCGTGGACCGGTCGGTGCAGGGCTGGGACCGAGCGCACGAAACCCAGCCCACGGGCGGCCAGCCGGCGCAGGGCGGCGGCGGGTCCGGCGTTCGGTCGGGGCGGCGGGGCGGAGGCCATGTCCCTTTCTACAGCCGCCTCGCGCCCTCCGGCGACCCCTTCCCGTCGTCGCCGAAGGGTTCTAGGTCTGGCTGCGGAGACCGGCGTGACCGACAGCCCCTTGCGAACCCTCGCCCGAAGCCTTCTCGGCCGCCTGCCCGGACTGGCCGCACGCGCCCGCTCGGCCGTACGCACCGGGGACGACGCCCTCGTCGCCGACGGCATGGACCCGGACTGGTACCGGGCGATGAACCCGGACGTCGCCGCCTCGGGCGCGGACCCTGCCGACCACTTCCTGCGTCACGGCTGGCGCGAGGGCCGCGATCCCATCGCAGGCTTCAGCGTCCGCGACTACCTGGAGCTCTACCCGGACATCGCCGAGGCCGGGATCAACCCCTTCCTGCACTGGCTGAAGGCCGGCAAGGCCGAGGGCCGGCTCCCCCGCCGCGAAATTGGCCGCACGGCCCGGGCCGCGGCCCTGCTTGAGCCCCTCCAGGTCCGGCTGGACCGCGCGGCCCGCCGCTGGCCGCAGGCGAGACCCGCCGTGCGCGAGGCCCTGTGCCGGCGCCTCGCCGCCCTCGGTCCGGCCCTGTCCGACGTCCACCTGACGGTCAGCCACGACGACGCCTTCCGCAACGTTGGCGGCCTGCAGCTCTGCGTCCAGCGCGAGCACGCCGCCTTCGCCGCCCAGGGCGTGAGCGGCCTGCACCTGCACCCCGTCGACACCTGGCCCACCCTGCGCGAGGACGGCGGCGGCCTCCTGGGCGTCGCCCTCAACGGCGAGGCCCTCGGCGCCTGGGCCGCGGCGGATGTCGGCGCCGCCCTCGCGGAAGCCCTGCCCTCGGGCGGCCGCCGGACCTTCGCCCTCCACAGCCTGCTCGGCCACGACCCCGCCGCCGTCGAGACCCTCCTGCGGACCGCCGGCTTCGCCAGGGGCGTCTTCTGGCTGCACGACTTCGCCAGCCTCTGCGCCGGGGTCCACCTGATGCGCGACGACCTGGTGGACTGCGGCGCCCCGCCGGCCGGCAGCGCCGCCTGCGGGGTCTGCCTCTATGGCCAGCGCCGGGCCCTCCACGCCGAGGGGCACCGCCGCCTCATCGAGGGCTTCGGCCTGGAGGTCCTGACACCCTCCCAGGTCGCCCTGGACCTCTGGCGGCGCGCTTCAGGCCTGGCTGAGGTTCCCGCCCGGGTCCTGCCCCTCGCCGCCCTGGGCGAGGTGACGGACGCCCTGGAGCCTCCCGCTTCGGAGGGTGTCCTTCGCGTCGCCTTCCTCGGCGCCCCCGTCCCGCACAAGGGCTGGGAGATCTTCCAGGACCTCGTCCGGCGCTTCTCGGGCGATCCTCGCTATGCCTTCGTCCAGCTGGGCGCACAGGGCGCGGGCTATGCCGGCATGGGCTTTGTCGAGGCCCGGGTCAGTGCAGACCAGCCTCACGCCATGCGCAACGCCCTGGTTGGCGCCGGGGTGGATGTCGCCCTGACCTGGTCGCTCTGCGCCGAGACCTTCGGCTTCACCGCCCTCGAGGCCGCCGCAGCGGGCGCCGCCGTCCTCACGGGTCCTGACAGCGGGAACATCGCCGCACAGGTGAAGGCCGGGCTTCCCGGCCGGGTGCTGGAGGACGAGTCGGCCCTGTTCGCCGCCTTCGAGACCGGCGAGGTCCTGTCCCTGTCCCGGTCCGCCCGCGGCGCCCGGGTCCGGGACATGGTCTTCAGCGGACTGACGGCCGCGCCAGGAGTTCGTCCAGGGCCTTGATGGACACCACCTCCGAGCCGACGCCGGCGTCCATCCGCATCACCTTGTTGCAGTAGAGCCGGATCAGGTCGAGGTCGTGGGAGGCCAGCACCAGTATGCCCGCCCGCTCCACCAGGCCCAGCAGGCGCTGGTGGGCGATCTTCTGGAAGTCGGCGTCGCCCACGGCGATCCACTCGTCCATCAACAGGACGTCGGCCTCCACGGCCGTGGCCACGGCGAAGGCCAGCCGCGCCTGCATGCCTGCCGAATAGGTCTTCAGCGGCATGGCCAGGAAGGGGCCGAGGCCCGTGAAGGCGGCGATTTCCTCAAGCTTGTCCTCCACCTGGCGGGCGGAAAGGCCGGCGATCCGGCCGCGAAGCCGGATGTTCTCCAGGCCCGTGGCGGTGGGATCGATGCCCAGGGACAGGTCCAGCAGGGGGGCGATCTTGCCCCGCACCTCGATCTGCCCCTCGTCGGGCTCGTAGGCGCCGGACAGGGCCCGCAGCAGGGTGGTCTTGCCCGAACCGTTGTGGCCGATCAGGCCCAGCCGGTCGCCGGCCCTCAGCTCCAGGTCCAGTCCGGTGACGGCCGTCACCGTGGTCGAGCCGTGGCGCGCCTGGTCCAGCCTTCCGCCCACGGCCACCCGGGCCAGGTGCTTCTTCAGGGACTTGGCGTCGTAGCCATAGACCGGGAAACGCAGGGTCAGGCCGCGCACGCTGATGAAGGCCTGGTCGGGCCGGGGCGGCGCTGTCGGGGGTTTTGCGCTGCGGCTCATAGGTAGTGCACGATCCGGCGGCGGGTGGCGGTGAAGAGGCCGAAGGCGACGGCCCAGCCAGCCAGGGCCATGACGACCAGGACCGAGAAGGTCGAGGCCTCGGGCGCCACGCCCATCAGGGGCGCGCGGATGGCGTCCAGCATGTGGAAGAAGGGATTCCAGGTCAGGACCGCGTCCATCAGCCCGACCCGTTCGCCCGGCTGCCAGAAGACCGGGGTCATGAACATCGAGAACTGCATGATCGACATCACGATCTGCGGGATGTCCCGGAACCGGGCCGAGATGATGGCCGTCAGCAGGCACATCCACGAGACGTTGGCCAGAACCAGCCCCAGGCCCGCCAGGGCCAGGGGCAGGTCCATGGTGCGCCACAGGCCGAAGCCGGCGATCACCGCCACCACGATCACCAGGTGATGCAGCAGGGCCGCCAGGTTCCGTAGCACCGTGCGCCAGACAAAGGTCAGCATGGGCAGGGAGGTCTGGCTCAGCATGCCCGAGGCCTGGACGAAGGACTCGCACCCCTCGATCACCGTCTGCGAGATCAGTCCCCAGAAGACGATGCCCAGGGCCACGAAGGGCAGGGTGGTCTCCAGCGGGATGTTCTGCAGCTCGGCGTAGAGGAAGCCGATCCCCAGCACCATTACGGCCATGGACAGGGTGATCCAGAAGGGACCGAGGATCGACCCGCGATAGCGCGAGACCACGTCATGCCAGGCCAGGGACCAGGACAGGCCCAGCCCGCGGACCGAGCGCTTCAGGTCATCGACCGCCCGGTCCAGGTCATCCCGGAACCCCCGGGAGCCCGTGCGCAGCATGTGTTCGGCGATGTCCATCTGCGCTCCCGGGTCGGGGCCGAGGTAACAGGTCGGATTCGGCGGCGCAACCGGGGCGGGGTCAGCCCGCCGGCCGCATCACCAGCATGAAGCCGGCCAGCATGACGGCGTAGCCCAGCCAGGCCTGCGGGGGGAGCGACTCCCGGAAAAGCATGACCGCAAGCACGGGCGTCAGGGCCGCGCCAAGGATGGAGAAGGGATAGACCTGGCTAAGCGGCGCCCGGGTCAGGATGTACACCCACAGGAGCGAGGTCAGCCCATACCAGGCGAAGGCGCCCATCAGGGGCAGGTTCAGCGCCACCTTGGCGATCACGCCGCCATCGATCCGCCGGGTCTGCTCGGCCCCCATCTTGAACAGCACCTGGCCCGCCGGCAACGCCAGGGCGAAGGCGAGGCAGAGGGCGAGGTCGAGCCCGGAAAGCCCCCGCGTCACGGCGCGGCCGGGGCCTTGGCCGGAACGGCCGCGGCCTCAGGGGTCGCCCCGCCCGGGATGCTGACGATCGCCACCTGCTGGAGGGTGAAGGCCCCGCCCGCCGAGTCGTCCAGGTCCAGCCGGATCCCGGTGATCACCGACTTGAGCCAGTCGTCCCCGCCCTTCCGGGGCTTGGCGAGGTCGTAGACCATGATCGTGGTTTCGCCGACGGCGGGATCGGCGCCCCGGACCGGCTTGGTCGCAAAGCCGGCGGCCTCGCCATGGGCCGCGGTCGCCCAGAAGAGCGAGCCATCCCAGCGCTCGGTGTCGCGGTTGCGGGTGATCCGCACCAGAACCGCATTGGCCTCCGATCCCTTGACCGACAGGTCCTTGGGGAACCGTACGATGGGGTCGAAGAGGTCGCCGGTTACGTCCAGTCCGCCGCCCGGCCGGGCGGCAAGGGTCGATCCTGCGCCCTGGAAGCCGTCCGTTCCAGCCTCGAAGGTCCACTGGGCCAGGCTCTTCAGGGGTGTGCCGTCCATCACGAAGGCCTTCTGCGCCGGATCCCAGGCGATGGGCTCGGGGGGCCTTGGCGGCCGCACCTTGGCGGCCGGGGCTTCGGCCTCGGACTTGGGCGCCGGCTTGGGCTGGTCGCAGGCCGAGAGGGCCAGGGCGCCGGCCAGGAGGACCGCCGTCGGGCGGAGGAGCGGGAGAAGGGTCTTCATTTTCGGAACCGTCTGAGGATCGCCGTCCAGGGCGGGTCAAGTGCCAGGTGGACCAGGCCGAACAGGGCGGCGAGGTCGAGGAAGTAGAGATAGCGGTAATCGCAGGCCAGGGCGATGGCCAGGAAGCTGCCGGCGAAGGCGAGGGCGCCCGCCTGCAAACCCGCCAGGACCCAGTCCGACGGCCGGCCCCTCAGGATGAGGGCTGTCATCACGCCCAGCGACACCAGGGCGAAGGAAAGGTGCGAGAGTACCGGCGTGCCGAAGAACCAGGTGGCGTAGTTGTACAGTTCACGGTCGCGCCGGTCCTGCCGGGCCGGCATGTCCAGTTCCTGCAGCACCGCCTCCGGCCCCTGGACGCCTGTCGTCACCGGCAGGCAGGCCAGGATGTCGGGCGTGAGGAAGGCCTGGCGGAACACCTCCAGCCGGTGGGCCGCATAGTCCGGGAACTCGGTGGTCGCCACATGGGCCCATGTCCGGGCCACGGCGCCCTTGGGCGTTTTCCAGAGGGCCTCGCCGAGGCCCGGGGCGTCGCTGATGTTGTCGACGCGCTCGGGATTGTAGCCCTGCGGCGCCAGCGACCGCAGGGTCGCGGCCGCCTCGGGGTCTTCGGTCTCGAGCGGCTCCAGCGAGGCCTTGGGGTCCCGCGCCGCCACCCCGACCAGGTCGAAATGCTGGATGACCCTCAGGCCCGCGCCCGCCGCCTGGGGCGAGGAGGAGGGCATGACCCTCGACATGGCGAGGCCGACGACGAGGAAGAGGACGAGCCCGGCGGCGACGAGGGCCCCCGCTGCGGTGACGCCCCGCCTCCAGCCCTGTCGTGATCCGGTCGCCACCCCGTAGGCCAGGGCGCCGGCGCCCAGGGCCAGGATCCCGTTTTGTCGGACGAGGGCCGCCACCACGAGGAGGGCAAGCCCCGCGGCCCACGCGGCTCGCCCCGGCAGCGCGCCTCCCCGCCGCTCTGCTGCAAAGGCCAGGAGGACCGTGCCGGCGATGGCGGCGTTGGCGAAGAAGACATCCTTCCAGACGGCGCCCTGGTAGATCAGCACCTGCGGCGACAGGACCACAGCCAGCAGGACGGGGGCGGCCAGCCAGTGCACCCGCCCGGCAAGTCGCGGCAGGGCGGCGAGGGCGCCGAAGAGCAGGGCGACGTTGAAAGCGACGAACAGCGATGTCCCCGACAGCAGGCTGTCGAGCCGGCCCAAGAGCCAGGACATGAAGGCCGGGTTGAACGAGCGCTGGGCGCCCGTGCGCCCTTCGGCCAGTTGGATGACCGAGTCCGTGGTCATGTGACCCGGAAGGCCCGCGGCCAGCACGAACAGGAGCCCGGCGGCGAGGGCCCAGGCATAGAGGCTGCCCGAGAGGGTCCCAAGCCTGGGCGCCGCCCTGGGAATGGGGTCAACCTTGTCCAGCATCTGCCTTCCCCTCCTGAGGCGGGCGCGAAGGCCTTGAGCCTCCCATCACCCGGCCCCGTGCTCAACGAGGACCTTCAGTCCCTCCGCCAGGCCGGTGGAGGGACGCAGGCCCAGGGTCTGCGCCAGGCGTCCGGGATCGCCGGAGGACCGGCGGATATCCCCGGCCCTGCCCGGGGCATGGGTGACCGGGACTGGGCGCCCGGTAAGGCCCGCGAGCAGGCTGGCCAGGTCCAGGACCGCGGTTTCATGGCCAGTGCAGACATTGAGGACCTCGCTGGCCTCGCCCTCCTGGCGGACCGCGGCGGCCAGCAGGGCCTCCACCACGTCGCCCACGAAGACGAAGTCCCGGGTCTGGAGCCCGTCGCCGAAGATGGTCACGCCCTCGCCCCGGCTCGCGGCCCGGTGGAACCTGGAGATCACGCCTGAATAGGGCGAGCCGGGATCCTGGCCAGGGCCATAGACATTGAAGAACCTGAGCCCGGTCGACCTGACCCCGTGGACGGTCGCGGCGGCTGAGGCGTGCAGCTCGCAGCCCAGCTTGTCCGCCCCGTAGGGCGACAGGGGCCGGGTCTGGGCGGTCTCCGCCAGGGGGGCGTCCGGATTGTCGCCGTAGACCGCCGCCGAGGAGGCGTAGACCAGGGCCGGCCGCGTCTTCATGGCGGCCGCCGCTTCCAGGAGGTTGACGAAGCCGCCGAGGTTCACCCGGTGGGAGGCCGCCAGGTCCTCGTTGCACCGGGCCACGGAGGCGATGGCGGCCAGGTGGAAGACCGCGTCGGCGCCGGACACCGCCTCGGCGACTGCGCCGGGGTCGGTCACCGAAGCCTCGATGAGGCGGGCGCCGGGGTCGAGGCGGGCGGCGTCGCCGCTGGAAAGGTCGTCGAGGACGGTCACCTGGCCGCCGCCCCGGACCAGCCTTTCGACCAGGGCGCGCCCGATGAAGCCCGCCCCGCCGGTGACCAGCACCCGCCGGGGCGCCTCACCCACCGGGGGCATCCGGGAACCGGGCCTGCTGGATGGCCAGTCGCCGCACCAGCAGCGTCAGGACGTCGTTGGACCGACGTTCGCGCATGATCGCTGCCACCACGGTCAGGAAGAGGATCAGGGTCGTGGCGTAGGTGACGAGGTCCGCCCCGCGACCGATGCCCACCATCTGGGCCAGCCGGGTCATCTGGTCGGGGTTCCAGACGAAGTAGACCCCCGCTGCAGCGAAGGTCATCACCGCCAGTTTCAGCCCCAGGAAGGTGAACTTGCGTACGGCGGCCAGGAAAAGGACCGATCCGAAGAGGGCCGAGGCGACCAGCGACACGATCATGACCGCGCCCCAAACAGGATGTCCTCGAGGATGCGGACCGAGTTCGACAGCTTCTGGCCCTTGGCCAGGGAGTACTCGGAATAGGTGATGGTCACCGGATGCTCGCGCCAGTTCAGGTGCAAACGGGCGATCTGGGACAGGATCTCCGAGGCGTGGGCCATGCGGTCCTGCCGGATGCGGATCTTCCGGGCGGCCTCACGGGACAGGACGCGCAGGCCGTTGTGGGCATCGGTCAGCCGCAGCCCCGTCGTCAGGCGTGTGAAGATCACCGCCGCCTTGATCACAATGCGGCGCAGGGCGGGCATGTTCACCGTTGTCCCCAGGAACCGGGACCCCAGAACGGCGTCCAGCCCCTCGGTCCGGCACCGGGCGACCATCTCCAGCGCCTCGTCGACATTGTGCTGGCCGTCCGCGTCGAAGGTCACGACATGCCCAGCGCCTTGGGACAGGGCGAAGTCTATCCCGGTCTGCAGGGCCGCGCCCTGCCCCCGGTTGACCAGGTGGGTGGCGACGCAGGCGCCGCCGGCCAGGGCCTGGTCGCCCGTGTCATCCGAGGATCCGTCGTCCACCACCACCACGCGGGCGTGCGGCGTCACGCCGCGCACCACTTCGGCGATCATGGGGCCCTCGTTGAAGGCCGCGATCACGAACCAGAGGGACTCTTCCCGGGACATGGCGTCCTCGTCGTTTCCTGGCGGCGGCGCACAAAGGCCGCCCGTCCCGCCGGGTGTAAGCCGCGCCTCCCGCCTCGGGCAAGGGACTTCGCCCCCGACCCTGACCCGTCACCCCGGCGCCACAAGGCTTTCGAGACGCCCGGCGGCCTCGCGCACTGCGGCCTGGGAGGCCTTGAGCTGGGTCTCCAGGCTGCGGGCCTGACGGCGCAGGTCCTTGCAGGTCCGCGTGAGCGAATCGACATGATCCTTCATGTCGCCGATCGTGCCGTAGAGGGACTGGATCCTCTCCTCGAGGGTCCTGACGATTTCCCGCGTCTCCTCCAGGGTCCTTTCCAGGAAGGCGGCTCGGAGTTCGCCCTCTTGCCGCGTCTCCTCGACGGTTTTCTCCAGGAAGGCGGCTCGGAGTTCGCCCTCTTGCCGCGTCTCCTCGACGGTCTGCTCAAGGAACGCTGCCCGGCCCTCGGCGTCGGCCAGGGCGGAGCGGGCCAGGGACCGGTCGGCCGAGACCGGCGAGACCAGGTCTCCGTAGAGGGTCTTCTGCGCCGCCAGCCAGGCTGCTGCGCGGTCCAGGGGCGCCCTGTCCGGCTCGGCGTCCCGGGCGGCGGCGCGCAGCCAGTCCAGGACCCCGGCGGCCATGGCGCCGGCCTCGCCCAGGGCCGACAGGTCGCCCTCGCCGGAATTGCGCCTCAGCTCCGTCGACAGGAAGGCGTCGATCTTCCTCCCGGCGGCGGGGGTCAGGGCGGGCAGGGGCTCGCCCAGCCTCGCCTCGGCGCCCGCGACCTGGGGCCGCCAGTCCTCCAGCAGGGCGTCATAGTCCACGAAGGCCCGGGGCAGGTCCCGGCTGCCGGCCTCGGCGGCCAGCATGTAGGCGCACCACACCATCACCGACTTGCGCAAAGGAAAGCCGTCCCGCGCCGCAAGGGACCCCGCCACGGCCAGCGGGCTGCGGACGGGGACCAGCACCCGCAGGGCCAGGCCCTCGGCCTCCAGAACCGGGCGCCAGAGGTCCCACAGGACGGTGACCCGAGGGTCCTTCAGCAGGGGTCGGCGGCGGCGACCGAACTGGGCGCGGAAAAGGCTGCGGGCCTCCTCCCGCCAGGTCGCCTCGTCGGCGGGCGGCGTGGCGAGGGCGGCGAAGGGGTCGTCCCAGGCCGTCCCGGCCGCCGCCAGGCGCCGGTCATTGAAGACGGCGATCCGCCAGGGCTCGAAATATCCCCGGGCGTTGTGGCTGTCGGCGGGCATGATCTCGCGCGGCAGGTCGGCGCCGGCCAGGGCCAGGACATTGGCCAGGGCGCTGGTCCCCGACCGGTGCATGCCCAGGACGAGGTAGGCCGTCCTTTGCGGCGGCGGGGCGGAGGGGCTGGGCTTGTCGGACATGGCGGATCAGTTGATCGTGACCGCCTTCTGTTGCACACAGGCCCGCCACCGAACAGGAATTTCCGCATGGGCCAGGGCGACGCCCCGGAACGCACCCGCCGAGCCCTTGCGGCGGCTTTCGACCCGGTCTTCTACAGAACCGTCTACGACGACATCGCCCGGTCCGGCGCGGATCCCTTCCGCCACTATGCCGAGACCGGCTGGCGTGAGGGGCGCGACCCGGCGCCCTGGTTCTCCACACGGGCCTACCTCGAGCGTCGGCCTGACGTTTCAGGTTCCGATCCCTTCTCCCACTACCTCGACCGTGGCTGGCGCGAGGGAGCCGAGCCGGCGCCGTCCCGCCACCGCGAACGCTTCCTGGAGCGGAGCGGAGCCCCCGTGCGGGCGCCCGCGGTCGCGCTGGATGCCGGTGAGCCCCAGGGCCCGGCGGTCGCACCCGTCGATCCGGACCTGCCCGAAGGCCTGACCCGCGAGTCGGCCCGGGAGTTGGTCGCCGCCGCCTTCGACCGCGCGCACTACCTGTCTGCCTATCCGGACATCGCCGCCGCCGGGGTCGACCCCCTCGACCATTACCTGACGGCGGGCCGGCGCGAGGGGCGCGATCCCCGGCCGGACTTCAACGCCGCCGACTACCTGGAGGTGAACCCGGACGTCGCCGCCTCGGGCGTGGATCCCTTCCTGCACTGGCGGGTGGCCGGCCAGGCTGAGGGTCGGCCACTGCGGTTTGAGCTGGGATTCCGCGGACGGATCGTCGCCGGCCTCACCCCCCTGTCCGAGCGCCAGGAGGCCGCCGCCCGGGCCGCCGCCGACCTGCCCGCCGGTCCCGCCCGGGGTCTCTCGCCCCTCTCGGTAAAGGGCCGGGGCGGGGGCCTGCACCTGACCTTCAGCCATGACGACTACACCGCCCGGGTCGGCGGCGCGCAGCTCTGCCTCCAGACTGAGGCGGCCGGACTGGCCGGGCGGGGGATCGACCACCTGCACCTTTTCCCCGTCGCACCCTGGCCCACCCTGAGGCCGGCCGGAAGCCGGGCCGCCGTCGGCGTGGTCTGGAACGGGCGGACCCTTGGCGGCTTCGCCGCCGCCGACATCCGCCGCGCCGTGAAGGCGCGGGCGGCGCGGTCCCCGGGGGGCGTGACCTTCGCGATCCACAGCCTGCTCGGGCACGAGATCGGCGAGACCCTGGACGTCCTGGCCGCCGCCGGCGCGCGCCGGGGCCTCTTCTGGATGCACGACTTCGCCGGCCTTTGCGCCGGCTACCACCTGATGCGCGACGAGGCCCGGGACTGCGGTGCGCCGCCGGCCGGCAGCGCGGCCTGCCGCATCTGCGTCTTCGGTCCCGGCCGCGACCTGCACCTCTCCGCCCACCGTCGGCTCTTCGAGACCCTGGACCTGACCCTCGTCGCCCCGTCGCAGGCGGCCCTGGACGTCTGGAACGCCGCCCCGGATGCGCCGCAGGCCCAGCGCCAGGTCGTTCACCCCCACGCCCGCCTCGCGCCCACGGGCCGTCGGGCGGAGGGCGACCCGGAAGCGCCCCTCGCCGTCGCCTTCCTCGGCATGCCCTCGGCCTACAAGGGCTGGCCGGTCTTCACCGACCTGGCCCACCGGTTCCGCGACGATCCTCGCTACCGATTCGTACGCCTCGGCTCCGCCGCCGCGCCCGGGGCCCCCGCAGACCACATCGATGTCTCGGTCACCGCCGACAATCCCCACGCCATGCGCCAGGCTCTGGAGACGGCGGGGATAGACGTGGCCGTCCTCTGGTCTCTCTGCCGCGAGACCTTCTCCTTCGCCGCCTACGAGGCCGCCGCCGCGGGGGCGGCCATCCTGACCGGGCCGGACAGCGGCAACATCGCCGCCTTCACCCGGGCCGGCGGCCATGGCCTGGTGCTTCCCGACGAGTCGGCCCTGTTCGCCCAGTTCGAGTCCGGTGCTGTCCGGTACCTGTCCCGGGCGTCCCGGAATCCTGACATCTGCGACATCACCTACAGCGGAATGAGCGTCGATCTCCTGGAGGCCCTGTCGTGAAGGTCCTGGTCTATTCGAGCTTCACCTTCTCCTACCTGAACCGGGCGCGGGTCCTCTACCAGACCCTCCGGCGCTTCCATCCCGACTGGGAGACCGTGGCCCTGATCACCGACGAGCCGCCGCCGGGCTTCAGCTTCGACCCCGCCGCCGAGCCCTTCGACAGGGTGGTCTGGGCGAAGGACCTGGGGATCGAGCCCTTCCGGGGCTGGCTCTTCCGGCATGACGTGGTCGAGGTCTGCACCGCGGTGAAGGGCCCCTTCCTGCACCAGGTCTGCGAGGCGGGCGAGGCGGACATCGCCATCTACCTCGACCCGGACACGGCCCTCTTCGCCCCTCTCGATCCCCTCGTGGAAATGCTGCAGCGGGACGACATCCTGCTGACGCCGCACCTGATCGACCCCAATGACGACCGGGCGGCGATCCTCGACAACGACCTGTCGGCCTCGCGCACGGGCATCTTCAACCTGGGCTTCGTGGCCATCCGCACCACCGGCGAGGGCGCCCGCTTCGCCCGCTGGTGGAACGACCGCCTGCTGGCCTTCTGCTACGACGACATCCCGAGCGGCCTCTTCGTGGACCAGAAGTGGTGCGACCACGTCCCGGCCCTGTTCGACCGGGTGAAGGTGGTCCGCGACCCCGGCTACAACGTGGCCAGCTGGAACCTGTCCACGCGCAAGGTGGCCATCACCCGGGAGGGCGAGATTCTCGTCAACGGCGCGACCCTGCGCTTCTGGCACTTCACCAAGCTGGGCCCGACGGGCGACGTCATGACCAAGCGCTACGCCGGCGACAACTTCGAGGTCTATGAGGTCTGGCGCTGGTACAAGGAGGCCGTTGCGGCGGCCACCGATCCGGCCATTCCCGAGCGCTGGTGGGCCCATGGCCAGTTCGACGACGGGGCGGCGATCGCCAAGCCGCAGCGGGTGCTCTACCGAGAGCGCGCCGACCTGCAGGCGGCCTTCCCCGACCCCTTCGAGGGCGGATACCAGGCCTGGTGGAAGGCCGAGGGGCCCGGCCGGCGTGGCTAGTCCCCGTCCCACGCCCGAGGCCATCCGGCTGTCGGCGGCGGTGGACGCCGCGAGCCGGCGGCTGGACGTCCTGCGGGCGGAATCCCAGCGGGCCGAGGCCGGCGAGGCCCTGGCGCGGCTGCGTCTGGGCGAGGCCGTGGCGGAGGCCCTCGGCGCCCGGAGCGTGGCCGAGGCCCGGCTGCGCGCCTCGCAGTTCGACCGCTACCGCACGGCGGCCCTGGCGCACCGGCGGCCGGACCGGCGCAACCGGCTCCGGCGGCTGGCCGAGAAGGTCCTGGCCCGGCTGGGCGCGCCGGGGCGGGCCCTGGTCCGCGCCCGGGCGGCCCTGGGCGGGGGCGGGGCCCTCTTCGATGCCGACCACTACCGCCAGGCCGCGCCCGGCCCGGTCGGCGCCGACCCCCTGGCCCACTACCTGACCTGGGGCGGCGACGCCCGGCTGTCGCCCCATCCTCTTTTCGATTCAAGGTTCTACGCCGACCGCAACGCCGCCGAACTGGCCCGCACCGGCCTGACCCCGCTGGACCACTTCCTGCGCGAAGGCGCCGCCGACGGCCGCGATCCGCACCCCCTCTTCAGCCTGGAAGCCTACATCGCCCAGGCCCCGGAACTGGCCGCGACGGGCGAGAATCCGGTGCTCCACTACCTGCGGACCGGCGCCGCGCGGGGGCTGTCGCCGCATCCCCTCTTCGACCCGGAGTGGGCCGGCGGCGACCTTGTCTGGTACCTGGCCGAAGGCTGGCGGCAGGGCGCCTCGCCTCACCCCCTGTTCGACCCGGCCTGGCGGCGGGAACAGGGCCTGGACGACGGCGAGTCCGAGCCCCTGGCGCGCTTCGCCCTGACCGCCCGGGACACTCTCGAAAGTCCAGGTCCCTATTTCAATTCAAGGACTTACGCCGACGCCCGGGGCGCCGCCATGGACCCCTCGAAGGACCCCCTGAGCGACTACCTGGCCGGCGGCGCCTGGGCGGTCCTGGGCCCGGAAGGGCTGCATCCGGCCCTGGCCTTGATGGACGACCCGGATGCGATCCGCTCCGGAATGACCCCGGCGGAGGCCCTGGCCCGGCGCTCAGCGGCCGCCTAGCTGGCGCCAGATCTCGGCGTAGTAGTCGCCCACATAGTGGAAGGGGCTGAGGCCCCAGACATGGTCCGGATCTGAAAAGATCAGGGAATCCGGGGCCTTGACGACTTCCAGGCCGGGAATGGCGGCGCGGGCGAGGGCGTGCATGCGCGCCAGCCGGGCGTTGTGCGCCTCCCGCGGGGCGCGCCGGCCGGGGGTGATCTCAAGCTCCGGCTCGAGGGCCTCGGTCCGGCCGGAGGCGGTGCGCAGGGCGCCGGCCCAGGTCGCCGCATGGAGCACGGGCCGGGCGCCCGACAGGGGGGCGCCGGGGGTGAACAGCGTCGCCAGGGCGTCCAGGGCGCGTCGCCACAGCGTCGCGTCCGCGTCGCCCAGGGCGTCCAGGCGCCGTAGGGGCATGAGGGGGGGGAGGGCGTCCCAGCCGGACGTCTCCAGCTCCCAGGAGGCGGTCACGACCGCTCCCTCGCCGGCCAAAAGGTCGAAACGCTCGTCGATGAAGTCGAGCAGGACGACATCTGGACGGAACCGGACGATTTCGTCCAACCCTGTTTTTGAGAGATCGGTACGGAGGGCCCGGGCGGGATTGGGCCTGAGGCCCGGCGCCGGCCCCTCGGGCAGGACCAGCCCCGCCGGCCGGGCGCCGAACAGGCTCGGCAGCCGGGTGCGGGATATATAGAGAAGGTCGTCCGTCGGCGCCCCGGCCATCCGCCAGAGGTCGCGGCTCACGCAGCTGCCCAGGATGGCCACGCGGCCGCCCCCGGCGAGGGGCGGCGGAAGACGGGAAGGTCCGGTCATGGCGCCAGACTAGGACGAATCGATCCGCCGCACATCCGGGCGGCGGCTGAGAGGCCGGTGACCCCCTCCGTCGCGCTGCGCGCGCCGCCTCCCCCTGGGGGGAGGAATGACTGAGCCAATTGCTCCCCCAAGGGGGAGCTCCCGGCGAAGCCGGGTGAGGGGGTCGACGGCGGCTCAGCTGCCCCCCTCCGTCCCGCACTCGCGGTCCACCTCCCCCTGGGGGGAGGAATCAGGGAGCCGAGGGGGAGCGCCGACTGGAGGGCGGTGAGGGGGTTTGCGGCGGTTCTGCATCCCGCGGTGCGGTTGGGCCCGGAAGGAGGGCGGCGTGGCGCCGGGGACACGGCGGGAGGGGGTGTCCAGAACCCCCCTCGCGTAATCTCCTTGCTTTTCGTAAACCTTCCGGGGTGATGGTCGGCCCCCACGCGGGAGCCGGAGCGCCGGCCCGAGCCAGGACCCAGGATGAAGATCTTCAACCCCTTCGCCGCCATGCCCGACAATCCCCTGACCCGCGCGGTCAAGGAGGGGCGGCGGCCGTTGATCTATGCGGGCGTCTTCAGCCTGGTGTCGAACCTGCTCTATTTCGCCATGCCGCTCTACACCACGCACATCTATGGCGGCGTGCTGCCCAGCGGGAGCGTGCCGACCCTTCTGGTGCTGACCTTCGGCGTGCTGGCGGCCTTCGCCATGTCGTCGATCATCGACCACTACCGGTCCAAGGTGCTGATCAGCTTCGGCGTCCTTTTGGACCAGCGCGTCTCGGCCCACGTCTTCGGGGCCCTGTTCGAGGGCGCGGCGCGGGGCATGCCCCAGGCCCGCAGCCAGGCCCTGCGCGACCTGGACTCCTTCCGCCAGATGCTGACCGGCCCGGCCTTCGGCGTGCTGTTCGACCTGCCCTGGATGCCGCTGTTCATGCTGGTCCTGTTCGTGGTGGACCCGGTGATCGGCGTCATCACCTTTCTGGGCGCGCTGGTCCTGTTCGGCGTGGCCCTGCTGCAGGACATCCGCACCCGGCCCCTGATGCAGGAGGCCAACGAGGCCGCCCTGCGCAGCTATGGCTTCACCGACCAGGCCCTGAAGAACAATGAGGTGGTCCGGGCCATGGGCCTGACCGAGCCCCTGGCGGCCCGCTGGCGCGGCTTCCGCCAGACCACCATGGACCGCAGCTCGGTGGCCAGCGACGACGCCAGCTTCATGAGCAACATCTCGCGGGGGCTGCGCCAGGGCATCCAGGTGCTGATCATCGCCGTCGGCGCCTGGCTGGTGGTGACCGGCAAGATCCACGCGGGCCTCCTGTTCGCCAACATGATCCTGGGCGCCCGCGCCCTGCAGCCCATCGACCGCCTGGTGGCCAGCTGGGACAGCCTGATGAACGGCGCCCGCGCCTTCGAGCGCCTGACCACGGTGTTCGAGGGCTACCAGGAGCCCCGCCCCGCCACGGCCCTGCCGAAGGCCAAGGGCCTGCTGACGGTGGAGGGCGTCAACTTCGCCCCGCCCGGCGCCGGCCGCTTCGTGCTGCAGGCCCTGGCCTTCCGGGTCGAGCCCGGCGAGATGCTGGGGATCATCGGCCCCTCCGGCGCCGGCAAGTCGACCCTGGCCCGGCTGATCGTCGGCATCTGGCCCCCGACCCACGGCTCGATCCGGCTGGACGGGGCCGATGTCCACGCCTGGGAGCGCACGGACTTCGGCCGCAATGTCGGCTACCTGCCCCAGGACACCGAGCTCTTCCCCGGCACGGTGCGCGACAACATCGCCCGCTTCCGTGACGACATTACCGACGAGATGGTGGTGGGCGCCGCCCAGGCCGCCGGCGTCCACGCCATGATCCTGCGCCTGCCCCAGGGCTATGAGACCGACCTGGGCGAGAGCGGCCGCATCCTGTCTGCCGGCCAGCGCCAGCGCGTGGGCCTGGCCCGCGCCCTGATCGGCGATCCGTCCCTGCTGGTGCTGGACGAGCCCAACGCCGCCCTGGACGCCGAGGGCGAGGAGGCCCTGCTGACCGCCCTGGAGGCCGCCAAGGCCCGCGGGGCGACCATCGTGCTGGTGGCGCACAAGCCCTCGATCTTCCGCGCCGCCGACAAGATGCTGGTGCTGCGCGACGGCCGCATGGAGGCCTTTGGGCCCCGCGACGCGGTGATGGCCAAGTTCGCCCCCGGCGCCGCCGCCCCGCTGCGCGCCGTGGAAGGGGGCGGCCCGCGATGAACCTCGACCCCAAGAAGTCGGCCTTTGACCGCACCCCGGCGCGCCGCAAGCCCCTGGACCGCATGCGCAAGTGGCTGGAGCCCGCCCTGAAGGTCTCGGACCAGCCCCTGGACCCGGACCTGGAGCGCCGCCTGCGCCGTCCCATGGTGACCGGCGCCATCCTGATCGGCGTGTTCGTGCTGGGCTTCCTGGGCTGGGCCGTGCTGGCCCCCCTGGACAGCGCCGTCATCGCCCCCGGCGTGGTGCGCGTGGAGGAGAACCGCAAGGTCCTGCGCCACCGCGAGGGCGGGATCGTCCGCGCCATCCTGGTGCGCGAGGGCGAGAAGGTGAAGAAGGGGCAGGTCCTCCTGACCATGGACGACGTCCAGCCCCGGGCCGCCGTGGACGTGATGCAGAACCAGGTCGACACCTACGCGGCCCAGGTGGCCCGCTTTGACGCCGAGGCCACGGGCGCCCGGCAGATCAGCTTTCCGGCCGAGCTGACCTCGCGGATCTCCGATCCCCGGGTGGCGGCCCTGGTCCGCGACCAGGAGTTCCTGTTCTCCAGCCGGCTGCAGTTCTTTGACAGCCAGTCCGCGGTGCTGCGCCAGCGCGTCCAGCAGATCGATTCGCAGGTCGCCGGCGTGCGCGCCCAGATCACCGCCCTGGACGAGAACGCCGCCCTGACCCGCCAGGAGCTGGCGGGCTACGAGACCCTCTACGCCCAGGGCTATGCGCCCAAGACCCTGATCCTGCGCTACCAGCGGGCCCTGTCCGACCTGGCCGGCCGCCGGGGCGCCCTGACCGCCGAGCAGCAGCGCCTGGCCCAGCAGAAGGGCGAGGCCCAGGTCCAGCTGGGCGCCCTCAGCGACCAGAGGATCAGCCAGTCGGCCGAGGGCCTGCGCCAGATGCAGGCCGCCCTGGCCGACGCCCGGCCCAAGCTGGCCGCCGCCCTCCAGACCCTGGAGGGCGCCACGGTGCGCGCGCCCGTGGACGGCTATGTCCTGAACCTGACCCAGTCCACCGTGGGCGGGGTGGTGGGCGCCGGCGAACTGCTGATGGCCGTGGTGCCTTCGGACGTGCCCCTGGCCGTCACCGCGCGAATCAAGCCCGGCGAGGTCGAGGGAATCACCGCCGGCATGAAGGCCCGGGTCAGCCTGACCGCCTTCTCCAACCGGCGGGTCTCGCCCCTGGAGGGCGTGGTGACCAATGTCTCGGCCGACGAGCTGACCGACGAGAAGTCGGGCCTCTCCTTCTTCCGCGCCGACGTCGCGATTGACCCCAAGGAGCTGGCCAAACTGCCCAAGGGCGAGGCGGTGACCCCCGGAATGCCCGCTGAAGTGATGATCACCACGGGCCGGCGCACCGTGATGGGCTATATCGTCGGCCCCCTGAGCGACACGCTGAACGCCTCCCTGAGGGACAAGTAGGGGCGCCGGGAGGAGGGCGTGTCCTTCCTGCATCACCCCCCCCAAGAGCCGTGGATTCCTAGGGGTTTTAGCTGTTGCGGAATTGAATCCACCGGGCTAAGGCTTGTTCGGGCTCGTTTAACCTTCGCCATGATACCCCATGCGTGAAGGATACGGACCGCCGGAACCCGTCCGATGGAAGCGTCCATGGGGTCGGTGCGCCGGACATTTCGACGGTCCGCGTAAAACACACTGGAGAGAAGAATGACCGCCTACACGTTCGAAACGATCACCGACGCACAGGCGACGGCGTTCAACACGACGACGGTTGACACCCTGACGTTCACGACCCCGGGCGCGACGGCGACGGCGGTCTCGGTGGTGTTCACGGCCGCGACCCCCGCGACGGGCTTCCCCCCGGTCCCGGGCACCCCGGCCTCCGTTTCCCTGACCTTCGGTGGCGTCACCAAGGTGTTCGGCGTCGGCATCCAGGGTCTGGGCGCGACGACGGGCCAGATCATCTTCCCCGACTCCTCCATGCTTTACATCGGTGTGGACGGTGCGGACTCTGTGGCCGGCTCTGCGGGTAACGACGCCCTCTACGGCGGCTCCGGCGCCGACTCCTTCGCGGCCGGCGACGGCAACGACATCCTCCAGGGCAACACCGGCGCCGACACCCTCGCGGGCGGTGCGGGCGGCGACACGATCTACGGCGGCAAGGACGCCGACTCGGTCGATGGCGGCGCGGGCGCCAACTACGTCAACGGCAACATCGGCGCTGACACCCTGATCGGCGGCACGGGCGCCGACACCCTCCTGGGCGGCCAGGACGGCGACGACATTCGCGCCAGCGACGGCGCGAACTACGTCTCGGGCGACCTCGGCGCCGACACGGTCACGGCCGGTACGGGCGCCGACACCGTGATGGGCGGCGACGGCGCCGACAACATCGCGGCCGGCGCGGGCGCCAACAACGTGGACGGCGGCTCCGGCGCCGACACCATCACCGCCGGCACGGGCGCTGACGTCATCGTTGGCGGCCTGGACGACGACAACATCAACGCCGGTGACGGCGCCAACAACGTGGATGGCGGCTCCGGCGCCGACACCCTCGCGGCGGGCACGGGCTCTGACGTGATCACCGGCGGCGACGGCAACGACGCCATCACCGGCGGCGGCGGCGCGGACAGCGTCAACGGCAACGCCGGCGACGACACCATCACCGGCGGCACGGGCGCCGACAGCCTGCTGGGCGGCCAGGGCAACGACAACATCGTCGGGTCCGACGGCGCCAACTACCTGCACGGCAACCTCGGCGCTGACACCATCACCGCCGGCACGGGCTCCGACACCATCCTCGGCGGCCAGGGCAATGACGACATCACGGCTGGCGCTGGCGCCAACTACGTGTCGGGCGACCTGGGCGCTGACACCATCACGGGTGGGACCGGCGCCGACACCCTTCTGGGTGGCGACGACGGCGACCGGATCGTTTCCAACGGCACGGGCGGCACCGCCGCTGACGTGATCGACGGCGGCGCCGGCAACGACACCGTGATCGGCGACACCGGCACGGGCGCCTCGGTCATCACCGGCGGCGCCGGCGACGACAACCTCGCCTCCAACAACGGCGCTTCGACCGTTACCGGCGACGCCGGCAACGACACCGTCACGGGCGGCACGGGCAACGAGTCCCTGTCGGGCGGCGACGGCAACGACGCCGTGACCGGCGGCGGCGGCAATGACACCGTCGACCTCGGCGCGGGCAACGACACCGTGACCACCACCACCGGCAACGACGTGATCACCGGCGGCGACGGCAACGACGATGTCACGGCCGGCGACGGCAATGACAACGCCAACGGCGGCGCGGGCGACGACACCCTTGCTGGCGGTATCGGGAACAACACCCTGACGGGCGGCGCCGGCAACGACGTCATCACCGGCGGCACGGGCAATGACGTGGCCACCGGCGACGACGGCAACGACAACATCAGTGTCAGCGACGGCGCCAACAACGTCTCCGGCGGCGCGGGCAATGACACCCTCGCCTCCGGCGCGGGCGCTGACACCCTGGTCGGCGGCGACGGCAACGACGACATCAGCGGCGGCAACGGCGCGGATACGGTCGATGCGGGCGCCGGCAACGACACCGTCACCTCCGGCACCGCCGTCGGCGGCGCCACCCTGGTGGGCGGCCTCGGCGACGACACCCTGAACCTGGCGGCCAACGCGGCCGGCTCGGTCTTGGCTGACGCTGGCGAAGGCAACGACAACGTGGCTGGCGGCCTCGGCGTCGACTACGTGATCGGCGGCCTGGGCAACGACACCCTGACCTCTGGTGACGGCCTCGACACCCTGATGGGCGGCGAAGGTAACGACAGCATCGTCGGTGGCGCCGGCGCCGCCTCGCTCACGGGCGACGCGGGCAACGACACCATCGCGGGCGCAGGCGGCGCTGAAAAGATCACCGGCGGTGACGGCAACGACGTCATCAGCAACTCCGGTGGCGCTGACACCATCACGGCTGGCGCTGGCGACGACACCGTCACCGGCGGGGCCCTGGGTGAAGTCATCACGGGCGGCGACGGCGCCGACAACATCGCGGCCGGCGACGGCGCCAACAACGTGGACGGGGGCGCCGGCAACGACACCCTCAGCGGCACGGCGGGCGCTGACACGGTGGTCGGTGGCGACGGCAACGACAACATCGATGCCGGCGACGGCGCCAACAACCTCACGGGTGGCGCCGGCAACGACACGATCGTGTCGACCGGCGGCGCGGACACCGTCTCTGGCGGCGACGGCGACGACAATGTCTCCTCTGGCGGCGGCGCTGACGCCCTCACCGGCGGTGCGGGCGGCGACGTCCTCTCGGCTGGCGCGGGCGCCGACACCATCACCGGTGGCGCTGGCTCCGACACCCTGACGGGTGGCGCGGACGCCGACCGGTTCGTCTTCGGTGCGGGCGACGCCTCGTCCACCACCCTGGCGACCCTCGAGACCATCACGGACTTCAACGTGACGGACGACTCCATCGCCCTGGGCGTGGTCGGGTCCGGCACCAACTTCGAAGTCCTGGGCTCGACGCCCGCTGACTACGCCGCCGCCCTCACGGCTGCGACGGGTGTCATCGGCGCCGGTACGGCGGACATCGTGGCGACGACGATCAGCGGAACGACCTACGTCTTCGCTGACACCAACGCCGACAACGTGATCGATACGGTCCTCGCCCTGACGGTGACCGGCACGCTCACCTCGGCCGACTTCGTCTAAGCCAGACGACCGGCACAACGGATTGGGCCGCCCTTCGGGGCGGCCCTTTTCGTTTGGGGCGAGCCGGGGAGCTCCGGGGCCAGCGGCCTCCACACCGCCCGGGGGCTTGCGTCCAGTTTTCGTGGGGATAGTGTCGCCTTTGAGGGATTCTCCCGGGGCGCAGGCGGCGGCGCAGTTTCGCTGCAGGGAGCCGGTGGACAGGTCGTGACGGCTTACACCTTCGAGACCATCACCGACGCCCAGGCCGCGGCCTTCACGGCTGGCGATACGCTGACCTTCACCACGCCGGGCGCGACGGCCTCGCAGGTGCGGGTGCTGTTTACGCCGGCGTCGGGCGGATCGGGGATCCCGCCCAGCCCCCTCATCCCGGCCAAGATCACCCTGGCGTACAACGGGATCTCGCGGGATTTCCCCGCGGCGGCCATGGCGGGCAACGGCGGCTTCACCGGCCAGATCAACTTTCCCGACGGCTCCATGCTCTATCCGGGCACGGGCGGGGCGGACTCCATCCAGGGATCGGGATTTGGCGACGGCCTCTATGGCGACGAGGGGTCCGACAGCTTCGCCGGCGGCGACGGGGATGACTTCATCCAGGGAAACGCCGGGGCCGACACCCTGTCCGGCGGCGCGGGCAATGACACGGTCTATGGGGGCCGGGACTCCGACCTGATCGACCTGGGCCCCGGCGCCAACTGGGCCAACGGCAACATCGGCGCGGATACGGTCACCGGGGGCGCCGGGAACGACACCCTGTTGGGCGGCCAGGACAGCGATGACCTGAGGGCCGGCGACGGCGCCAACTATGCCTCGGGCGACCTGGGCGCCGACACCCTCACCGGCGGGACCGGGGCCGACACCCTGCTGGGCGGGGACGGGGCCGACAGCCTGTCGGCCGGCGACGGGGCCAACCGGCTGGACGGCGCCACGGGAGCGGACACCCTTCTGGCCGGCGCGGGCGCCGACACCCTCTTGGGCGGGGACGCCAATGACAGCCTCTCCGCCGGGGCGGGGAACAACAGCCTGTCCGGGGATACCGGGGCGGACACCCTGTCGGCCGGGACCGGCTCGGACACGATCTCCGGCGGGGCCGACAACGACCTGATCACCGGGGGCGGCGGCGACGACAGCGTCAACGGCAACCAGGGCGAGGACAGCGTCACGGGCGGCTCCGGGCGCGACAGCCTGCTGGGCGGACAGGGGAACGACACCCTGGTCGCCGGCGAGGGCGCCAACTACCTGCACGGCAACCTGGGCGAGGACACCCTGCTGGCCGGGGCGGGCGCCGACACGATCCTGGGCGGCCAGGGCAATGACGCGGTGGACGCCGGCGACGGCGCCAACCTGGTCTTCGGCGACCTGGGCAATGACACCCTCATCACCGGGACCGGCGCCGATACGGTGCTGGGCGGCGGCGGGGACGACCGGATCCTGCTGGCCGGGGCGGGTGTGGACAGCGTCGACGGCGGATCGGGCGCCGACACGATCATCGGCGACGCCGGGACCGGCGCGTCAGTCATCCTGGGCGGCGACGGCGACGACAGCCTGGTGGCCAATGCGGGCGCCTCCACCCTGTCCGGCGGCGAGGGCGCCGACACCCTGGCGGGCGGCGCCGGCGCGGAATCCCTGTCGGGCGGCGCGGGGAACGACGTCATCACGGGCGGCGCGGCGGCCGACACGATCAGCGCCGGGGACGGCGCCGACAGCGTTCTGGGCGGCGGCGGCAATGACCGGGTCGACCTGGGCCTGGGGAACGACACGGTGGCCACCCTGGGCGGCGCCGACCTGGTCCTGGGCGGCGAAGGCGACGACAGCGTCAGCGCCGCCGGCGGCGCCAACACCCTGTGGGGAGGCTCTGGCGCCGACACCCTGGCCGCCGGTGGCGGCGCCGACCTCCTGTCCGGCGAAGACGGGAATGACCGCCTGGAGTCCGGCGAGGGCGCCAACAGCCTGTCCGGCGGGGCGGGGAACGACACCCTGGCCTCGGGGACCAGCGCCGACACCCTGATGGGTGGCGACGGGGACGACAGCCTGAGCGCCGGGGCCGGCGACGACACGGTCGAGGGCGGGGCGGGGAACGACACCCTCCTGTCGGGCGGGCTCGCCGGCGGCGCCACCCTGCGCGGCGGCGACGGCGACGACCGCCTGGACTTCTCGGCCAACAGCTCGGGCTCGGTCGCCGGATACGGCGGGGCTGGAAACGACAACCTGACCGGCGGGGCCGGCCTCGACTTCCTGCAGGGGGACGAGGGCGCGGACACCCTGACCAGCGGCGGCGGGCCCGACACCCTGAGCGGCGGCCTGGGGGACGACCGCCTTGTCGGCGGCGGCGGGGCGGCCTCTCTCTCGGGCGACTCCGGCGCGGACACCATCCTGGGCGGCGGCGGGTCCGAGACGATCCTGGGCGGGGATGGCGACGACCGGGTGATCTCCGGCAATGGCGGCGACAGCGTGCTGGGCGGGGCGGGGAACGACACCGTCCAGGGCGGCGACCCGGCCGACCGGCTGCTGGGCGGCGACGGCGACGACTCCCTCGCCGCCATGGAAGGCGACAACCAGGCCTGGGGCGGCGCGGGGAACGACACCCTGCAGGGCGGGACCGGCCTGGACACCCTTTTGGGCGAGGATGGCGACGACAGCCTGTTCGGGGGCCTGGGGGGCAACTCCCTGTCAGGGGGCGCGGGGAACGACGCCCTGGTCGGCGACGGGACCCTGTCGGGCGAGACCGGCGCGGACACCCTGGCCGGGTCCATGGGCGACGGCAGCCTTTCGGGCGGGACCGGGGCGGACAGCCTGGCGGGAAGCGGCGGCGCCGACACCCTGCGCGGCGGGGCGGGCGCCGACACCCTGAGCGGCGGGGCCGGCGCCGACCGCTTCGTCTTCGCCCTGGGCGACGCCGGATCCCAGACCCCGGGAACCATGGAGGTCATTACCGACTTCAACTCCGCCGAGGGCGACGAACTGGACATGGGCCTTGGCGGCGGCGTCAGCGGCTTCACCGCCCAGCCGGCCGAGACCTACGAGTCGGCCCTGACCCAGGCCGAGGGGCTCATCAGCTCCGGCCTGCATGACGTCGTCTATACGGTGGTCGGCGCCGCCGACACCTATGTCTTCGCCGACACCGACAACGACAACCGGATCGACCTCTACATCCGGCTGGCGGCCTACAGCGGCTCGCCCCTGACCGGGACCGAGGGCCCGGACACCCTGACCGGCAATGGCGGGGCGGACCTGCTGAACGGCTTTGGCTCAGGCGACCTGATCATCGGCGACAACGACCCGATCTTCGGTGGAGCCGACACCCTGGACGGCGGGACCGGAAACGACACCCTGAACGGCATGGCCAACGACGACCTCCTGGTGGGCGGCGAGGGCGACGACAGCCTGGTGGGTGGGGCGGGGAACAACAACCTGGACGGCGGGACCGGGAACGACACCCTGACCGGCTTCGCCGGGAACGACACCCTGTCGGGCGGCGACGGGAACGATGTCGTCAGCCCGAGCGACGGGGCGAACTCGGCGAGTGGCGGGACCGGCGACGACACCCTGACCGGCGGGGCGGGGAATGACACCCTCCTTGGCGACGCAGGGGACGACCGGATTGGCGGCAACGACGGCGACAACAGCCTGATGGGCGGCGCCGGGAACGACAGCTTCTTCGGCGGCGCCGGAGGCGACACCACCCTGGGCGGCGACGGGTCGGACCAGCTGGACGGCGGCGGCGGGGCGGACTCCCTGAACGGCGAGACCGGGGCTGACCTGGTGCTGGGCGGCGCGGGCGCAGACACGGTCAGCGACGCCTTGGGCGCAGACAGCCTGGCCGGCGGGGCGGACAACGACTCCCTCGTGGGCGGCGGGGCGGAGGGCGACAGCCTGTCCGGCGACGCGGGGGGCGACACCCTGTCCGGTGGGGCGGCGGACGACACCCTGGCCGGCGGTGACGGCGACGACCGGATCCTGACGGGCGACGGCGCCAACCGCGCCGACGGCGGCGCGGGCGCCGACCTGGTGCTGGGCGGGACCGGAGGCGATTCCGTGCTGGGCGGCGATGGCGCCGACACCCTGGACGGGGCGGACGGGGCCGACACCCTGGCGGGCCAGACGGGCGCCGACAGCCTGTGGGGCGCAGCCGGGCTCGACAGCCTGGCGGGCGGCGCCGACAACGACACCCTGGCCGGTGACGCCGGGAACGACACCCTGGCCGGCGATGCGGGCTCGGACTCCCTGTCCGGCGGGACCGGGGACGACAGCCTGGTCGGCGGCGACGGCAACGACACCTTCAGCGGCGGGGCCGGCGCGGACGTCATGTCGGGCGGAGATGGCGATGACGCCTACCTGATCACCGACACCTCCGAGCTGGACCCGGCGGAGTCCTTCGACGGCGGGGCGGGGACGGACAGCCTGTCCATCGCCGTCTCGACCAACTTCCCCACGGGGCTCTTCCTGACCAGCGTGGAGAGCCTGTTCATCGCCGCCGGCACGGTGGTGAACATCACCACGACCCAGCTGTCGGGCTTCAGCGTCGCCTCGGGGGGCGGGTCGGGGGCGACCCTGAAGATGAACGTGCCCTCGGGGGGAGCCTTCACCCTGCCCAGCCTGGGGTATGCGGGCCTGATCGTGCAGATCTCCGGGGGACCGGGGAACGAGAACATCACCGGCGGGGGCGGAGCGGACTCCATCCTGGGCGGCGCCGGCAACGACACCCTGGTCGGCCTCGCCGGCGACAACACCCTGGTGGGCGAGGCGGGCGCCGACAGCCTGTTCGGGGGAACCGGGGCGGAATCCCTCGTCGGCGAGGACGGGAACGACACCATCAGCACAGGCGACGGCGCCAACGCCGTGCTGGCCGGGCTGGGCGCCGACACCGTCCTGGGCGGGACGGGGAACGACTGCGTCTTCGGCGACGACGGCGACGATACGGTGGACGCCGGGGCGGGGAACAACACCGTGCTGGGCGAGACCGGGGCGGACAGCCTGTTGGCCGGGGCCGGTGACGATTCCTTCGTCGGCGGCGACGGTAACGACACCCTGGCGGGCGGCTCCGGGGCCAACACCCTGTCGGGCGAGACCGGCGCCGACAGCCTGGTGGCGGGGGCCGGAGCGGACTCGATCCTCGGCGGCGACGGCAACGACCGGATCGGCGCCGGGGACGGCGCCAACCAGGTTGACGGGGGGCTGGGCGAAGACTCGATCCTGGCGGGCATTGGCGGCGACACCCTGGCGGGCGGCGCCGGGAACGACACCCTGACCGGCGGCCTGGGGGCGGACAGCCTGTCGGGGGGAACCGGAGACGACCTCTTCGTCTACACCGCGGCGGGCGAGTCCGGCTCGGGCGAGACGGTGGATGGCGGCGGCGGAACCAACACGGTCTCGCTGACCGCGGCGGTCGACATGACCGGGGCGATCTTCAGCAACGTCCAGGCGGTGACGATCGGCTCGGGCCTGACCGGGACCTTCTCGGGCGCCCAGCTGACCGGCCAGACCTTCACGATGAGCGGCGTCGCCGGCGGGGCGGTGGAGACCCTGGTGGTGAACGTGGCTTCGGGCACGACCACGGACCTGACGGCCCTGGGGACGGTCAGCGACCTGACGGTGCAGGTGAACGGCGCGGCGGGCAACGAGAACATCACGGGCTCTGCGGCGGCGGAGTCGATCTCCGGCCAGGGCGGCGCCGACACCCTGGCGGGGGGAGGCGGCGCGGACACCCTGTTCGGCGGAACGGGCGCGGACAGCCTGTCCGGCGGCGGCGGCGACGACCTCTTCGTCTATTCGGCGGCGGGCGAGGTGAGCGCCGGCGAGGCCGTGGACGGCGGGGCGGGCGCGAACGCCCTGCAGCTGAACGCCTCGATCGACCTGACCGGGGCGACCTTCACGAACCTCCAGGCGGTGAACATCGCCAGCGGCCTGACGGCGACCTTCGCCGGGGTGCAGATGACGGGCCAGGCCTGGACGGTGAACGGCGTGGCGGGCGGCGCGGCCGAGACCCTGGTGGTGAACGCCGCCGCCGGGACCAGCGCCGACCTGTCCGGCCTGACCCTCAGCAATGTCGTTGTGCAGGTGAACGGGGCGGCGGGGGACGAGACCCTGACGGGCTCGAACATCGCCGACACGATCTCCGCCGGGGCGGGCAATGACCTTGTCCGGGGCGGCGACGGCGCCGACACCGTGGACGCCGGGACGGGGAACAACACCGTGCTGGGCGAGACGGGGGCGGACAGCCTTGCCGGCGGGACCGGTGACGATTCCCTTGTCGGCGGCGACGGTAACGACACCCTGGCGGGCGGCTCCGGGGCCAACACCCTGTCGGGCGAGACCGGCGCCGACAGCCTGCTCGCGGGCACGGGCGCAGACTCCCTGCTGGGCGGCGACGGCAATGACACGATCAGCGCCGGGGACGGCGCGAACGTGGTCCAGGCGGGCCTGGGCGCGGACTCGGTCCTGGGCGGCGTGGCGACGGACGTCGTCTCCGGGGACGACGGCGACGACACGATCGACGGCGGCGCGGGGAACAACACCATGACGGGGGACACCGGCGCCGACAGCCTGGTGGCGGGGGCGGGCGCCGACTCGATCCTCGGCGGCGACGGCAACGACCGGATCAGCGCCGGGGACGGCTCCAACCAGGTTGACGGCGGTCTGGGCGAAGACTCGATCCTGGCGGGCATTGGCGGCGACACCCTGGCGGGCGGCGCCGGGAACGACACCCTGACCGGCGGCCTCGGGGCGGACAGCCTGTCGGGCGGAACCGGAGACGACCTCTTCGTCTACACCGCGGCGGGCGAGTCCGGATCGGGCGAGACGGTGGATGGCGGCGGCGGAACCAACACGATCTCGCTGACGGCCTCCCTGGACATGACCGGGGCGACCTTCGCCAACATCCAGGCGGTGACGATCGGCTCGGGCCTGACCGGGACCTTCTCGGGCAGCCAGCTGACCGGCCAGACCTTCACCATGGCCGGCGTGGCCGGCGGGGCGGTGGAGACCCTGGTGGTCAACGTGGCTTCGGGCACGACCACGGACCTGACGGCCCTGGGGACAATCAGCGACCTGACGGTCCAGATCAACGGCGCGGCGGGCAACGAGAACATCACCGGCTCGGCGGCCTCGGAGTCGCTGAGCGGCCTTGCCGGGAACGACACGCTTGCAGGCGGCGGCGGGAACGACACCCTGCTCGGCGGCGCGGGCAATGACAGCCTGGCGGGTGACGCCGGCAACGACCTCTTCGTCTATGCGGCGGCGGGGGAGTCCGGAGCAGGCGAAGCCATCGACGGCGGGGCGGGAACCAACACGGTCTCGCTGACGGCCTCCCTGGACATGACCGGCGCGACCTTCGCCAACATCCAGGCGGTGACGATCGGCTCGGGCCTGACCGGGACCTTCTCGGCCAGCCAGCTGGCGGGTCAGACCTTCACCATGGCCGGCGTGGCTGGCGGGGCGGTGGAGACCCTGGTGGTCAACGTGGCTTCGGGCACGACCACGGACCTGACGGCCCTGGGGACGATCAGCGACCTGACGGTGCAGATCAACGGCGCAGCCGGGAACGAGAACATCACGGGCTCGGCGGCGTCGGAGTCGCTGAGCGGCCTTGCCGGGAACGACACACTTGCAGGCGGCGGCGGGAACGACACCCTCCTCGGTGGGGCGGGCAATGACAGCCTGGCGGGTGACGCCGGCAACGACACCTTCCTCTACAGCGCCGCGACGGACGCCAGCACGGGCGACACCGTGGACGGCGGGACCGGGACCAACACCGTCCAGTTCAGCGCCAGCGTCGACGTCTCTGCTGTGAGCTTCAGCAACATCCAGGCCCTGCTGGTCAACGAGGGCTTCACGGCCACCTTCGCCGGCAGCCAGATCACGGGCCAGGCCTGGTCCGTCGCCGGCGCGGCGGGCGGCGTGACCGAGACCGTGGTGGTGAACGCAGCCTCGGGATCGACGGTGAGCCTCGCCGCCCTTGCCTCGGTCACCAACGCCGCCATGTCCCTGGTCGGCGCGGCCGGGGCGGAAAACCTTACCGGCTCGTCCGGAACGGACAGCCTGACCGGCGGCGGCGGGGCCGACGTCCTGGCGGGCGGCGGCGGCAACGACACCTTCGTCTATTCCGGGGCATCCGACGGCGTCACCGGCGAGACCGTGGACGGCGGGGCCGGGACCAACACCATCGCCTTCGCGGCCACCGTGGACGTCAGCGCCGTCGCCTTCAGCAACATCCAGGCGGTGACGATCGGCAGCGGCCTGACAGCCACCTTCAGCGCCACCCAGCTGGCGGGCCAGACCTGGACGGTCGGCGGCGTCTCCGGCGGGGCGGTGGAGACCCTGGTGGTCAACGTGGCGTCTGGCGCCACGGCGAGCCTGTCGAGCCTCGGCGCGGTCTCCAACGCCACGGTCCAGTTGACAGGCGCGGCGGGGAACGAGGACATCACCGGCTCGGGATCGGCGGACTCCCTTCTCGGCCTGGCCGGGGACGACACCCTGTCCGGCGGCGGCGGCAATGACACCCTCGTCGGCGGCGACGGCGCGGACAGCCTGTCCGGCGGCCTTGGCGACGACACCTTCCTCTACAACGCCGGGTCGGAGGTCGCGGCGGGCGAGGCCGTGGACGGCGGCGCCGGGACCAACACCGTCTCCCTCGCCGCCTCCATCGACATGAGCGCGGTGACCATCACCGGCATCCAGGCGCTGGCGATCGGCAGCGGCCTGACGGCGACCTTCTCGGGCGCCCAGCTGTCGGGCCAGACCTGGTCGGTCGGCGGCGTCGCAGGTGGGGCGACGGAGACCCTGGCGGTGAATGTCGCCACCGGGACCACCGTCAGCCTTGCGAGCCTCGGCGCGGTCTCCAACGCCAGCGTCCTGGTCACCGGCGCTGCGGGCAACGAGAACATCACGGGGTCCGCCGCGGCGGAGTCCGTCTCCGGCCTCGGCGGGGACGACACCCTCTCGGGCGGCGGCGGCAATGACACCCTGCTCGGCGGAGCGGGGGCGGACAGCCTGTCCGGCGGGATCGGCGACGACCTGTTCCTCCTGACCGCGGGTTCCGACATTGCTACCGGCGAGACCATTGACGGCGGGACCGGAACCAACACCCTCCGGTTCAGCGCCAGCGTCGACGTCGGCGGGGCGACCTTCACCAACCTCCAGGCCCTGGTCATCGACGACGGGCTGACAGCGACCTTCGACGGCGCCCAGATCACGGGGAAGACGTGGACCGTGACCGGCGTCGCCGGCGGCGGAACCGAGTCCCTTGTCGTGAACGCCGCCTCCGGGGCGACGGTCGACCTCTCGGGCCTCGGGACCGTCACCAATGTCGGCGTCACGCTCAACGGCGCGGGCGGCAACGAGGACCTCCGGGGCTCCGGCGCGGCCGACACCATTTCCGGCGTAGGCGGGAACGACACCCTGTCGGGCAATGGCGGCGCCGATGTCCTGGCCGGCGGCAGCGGAACGGACAGCCTCTCCGGCGGCCTGGGCGCCGACTCCCTCGATGGGGCGGGTAGCGCCGACACCCTGGTCGGCGGCGCCGGCGCGGACACCCTGCATGGGAGCTCGGGCGCGGATGTCTTCGTCTTCGCTGCAGGCGACACCGGGACCACCGCGGGAACGGTGGACGAGATCCTCGACTTCAACGCCGGGACGGACTCCCTGTCCCTGGGCGTGGCCGGCGGCGCGGCCAACTATACCGAAAGCCTTGCAAACGCCGGAAGCCTCGCGGGCGCCATCACCGTGGCGCAAGGCCTGATGGACGGGACCGTGCGCTATGTCTTCGTGGTGGTCGGAACAGACGGCTACCTGCTGGTCGACCGCAATGGCGATGCGGCGGTGGATGAGGCCATCAAGCTGACGGGGGTCACTGACCTCTCGTTTGGGGATGTGATCGCCTGATAACCCCACACTGACTTGGACTCGACAGACTGGGGCGCTAAGGAAAAGGTAAAGCTGATCTTAACCCCTGCGCCGAGCGCGGGCGGAACCGCGCCTTCCGGAGCCTGTCCATGACCGCCTATACCTTCGAGACCATCACCGACGCCCAGGCTGCGGCCTTCCAGCCCGGCGATACCCTGACCTTCTCCAACCCCACCCTGACGGCCCAGTCGGTGGAGGTGAGGTTCAACCCCCAGACGGGCGGCGGCGGCTTTCCGCCCGCGCCCGTGGTCCCGGCCAACATCACCCTGACCGTCGGGACGACGACAAAGGTGTTCAGCACGGCGCTGGCGGGGATGGGCGGCGTGACCGGCCAGATCAACCTGCCTGACGGCACCATGCTCTACCTCGGCACGACAGGCGCCGACAGCCGGGCGGGCTCGGCCCTGAACGACGCCCTCTATGGCAATGATGGCGATGACTCCCTGTCTGGCCTCGACGGGAACGACATCATCCAGGGCAATATCGGCAACGACACCCTGTCGGGCGGCGCCGGTGGCGACAGCCTCTATGGCGGCAAGGGCAACGACAGCGTCGTGGGCGACGCCGGCGTCAACTGGATGCACGGCAACCTCGGCGCGGACACCCTGGTGGGCGGCGCCAGCGCCGACACCCTGCTGGGCGGCCAGGACAATGACGACATCAGGGCCGGTGACGGCGCCAACTATGCTTCGGGCGACCTGGGCGCAGACACCCTCTCCGGCCAGACCGGCGCCGATACCCTGCTGGGCGGCGAAGGCGATGACAGCCTCTCTGGCGGCGACGGGGCCAACCGCCTCGAGGGCGGTTCGGGCGCGGACGTCATCGCCGGCGGCGCCGGCGCCGACGTGATCTCGGGCGGTGACGACAACGACACCGTGACCGACGCCGGGGGCGCCAACAACATCTCGGGTGACGGCGGGGCCGACAGCCTGACGGGCTCCATCCTCGCCGATACGATCTCCGGCGGTGCGGGCAACGACACAGTGGTGGGCGGCGGCGGCGCCGACAGCGTGAACGGCAACGCCGGGGCGGACAGCCTGGTGGGCTCAGCCTCCGCGGACACCCTGCTGGGCGGCCAGGACAACGACACCCTGACCGGGTCGGACGGGGCGAACTTCCTGCACGGCAACATCGGCAATGACAGCGTCACCGCCGGGACCGGCGCCGACACGATCTATGGCGGCCAGGGCAATGACGACCTCAGGGCCGGCGACGGCGCCAACCTGGTGTTCGGCGACCTGGGCGACGACACCCTGGCCGGCGGGACCGGCGCCGACAGCCTGACGGGCGGCGACGGCAATGACCGCTTCGTCCTGGGTGCGGGGACCGGGGCGGACAGCGTCGACGGCGGCGCAGGAAGTGACACGGTCGTGTCCGACGCCGGGACGGGCGCCTCGGTGATCCTCGGCGGCGCCGGAGACGACAGCCTGGGCTCCAACGCGGGCGCCTCCACCGTGACTGGAGACGCGGGCAACGACACCCTGTTCGGTGGCGGGGGCAACCAGTCCCTCTCCGGCGGCGAAGGCAACGACTCCGTCGCCTCCGGGGCCGGCAACGACATTGTCGACCTGGGCGCCGGCAACGACACCGCCGACGTTGGCGCGGGCAACAACCTTGTCACGGGCGGTGACGGCAACGACAGCGTCGCCGCGGGTTCCGGCAATGACAATGTGACCGGCGGGGCGGGTGCCGACACGGTCTCGGCCGGCGACGGCGCCAACACCCTGACGGGCGGCGCAGACAACGACAACCTCAGCTCCGGGACTGGCAACGACCTGATCTCGGGCGACGAGGGCGATGACAGCGTCAACGCCGGGGCCGGGGCCAACAGCGTCACCGGCGGCGCGGGCAATGACACCCTGATCGGTGGCGCCGGTACGGACACCCTGACGGGCGGCGACGGCAATGACCGCCTGGCCAGCTCTGGGGCGGGTGCGGACACGATGGATGGCGGCGCGGGCGCCGACACCCTGGTGTCGGGCTCTGGCTCCTCGACCCTGGTGGGCGGGACCGGCGACGACGCCCTGGACCTGTCCGCCAACGCGGCCTCCTCGGTCATTGGCGACGGCGGCGAAGGCAATGACAGTATCCTGGGCGGCGCGGGCATCGACTATGTCACCGGCGGCCTGGGCAACGACACCGTGGTCTCGGGCGGCGGCGCCGACAGCCTGATCGGCGGCGACGGGACCGACAGCCTGGTGGGCGGTGCGGGCGGCTCCTCCCTCACCGGCGACGCCGGGGCGGACACCGTGGCCGGCGGCGCGGGTTCGGAAACGATCTCGGGCGGCGACGGCGCCGACAGCATCACCTCGGGCGGTGGCGCGGACCTGATCCTCGCCGGGACGGCCAACGACACGGTCCTGGGCTCCACGGGCGGCGAAACCGTGCTCGGCGCCGAGGGCGACGATTCCGTCTCGGCCATGGCCGGGAACAACAGCGTCGACGGCGGCGTGGGCAATGACACCCTGTCCGGCACGACCGGCACGGACACCCTGGTGGGAGGCGATGGCGCCGACAACCTCAGCGCCGACACGGGCGCCAATACGGTGACCGGCGGCCTCGGGACGGACACGCTCTCGGGCGACGGCACCCTGTCCGGCGATGACGCCGACGACGTCCTGAACGGCCTGTCCGGGACCGGCCTGCTCCTGGGCGGCGTCGGCGCCGACACCCTGAACGGCGCCGGCGGGTCGGACACGATTACAGGCGGCGCGGGTACGGACAGCCTGGCCGGCGGCACGGGGCTGGACTTCTTCACCTTCGCCACCGGCGACGCCAGCGTCCTGACCGGGGGCGCCGTGGAGACCATCTCGGACTTCACCACCACCGAGTTCGACCACTACCTGGTCGGCCTGACGGCGGCGACGAGCTACTTCACCTCGGCGGGCGCGGCCACCTATGCGGCGGCCCTGACCTCCGCCCAGGCCCTGATCACGGCCGGGCTGCATGACGTGATCTCGACGGTGGTCGCCGGCGACGGGACCTATGTGTTCGCAGACACCAATGGCGACAACGTCCTCGACACGGCGGTGCGCCTGGCGGGGCTGACGGTTGGCGTGCTGACCGGCGACATCGGGGCCGACACCCTGACGGGCAGCAACGGCGCCGACTACATCCACGGCTACGACGGCAATGACTCGCTTTCGGGCGACAACAACCCGGGGGCTGGCGGCAACGACACCCTGGTGGGCGGCAATGGCGCCGACACCATGAACGGCGGCCTGGGCGACGACGTCTTCGTCTACCGGGGCAGCTCGGAAGCGGCAGCGGGTGAGATCGTGGACGGCGTGTCCGGCACCGACACGGTGCTGGTGGTGGGCTCGACCACCTTCAACAGCGGCGTGACCTTCAACAATATCGACGCCCTGTCGATCGCCTCGGGCCAGGACGCCACGATCTCGACCGCCCAGCTCGCCACCCTGCCGACGGTCTCCGGCGGCGCGGGCTCGACCCTGACGGTCAACGTCACCTCGTCGACCTATACCCTGCCGTCGTCACAAGGCTATTCGGGTGTGGCGGTCCGCGTCGTCGGCGACGGCGGCAACCAGTTCATCACCGGCTGGACGGGCGACGAGTCGATCCAGGGTCTTGGCGGCAATGACACCCTGGTCGGCGATACCGGCAATGACACCCTCAGCGGCGGCGCCGGCAACGACAGCGTGATCGGCGGCCTGGGCAATGACGTCTTCGCCTTCGGCGGGACCTCGGAAGTGACCACGGGCGAGACCGTGGACGGGACCTCGGGCACGGACACCCTGCTCGTGACCGCCAGCACGGACCTGACCGGCCTGGTCATGCTGAACATCGACGGCGTGTCCATCGCCAGCGGCCAGACGGCCACCTTCACCGGGGCCCAGGTCACCGGTCTGGCGTGGACCGTAACGGGCGTCGCTGGCGGCGCGGCCGAGACCATGGTGGTGAACGCCGCCTCCGGCGCCACGGTCGACCTGTCGACCTTCACGGCGGTGACCAACGCCGGGATCTCCCTTGTCGGGGCGGCGGGCGACGAGGTCCTGACCGGATCGCTGGGAACGGACACGATCACCGGCGGCCTCGGGATCGACATCATGGCCGGCGGCGATGGCAACGACACCTTCGTCTACAACGGCACGCCGGACACCGCGGTGGGGGAGACGGTGAATGGCGGAAACGGCACAGACACGGTGCGCCTCGCCTCCAGCACCAACCTCACGAGCGTGGCCTTCACCAGCGTCGAAGCCTTCTCCCTCGCCGATGGCGCCACCCTGATCCTGACCGCCGCCCAGGTGGCGGGCCAGACCTGGTCCATCAACGGCACGGCGGGCGGCGGGACGGAGACCCTGAACGTCACGGCGGCGACGGGAGGCAGCGCGAGCCTGGCCAGCCTGACCGGCCTGGCCAACCTCTCCACCAACCTGAACGGGGCCCTGGGCGCCGAGACCCTGACGGGCTCGTCCGCCGCGGACCGGATCACCGGGGGCGCCGGGGCTGACAGCCTGGTCGGCGGGAGCGGTTCGGACACCTTCGTCTTCGGATCGACAGACTCCGGCCTGACCCTGGGAACGGCGGACAGTATCGCCGACTTCACCTCCGGCGCGGACACGCTGGGCCTCGGCCTTGCGGGTGACGCCACTGCGGGGACCGGCAACTATGTGGAAGCGGGCGCCGCCGTGGCGGACTTCGCCGCCGCACTGGCCGCCGCAGACATCGCCCTGGCCGCCCTGAACGGGACGTCCTCGGCGACGCAGCTCTACGCCTTCCAGTTCGACGGGACCAACGGCTACCTGTTCATCGATACGGACAGCGATGGCGACGCCGACCAGGTGATCGTCCTGGCCGGGGTGACCAGCGCCGGGATCAGCGCTGCAGACATCGTGACCTGAGGCCCGCCCTCAGAGCGCGATGTCGAAGCTGCGGGACAGGATGGCGCGTCCGTCCCGCAGGACCGCGTAGTCGGCCCGGTAGAGTCCCGGCGGCCATCCGCCGGGCGGGGTCCTCTTGCCCACATAGACCAGCCACTGGGCCTTGCTTCGGTCCAGGGGCGCCCCCTCGCTGCGGGCGAGAACCACGCCGCCGGGCCCGGTGAGGGTCAGGACCGGCCGGTCGCCGCCGGCGAGGTTGATGGCGCGGACATAGGCCACGAGGGCCGGGGCGCTTCGCCCAGGGCGCGGCGGGCCGCCGGCCTCCACACGGGCGTTGTCCACGGGGCCGTCGGCAAAGCCGGCGTTCAACACCGCTCCGCCAGGGCGATAGGCCAGGGCCGCTCCGGCTGCGGGCGTCCAGAGGCCGGCGCCGCCAGCCCCTACCGAGCAGGCCGCCCCGCCGTCGGGCAGGAAGGGATCCACGGTCCGCGCGCCCTGCCGGACCGTGAGGTGCAGGTGGGGATACTCGGTGTTCCCTGACAGTCCGACCCGGGCGATGGGCTGGCCGGCGGCGACCTCCTGGCCCACCTTCACGCGGATCGAGCCCCGGGCCAGGTGGCAGGACTGGGTCTCCCAGCCGCCGCCGTGGTCGATGACGACGCCGTTGCCGCACTCCCGGCCAGCGACGGGCGGCGCGGCAGGGTCCTTTACCGAGACGTCCGGCTCGCCGTCGCGCAGCCGCACCACCCGCCCGGGCGCCGCGGCCAGGACGTCGACGCCCCGCGCCCGTGCAGCGTGGTCGGGGATGCGGATGTCCGTGCCCGTATGGGCCTCGTAGGTCTGGCCGCCGCAGCGGAAGTCCCGCGCCCCCGGGCCGGGATCGCGGTCGACATGGTTCTGCAGGAAGCAGTCCGAACCGGGCGTGCAGGCGATAGGCAGGGCCAGCCGCGGCGGCGCCGGCGCGGCGGCGGCGAGCAGGAGCAGGAGGGGCAGGGCGTAGAGGCTGCGCATGGGGGCACCCCACTATTGCAAGGCCTCAAGCTTGGCCCTTGGGTTGCCTCTTGTCGAGCGCCCTTGACCCCCTCCGTCCCGCGGCTTTCGCCCCGGTCCACCTCCCCCTTGGGGGAGGAATGAGTGGGCAATTGCTCCCCCAAGGGGGAGCTCCGGGCGGAGCCCGGTGAGGGGGTCAACGGCATCTCAGCTGACCCCTTCCGGCCCGCTGGGGGGAGGAATTGGGTGGGGGCGGTCCGGGTGGAGGCCGGTGGCTATTCAGGCGCCCCAGCGGATCCCGGTCAGGGTGGTCAGGCGGGCCTGGTCGGGGGCGTAGACCTGTCGCAGGAAGGCGGCGTCTTCGGGCGGGATGGGGGCGGGTTCGCCCACGTGGACCCGGCGGGGACGGACGGGCGGGGGCGGCGGGGTCCCGGCGAAGGCGGAGAGCCGGGAAAGGACGGCGGCGGGATCTGTGTCGAGGTCCTCGGCCCGGGCGATCAGGACGTCGGCGGGATCGAAGAGGGAAAAGAGGCGCTCGACCTGCTCGCCGTAGAAGCCGCGCTCGACATAGGAGAACTCGCGATGGAAGCCGAAGGGCTCGGCCTCGAAGAGGCGCTGGCGGCCCCGGCGGATGCACCAGGCGAAGGGCTGGGTCTCCGCGCCCCGGGCCGTCTCCATGCGCCAGTGGGACCAGGCCCTTTCGACCGGGTCGCGCAGCAGGAGGACGAGGCGCGCGCCCGGGCAGGCGGCGGCGATCCGCTCCAGGGCGCCGGGCCAGTAGATGTAGATGGGGGTGGCCTCGACGCGGACGCCCGGACGATCGGGGAAGTGTGCGGCGTAGGCCGACAGGTCCGGGGTCGGCGCCGCCGGGTCCTCGACGTCGAAGAAGTGGACCTCCTTGATGTCGGAGCGGACGAAGGCGGGATCGTCGCCCAGATAGTCGAAGAGGGCGGTGGTGCCGGCCTTCTGGGCGCCGATGACGATGAGGTCGACGGGCCGTTCAGGCTTCATTGGCGCAAAGCTTCGGGCTAAGAGGAAGGGCGCGCAGGCGGCGCGCCAGAGGGATGCAGAGCGTCTTGACCCAATCCGACAGTCCCGCGGCGGGCATGAAGGCGGTGATCCTGGCCGGCGGCCTGGGCACCCGGATCTCCGAGGAAAGCCACCTGCGGCCCAAGCCCATGATCGAGATCGGCGGCCGACCGATCCTCTGGCACATCATGAAGCTGTACTCCCACTTCGGGGTCCGGGATTTCATCATCTGCCTCGGCTACCGGGGCTACATGATCAAGGAGTATTTCGCCAACTACGTCCTGCACAACGCCGACCTGACGGTCGACCTGGCCAAGGGCGCGGTGGAGTACCACGCCACCCACCACGAGCCCTGGCGGGTGACCCTGGTGGACACCGGGGCCGAGACCATGACCGGCGGTCGGCTGAGGCGGGTGGCGGGCTATCTGGAGCCGGGTCAGCCCTTCTTCTTCACCTATGGCGACGGTGTCGCCGACGTGGACATCGGCGCGCTGGCGGCCTTCCACCGCTCGCATGGGCGGCAGGCGACGGTGACGGCGGTCTCGCCTCCCGGGCGCTATGGGGCCCTGGACATCAATGACGGCGCCGTAAGGCGCTTCGTGGAAAAGCCCCCCGGCGACGAGGGGCTGATCAACGGCGGCTTCTTCGTCCTCCAGCCCGAGGTGGTAAGCCGTATTTCCGGCGATCCCATGCCCTGGGAGTCGGAGCCCCTGCAAGGCCTGGCCGCCGACGGCCAGCTGATGGCCTTTCCTCACCCGGGCTTCTGGACCGGCATGGACACCCTGCGCGACAAGAACAACCTCGAGGCCCTGTGGGCGTCGGGCCAGGCGCCCTGGAAGCTGTGGTCCTGACCCGTCCTGATCCCGCCTTCTGGGCCGGAAAGCGGGTCCTGCTGACCGGGCACACCGGCTTCAAGGGCGGCTGGACGGCGATCTGGCTGGCCGCCATGGGGGCGAAGGTGACAGGCCTGGCCCTGGCGCCCGACCAGGACCCGGCCCTCTTCGACCTGGCCGGGGTGGGCGGGCTGGTGGACTCCCGGATCGCCGACCTGCGCGACGCCACCGACGTGGCCCAGACCCTGATGGCGGCCGAGTTCGACCTGGTCCTGCACATGGCCGCCCAGCCCATCGTGCGCACGGCCATCGCCGACCCCGTGGCGACCTTCGCGGCCAACATCATGGGCACCGCCCACCTGCTGCAGGCCCTGCGCGACCGGCCGGGCCTCGCCGCCGTGCTGGTGGTGACCTCGGACAAGGTCTACGCCAACGCGGAGACCGGCCGGCCCTTCACCGAGGGCGACTCCCTGGGGGGCAAGGATCCCTACTCGGCCTCCAAGGCGGCGACGGAGATCGTCACCGCCTCCATGGCCCGCAGCTATTTCGACCGGGCCGGCGTGCCGGTGGCCACGGCCCGGGGCGGAAACGTCATCGGGGGCGGCGACTTCTCCCGCGACCGGATCGTGGCCGACATCGTGCGGGCCGCGGCGGCGGACGAGGCGGTGGTCCTGCGCCATCCCGAGGCCACCCGGCCCTGGCAGCACGTGGTGGACTGCGCGGCGGGCTATCTCGTCTTCCTGGAGCGCCTGGCGAAGGACCCGGCGTCGCCGAGGGCCCTGAACTTCGGCCCTGCGCCAGGCGGGGCCGAGGTGACGGTCGGCGAGCTGGCCAGCCGGGCGACGGCGGCGCTTGGCGGGCGGCCCTGGCGGCATGAGCCGGACCCCGCCTCCCTGGAGGCCAGGGCCCTGGGCATAGACGCCGGCCTGACACGGAAGGTGCTGGGCTTCGAGAGCCGGCTGGCGGCGCCCGAGGCCATCGACTGGAGCATGGAGTGGTACCGGCGGCAGGCGGCCGGTGAGCCCGCCCTGGCCCTGTGCCGCGAGCAGATCGCGCGGTATGAGGCCCTGCCATGACCGCCCCCGCCTGCCGATTCTGCCGCGCGCCCCTGACCCAGGACTTCCTGGACCTGGGCCTCCAGCCCCTGGCCAACGCCTACCTGACGCCCGAACAGCTCGCGGCGGGGACGGAGAAGACCTATCCCCTGCACACCCGGGTCTGCGGATCCTGCTTCCTGGTCCAGGCGGACGATCCCGTGCCGGCGGGCGAGATCTTCGACGACGGCTACGCCTATTTCTCATCCTACTCGGACAGCTGGGTGGCCCACGCCCGGGCCTACGCCGGGGCCATGGCCAAGCGCTTCGGACTGGGGCCGGAGTCGCGGGTCATCGAGGTGGCCAGCAATGACGGCTACCTGCTCCAGCACTTCGTCGACATGGGCGTGCCGGTTCTGGGCATCGAGCCCACGGCCAACACGGCGGCGGCGGCGCGCGAGCGCGGGGTGCCCACCGAGGTGGTCTTCTTCCACGAGGCGACAGGGCGGGACCTGGCCGCCCGGGGCCTGACCGCCGACCTCATGGCCGCCAACAACGTCCTGGCCCACGTGCCGGACATCGGCGACTTCGTCGGCGGCTTCCGGCACGTGCTGAAACCCGAGGGCGTGCTGACCTTCGAGTTCCCGCACCTGTTGAACCTGATCGAGCAGGTGCAGTTCGACACCATCTATCACGAGCATTTCTCCTACCTGTCCCTGCTGGCGGTGGAGACGGTGCTAAAGGCCAAGGGCTTGCGGCCCTTCGACGTTGAGCTCCTTTCCACCCACGGCGGGTCGCTGCGGCTGTTCTGCTGCCGGGCGGAGGCGTCCCATGCGGAGACCGAAGCGCTGAGGGCCCTGCGCGCCCGGGAGGCGGCGGCGGGCCTGGGCAGGCTGGAAACCTACGGCGGCTTCACGGCGCGGGTCGAGGCGGTGCGGGCGGCCTTCCTGGCCTACCTGGCGCAGGCGCGGGCGGCCGGCCGCAAGGTGGCGGCCTATGGCGCGGCGGCCAAGGGCAACACCTTCCTGAACTACGCCGGCGTTGGCGCTGCGGACATCGTGGCCTGCTTCGACGCCAACCCGCATAAGCAGGGCCGGTTCCTGCCCGGCAGCCACATCCCGATCCTGGCGCCCGACCAGATCGACGCGGTGCGGCCGGACGACCTCCTGATCCTGCCCTGGAACCTGCGCGAGGAGATCATGGCGCAGACGGCCCGAATCCGCGGCTGGGGCGGCCGTTTCGTCACCGCCTCTCCCGAGCCCCGGACCTGGGACTGATGCGCTTTACGCCGACCCCCATCGCCGGCGCCGTGGTGGTGGACATGGACCCCGTCGAGGACGAGCGGGGCGCCTTCGCCCGGCTGTTCTGCCCAAGGGCCTTCGCCGCCGCCGGTCATCCCTTCTCGCCGGCCCAGACCAGCCTGTCGCGGAACACCGCCGCCTTCACCCTGAGGGGCATGCACTTCCAGGCCGCGCCCTTCGACGAGGGCAAGCTGGTGCGCGTGGCGCGGGGGCGGATCTTCGACGTCGCCTTGGACCTCCGGCCCCAGAGCCCCACCTTCCGCCAGTGGACCGGCGTGGAGCTCAGCGCCGACAATGGCCGGGCCTTCCTCATTGGCCGGGGACTGGCGCACGGCTTCCTGACCCTGGAGGCCGATACCGACGTCCTCTACGACATTGACCGCTTCTTCGAGCCCGGGAAGGGCGAGGGGGTGCGGTGGAACGACCCGGCCTTCGCCATCGACTGGCCGGCGGAACCCCGGGTGATGTCCGGGCGCGACGCCGCCTGGCCGGACTTCAGCCCCGCCTGACCATGGCCCGGATCCTCCTGACCGGCGCCAGCTCCTTCACCGGCCTTTGGATCGCCGAGGCCCTGGCCGGGGCCGGCCACGAGGTGGTCGCTCCCCTGCGACGCGGGGCGGAGGACTATCCCGGGCTGAGGGGTGAAAGGGTCGAGCGGCTGGCGGCGAGCGCCGACCGCGTCTTCGGAACGCCCCTCGACAGCGACGCCTTCCGCGACCTGGCCCGGACCGGCCGGTTCGACCTCTTCGCCCATCATGCGGCGGACATCCCCGGCTATCGCTCGCCCGACTACGACGTCGCCGCGGGCGTGGCCCGCAACCTGGCGGGTGCAGAGGCGGCGGTCCAGGCCGTGGCGGCGGGCGGCTGCCGGGCCCTGGTCTCCACCTCGACGGTCTTCGAGCCCGGCGAAGGCGGCGAGGGGCCCTATGCCCCGGCCGTGAGCCCCTATGGCGTCTCCAAGGGCCTGACCGGCCAGGCCCTGGCGGGATACGCGGAGGACGCCGGCCTGTCCTTCGGCCGGTTCGTCATCGCCAACCCCTTCGGCGTCCTGGAGGAGGGCCGGATGGCCTGGTCCCTCTTCCAGGCCTGGTTCCGGGGCGAGCCCGGGCGGGTCCTGACTCCGGCCTATGTCCGCGACAACCAGCCGGTCCCTGACCTGACGGCGGCCTATGCCCGGCTGGCGGAGCGGCTGCTGGCGGCGCCCGACCCGGTGCGGCTCGACGCCCGACCCTCGGGCCTTGTGGGGACCCAGGGCGACTTCGCCCGGCGCCTCGCCGCCGAGGCCGCCCCGCGCCTGGGCCGGGTCTGTGACCTCGTGCTCAACGACCAGGTCGACTTCCCCGAGCCGAGGGTGCGGGTGAACGACGAACCCTGCCTGCCGCCCGGCTGGACCGGCGAGGCCTTCTTCGACGCCTACTGCGCCTACTACGCCCGACTGGCGGCGGAGGGGCGGCTCAGCGGGCCGTCTTGAGCCTGGCTCAGAAGCCGTATCGACGCAGGTAGGGCAGGCCGTCCAGGGTGGCGGGGAAGGGCGCGTCCGGGCCTTCCAGGCGGGGAATGTCCGGGGGAAGGGCCGTCCCGGGCGGTACGGCGATGATGTTGAAGTCGCCGGTCAGGGTCGCCTGGCCGCCGTTCCGCGGCGCGGTCCGGGTCGCGAAGGGCACGAACAGCCAGAAGACATCGTAGCCGGCCTCGAAGAAGATCCGGATCGTGGTCCGGGCCACGTCCTCCTGCTTGCGGTCCGCCTCAGCGATCCAGGCCGGCCGGACCCGGGTGAGCAGGTCGCCGGCGCCGCGCAGGACCTCCGGCTCGAAGCCCTGGATATCCATCTTCACGACCCGGACGGCGCCGTGGACCGGGGGCGGCAGATCGTCCAATCGGGTGACCCGGACCTTCTCCTGGGGGGCTCCGCTGGCGCCGAAACCCAGTCCGCCGAAGTTAAGGCTCGAGGCCAGGCCGGCCATGGGAAAGCCCGCCAGGCCCTCCTGGGGGCCCAGGGCGGCGTGGACCGGCTCGACGTTCAGGAGGTTGTTGGAGATCGCGTTGGACGCCAGCAGGTGGCAGATCCACCTTTGAGCCTCGAAGGCCATGACCCGCCAACCCGGCCGCGCCCGGGCAAAGGGCAGGGCCAGGGAACCGATATTGGCGCCGGCGTCGATCATCACGCCGGACGGGTCCGAGGCGAGGTGCAGGAGGACGTCCAGCTCGACCCGCGAGAACTCGCCGAATGTCCGCAGGGTGGGCCCAACAATGGTGTCGGAGGCGGGGAACCGGAGGTCGAGGTCGAAGGCGCGGGTGACGTCCAGAAGGCTCATTTTCGCACAGGATCGGCCATGGCGCGCTCGACCATGGCGTACCAGTCGGTGGAGAAGCCGCGGGCGTCGCGCAGGGGGCTGGCGCCCAGGCGGTCGCGCAGGGTGCGGCGGAGCTCGCCGATCCGGGCCGGGTCGGCGGCCAGCCGCACGGCGATGTCGACGTATTCGTCGGTGGTCTTCCCCACCAGGTCGCCCAGGCCGACATTGTTGAGGATGGAGTAGCTCATTCGCTCGAAGACGGCGTCGCCCACCCGGGCCACGACCGGCACGCCCATCCAGAGGGACTCGCAGGTCGTGGTGCCGCCGGTCTGGGGGAAGGTGTCCAGCGAGATGTCCATCTGGTTGTAGAAGGGCAGGTGGCGGCCCCGGACAGTCTCGAAGACAACCCTGTCGCCCGACACGCCCTGGCCCTCGAACACCGCCCGGATATTGGCGGTGAAGGTGGGCGTCGTCCCCTCGGGCCGGACGAACATGAACTTCGAACCGGGCGTGCCGGCGACGGCCCGCGCCCAGGCCGTGACGGTCTCGCGGGTGTACTTGTAGGGGTTGTTGGCGGTGCCGAAGGTGACGTAGCCGTTACGCTCCACAGGGGCGACAGGGTCCACCGCCGGCTGCTCGCGGAAGGCGCGCTCGCCCATGGCGTACCAGGTGTGGGCCAGGAGCAGGGGTTTCTCGATCACCAGCCGCGGGTCGGGCGGGTTCATCCAGGGGTCGAGGACCAGATAGTCGATGGTCTCGGGGCCAGCGGAATGGGGATAGCCCACCCAGCTCGCCTGGCGGGGGGCCGGCCGGTAGGACATGACCGAAAGCTTGTTCATGTGGGTCGTGGCGCCCAGCTCGAACAGCATGTCGAGGTTGTCGTCGGCGATGAGCTGGGCGGCCTCGCGGTCGGTGATGTCCTTGTGCCAGCGGAAGCCGTCGACCCACTGGGCGATCTGCTTCTGGGTCGGGTCTTCCTCGCCCTGGTACCAGGAGTAGCAGAACACCTCGAACCGGTTGCGGTCGTAGTGCTCCAGGAGGGGCAGGGCGAAATAGGCCACCGGGTGGCCGCGCAGGTCCGAGGACATGTAGCCCACGCGGATCTTGCCGCCGGGCGCCCGCGGCGCGGGATGGGTGATGGGCCGCCGGGCGGCGGCGGCGTCGGCCAGCCGGCCCCAGATGCGGTGCTGCTCGACCAGCTCCAGCCGGTCCTCGGCCGTCTTCACCCGCGCCAGGTGGGCCATGAGGGCCGTGTGGCGGCCGGCTTCAGCCCAGGTGCGGCCCACCTTGGAGAAGCTGCCCAGGGCCTCCAGCCGGTCATAGTCGGCGACGCGGACGAGGAGCTCGTAGATGACCTTCAGGTTGCCGGGGGTCAGCTCGGCCTTGTCGAGCACCTCGACCATGGTGCGGTAGGCGGCCTCGAGGTTCCCGCCCTCGTCGCCGGTCCGGTCGCGGCCCAGGCTCTCGGCATAGGTGATCCGGTAGTCGACATTGTCGGGCGCCAGCTCGATGGCCCGCCGGAAGTGTTCGTTGGCCCGGATCCGGTCGTAGTCGGTCAGGGCGCCGCCGAGCTGGAAATGCAGCCAGGCCGCGTCCGGCGTGACCTTGAGCATGTCCAGCATCTGCTGCTCGGCTTCGCGCATCCGCCCCGAGCGGCGAAGCATGGACAGGCGCGCCTCCTGGAGGCGGGCCTCGCCGGGGCAGGCCTTGAGGCCGCGGTCCAGGGCCTCAAGCCCCTCGACCGGGCCGCGGGCGTCGGCGCTGGCGGCGGACAGGTCCAGCCAGGCGTCGACCATGTCAGGCTTGAGACGGGCGGCGAGGTTGAGACGCTGGATCGCCTTGTCGAAGTCCCGGGTGAACCAGTGGGCCCGGCCCAGCTGGCGCTGGTGCTCGGCGTTCGACGGGGCGTTCCGCACGAGTTGGGAAAAGACCTTGATGGCCCGGGCGTCCCGCGCGTCGTTGAAGACGTTGCCCAGGTTCTGCTGGATCGCATCGCTGCGGGGGCTGAGCCGTGCGGCCTTCTCCAGGGCGTCGACGGCCTCGGGATAGCGCTTGAGGCGCCGCAGGGCGACGCCCAGGATGTTCCAGAGCTCGGGGTCACGGGCGTGCCGCTCCACCGCCCTGCGCCCCACCTGTTCGGCCTGGGCGTAGTCGCGGTCGCGGATCAGCATGGCCCCGAAGTTACGGTAGACGGCCGCCGGCGCGTCCGGGTCGGCCTCCAGCTGGCGGGCCGTCAGCGACTTTCCCTCGTCCCGTCGCCCGGCCTGGAACGCGGCTTCGGCTTCGGCGAATCGATTGAGGGACATGGAGGCTCCGGAGCGGCGGCCGCGGGGGCTGTGGGCGGTGCGGCAATCTAGGCCCTGGCGTCCTCCGGGACAATCGCCGGGGCGCCCGGCGGCGGCCTTGCCCCCGCCTGGGAAGGATATCCGGGGGCTGTCATCAAACTGTCATGCAAATGTCATACGCGGCGAGCCTCAATGGGCGCTCGCCCGAAGGGGACCGGACTTGCCTCAGCCTGACACCCGACCGGACCCCGCCGCCGGCGCCGCCCTCGCCCTGGGGGTTGCGGCGGTGCTGATGGCTGCGGTCGGCGCCTGGGTCGCGCTTGGGCTCGGCGGCGGCCCTGGCCAGGGCGTCCCGGAGGCCGGCCTCGTGCTCCTGGCGGGCGCCGCCGGCGCCGCCTGGGCGGCCCGCCGTTTCCGCCCCGCCCGCATCCGCCCCGCCGTCGAAGCCGCCGACCGACAGGCCCGGGAAGCCGCAGAGCAGGCCGAGGCCCGGGTCGCCACCCTGCTGGACGCCTCGCCCGACCCCCTGCTGGTGGTGTCGGCGCGAGAGCCTGATGACCTCACCGGCCTGCGCATCGAGCGCGCGAACGCCGCCGCCCGCACCCTCTTCCGTCCCGTGGCGCCCCCCGCCCTCCTGGTTTCGGTCCTGCGGGATCCCGAGGTCCTCTCCGCCGTGGACGAGGCCCTGTTCGGCGGGGTCGAGGCCGCGTGCGGCTTCACCTCCGGCGCCGCCCAGGAACGCACCTTCCAGGTCCTGGTCCGTCCCCTCCCGCCAGAGGCCGATGGCCGCCGACGCGCCGTCGTGCTGTTCCGGGACGAGACCGACCTGCGCCGCGCCGAACGCACCCGGGCGGACTTCCTGGCCAACGCCAGCCATGAGCTTCGCACGCCGCTGGCCTCCCTCTCCGGGTTCATCGAGACCCTGAGGGGCCATGCGCGCGACGACCGTGAGGCGCAGGACCGGTTCCTCGCCATCATGCAGAACCAGGCCGATCGGATGGGCCGCCTGATCGACGACCTCTTGTCCCTCTCGCGGATCGAGCTGAACGAGCACGTGGCGCCGCAGGGACGCACCGACCTGGCCCTTGCCGCCGCCGACGTGGTCGACGCCCTGGGCCCCCAGGCTGCAAGGCGCGGCGTCCGGATCGAGGCGGACCTGGCCGCGCCCGGCGAGGCCGCGCTCTGCGGCGACCGCGACCAGCTGGTGCAGGTCATCCAGAACCTGACCGACAACGCCGTGAAGTACGCCCCGGAGGGCGGGGTCGTGCGCCTGACGGTCCGCGGTCCGGCCGAGCGGGAGACCGCCCTGGCGCCTATCCTGGCGGACGCCGCCCGCCTGACCCTCGTCAGCCCGGACGCCGCCAGGGGGACCTACGCCATGGTCCGGATCCAGGACGAGGGTCCCGGCCTCGCCCGGGAGCACCTTCCGCGCCTCGCCGAGCGATTCTACCGGGTCGAGGGACAGAAGAGCGGCGAACGCCCCGGGACCGGTCTTGGCCTGTCCATCGTCAAACACATCGTCAACCGCCACCAGGGCGTGCTGGCGGTGGAGAGCGCCCAGGGGCGGGGCACGGTCTTCACCGTCCTGATCCCGTCGGGACTCCCTGTAACGGAAGTGTCGCAGTAATGACCTACGGCGAAGGACGCGCGTGGCGCGCCCGAATGACTGAAGGATCGGCCCCGGGCGACCGGACAAGGGCCGCCCGGCCCGTGAGGATCCTGGACGTGACCGACCCATGCTGATCACCGTCGCCCTTCTGGTCCTCGTGGTCTTCTCCGGGGCCGTCTATGGCCTGGCCCGGCGTCGCGCCGGCGCCCTGTCCGGCGAGGGCCGCGCGCCGGTCAACTCCCGCCCGGGGCACCACGCCGCCTACGCCGCGGTCTGGACCGCCGCCCCGGCCGCCCTGGTGCTGATCCTGGCCGGATTCCTGAGCGATCCGGTGGAGGAGGCCCTGGTCTCGGCCCGGCTGCCCGAGGCGGTGCGCGCCATGGAGACCGCCGAGCGCCAGGTCTTCCTCGACGACGCCATCTCCCTCGCGCGCGGCAAGGCCCGCAGCGAGACCCCTTACTCGCCCGACGTACAGGCCGCCCTGGACCAGACCGCCGCCCAGGTGAAGGGGCTTGAGCGGACCCTGAACTTCAGCAGCCTTGCGGCCGCGGCGGTATTGGCCCTGTCCGGCGCGATCTGGGCGTTGGGCCGGATCCGCCCCGCCTTCCGCGCAAGGGCCGGCGTCGAGCGCTGGCTCCAGGCCCTCCTGCTGGCCTGCTCGGTGACGGCCGTGTTCACCACCGTTGGGATCGTCGCCTCCCTCGTCTGGGAGAGCTGGCGCTTCTTCCAGGCGGTGCCGCCCCAGGCCTTCCTCTTCGGCCTGGAATGGGATCCTCAGAGCGCCATGTACGCCGACCAGGTGGTGTCGGAGGGCGCTTTCGGGGCCATTCCCCTGTTCGCCGGCACCTTCCTGATCATGATGATCGCCATGTTGGTGGCCGCGCCTGTGGGCCTCTTCGCCGCCATCTACCTGTCCGAGTACGCCTCGGCCCGGACCCGGGCGATCGTGAAGCCCCTGCTGGAGGTCCTGGCCGGGGTTCCGACCGTGGTCTACGGTTTCTTCGCCGCCCTGACCGTCGGGCCCCTGTTCCGCGCTGGCTTCAACGCCATCGGCGCCCAACTGGTCGGCGGACCCTTCAACGACCTCGGCCTCTACCTGGGAGAGGTCCAGAACCAGATGGCCCTGGTGGCGGGCGCCGTCATGGGGGTCATGCTGATCCCCTTCGTCTCCTCCCTGTCGGACGACATCATCAACGCCGTGCCCCAGTCCCTGCGGGACGGCAGCCTGGCCATGGGCGCCACGCGCTCCGAGACCGTGAAGAAGGTGGTCCTGCCGGCCGCCCTTCCCGGGGTGATGGCGGCCATGCTTCTGGCCGTCTCCCGGGCCGTGGGCGAGACCATGATCGTGACCATGGCGGCCGGGCTCCAGGCAAAGACGACCTTCAACCCGCTTGAGACCGTGACCACGGTGACGGTCCAGATCGTCACCCTGCTGACCGGCGACCAGGAATTCGACAGTCCACGCACCCTTTCGGCCTTCGGCCTGGGCCTGACCCTCTTCGTCGTGACCCTGGCGCTGAACGTGATCGCCCTGCGGATCGTGCAGAAGTATCGGGAACAGTATGACTGACCTCCGCCCCGTAACGGACGACCTGAAGGCCGCCGTCGCCCGGCGGCTCAAGGCCCGCAACGCCGCCGAACGGCGCTTCCGCCTCTATGGCCGCATCGCCATCGCCGTCGCCCTGGGCTTCCTGGTCCTTCTCCTCGGCCGGATCGTCCAGCAGGGCTGGTCGACCTTCATCGACTACCGGCTGACGACCCAGGTCTACCTGGATCCGGCCCGGATCGACGCGGCGGACCCCGGCGGGGCCAGCTACGACCTCCTGATCGCCGAGCAGCTGCTCAAGCGGATCGGCGTGGCGGACGACGAGTACGGCTCGCGCAGCGACGCGATGAAGGGCCTCCTCTCGGGCGACCTCGGCTTCCAGGTCATGGACAAGGTGAAGGCCGACCCGGGCCTGATCGGAAAGACCCTGACCCTCTCGGCGCCGCTCAAGGCGGACGCGGGCCTCTACTTCAAGGGCCAGATCCAGCGCGCCTCTCCCGCCGAGGAGCGGCCCCTCAGCGACGAGCAGCTGGACTGGCTGGACCAGCTGAACGCCAAGGGCCTGGTGAAGTCCGGCTTCAACACCACCTTCCTGACCCGGTCCGACTCCACCGAGCCTGAACAGGCCGGGGTGCTGGGCGCAGTGGTGGGTTCGGCCCTGATGCTGATCCTGACGGCGGCCCTGGCCATCCCCATCGGCGTGCTGGCGGCGACCTACCTGGAGGAATTCGCGCCCAAGAACCGCTGGACCGACCTCGTCGAGGTGAACATCAACAACCTGGCCGCCGTGCCCTCCATCGTCTACGGCCTGCTGGGCCTGGCGGTCTTCATCAACTGGATGAACGTGCCCCGGTCCTCGCCCCTGGTGGGCGGCCTGGTCCTGGCCCTGATGTCCCTGCCGACGGTGATCATCGCCACGCGCTCGGCCCTCAAGGCGGTGCCGCCGTCGATCCGGGAGGCGGCCCTCGCCCTCGGCGCCTCGCGGACCCAGACGGTCTTCCACCATGTCCTGCCCCTCGCCATGCCCGGGGTGATGACCGGCGCCATCCTCTCCCTGGCCCACGCCCTGGGGGAGACCGCGCCCCTGCTGATGGTGGGCATGGTCTCCTTCGTGCCGGGCGTCCCCGACTCCCTGACCTCGGCCAGCACCGTCCTGCCGGTCCAGATCTACATCTGGGAGAACGCCTCGGAGCGCGCTTTCCACGAACGCACGGCCGCCGCCATCATGGTGCTGCTGGCCTTCATGATCCTGATGAACCTCGCCGCCGTCCTCCTGAGGCGCCGGTTCGAACGCCGCTGGTGACCCGATGACTGACGCAACCGTCCAGACCGCCCCACCCCCGCCCGTGCCCGCCCCGGGCGCTTCCGCGCCGACCGACGGCGCCCCGCGCATCTCCGCCTCGGGCGTCCGGGTCTTCTACGGCGAGAAGCAGGCCCTCTTCGACATCGACCTCGACGTCCCGGACCGCGCCGTAACCGCCCTGATCGGCCCCTCGGGCTGCGGCAAGTCGACCTTTCTTCGGTGCATCAACCGGATGAACGACACCATCCCGGGCGCCCGGGTGGAGGGCCGCATCCTGCTGGACGGCGAGGACGTGAATGACCGCGACCTTGACCCCGTCCTGCTCCGGGCGCGGGTGGGCATGGTCTTCCAGAAGCCCAACCCCTTTCCCAAGAGCATCTTCGAGAACGTCGCCTACGGGCCCCGCATCCACGGCATCGCCACCTCCCGCTCCGAGCTGGAGGGGGTGGTTGAACAGGCGCTGAAGCGCGCCGGCCTCTGGAGGGAGGTCTCCGACCGGCTTGACCAGCCGGGCACCGGCCTGTCGGGCGGCCAGCAGCAGCGCCTGGTGATCGCCCGGGCCATCGCGATCAATCCGGAGGTGATCCTGATGGACGAGCCCTGCTCGGCCCTGGACCCGATCGCGACCGCCCGGATCGAGGAGCTGATCGACGAGCTCCGGGCCCAGTACTGCATCATCATCGTCACCCACTCGATGGCCCAGGCCGCGCGGGTCTCGCAACGCACCGCCTTCTTCCACATGGGCCGGCTGGTCGAGGCCGGACCCACGGGCGACATCTTCACCCGTCCGGGGGACTCCCGGACCCAGGACTACATCACCGGCCGGTTCGGCTGAGGGCGATCCCATGAACGAGCACATCGTCAAGTCCTACGAGGACGAACTGAACACCCTGGGGGCGGCCTGCGTCCGGCTCGGCGGCCTGGCCGAATCCCAGCTGGGGGACGCCGTCGACGCCGTCGTGCGCCGCGACCCGGCCCTGGCGACCAAGGTCCTGCAGCAGGATGACCGCCTGGACGAGATCGAGGCCGACGTCGAGCAGAAGGCGATCCGCCTGATCGCCCTGCGCCAGCCCATGGCCAACGACCTGCGCAAGACCATGGCGGCCATGAAGATCGCCTCGAACCTGGAACGGTGCGGCGACCTCGCCAAGAACATCGCCAAGCGCACCCTGGTCCTGTCGGAGATCGAACCCATGCCGGCCCTGAGCCGCTCCATCGAGCGGATGGGGCGACTGGTCGAGGCCCGGCTGAAGGAGGTTTTGGACGCCTACATCTCCAACGACCCCGACCGGGCCATGGACGTCTGGCGGCGTGACCATGAGGTCGACGAGCACTACAACAGCCTTTTCCGCGAGCTCCTGACCTACATGATGGGCGATCCCCGGACCATCACAGCCTGCGCCCACCTCCTGTTCGTGGCCAAGAACCTGGAGCGGATCGGCGACCACGCCACCAACATCGCCGAAATCGTCCACTACGAAATCACCGGCGAGCAGGTCAGTCCCGCGGACCGGCCCCGCTCCGACGATCTCCAGGCCTAGATCCTATGTCCGTAAGCCCCAGAATCCTTGTCGTCGAGGACGACGACGCCCTCGGAACCCTGCTCCGCTACAACCTCGAGCGGGAAGGCTATTCAGTCGCTGTCGCCACCGATGGCGAGGAGGCGCTGATGCAGTCCGAGGAGACCCTTCCGGACCTGGTGGTCCTGGACTGGATGTTGCCCAAGGTCTCGGGCATCGAGGTCTGCCGGCGGCTGCGCCAAAGGCCCCAGAGCCGCAATGTGCCCATCATCATGCTGACCGCCCGGGGCGAGGAGAGCGACCGCATCCGCGGGCTCGACACCGGCGCCGACGACTATGTGGTCAAGCCCTTCGCGGTCACCGAACTGGCCGCCCGGATCCGCGCTGTGCTGAGGCGCCTGCGGCCGGGCCTTGCCGAGGACGTGGTTGTCCGCGGCGCCCTGGCCCTCGACCGCTCGGCCCACCGGGTGAGCCGCGACGGCGTCGAGGTGCACCTGGGCCCCACCGAATTCCGGCTGCTGGATTTCTTCATGCAGAACCCGGGCCGGGTGTTCAGCCGCGAGCAGCTGCTGGATGCGGTCTGGGGCTCGGACGTCTATGTCGAGGCCCGGACGGTGGACGTCCACATCGGCCGGCTTCGCAAGGCCCTGTCCAAGGGCGCGCCCGGCTTCGACCCGATCCGTACGGTGCGCTCGGCGGGCTATGCCCTGGAGGTCGATCGCCGCAAGGCCGAGGCCGATTGACCTTGGCGCCGGGCCGCGCGAAAGGCGGGCCATGAATATCCTTCTCGTCGGATCCGGCGGGCGCGAACACGCCCTCGCCTGGAAGATCGCCGCCTCGCCCCTCACCCGCCGGCTGGTCATGGCCCCCGGCAATCCCGGCATGGCGTCCCTGGGAGAGCTGCGGCCGGTCAAGCCGACCGAGATCGACGCCCTGGTGGACCTGGCCCAAGAGATCGCCGCCGACCTGGTGGTCATAGGTCCGGAGTCGTCGGTCGAGGCGGGCCTCGCCGACGCCCTGGCCCTCGCCGGGGTCCCGTGCTTCGGCCCGGTCGCCGCCGCCGGGCGGCTGGAGAGCTCCAAGGCCTTCACCAAGGCCTTCTGTGACCGCCATGGCCTGCCCACCGCCGCCTGGACGGTGTGCGAGGACGCAGGCGCGGCCCGCGCCGCCCTGGACCGGTTCGCCCCGCCCTACGTGGTCAAGGCCGACGGCCTGGCGGCGGGCAAGGGGGTCACCGTCGCCGCCGACCGCGCAACAGCCGAGGCGGCCATTGACGACGCCCTGGGCGGGCGGTTCGGCGCCGCCGGCGCCCGGGTGGTCATCGAGGAGTTCCTAGAGGGCGAGATCGGCTCGCTCTTCGTCCTGTCGGACGGCGCGACCTGCCGGTTCTTTGGGGCCGCCCAGGACCACAAGCGGGCCTTCGACGGGGAAAAGGGGCCCAACACCGGGGGCATGGGGACCTATTGCCCGGCGCCGGTCTTCACGGACGCCCTGGTCGACCAGGTCATGACCCGCCTCGCCGTCCCGGCGCTGGAGGGCATCGCCGCCGAGGGCTCGCCCTATCGCGGCGCCCTGTTCGTGGAGCTGATGGCCACGGCCGACGGCCCCCGGCTGGTGGAGTTCAACGCCCGGTTCGGCGACCCCGAATGCCAGGTCCTGATGCTGCGGTTGGAGAGCGACCTCGTTCCCTACCTGGCCGCCTGCGCGAACGGGACCCTGGCCGACCTGCCCGAGCCGGAATGGCGCGACGAGGTGGCGATCTGCGTGGTCATGGCCGCCGAGGGCTATCCCGACGCCCCGCGCACCGGGACCGCCATCCTGGGCGCCGAGCAGGACTTCGGGCCCGACGTCGCCGTCTTCCATGCCGGCACCACCCGGGATTCTGACGGGATCCTGAGGGCGGCGGGGGGGCGGGTGCTCAACATCTGCGCCCGGGGCCCAGACCTGGAGACCGCTCGCACGCGGGCCTATGCGGCCATCGCCCGGATCGATTGGCCGGAGAGCTTCCACCGCACCGATATCGGCTGGCGCGCCCTGGCCCCCCGGGGCTGAGGCTCAGCCGGTGAAGTCGGTCTGGGCCAGGGTGACCAGGCCGGTCAGCTCCACCACCGTGTCGATGGCGTTGTCGCCGTCAGTGTCCGCGAAGACGTAGGTCAGGCTGGCCGCCGTATCCCGTACGGCCACGACGTCATCCGTCCCCGCCGAGATCAGGGCCGCCGCCGTCGCCTGGGCCGCGGCGAAGGAGGCGGCGTCCGCCCCTGCGCTGAAGCCGGCCGGGCCCGTCCCGTTATTGGCCGCGCCCAGCCCGAACGCGATCTTGTCGGTTCCCGCGACGAAGTCGGTGATGACGTCCCGCGCGATGGCGCTCGAGGCGGCGGTCTGGAACAGGAAGACGTCCGCGCCGGCGCCGCCGGTCAGGAGGTCCTGGCCTGCGCCGCCACTCAGGGTCTCTGCGCCCAGGCCGCCGGCCAGGGTGTCGGCGCCGTCATCTCCGGACAGGCTGGACCCGCCGGCCCCGCCGGTCAGGCTGTCGCCATCCGCCCCGCCTGTTAGGGTATCGGCCCCGCCGCCGCTGGTCAGGACGTCGGCCCCCGATCCGCCCATCAGCGACTCCGCACCGCCGCCGCCCGCCAGGGTGTCGCCGCCGGCGTCTCCCGAAAGGGTGGCCGAGCCCGCGCCGCCGGTGAGGCTGTCGGTATCGTCGCCGCCGGAGAGGCTATCCGAGCCGCCGCCGGTGGTCAGGATGTCCACGCCGGAGCCGCCGGAAAGGGTTTCTGAACCCGTCCCGCCGGCAAGGGTGTCGGCCCCGGCGTCTCCAGCCAGGCTGGCGGCGCCCGCGCCGCCCGTGAGGCTGTCGCCGTCGTCCCCGCCCACCAAGGTGTCGGCCCCGCCCCCGGCGACGGCGGTGTCCGCCCCGGCGCCGCCGATGAAGTAGTCGATGCCGCCGCCGCCAAGCAGGCTGTCGGCCCCCGCACCCGCGTCTGAAAGCACCGAGGAGCCGCCTACGGAGCCCGTGAGGTCGAAGTCGTCGTCCCCCTCGCCGCCAATCAGGGTGGCCACCCCGGCCGAGGTCATCGCCTGGACCAGGGTATCGTTCCCGAGGCCTCCGTCGATGGAGTCCGCACCGCCGCCGGCGCTCAGGCTGTCGTCCCCGTCGCCGCCCAGCAGGCTGTCGGCGCCGGCTCCGGCGATCACGGTGTCCGCGCCATCGCCCCCGAGGACGCTGTTGTCGCCAGCTCCGGCGAGCAGGCTGTCCGCCCCGGTCTCGCCGAGGACCGTGTCGCCGCCGGCGCCGGTCGAGAGCGTGTCAGCGCCGTCGCCCAGAGCCATCAGGTTCGCACCGCCGCCGTCGCTCACGCTGTCGTCGCCAGCCCCGGCGATGATGCGGTCGGCCGCTGTTCCGGCGAAGATCCGGTCATTGCCGGCGCCCCCGTCGAGAGTGTCGGCCCCACCGCCGCCGACCAGGGTGTCCGCCCCGTCCGCGCCCACCAGCGAGTCCGTCCCGGTTCCCGAGGTCACGGAGTCGTCCCCGAGGTCGCCGGAGAGATAGTTGACGCCGTCGCCCCCCGAGAGGGTGTCATTGCCCTGCCCGCCGAGCAGGGTGTCCGCGCCCCCAAGGGCCGTGATGATGTCGTCGCCCAGGTTGCCATGGGCGTAGTTGGTCCCGGCGTCGGCGACGATGCTGTCGCCGCCCTGGCCGCCCAGAAGGCTGTCGGCCCCGGTTCCGCCCACCAGGGAGTCCGCGCCCTGGTTGCCATTGACGATATCCGCGCCGCCGCCACCGGTGATCAGGTCATTTCCGTCGCCGCCAAACAGCTGGTCCGCCGCCGTGGAGCCGGTCAGGGTATCGTCCCCGAGGTCGCCGGACAGGTAGTCCCCGCCGCCGCCGCCGGTCAGGAGGTCGTTGCCCTGTCCGCCCAGGAGGGTGTCCGCTCCCGTGCCGCCGGTCAGGGTGTCCTGGCCCAGGTTGCCCTGCCCATAGTTGACGCCGTCGCCGAGGGCGAGGGTGTCATCACCCTGGCCGCCGAGAAGCGTATCCGCACCGCTGCCGCCGGCCAGGCTGTCATTGCCCTGGTTGCCCTGCAGCAGGTCGTCGCCATCCAGTCCCACCAGGGTGTCCGCCCCGTCGCCGCCGTAGAGGGCGTCGGGCGTGGTCCCGCCCGAGACGGAATCCGCTCCGAGGCTTCCGATGAACAGGCGCGAGCCGTCGGGCATGATGATCTGGCCCGCAGTCGCCCCGAGGCCGGCGATGCCGGGGGCGTTGGAACCAGACCCTGTGAAGACCACGGTCTTGCCGCCGAAGGCGAGGGTGACCGAGGCGGTCGAGCCCGTCAGGCCCAGGAAGAAGTTGGGGGCCACATAGGGAACCAGGGTGACCGCCACCGCCCGCGCCGTAGCGCCGGGGGTCGAGAAGGTCAGGGTGTCCGTCGTTGCGAAAGCCGCCGCCTGCTCGGGGGTCAGGGTCTCGAAAACATAGCTGGCCATGGGCGGTCCTTGGAACGCAGAGGGAGGCGAATGACCCTGCTTACTCCCCGCCGGTTAACGAAATCCGGCTTGGGAGCGGCATGCGAGCGTGCTTGCCGCAGGCCCCCACCGTTGGCTAAGACATCGTCACAAGACACAGAATCCAGGGGAGCGAGGCTCATGGCCATGACGCCGGAACAGGAACGCGAGGCCGCCAATACGGGCACCAAGCCCGTGGTCGACTCCCACCGCTTCGACGAAGCCTCCCTGGCCGCCTGGATGCAGGCCCATGTCGAGGGCTACGAGGGCCCGCTGGAGGTGCGCCAGTTCAAGGGCGGCCAGTCCAATCCGACCTACCAGCTGGTCACCCCGGGCAAGAAGTACGTCATGCGCCGCAAGCCGCCGGGCAAGCTCCTGCCCTCGGCTCACGCGGTGGACCGCGAGTACAAGGTCATCACGGCCCTTTACCCGACCGGCTTTCCCGTGGCCCGCTCCTACGGCCTGTGCACCGACGAGTCGGTGATCGGCACCTGGTTCTACGTCATGGACATGGTCGAGGGCCGGATCCTCTGGGACCAGACCCTGCCGCAGTACGAGCCCGCCGAGCGCCGGGCGATCTACATGGCCAAGATCAAGACCCTGGCCGACCTGCACAACACCGATGTCGATGCGGTGGGCCTGTCCGACTTCGGCAAGCCCGGTAACTACATGGGCCGGCAGGTCGACCGCTGGACCAAGCAGTACCGCGCCTCCGAAACCGTCAAGCTCGACACCATGGAGCGGCTGATGGACTGGCTGCCCCAGACCCTGCCGCACCAGGACCGAAACACCGTCGTCCATGGCGACTACCGCCTGGACAACATGGTCCTGCACCCGACCGAGCCCCGGGTCGCGGCCGTCCTGGACTGGGAGCTGTCGACCCTGGGCGATCCCATGGCCGACTTCACCTACTTCCTCATGCACTGGGTGAACGGGACCATCGCCGGCATTCCCGACCTGACGGCCCACGGGATTCCCACCGTCGAGGAGACCGTGGCCGAGTACTGCCGCCTGACCGGCCGGGACCAGGTTCCCAACGTCGACTGGTTCTTCGCCTACAACCTCTTCCGCCTGGCCGGCATCTGCCAGGGCATTGTCGGCCGGGCCCGGGACGGCACCGCCAACAGCCCGCAGGCCGCCGCCATGGAAGAGCGCGTGCCCCAGCTGGCCTCCGCGGCCTGGCATTTCGCCCAGCGCGCCGGCGCCTGATCAGGCTCAGCGGCGGGGAAGGCGCCCGAGCAGGGCGTCCAGCGCCGCCGTGTCCCCGAAGACCGCCCGGACGGGCCAGGCCGTGACCCTGGCGCGCCAGTCCGGGGGCAGGCGCACCCAATCCTTGGTCGTTGTCAACAGCCCGGCGTTGTGCGCGGCGGCCAGGGCCTCCAGCGCCTTCAGCCGCGCCGGCGTCCAGGGAGCGTGATCGGGGAAGGCGGCGAAGTCTGCGAGCTCGCAGCCGGCGGCCCTGAGGGCGCGCTCCACCTTCCAGGGCTTTCCGACGCCGGCGAAGCCAACCTGCGGGCCGGCGGGCGGCGAAGCCTCCGGCTCCAGGCGGGCGGTCAGGAGGACCGGGCCGGAGAGAGCGGCGACCAGGTCGGAATCCGGCTCAGCCAGATCCGCCGGCAGGAGCAGGACAACGGCGTCGGCGCGGGCGAGGCCCGCCGCCAGGGGCTCGCGCAGGGGACCCGCGGGAAAGACACCGCCGTCGCCCAGGGGCCATTCCCCGTCGCGGGTCTCGCCGTCGCTGACCACCAGGGACAGGGTCTTCAGGACCGAGGGGTTCTGGTGTCCGTCGTCCATGAGGATCACGTCGGCGCCAGCCTGGGCTGCGGCCAGGGCGCCGGCCGCACGGTCGCGGGCGACCCAGACGTCCACGCCGGGCAGGGCCTGGGCGAGCATCAGGGGCTCGTCGCCGGTCTCTTCAGCGGAGTGGCGCGCCGGGTCCACCCGGACGGGTCCTTCCAGTCGGCCACCGTAGCCCCGCGAGAGGATGGCGGGACGCCGGCCGCCGTCGGACAGCCGCCGCGCGAGGGCGGCGACCACTGGGGTCTTGCCCGTCCCCCCCAGGGTCAGGTTGCCGACGCAGATCACCGGGACGCCCGGGTCCACGGGCCGGCCCCGGGCGATGCGGCGGGCCGTCGCGGCCGCCCAGGCCCAGGACAGGGGCTTGAGGAGGAGGTGCAGGACCGGCCCGGGCCGCCCCTCCCGAACGTACCACCAGCGTGGGGTCGGGAGCTTCATGCAGCCCCCTCTCCCGTCAGGGGCGGCAAGAGGGGCGCCAGGTCGTCCAGGGCCGCCGAGAGACTCTCGCCTTGCCGCGCCGCATAGCCCAGGGCCGCCTCGCGCATGCGACGTCTCAGGGCGGGCTGCCCCAGCAGGCCGGCCAGCTTGCGCCGCAGGTCCGGGCCGTCGCGGGCGGTAAGCGCGCAGGCCTCGTCAAACATCTCGCCGTAGACGTCGGCCGAGTTGGCGATGTCGGGACCGGTCAGGACCGGGACCCCCAGTCGGGCCGGCTCGAGCGGGTTGTGGCCGCCGATGCCGCCGGGAAAGCTGCCGCCCATCACCACCAGATCGGCAAGGCGGAAGAAGAGGCCCATTTCTCCCAGGGTGTCCGCGATCCAGACTGGGTCGTCTGGTCCGGGGGACTGGCCGAGGGCGCGCCTCGGAGCGGCGAGGGCGGCGGCGATCTCGCCTCCACGCTCGGGATGCCGCGGGGCCAGGACCAGGAGGGCGCCCAGGCCCTCCGCCGCGCCGGCGACCAGGGTATCCTCTCCAGGGTGGGTGCTGGCCGCCACGATGACGGGCCGTCCCGCAGCGAGGCCCTGGAGGCGCTCCATTTCGGCCGGATCGAAGGGCAGCGGCGCCCCGGCCCGCTTCAGGTTCAGCTCCCGGCCGCAGGCGGCGCCGAGCTCTGTCAGCCGGGCGGCGCTGGCGCGGTCCTGAGGCAGGATGAGGTCAAAGAGGCCCAGCAGGCTGCGGGCGGAGGCGGGGGCCTTGCGCCAGGTCCCGGCGGTTCCCTCGGTGATCCGGGCCGAGACCAGGGCCAGGCGGGTCCCGTGGCGCCGGGCGGACCGGAGGAGGTTGGGCCAGAGCTCGCTCTCGGCGAAGACGCCCAGGTCCGGCCGCCAGTGGTCGAGGAAGCGTCGCACCGCCTGGGGCCCGTCCACCGGAACGTACTGGTGGACGACGCCTTCGGGCAGTCGCCGGGCCAGGAGGTCCGCCGAGGTGCGGGTGCCCGAGGTCACCAGGAGGGCGAGGTCGGGCCGGCGCGCCCTTAGGCCCTCGACGAGGGCGAGGAGGGAGAGGGACTCGCCCACGCTGACCCCGTGCAGCCACACCAGGGGCCCGCCAGGCCGGGGCTGGCTGGCGCGTCCCAGGCGTTCGCCCAATCGCTCGGGGTCCTCGCGGCCCGCCGCTGCACGCCGCCGCAGGAGGCCGGGCGCAAAGGACTCCGCCAGGCCCGCAAGGAGGCTGTAGAGGGCGAGAGGGAGGGTCACACCACCTCGTCGGGCGCGAGTTCGCAGTCCAGCTCGCCCGTCTCGACCTGAAGGGTCGCGTGGTCGATGCGGAAGATCGCTTCCAGGCCGCGCGCGGTCTCGGCCAGGAAGGCGTCCGAGGAACCTCCCTCCGGGCGCACCAGATGGGCGGTTAGGGCGGTTCGGGTGGTCGAGAGGGACCAGACGTGGAGGTCGTGGACCTCGCTCACCCCTGGCCGGGCGGCGAGCCAGGCCCGGACCTCACCCACGTCGATGCCGGCCGGCGCGGCGTCCATGGCCATGGACGCGGAGTCCCTCAGGAGGCCCCAGGCGCCGGACAGGATGACCGCCACGATGACCAGGCTGAGGACGGGGTCCAGCCAGTGCAGGCCGCCGGTCAGAAGCATGAGGCCGGCCGAAACCACCACGGCGGCGGAGACGGCGGCGTCGGCGATCATGTGCAGGAAGGCGCCCCGGACATTCAGGTCGTTCTGCCCGCGCAGGAAGAGGAGGGCGGTCAGGGTGTTGATCACCACGCCCACGGCTGCGGTGATCAGGACGGGGCCGGCGGCGACGGGACCGGGGGCGGCCAGCCTCTGGACCGCCTCCCAGCCGATGGCGCCGACCGCGGCGACCAACAGGATCCCGTTGGTCACCGAGGCCATGATCGTGGCCTTGCCGAGGCCGTAGGTGTGACGGGCGCCGGGCCGCCGACGGGCGAGGACCGCGGCTCCCCAGGCCAGGACCAGGGACAGGACGTCCGCGGCGTTATGCCCGGCGTCGGCCAGCAGGGCGAGGGAGCCAGTGGCGAAACCCACTGTCGCCTCGACCGCGACAAAGCCTGCGTTCAGCAGGATGCCCAGGGCGAAGGCGCCCGTGAAATCGGCCGGAGGCGCGCCATGCCCGTGGTGGCCATGCCCGTGGTGGCCGTGCCCATGATGGCCATGACCGTGCCCATGATGCGGTCTGCCAGGGTGCGCGCGCCCAGGGGCATGGTCGTGGGGGTGGTCGTGCTTGTGCTCGTGTTGGGGGGCGTCGTGCGGCATGGCCCTGTCTCTCACCCGAGGGCGGGGGGATCAACCGGCCGGCGACCCACCTGGGCCTCGGCCCGACGGGTGGAGGCGGCCATGCGGGCTGACCAGTCGGCGCGGAGCCTGTCGATCTCCTGCTCGTCCGCGTCCGGCGGGACATGGAAGGGTCCCTCCCAGATGCAGACCCCCCGGCCAAAGGGGGCGGCGATCATGACCCGGTCCCAGAGGCTCTCCAGCTGGATCGACGGCGAGACCGCCAGGCCGGTGAGATAGACCGGCGCCCCGGTCCGGCGGGCGATCTGCAGGGCGCCGGCGGCGACCTCCTCGTTGGGACCGCGCGGGCCGTCGGGCGTGATGATCAGGACGCCACCGCCGGCCACGTGCTGGACCGCCTCCCGGAAGGCGGCCACCGCAGCCCGCGCCTTGGCGGAGTCGCCTTTCTTGGCGGTGGACATTCGGATGGCCGGGAAGCCGGCGTACTCCAGGGCCAGGGCGACGAATTCACCGTCGGAGGAGGGTGAGACGAGACACCGCCGGCTGTCCTTGCGCCACCAGGTCTCGGCCATGCCGAGGCAGATCGGGATCCGTCCGTGCCAGAACAGGCCGATGGCGCCCTGCCCGGAGGCGAACATGGGCTCCATGGCCTCCAGCCCCTCGTGCCGCCAGCGCGTCGTGCGGCGGATCAGGATGAGGTAGCCGGCGAGGACCCGCCCGAGCAGGGCCTGGACCCAGGGCTTGCGCAGCAGTCCCTTCACGCCTTCGCCTCCACCGTCTCCAGGTCGGCTCCCCTGGCCAGGCGGGCGTAGAGCCCCCCGGCGGCGACCAGGGACTCGTGGGTCCCGCTCTCGGCGATCCGCCCGCGGTCGAGGACGTAGATCCTGTCGGCCGTCCGCACGGTGGACAGGCGATGGGCGACGAGCAGGGTGGTCCGGCCCTCCATGAGCCGGGCCAGGGCGGCCTGGACCTGGGCCTCGCTCTCGGAATCCAGGGCGCTGGTCGCCTCGTCGAGCAGCAGGATGGGGGCGTCCTTCAGGAAGGCCCGGGCGATGGCGATGCGCTGCCTCTGGCCCCCAGACAGCCTCAGACCGGCCTCGCCGGCGGGGGTGTCGTAGCCCTGGGGCAGGGCCAGGATGAAGTCGTGCGCGGCGGCGGCCCGGGCGGCGGCCTCGATCTCCGCTTCCGAGGCCTCAGGGCGGGCGTAGGCGATATTGGCCCGCAGGGTGTCGTCGAAGAGGAAGGGCTCCTGGGTGACCAGGGCGATCCGGCGACGCAGGGAGGCCAGGGTCAGGTCGCGCACGTCGCGACCGTCCAGGGTCACCCGGCCGCAGGTGACGTCGTAGAAGCGCGGGATCAGGTTGAGCAGGGTCGACTTGCCGCCCCCCGAGGGTCCGACCAGGGCGACGGTCTCGCCGCGGGATACCGTCAGGCTGACCCCCTCCAGGACCTCGGGCCCCTCGCCGTAGGCGAAGCGGACGTCCTCGAAGGCGACCCGGCCCTCGCCCCGTGGGGTTTCCACGGCGCCCGCCCGGTCCCGGACCTCGGGCTCGACGTCCAGGGCGGCGAAGAGCCGGTGCGCCGCCGACAACCCCTCGGAGAAGACGGTCTGGAGGTTGGCCAGCTGGCGCAGGGACTGGGAGGCCAGGGCCAGGGCGCCGATGAAGGCGACGAAGGCGCCGGCGTTCATGCCGCCCTCCTGCGACCTCAGCCCCGCCCAGGCGATCACCGCGGCGGTGATCAGGGTCATCAGGGTCTCGGTCGCCGGGGCTGCGCGGGCGCGGGCGTTTGCGCCGCGGACCAGGAAGTCCTGGCGGCGGCGCACCACCTCCGCGACCCGGGCCTCCTCGAAGGCCTCGCGGTTCTCGATCTTCACCACCCGGACGCCGTCGAGGCTCTCCATGATGGCGGTGGACAGGGCGGAGGTCTCGGCCATGGCGCCCTGTGCCGCCCGCGAGGAGCGCCTGGCGTAGCGCCGCATGATGACGCTTGCGATGGGGGCGGCCACGATCAGGGCCAGGGACAGGACAAGGTCATTCGAGACCATGACGCTTATGGCGCCGATCACCGTCAGGGCGTGCTGGGTATAGTTGATGATCCCCGCGGTCGCCGCCTCACGGATCAGGCCGGCGTCGTAGAGCACCGAGGAGACGAAGGCGCCCGAATGCTGCGAGCGGAGCCGGGCGAGGTCGGCCCGGACCAGCTTGCCGAACAGCTGGACCTGGACGTCGCCGACCACGGCGTTGCCGATCCGGTTGACCAGGGTGGCCTGGAGGACCTGGGCCAGGCCCCGGCCGATGGCCAGGGCGGCGATGGTCAGGGGGATGGCGAGCAGGGCGCCGGGCTTGGGCCGGGCGATCAGGTCGTTGATCGCCGGCTCAAGGATCTGCACCAGTCGGGCGCTGAGGACGGCCACGACCACGGCGCATAGGCCGGCCAGCAACAGGCCGGTCCAGCGGGGCGCCAGGTAGACGCGCCAGGTCCGCGCGAGGATCTCGCGGGTCGACAGTCGGTTGTGATCCGCCGGGGCGTTCATTCCGCTGGGGTCGGCCCTGCAGCGGGGGAAGTCAAGATGCGGGTCCCCGCCGCACGCCCACGGGCTTTGCGGTGCGGCGCCGGCGCCCTAGATAGGAGGCCCACTCAGGAGCCCCGACTTGGCGGATTACGACCTCACCACGCCGAAGGGGCGGCGGCGCGCCTACCTCGACTACATATTCAAGGACCACGCCTTCCTGCGGCTGCGCTTTTCCAACGCCCATGCGGTGTCGGAGGAGCTCTACCGGGCCAACCAGCCCTGGCCCTTCCAGCTCGAGGACTGGAAGGCCCGGGGGATCCGCACGGTGATGAACCTGCGCGGCGGCTTCGACGCCAGCTTCTACGCCCTGGAAAAGGACGCCTGCGCGCGCCTGGGCCTGAACCTGGTGGACTTCACCATCACCTCCCGCGAGGTCCCCAGCCGCGCGCGGGTGCATGGCGCCAAGGCCCTGTTCGACAGCCTGGAGTACCCCGCCCTCATGCACTGCAAGTCAGGGGCGGACCGGGCGGGGATTATGAGCGTCCTCTACCTGCACTTCCGCAAGGGCGTGCCGATCCGCGAGGCCCTGGCCCAGCTCAGCCTGAAGTACCTGCACGTGAAGGCGGGGAAGACCGGGGTGCTGGACTACACCTTCGAGCGCTACCTCGCCGAGGGCGAACCGGCCGGCCAGACCTTCCTGGAATGGGTGGACAGCCCGGCCTACGACCCTGACGCCATCAAGGCCGACTTCCGGTCGAACATGTGGGGCCGCGCCCTGACGGAGACCCTGCTGCGCCGCGAATAGCTCAGTGGTCGTGGTCGTCGGTGTCGGGGTCCAGCAGCTTGTGCGCGTGGATGATGAAGTAGCGCATCAGGGCGTTGTCCACCGTCGACTGGGCCTTGGCCCGCCAGGCGTCCACCGCCTCCTGGTAGCTTGGGTAGGCGCCGACCAGGTCGATCTTCGAGAGGTCGCGGAACTCGACCGTATCCACGTCGATGAGTTCGCCGCCGATGACGAGGTGAAGAAGCTGGCGATGGGGCATGGCTGCGCCTCCTGGATCCGGGTGTCTGGACGCGCGATAGTCCCGCGGCGGTTAAGGATCAATGGACCGTACCGGAAAATCCCCGGCAGGGGGTCCATTCGTGCGCCGTCCCCGGCCTGAAGGGCGCCCCGGCCCCTGCAGGCGCGCTTGTTGGGGCTCTACTTGCCGGCGATTGACAGGGCGTCGACCAGGAGGGAGGGCGAATTGGCGGAGCCCCTGAACTCCAGGTCCGCACCCGGGACCAGCCGGGCATAGATATCCGGCAGGGCGCCGGCCACGGTGATCTCCGAGACGGGGTAGGCGATCTCGCCATTCTCGAACCAGAAGCCCGAGCAGCCGACAGACCAGTCGCCGGTGTTGGCGTTCAGGGACGGCCCGAACATGGAGGTCACGAGGAGGCCGGTCCCGGCGTCCGCCATGAGGCCGGCCAGGTCCCGCTCGCCCGGCGCCAGGGTCAGGTTGGAAGTCCCCACCCCTGCAGGACCCGCCGACCCCCGGGAGGCGTGGCCCGTCAGGTCCATTCCCAGCTGCCGCGCCGAAGTGGCGTTGTGCAGCCAGGTGGTCACGACGCCCCTGTCCACGAGGGCGGTGCGGCGGTTGAGGGCGCCCTCGTCGTCGAAGGGTGAGGAGCCCAGGCCCCGGGGCTGGTGGGGATCATCCAGCAGGGTGATGGCCTCGGCGAAAACCGCCTCGCCCAGCCGGTCCTTGAGGAAGGAGACGCCCCGCGCCACCGAAGGGCCGCTGATGGCGCCGATGAAGGGACCGATCAGGGAGGTGGCGATCCGGTTCTCGAAGATGACGGGGGCGGTGGTCGAGGCGATCTTGCGGGCCCCGAGGCGGGCGGCGGCCCGTCGCGCCGCCTCTCGGCCGACCTTCTCGGGCGACGGAAGGTCGCCGAACCAGCGGCGCGAGAGGCCGTCGTACCCGCTCTCCATGCCCTCGCCTTCACCGGCGATCACCGCGGCGCCGACGTGGAAACCGGTGGCCCTGTGCTCGCCGAAAAAGCCGTTCGATGTGGCCAGCCGCCAGGCCGAGCGCGAGGCCGAGGCCGACCCGCCGTCGGAATTGGCGATGCGCGGCATTCCCAGGGCGGCGGCTTCGGCCTGCCGGGCCAGGGTCTCCAGGGTCTCGGGATCCGGATCGGAAGGGTCGCAAAGGTCCAGTGCGGGGTGCGGGCCCGAGGCCAGGGCGCCAGGCTCGACCAGGCCGGACCAGGGGTCCTCGGGCGCGAGACGGGCCATGGCCACGGCCCGCTCCACCAGGCGTGCACGGCCGTCGGCCGAAATGTCCGAGCCCGAGACGGTGGCTTGACGCCGGCCGACGAAGACCCGCAGACTGAGGTCCCGCGCCTCTTCCCGCTCGACCTCCTCGAGGGCGCCGTGCCGGACGGTGACGGAAAGCGCCTGGTGCTCGGCGTCGACGGCCTCGGCGGCGTCGGCCCCGGCCCGAAGGGCGGCGGCGACAAGATCAGCGGAAAGTTCGGTGCTCATGGACGCCATATGGCCGCCCGCCGTCGCCCCGGCAAGCCGCGGCGGGCCGGGGGACCGGGCCGGGACGCTTCAGGGCAGGGCGTAGAAGAGCAGGGCGACCGCGAGGTAGATGTAGGCGCCCCAGGTGGCGGCCACCCCGCCGGCGCGGAGGGGTGAGGCCTCTCCGGACCGGGACAGGCCGATGGCGTGCGCCAGGCGTCCGCCGAACAGGACCAGCCCGGCCGGATGTACGGCCAGGGGCGGGGCGCCGGCCAGGGTGAGGGCGGCGAGGCCCACCAGGCCCATGGGGATGTACTCCGTGGCGTTCCCGAAGGCGCGGATGGCGCAGGCCAATTCAGGCACCCCGCCGTCGCCCAGGGCCACGGCGTGCCGTCGCCTCTGGCGCACCACCAGCAGGGACAGGCCGAGCAGGAGGAGGATGTGCAGGGCGGCCCAGAGGGCCAGGGCGTGGCCGGCGGGGATCGGGTCCATGGGCATGGCCTCCGGGAACTCGGGAGGGGAGTGTCGCCCTTTCCGGCCTCCGCGTCCATGCCTGAGCCTGCCGGCTTGCCGCCCTCACCGGCGGCATTAAAGTGACCCGCGATGAAGCAGATCGACCTCGACGACCTTCCGCCCCGGGTCGCCCAAATCCTCGCCAGCCTGGAGGCCGGTGAGACGCTGACCCTTGTCCAGAACGGGCTCGTGGTGGGTCGGCTGGAAGGCGCCGCGGCTTCGGAGACCCAGGCGGGCGCGCCGGACGGAGGCGAGCCAGCCCCTGCGCCTACGGGCGAGGCCCGGGCGGCGGAAATCTTTGAGCAGTTCCGCTCACTGATGGAAGACGAATTCTAGCCTTCACGCTGAACCTCGCCGTCGCCGTTGACCCCCTCACCGGCCTTCGGCCGGAGCTCGCCCTTGGGGAAGCAATTGAGCGCCTACTCCTCCCCCAGGGGGAGGTGGCGGGCCTAGCGCGGCGGCGGGGGTCTGGGTCGACCTCGTCACCAGGCGAGGGCGACGCCGTCCTTGCGCATCTCGGTGGCGGCGGCGTAGCGGCCGGGCCAGCGCTGGATGGCCTGGTAGCCGCCGAAACCGCCGTCGCTCTCCCCGATCGGCCAGCCGAGGGCGGCCAGCGCCGCCCGGGTCGCCCTCGGCACCCCGTTCTCGAGTCTCAGGAGGCCCGCCCCGGGCCGGGCCGGCTCGCCAGTGGGTTCGGGCGAGCCCTCATGATGCCAGCGCGGCGAGTCTCCAGCCTCCTGAACGCCGAGGCCGAAGTCGATCATGTTGGACAAGATCTGGCTCTGTCCCTGGGGCTGCATGTCGCCGCCCATCACGCCGAAGGCCAGCCAGGGCTCGCCCTCCCTGACGGCGAAGCCGGGGATGATGGTCTGGAAGGGCCGCTTGCCAGGGGCGTAGAGGTTGGGGTGTCCGTCCTGCAGCGCGAACAGTTCGCCCCGGTTCTGGAACATGAAGCCCAGGCCATCCGCCGCAAGGCCCGAACCCATGCCGCGATAGTTCGACTGGATGAAGGAAACCATCATCCCGTCGGCGTCTGCGGTGCAGAAATAGGTGGTGTCCCCGCGCGAGGGCGCCTGGCCGGGCCGGAGGTCGGACAGGATGGCGTCAGGGCGGATCAGTCGCGCCCTCTGCGCGGCGTAGTCCCGGGACAGGAGCCATTCCGTGGGGATCCGGGCGAAATCCGGATCGGCGTAAAAACGGGCCCGGTCCTCGAAGGCGAGGCGCTTGGCCTCGACGCCGTGGTGGATGGCGGCGGCGGACTGGAAGCCCATGCCGGCGACATCGAAGGTCTCGAGGATGTTGAGCATCTGCAGGGTGGCCAGGCCCTGGCTGTTGGGGGACAGCCCATAGACCTCCACCCCCCGGTAGGTCGTCTTCTGCGGCGGGTCCCAGCGGCTGCGGTGGGCCGCCAGGTCGGCCCGGGTCATCCAGCCGCCGATACGCTTGAAGTAGCGCTCGATCCGCTCGGCGATCTCGCCCTGGTAGAAGGCGTCCCGCCCGCCCGCGGCGATCAGGTCGTAGGTGCGGGCGAGGTCGGGATTGGCGAAGACCTCGCCTTCGACGGGGGTTCGGCCGCCTGGCGCCCAGGTGCGGCGGAAGTTCTCGACCTCCTCGATCCCGGCGCCGGGCCGGGTGAAGCCGCGCAGCGACCGGGCGAGGTAGTAGGCGACATTCTGGCTGACCGGGGCGCCCTCGCGGGCCAGGGCGGCGGCGGGCGCCAGGAGGTCCTTCCAGGGCAGCTTGCCGTAGCGCTGGTGCAGGGTCCACCAGGCGTCCACCGCGCCGGGGACGCTGACCGAGATGGCGCCGAAGGAGGGGATGAGGCCGTTCCGCGACCGGGCCCGGACCGTTTCGAGCTTAAGTCCCCTGGGGCTTCGGCCCGAGCCGTTCAGCCCCTCCACCCGGCGGGTCCGCGGATCCCACAGCATGGCGAAGGTGTCGCCGCCGATCCCGCAGGCGATGGGCTCGACAAAGCCCAGGACGGCGTTTGCGGCGATGGCGGCGTCCACCGCCGAGCCACCCTTGCGAAGGATGTCGATGGCGGTCTGCGTCGCGAGGGGATGGGCTGTGGCGGCTGCGCCGCGGACGCCCCAGGCCGCGCTCCGGCTGGCGAAGGTGGCGCCGTCGATCCGGTCGCCGGGGCCAACATCCGGGCGATTGCGGTTGGGATTGGCCTCCCGGCTCTGGGCAGCGGCGCCGCCGGCCGCGGCCAGGGCGGGAAGAGTGGCGAGAAAGGTCCGGCGCAGCATGTTTCGCCCTCCAGCGCGGCGCAGGGGCGTCAGGCCCCGCAACATCGCCGAGGACTAGCGCGGCTCGAGGGTGAGCGCCAGAAACCTGAGGGCGTCTTCTATGGGAATGAAGAAGTTCAATCCCTGGATCCCATCCTCGGGGGCGGAGGCGTAGCGGGAGACCGTCATGCCCACCACCCGGCCAGTCTCATCCAGAAGGGGTCCGCCGCTGTTCCCGGGGTTCACGGCCGCATCGCTCTGGATGAAACGGTATCCTGCCAGGCTACGGCTGGCGGAGATGACGCCCCGGGTCAGGGTGCCCTGCAGGCGCGTCTCCATGGGCGTGCCAAGGGCATAGACCGTCTCGCCCTGGCGGACGGGCTCGGTCCTCAGCCGGAAAGCGGGTCCGGCGCGGGGGTCGGTCCGGATCAGGGCGACGTCGCGTCCCGCGTCCGAGCGCACCACCTCGCCGACGCTTTCGGAACCGTCCGACCACCTCAGCTTGATCATCCGGGTGGACCCGACCACGTGCCGGTTGGTGAGGAGGTAGCCCTGGTCCGAGACGAGGAAGGCGGTACCCAGGCTGGCGCCCGTGAGCACCGCCGCCACCGCCCGGTGGGCGTCGGGCACGTTCGCCGGCGTCCGGGCCGCCGGGAGGCGGAGGGGGGCTGTCGCGGGGGGCTCCACCAGTCCTGACGGCGCCCGGATCGGCGTCACCGCCGCCGTCCGGAAGGTCTCGTCGGCGGCGAGGGCGCGCAGGCTGTCCCGCATGAGGGCCTGGTAGAGGGCCTCCGGGGCGTTGATGATCGGGCTGGGGGTCTCGACGCGCACCGTGGTGCGGATCCGGGCGATGGTCTTCGACAGGGCGGGAGCGTGGATCTGCCATTCGACGGTCATCTGCGCGACCCCCGTGCCGATGGCGGTGTCGAGTTCCAGTTTCTGCTCGCCGGGCATGAAGCCGCCGCAGATCGACGCCGTGTAGTCGGTGATGAGGGCCCCGACCTGGAGGTCGCCCTCGGGAGCCTCGGCGTCCCGGAAAAGGTCCGTCGGGTCTCCGGCCACGCGGAAGCCCAGCCCTGTCAGGGTCTCGTGGAAGATGCGCTCGTCCACCTCGCTCTTCTCGAATCCGTCGTTGGCTTGATCCCAGGAGGCCAGGTTGTCGGGCGCGCACTTCTTGCCCCACAGCACCAGGGCGTAGGGCGCGCCATGCCGGATCGACGAGGCGATGCGGGCGAGGCCCAGGGTCTGGCTCGTGCGGTCCTTCTCGAGGGGCCGGTCGACAACGGGGGGCGGCGCAGGCTTGCTGAAGACGGACAGTTGAGGGGGTTCAGCGGCCATGGCCGGCAAGGCCGCTGCGGCGGCGAACATGACGGCGAGGAACTGGATCGCAGGCCAGCGTGCAGGCCAGGGTGGAGGCGCGGCCCGGGTGCGCCGCCCCCAGCGCACGTCCGGGATCCGGAGTTGGAGGTTCATGGGGGCGGATCCTTCCTCTGTTCCTTTTATGTTCACGCTAGATCAGGGCGAGGGGAATGTCCACACCGCCGTACGCTTGACCTCCATGTCCTCGAGCTCGCGGGTGGTGGGCACCTGGTACTCCGCCAGGCGCACCAGCCCCTCCCGGGGAAAATAGGACCGGCCTGGATCGCCGATCAGCACCCGCGCGCCCCGGGACCGGCCCGCGTCCAGCCAGGCCATGACCCGCTCGGCGAGCGGTTTCTCGTAGCAGATGTCTCCCGCCAGGATGACGTCGGCCTCAGGCGGCGGCTGATCGAGGAGGTCTTGGTCGGTGAAATCGACGGCGACGCCATTGGCCTCGGCGTTCAGGGCCAGGGCGGCGCCGCAGAAGCCGTCGATATCCGCCGCGAGGACATGCCGGGCCCCGGCCCGTGCGGCGGCGATGGCGACGATGCCCGACCCGGAGGCGAAATCCAGGACCCGCAGGCCGGCGACCGTCTCCGGGGCGTCGAGGATGTAGCGGGCCAGGGCCTGACCGCCGGCCCAGGCGAACGCCCAGAAGGGCGGCGGCAGGCCGATCTCCTCGAGGGCTTCCTCGGTCATCCGCCAGATCGGCGTGATCTCGTCCGCCAGGTGCAGGGCCAGCTCCGGCGTATGCGGCGGGAACTGGAGCCGGGTGTGCGCCAGGATGAAGCTCCGGCGGCTCTCCGGATCGGCGCCGATCATCCCGCCGCCGCGGCGGCGACGTCTGGCCGTGAGGCGGCGCGGGCCAGGATCACGCGATAGCCCCCCGGCTCATGGAGCATTTCGGCCAGCACGCCCTTGCCGGCCAGCAGGCGGTGCGCCTTGGGCAGGTTGTAGCAGGGCAGGTGCATGAACATGTGGTGCTCGCAGTGATAGTTCACCCAGTAGGGCGCGAGCAGGGCGCGGGCGATCCATCCCGCATGGGTGGTGCGGGCCTGCCGCAGGGGGTCCGGTTCGCCCCCGGGGATGCAGGCGTGCTCGGCGATGTTGCGCAGGCGGGTGATGACCGGGAACCAGGTCGCCTGGGGCAGGACCCAGAAGACGGGCCAGGCCCACCAGACGCCAAACACCCCGCCGATGAGGGTGATGACCACGCCGCCCAGCAGCCAGCGGCGCTTGCGGCGCACCTCTTCGGCGAGGATGGGCAGAAGCGGCTGGCCGGGCTTGCGGGCCTTCAGCCGCCGGGCCAGGTCGCCGAACCTCTGCTTGAAGAAGGTCTGACCGGTCAGGTCCCGGAGCAGCTTTCGCCTCAGGGAGGTGCGGGTGATGGGAAAGGGCGCGGACAGGCCAATGTCCGGGTCCTCGTCCTGCTGGGCGAACTTGTGGTGCCCCAGGTGGTAGGCCCTGTAGCGAAGGAGGCCTCCGCCGGTGAGCCATTCGCCCGCCAGGTCATTGATCTTCGGGCTTGGGTGCAGGGCGCCGTGGGCGGCGTCATGCATCAGGATCGAGAGGCCCAGCTGCCGCCCGCCGATGATGACGACGGCGAGGGGCAGGGTCAGGGGCCAGACAACAGCCATGGCCGCCGCCGCGAAGATCACACCCCAGGCGTGGGCGAGGAGGGCAAGTCCCTTCCAGCGCGAGCGTCGGGCGAGGGGCGCCCACTCCGCTGGACTGAAGTAGGCCTTGGGATCTACGCGGGCGGCGGCGGGCACGGTTCGCCGTTCCGGATCAGCTGGTGATCGGCTTCAGGACGATCTCGACGCGGCGGTTCTTGGCCCGGCCGTCCGGGGTCGAATTGTCGGCGATCGGGGCGGTAGAGCCCTTGCCGGCGACCGCCAGGCGCTCGCGCATCACGCCGCCGGCGGTGACGAGGTATTCCGCCACCGAGCCGGCCCGGCGCTCGGACAGGCCCTGGTTCAGCTCGGCGGAGCCGGTGGAGTCGGCGTGGCCGATCACGTCGACCGTGGTCTGTGGGTACTTGTTCAGGGTGCCCGCGACATCGTTCAGCACGGTGTAGAACTGCGGCTTGATCTCGGACCGGTTGGTGTCGAAGGTCACGTCGCCGGGCATCTGGAGGACGATGTTCTCGCCCTGCCGCTCGACGTTGACGCCGGTGCCGGCGAGTTCGCGGCGCAGCTCGGCCTGCTGCTTGTCCATGTAGTTGCCGACGGCCGAGCCCGTGAGGGCGCCTATGCCGGCGCCGATCAGGGCGTTCTTGCGTCCCTGGTCGCTGTTGTTGGTGTTGGTCAGGTAGCCGAGGGCGGCGCCGGCGAGGGCTCCGGTCAGGGCGCCGGTCTTGGTGTTGCTCTTGACGGTCTCGCCGGTGGTGGCGTCGACCGTGGTGCAGGCGGTGAGGGCGGCGGCTCCAAGGAGGCAGGCCGCGAGAGCGAGGACCTTACGCATGGGTATTCTCCTTTTGCGTGTTACTCAGGGGCGTCCGGTAACCGGATTGAGCCCTTCCTTCCAGAGGTTTACAGCCGGAATCAGGCTCCGGTCCGGACCGTGAGGGTTTCCAGGCCCCTGAAGAAGGGCAGCTTGCGCCAGGCGGGCTCGGCCTCGGGATCGGCCAGGGCGAGACCCGGATAGCGGCCGAACAGGCGCGGCAGGGCGACCTGGGCCTCCAGCCGGGCCAGGGGCGCGCCAATGCAGATGTGGGCGCCGCCGCCAAACGACATGTGCGGGACCTTCTTGCGGGTGATGTCGAAGACATCGGGGTTCTCGAAGGCCTCGGGATCGCGGTTGGCGCCTCTCAGCAGCAGGTTGACGCTGCGTGTCTTGGCGATCGGGCAGCCGCTGATCTCCAGGTCCCGGGAGGCGATCCTGGAGGTCGCGTCGACGGGCGGGTCAAAGCGGAGCACCTCCTCGACCAGGGCGGAGGCCAGGCCCGGGTCGGCCATCAGCTTGGCCTTCTCGGACGGGTTCAGCATCAGGAGCCGGGCGCCGTTGCCGATCAGGTCTGTGGTGGTGAGGTTGCCGCCCACGAGAAGGGCCGTGAGGTTAATGCGCAGCTCGGTGTCGCTGAGGGGCGCGCCCTCGCCCTGCAGGCGGACCATGTCCGAGATCAGGTCGTCGCGGGGATGGGCGCGCCGGTCGGCGAGGGCCTCGGTGAAGTAGGCGGTCAGGGCCAGGCTGGACCGCTCCATGTGGGCGGTCTGCTCGGCGTTCCGGAACGGGTTCAGTCCCTGGATCAGGCCCTCGGACCAGTCCCGGAAGGCTTCCAGCTGGTCGTGCGGCACGCCCAGGATCGACGCGATCACGTCGATGGGGATCGGCACGCAGAACAGGTCCATCAGGTCGACCTCGGCCTGGGTCCCGATCCGGTCGAGGGCCTCGTCGACGATCCGCTCGACCTCGGGCCGGAAACGGGCGACCCGGGCGTAGAGGGCGCGGGACAGGGGGCCGCGGATCCGGGCGTGGTCCGGGTCGTCGAGAGTCAGGATGGACGAAGTCTCGCTGCGCGGCAGGCTGGGGTCCGGCGGATCGAAGCGCTGCAGGCGCCGGCTCTCCGGGTCGGCGAGCAATGGGTCCCGCCAGAGGGTCAGGTCAGTCGCCACCCCCCGGACGTCGGAATAGCGGGATACGAAGGTGGCCCCGCTGAAGGCGTCATGGTGGACGGGGCAGGCGCTGCGCAGCTTCGCCAGGACCGTCGCCGGGTCGCGGCGGTAGTCCTCGTCGAGCGGCGTCAGCTGCAGGATCGTCGGAAGGGCGTCGTCGGCCATGTCATCCTCCCTGGCGGATGCTACAGACTATCGGGTGCGGCCGGCCGCTCTACAAGCCCCCGCCGCCCCAGAGCCCCTGTCCAAAGCGCCCTGCAACGATGGCGGCGAAGAGGATCAGGCCGGCCAGGGCGTTGGAGCGGAACAGGGCGAGTGCGCCCCTGGGGTCGTCCATGTCCAGCCGTGCGGCCTGGCGCGACAGGTGCAGGCCATAGCCGGCGGCGAGAGGCAGGAAGAGGGGCCCAAGCCGGGCCGCGAAGGCGCAGGACAGGGCGAACAGGAAGGCCAGGGCGTAGAAGCCCAGCACCGCCCTCGGGGCGGAGGGGCCGAGGCGGCGGGCCGAGGACTTGATGCCAGCCAGGGCGTCGTCCTCCATGTCCTGCACCGCGTAGAGGGTGTCATAGCCCAGGGTCCAGAAGACCCCGCCGAGGTAGAGCAGGATGGCGGTAATCCCGAGCTCGCCCGTCGCCGCTGCAAATCCCAGCAGGGCGCCCCAGTTGAAGGTGAGTCCCAGCCAGGCCTGCGGCCACCAGGTGATCCGCTTCATGAAGGGGTAGGCCGCCACCAGGACGAGGGAGGCGATCCCCAGGGCGATGGCCAGGGGCGGCAGGGTGAAGAGGATGGCCGCCCCGCCCAGGCTGCAGGCGACGAGGAAGGCCCAGGCCTGTCGGACGGAGATCCGGCCCGATGCGACAGGCCGGCCGGCGGTGCGGGCGACCTTGGCGTCCAGGTCCCGGTCGAGGATGTCATTGTACGCGCATCCGGCGGCGCGCATGAGGGCGGCCCCCAGGAAGATCTTGGCCATGAGGACGAGATCGGGCCAACGACCGGACATCGAGGCTGCGAGGGCGGCGCCCTGCCAGCCCGGCAGCATGAGCAGCCAGATCCCCACCGGACGGTCGAAACGACCCAGCTTCAGCCAGGGTCTCAGTCCCTCCGGGGCGAACCGGTCGACCCAGTTGTCGGGACGGGCGTCGGGAAGGATTTCGGACTGCGGCGTCTCAGGCATGCCCGCGCTTCTACCAGACTGTGACCGGGCCGCATCAGTCGAAAAGGACCGCCTGTGCCCGGGTTGACCCCGGGTTTCCGCAGGGGCATCACCAACCTGCTCTCAGCGACAGGAAAGGGGGGCCGGAATGATGGAGTTTTTCGGCGGCGCCCTTCGCAAGGCGGATCGACTTCGGGGCTGACGCCCCGTCCAGACCGACCTTCACCGGATACCTTCCTGACTTCGCCCCGCCCCTGAACGCGGCTGGGCCAACCCTGCTGCAGACATGACCGAACATTACGAAGATGAGGACGAGGGGCCCCGCGAGCGCGCCCTGAGCAACCTCCAGGTGCTGGGCTTCATCGCCAGCTTCTGGCTCCGGCGTCCCTGGCGACTGTCCTGGGTCGTGACCTTCTGCCTGGTCTCCATCGGCCTAGACATGGCCATGCCCTGGGCGGCGGGACGGATGGTGGACACCCTGACCCAGGGGCCCGTCCTGGCGCCTGACGCCTGGCGCTGGTGGGCGATCTTCATCGGGCTGGGCGTGGCCCTGGCCATCGTCCGCAACATCCGCGACAAGCCCTGGTGCCAACTGGCGGCCTTCAACATGAAGGAGATGACCGACGCCGGGTTTGCGCGGGTCCAGGCCTACTCCGCCGACTGGCACGCCGACGCCTTCGCGGGCGCCACCGTGCGCAAGCTGAGCCGGGCCATGTGGGCCTACGACCAGGTCTCCGACGCCGTGGTCATGTGGATTGGCCCAGCCCTGCTGGTGCTGGTCGGCCTGTCGGTGATGATGATCCTGCGCTGGCCCATGGTCGGCCTGTTCTCGCTGTTCGCCGTCGGCCTGTTCATCGCCACCAACCTGTTCCTGATCTCGCGTTTCGCCCGGCCCCTCAACCAGCGCTCGGTGGCGCTGGACACCCGGATCGGCGGCGCCCTGGCCGACTCCATCTCGGGTAACGCCGCGGTGCGCAGCTTCGGCGCCGAGGCGCGGGAGGAGGCCCGGATCGCCGGCGTGACTTCCCTCTGGCGCGACGCCGTGATCCGCACCTGGTACAGCTTCACCGATATCTGGCTGGTGCAGAACCTCCTGCTGGCCTTCCTCCAGGCCGGCCTGACGGGCCTGCTCATCCACCTCTGGACCCAGGGTCGCGCCACCCCAGGAGACGTGGTCTTCGGGGTGACGGCCTTCATGCTGATGAGCGGCTACCTGCGGAACCTGGGCGACAACATCCGCATGCTGCAGAAGGGCCTGGACGACGCCGAGGACCTGGCCCGCTACATGCGCACCGGGCCGCAGGTGCCGGACCGGCCGGACGCCCGGCCCTTCGCGCCGGGCCCGGGCGAGATCGTCTTCGACCGGGCGGGCTTTGGCTACGCCAAGTCGGGGCGTCGCCTGTTCAACGACTTCACCCTGCAGATCCGGCCTGGCGAGCGCGTGGCCCTGGTGGGCCCTACCGGCTCTGGCAAGTCGACCTTCGTCAAGCTGATCCAGCGGCTCTATGACGTGGATTCCGGCGCGATCCGGGTCGACGGCCAGGACGTGGCTGCGGTGACCCAGGCGAGCCTGCGGCGGGCCATCGCCGTGGTGCCCCAGGACCCGGCCCTGTTCCACCGGAGCATCGCCGAGAACATCGCCTACGGCCGGCCTGACGCCACCCCGGAGGCGATTGAAATGGCTGCGCGCCGGGCCCGCGCCCATGACTTCATCGCCCGCCTGCCCGGCGGCTACGCCACACTGGTGGGCGAGCGGGGGGTCAAGCTGTCCGGGGGCGAGCGCCAGCGGGTGGCCATCGCCCGGGCCTTCCTGGCGGATGCGCCGATCCTGGTCCTCGACGAGGCGACCTCCTCTCTCGACGTGGAGACCGAGCGCGAGGTCCAGGCCGCCATGGAGGCCCTGATGGAGGGGCGGACCACGGTCATCATCGCTCACCGGCTCTCCACCGTCCGCAATGCCGACCGCATCCTCGTCTTCGAGGACGGCCGCATCCTGGAGGAGGGTGGCCATGACGAGCTGGTCCGGCGCGGCGGCGCCTACGCCCGCCTCCACGCCGTGACACTGGGCGCCGCCTGAGGACCGCTTGAGCCCGCCCCGCCCGGCAGGCACAGTGCGGGCGCAGCGCCGGAGTCCTGATGGCCAGTTACCTTGAGACCGTCCGGGAGTGGTTCCGCGCCCGGCTGGATGCGCCGGGCGGCCTGTCCACGCCGGAGGGGGCGGCGCTTGGCCTGCGGGTCCTGGCTATCTGGCGCTCGCGCATGATCGCCCGGGCGCTGAGGGAGCAGAACGGCGGCAGGGTCCTGGGCGGCCCCTTCGCGGGCATGGCCTATGTGGAAGACGCCACCGAGGGCGCCCTGGCCCCCCGCCTGATCGGGACCTACGAGGACGAGCTTCATCCCCACCTGGCCGAGGCCCTGGCGGCGGACCCCGAGGTCATCCTCGATATCGGCTGCGCCGAAGGCTACTACGCCGCGGGCCTGGCTCGGCTGGCGCCCGGTGCGGTGGTCCATGCCCATGACACCTCGGAGACCGCTCAGGCGGCCTGCCGGCGGATGGCCGGGCTGAACGGGGTGGAGGCCCGCATCCGCATCGGGGGCCTCTTCCATCCGGAGGATTTCCAGCAGTTCGCCGGTCAGCGGTGCCTGGTCATCGTCGACATCGAGGGCGCTGAGGACGACCTGCTCCGGCCGGACCTCGCCCCGGCCCTGGCCGGAATGCGGCTGATCGTCGAGACTCACGATGTCTATCGCCCGGGGGTGATGGACCGGGTCCGCGCCCGTTTCGCGGCCTCCCACTGCATCACCGTGGTGAATCCGGGCCCCAAGACCGCGGCCCTGCCTGAGCTCCTGCGCAACCGCAGCCACCTGGACCAGCTGCTCGCCGTCTGGGAGTTCCGCGCCGCGCCGACCCCCTGGCTGGTGATGGTCCCGAAGGCGAAGGGCTAGGCTCCGGACCCGGTCATTCCTCGCCCACGGGCCGGAATGGGTCTGGGAAGGCGTCGCTGAGGCCGCGGACTAGGCGGCGGCGTCGTCGCGGTCGAACTCGGCCGCGAGGCGCGGAGCAAAGTCGCCCCTCGGCGCGACGGCCACCGAGCCCAACCCAAGCCAGCCGGCCATGCGCCGCAGGTTCCGCGCCAGGGCTTCCGGGGTTCCGGGGCCGGCCGCCGGCTCGGCATGGGCCGCCTGCACGAGGAGCCGCCCGCCCTTCCTGTCCGCCTTGAGGTCGACCCGTGCGGTGATCGCCTCGCCCTCGAGGAAGGGCAGGACGTAGTACCCGTGCACCCGGCGCGGGGCGGGAGTGTAGATTTCCAGCCGGATCCGCACGTCGAAGAGCCGTTCGGCCCGGTCCCGAAACCAGATGAGGTTGTCGAAGGGACTGAGCAGGGCTTCCGCCCTTACCTTGCGGGGAGCCGCGGCTTCGGGCGACAGGTAGGCTTGGCCCCGCCAGCCCTCGACGCGCACGGGGGTCAGGTCGCCGGCCTCCACCAGTTCCGCCACCCGCAGCCGGGCGTCGGCCGCCGGCATCCGGAAATAGTCCCGCAGGTCCGCTTCGGTCGCCACGCCCTGGGCCCGGGCGGCAATCCGCAGGAGCGCCCTCTGGGCCTCGCCCCGGTCCGGCGTCGGCGCCGCCAGGACGCCGGGCGGGTGGACCTGTTCCGGCAGGCCATAGACGCGCTCGAAGGCGCCCCGGCGGGCGGCGGTGGTCAGGCGGCCCGTCCAGAACAGGCACTCCAGGGCCCGCTTGCCCTCGCTCCATCCCCACCAGCCGCCGGCGCCCGGGGCCCCGAGGCCGAGTTCAGCCGATGACAGGGGCCCTCGGTCGCGGATCTCCGCCAGGACCCGGTCGATGAAGTCGCCGTGGCTGCGCAGGAAGGCCGCCACGCCCCGCCAGACGCCGACCCCGGCCTCGGCGTCCTCCATGCGCCACCTCAGAAGGGGCTGGATCTCCAGCGAGGCCAGGGAGGCCTCGTGCATCCAGTACTCGAAGAGGCCGGGTCGGCCGCCCCAGGCCAGGTCCTCGAGGGCCTCGCGGGGATAGGCGCCGAGGCGGGAATGAAATGGCAGGTAGTGCGACCTGGCCAGGACGTTGACGGAGTCCATCTGCACCACGCCAAGCCGGCCCACGATCCTGAGCAGGTCGGCCCGTCCCGGTGCGGCCGGCGGCGCCTTGCTGAAGCCCTGCGCCGCCAGGGCCAGCCGGCGGGCGTCCCGGGCGGATAGGTCGGCCTTCACCGGGCCAGGCGGCCGTCCGACAGGGCGCCCAGCTCAAACGGGAAGAGGATGGCGGGGTCCGGCGCCTCGATCTCGCGGGCGATCTCTTCCGGCGCCAGGGCGCGGACCAGGTGGCGAAGGATGTCCAGCCGGGCGGGCTTCTTCTGGTCGGAGCGGACACAGGTCCAGGGCGACTTGTCCGAATGGGTCCGCCTCAGCATGCCGTCCCGGGCGTCGGAGTAGGCGTCGAACCGGGACTGGGCGGCCTCGTCCAGGGGGCTGGTCTTGAGGGCCTTGAGGGGATCGGTCCGGCGCTCCTCGAGCCGCTTCTTCTGCTCCTTGCGGCTGACGTCCAGCCAGAGCTTGACCAGGCGGACGCCGCTGTCGACCAGCATGCCTTCGAAGGCGGGAACCTCGCGCAGGAAGTGCTCGTGTTCGTCCTCGGTGCAGAAGCCCATGACCGGCTCCACCCCGCCCCGGTTGTACCAGGAGCGGTTGAAGATGACGGTCTCGCCCGCCGCCGGAAGCCAGGGGACATAGCGCTGGAAGAACCACTGGGTCTTCTCGCGGTCCGAGGGCTTGGGCGGGGCGATGACCCGGGTCGCCCGGGTGGACAGGTGCTCGGTGATCCTCTGGATCGAGCCGTCCTTGCCCGCCGCGTCGCGGCCCTCGAAGATGATCAGCACCTTGTCGCCGGCGGCGATCGCGTGCTGCTGGTAGCGGACGAGGGCCAGCTGGAGGCGCTGGAGGTCCGCCTCGTAGGCGTCGTCGGAAGAGATCTTGTCGCTCATTCGCCGAACCTAGTCGGGAGGCGGAGGCCTCGTCCAGACGTGCCGTCAGCCCTGCGGATCGGGAAGGTAGCGGTCGAAGGCCCTGCGGTTCGCGTCCCTGTATCGACGGGCATCCTCTGAACCGCCCTCCACCGCGCGGTGGATCATGCAGGCGGCCAGCCGGCGAACGTCGTGCTGCGAGATCGTGTTCTCGCCGACGATACAGTCGACCCGGGTGGCCAACTGGTCGGGATTACGGCCCAGCCATCGTGTCGGGCTCAGGATTTCGCCAGTCTCCGAAAAGAGGAGAAGCTTCGTATCGGCGTCGGCAGGCGGCGGAAGCGCGCGGCCCCCCGGGCACAGGCTCTTGTAGAACCGCGGTGAAGCGTCCAGGGCGACCCTCAGATGCACAGGGTGACACATGGACACCTGGATCGCGAGGGCGCCGCCCAGGGAGTCACCTGTCACGGAAACAGGAATCGTTCCGTCCCCGCGCACCCTGAGGAAGGTGGCGAGCGCAGCGCGGTTCTGGTCCTTCCTGCCGAAGAGGTTGGTGGACCAGTCCCCCCTTCCGTCCGTACCCCGGAAGGCGATGATCTTCTCAGCGACCTGCCCGTCGCGGACACGGTGAAAGACCCGGTACTGGTAGCCCTTGGCGCCATCGCACGCGATCTCTGTGCAGGACTCGGCCTCGACCACGCCCGCAGGGGGCGCCAGGTCGGGCGAGGCCTGCGGTTCGTAGGCCAGGGCCGCGAGCACACCGTATTCGTAACCCAGGGCCGCCATGGCCTTGACGCAGCCGGGGGTGTTCAGGGTCTCGCGCGGGGCGGCGGGACAGGAGCTGGTTTCGCGGGGGTTCCACAAGCTCGCGCATCCCGTGGTCCCGAGCAGGAAAAGGGCGATGAGAAGAGGCTTCAGCCGGCTCATGGGTGGGGGCTCCCTGCCCTTGCAGTGCGTCATTCGGCCGGCCGGATCCGGGACATGGACGGCAGGGCGGGAGGTGGTTCTACTCACTTCCTGCAGCGACTGCGATTCCCCTGGCGGTCCGGACCTGAACCATGATCCGACTTCTTGTCCCAGATGACCTATCCGGCGGCCGGCCGATCCTCCTGGCCGACGCCCAGGCGCGCTACCTGGTGCAGGTGATGCGGCGCGGGCCCGGGGACGAGGTCCTTGTCTTCAACGGGCGGGACGGCGAATGGCGGGCGCGGATCGTCGCTGCGGGCAAGCGGGCGACGACGCTGGAGGTGGTGGACCAGACCCGGGTCCAGCCTCCGCCCGGCGGGATCGTCCTGGTCATGGCCCTGGTCAAGCGGACGCCCCTCGAGACGGCGGTCGCCAAGGCGGTGGAGCTGGGCGTCGCGGAGATCCGGCTGGTCAACACCGAACGGACCAATGCCGACCACACCCGGATGGACCGGCTGGAGGCGATCGCCGCCGAGGCGGCCGAGCAGACGGGCCGCCTGGACGTCCCGCGCCTCCAGGCGCCGGCGCCCTTGTCCCGCGTCCTCGAAGCCCTTGCCGGCGGCGGCCCGCTGGTCTTCTGTGACGAGGCGGGCGAGGCGCCGCCCATCCTCGCGGCCCTTGGCGGCCTGCCCAAGGGTCCCCTCGCCATCCTGGTCGGTCCGGAGGGCGGTTTCTCACCGGCGGAGCGGGCGGGCCTGCGGGCGCGGGTTGGGACGATCCCGGTTTCCCTTGGGCCCCGCATCCTGCGGGCGGATACGGCGGCCCTCTCGGCCCTGACCCTGGCCCAGGCCGTCGGCGGAGACTGGACGACCTGAATTCCTGCGGGCGCTCCAGAAATCCTGATTTGCGCGAAACCGACTTAACGGCGTAAAGATCGCGCGCCGCGGAGACGCGGTTCCGGGAAGGGAACCTACGGGTAGAGGGCATGGCCGACTCCAAGGTCGACGGTCGACCGCTGGAATTTTCTGACATCGTGGCCTGGATCCAGGCGGGCGAGACCCCGCCTGCAGACTGGCGCGTGGGTGCGGAGCACGAGAAGTTCGTGTTCCGGACGGCGGATCACGCCCCGGTTCCCTACGAGGGCGACAGCGGCATCCTGGCCCTGATGGAGGGCCTCAAGCCCTATGGCTGGACCGATGTCCTCGAGGGCCAGACCCTGATCGGGCTTGAGCGCGGCAAGGCCAATGTCAGCCTCGAGCCGGGCGGCCAGTTCGAGCTGTCCGGCGCCCCCCTGGCCGACATGCACGAGATCGCCGCCGAGACGGCGGGGCACCTGGACGAGGTCAAGGCGGTTGGCGAACGGCTGGGCCTGGGCTTCCTCGGCCTGGGCTTCACCCCGGAATGGACCCGCGCCCAGGTGCCGGTCATGCCCAAGGGCCGCTATCGCATCATGCGCGCCTACATGCCGAAGGTCGGCGGGCTGGGCCTGGACATGATGTTCCGCACCTGCACGGTGCAGGCCAACCTCGACTTCGTGGACGAGGCGGACATGCGGCTGAAGTTCCGCGCAAGCCTGGCCCTGCAGCCGGTGGTGACCGCCCTGTTCGCCAACTCCCCCTTCGTGGAGGGCCGGCCTTCGGGCTTCCTGACCGCCCGCGCCAATGTCTGGACCGACACCGATCCTGACCGCACGGGGATGCTGGGCTTCGTCTTCGCCGACGGGTTCGGCTATGAGGCCTACGCCAACTATCTCCTTGATGTCCCGATGTATTTCGCCAAGCGGAACGGGGCCTATATCGACCTTTCCGGGCGCTCTTTCCGGCAGTTCATGACCTCGGGCTTCGACGACCTGCCGGGTGACCGGCCGAGCCTCAAGGACTTTTCCGACCACGCCACCACCGCCTTCCCCGAGGTGCGGCTCAAGCAGTACCTGGAGATGCGCGGCGCCGACGCGGGCCCCCGTCCCATGCTCGACGCCCTGCCGACCCTGTGGACCGGGATCCTCTACGACCGGGCGGCCCTGGAGGCGGCCTGGGACCTCTGTCGCGACTGGCCGCTGGAGTCACATGAGCGCCTGCGCGCGGACGTGACCCGCCTGGGCCTGAAGGCGAAGATCGGTTCGCGGACCGTGCAGGACGTGGCCCGCGACCTCGTCGCCATCGCCTCCGAAGGCCTGAAGCGCCGGGCCCGCACCAACGCCTCGGGCGCGGACGAGCGCGTCTACCTCGAGCCCCTGGCCGAGATCGCCGAAAGCGGCCTGACCCAGGCGGACCGGCTGCTGGCGAAGTTCCACGGGCCGTGGGGCGGACGCCTCGACCCGGTCTGGAGCGACGCCGCCTTCTGACTCCGGCGGCGGCTTGCTTGCCTGAACCGGCGGCGCATGGTCTGTTCAGGGTTTCATGATTTCGCGGGTCCGCCGGGCCTGCCCGGCTTCCGGATTCCCTGAGATGAACATCGTCATTCTCCTTGGACTGCTCGTCACCCTGGCCACCGGAATCCCGGTCCTGCGCCAGCTCCTGCGCGAGCATCCCAAGGGGCTGCTGGTCCTGTTCTTCGCCGAGATGTGGGAGCGCTTTTCCTACTACGGCATGCGCGGGATCCTGATCTTCTACCTGACCCAACACCTGATGTTCGACCGAGACGAGGCCAGCTCCCTCTACGCGTCCTACACCGCCCTTGTGTACCTCCTGCCCCTGCTGGGCGGCTTCATCGCCGACCGCTGGCTGGGGTCCCGCAAGGCGGTCGCCTTCGGCGCCCTGCTGCTGGTGGCGGGCCATATCTCCATGGGCTTCGAGGGGCGGCCCTCGCAGCAGGACCTGATCTACGGCGGAAATGTCTATCCCATCGTCGCCGAGGGCCGGATGGACGACCGGGTGGCGCATATCCTGGTCGAGGGGACCAAGTACGAGTTTGGCCCGCGCGAGGGCGGCGGCATCTCGATCCCGGGCGTGCCCATCTCCACCGGCCTGCCGACCTCGATCCCCGAGGGCGACTATGAGATCCGCACCCTGATCAACAATGGCTCGGCCAGCATGTTCTATTTCGCCGTGTCGCTGATCATCCTCGGCGTCGGCTTCCTGAAGCCCAATATCTCGGCGGTGGTGGGCGACCTCTATCCCCACGGCGACCCGCGGCGGGATTCCGGTTTCACCCTCTACTATTACGGCATCAACCTCGGGGCCTTCTGGGCCTCTATCCTCTGCGGCCTCCTGGGCCAGCACTTCGGATGGTGGGCGGGCTTCGGCCTGGCCGGGGTCGGGATGTTCCTGGGCTGGATCGTCTTCGTCCTGGGCCGGCCCCTGCTGGAGGGCAAGGGCGAGCCGCCCAATCCCCGCAAGCTGCGCGAGCCCTTCGCCGGCTTCATCAGCCGCGAGTGGATGACCTACATCATGTCGATCCTGGCCATCGGCATCATCTTCCTGACGGTCCAGAACAGCCGACTGGTGGGCGTAGCCCTGGCGTTCGCCATCGTGGGCTCCCTGGTGGCGCTGGCCTGGATCATCATCCGGGTCTGCCAGACGACGGTGGAGCGCCAGAGGATGAGCCTGGCGGTCATCCTGATCCTGGGTTCGGTGATCTTCTTCACCCTCTTCGAGCAGGCCGGATCCTCGCTGAACCTGTTCGCCTCGACCAATGTCGACCTGTCCCTGACCCACGAAGCCGGGCGCTTCCTGGGCATTCCCTACGGCACGCCGGAGCAGCTGGCGGCCATCGGCGTGAAGCCCTCAAGCTGGTGGAGCTGGATCGACACCTCGGTGGGCGCGGCCCAGACCCAGTCGTTCAACGCCGGCTTCATCCTGATCTTCGCGCCCCTGCTGGCGGCGCTGTGGACCTGGCTCGGCCGGCGCGGCAAGGACCCGAACCCGACCCTGAAGTTCGGCTTCGGCCTGGTCCAGGTGGGCCTGGGCTTCCTGATCGTGGTCTGGGGGGCGAGCCTGCATGACAGCGCCTTCCGGGTGCCCCTGGTCCTCCTGGGCCTGCTCTACCTGCTGCACACCACGGGCGAGCTCTTCCTGTCGCCCGTCGGCCTGTCGGAGATCACCAAGCTGACCCTGCCGGGCGTGGTCTCGTTCATGATGGCGGTCTGGTTCCTGGCTTCCTCCATCGCCCAGTATGTCGGCGGCTGGATCGCCGGCTTCCTGGTCACGGAGTCCGTCGGCGGCGAGGTCCTGGATCCCAAGCTGGCCCTCGACACCGCCATAGCGGGCTTCAGGGCCCTGGGCTGGGCCGGCGTCATCTGCGGCGTCGCCTTCGTGGCGATCAGCTTCGTGGTCCGCGGCTGGGCGCACGAGGGCAAGCCGGTCCGCGGCGAGCCGGAGACGCCCGCCGCCTGAGGCGGCCCGCCGGGGTTCAGCCCCCGGCGCCGCCGACCGTCAGGCCGGTGATCTTCAGCGAGGGCTGGCCCACGCCGACCGGCACGGACTGGCCCGACTTGCCGCAGACGCCGACGCCGGGGTCAAAGTCGAAGTCGTCGCCGACCATGGTGACCCGCGTCAGGGCCGTCGGGCCATCACCGATCAGAGTGGCGCCCTTGACGGGCCGGGTGATCCGCCCGTCCTCGATCAGGTAGGCCTCGGTGCACTGGAAGACGAACTTGCCGTTGGTGATGTCCACCTGGCCGCCGCCGAAGTTGGCGCAGTAGAGCCCGCGCCGGGTCGAGGCGATCATCTCCTCGCGGGGCGTGGAGCCGCCCTCCATGGCGGTGTTGGTCATCCGGGGCATGGGGATGTGGGCGTAGGACTGGCGACGGCCGTTGCCGGTGGCCGCCAAACCCATCAGGCGCGCACTCATCCGATCGTGCATGTAGCCCACCAGGATGCCGTCCTCGATCAGGACGGTACGTTCCGTCGGGGTGCCCTCGTCGTCCACGGACAGGGAGCCGCGGCGACCTGGCAGGGTGCCGTCGTCGTAGACCGTGACCCCGCGGGCGGCGACCTGCTCGCCGATCCGGCCGGAGAAGGCGGAGGAGCCCTTGCGGTTGAAGTCGCCCTCCAGCCCGTGGCCCACCGCCTCGTGAAGCAGGACGCCATTCCAGCCCGGACCCAGGACCACGTCCATCTCGCCGGCCGGGCAGGGGCCAGCTTCAAGGTTCACCAGGGCCTGGCGCAGGGCCTCCTCGGCCTGGCTGCGCCAGCTGTCCGGCGTGATCCAGGCCTCGAAGCCCGCCCGCCCGCCGGCGCCTGCGAAGCCGCTCTCTCGACGGCCGTCCCGCTCCACCGTGATCTGGACATTGATCCGGGCGAGGGGCCGGACGTCGCGGATCAGCCGGCCGTCGGCGCGCAGGATCTCGACCGTCCTCTGCTCGCCGGCGAGGGAGGCCATGACCTGCACCACACGGGGGTCGCGGGCGCGGCACCAGGCGTCGATCTCCTGGAGAAGGGCGACCTTGGACTCGAAGTCGGGCGAGTCGGTGGGGTCGACGTCGTCGTAGAGGCGCTGGTTGGTCGGGCGGGGCCCTTCGTCGGCCTTGCCGGAATAGCCGCGCCGGGCGAGGGCGGCGGACCCCGCCGCCCGCTTCAGCGCCGCCTCGGAGACCTCGCTGGAATGAGCGTAACCGGCCGACTCGCCCGCCACGACGCGCAGGCCGAACCCGTCAGAGGTGTCGAAGGCCGCCGATTTCAGCCTGCCGTCATCGAACAGGAAGGATTCGCTTCGCGACCGCTCGAGAAAGATTTCGCCGTCATCTGCGTCCCCGATCGCCTCCGAAAGCACCCGCCGGGCCGTTTCCGGGGCCAGGCCGTGGGTCTCGAGGAGGGAGGCGGATTCGGGGGGGAGGGACATGCGGGACTCCATGCGGGATCGACTTGTCACAGATAGGACGTGCAGGCCCCTGCGTCACCCTGTCGGCGGCGTCGGGAAAGGCATTGGGACCGCTTGGCAAGCGAACCGCGAGCGCGTATGGACGCCCACGAGGGACCCGACTTCGGCCATCTGGCTGTGCGGCCCGCGTAGACGTCGGCGGGGCCGCCCTCCCGGGCCGGAGCCGTCCGCGAGCAAAGACCGAGGGGACATGAAGTCTAGGGTTCAAGGCATTCGGGCAGGTCTGGCGTCCGCCGCCGCCGCCGCGATGACGATGGTCTGGGCGCTTCCCGCCCTGGCCGACGAAATGCGGGTCGGTCAGCCGACGCCAGGGGCGATCGGCCTTCAGCCGGGGGTGACCCCGCTCAAGCACGACGCGACCTTCTTCCACAACGTGATCCTGCTGCCGATCATCACGGTCATCACGCTCTTCGTGCTGGTCCTGCTGGTTTGGGTCATGGTCCGCTACAACAAGAAGGCGAACCCGACCCCGGCGAAATGGAGCCATAACACCGCCATCGAGGTGGCCTGGACCATCGTCCCGGTCCTGATCCTGATGTTCATCGCGATCTTCTCGTTCCGGCTTCTCTACGCCTACAACGACATGCCCAAGCCCTACATGACGATCAAGGCCACGGGCTATCAGTGGTACTGGGGCTACGAATACCCGGATAACGGGATCAGCGAGTTCGTCTCCAACATCCTGCCGGAAGACAAGGCCAAGGCCCAGAAGGTGCCCTACCTCCTGGCCACCACCGAGCCGCTCGTCGTGCCGGTGGGCAAGCCGGTCCGGGTCCAGGTGACGGGCGCCGACGTGATCCACGCCTTTGCGGTCCCGGCCTTCGGTATCATCAGCGACGCCGTCCCGGGCCGCCTGAACGAGACCTGGTTCACGATCGAGAAGGCCGGCGTCTACTACGGCAACTGCCGCGAGCTGTGTGGCTCGGAGCACGCCTACATGCCGATCGAGGTCCGGGCGGTCAGCCAGGCTGAGTTCGACGCCTGGGTCGCCACCAAGGGCGGCTACAAGGTGGGCGCCGCGCCCGCCCCCGCTGCTCCCGCTCCCGTGACCGCTGCGGCCCCCGCCGCGGCTCCTGCTCCCGCTGCGGCCCCGGCTGCAGCGCCCGCGCCTTCCGCTACGCCCGCGCCCGCCTCGGCGCCGGCGTCGAACTGAGGTCAGGAATAGTTCAATGGCCCACGCTTCCACTGTTGATCACGACCACGATCACAAGCCGCCCTTCCTGGTTCGGTGGCTCTTCTCCACGAACCACAAGGACATCGGCACGCTCTACATCATCTTCGCCATCATGGCGGGGATCGTCGGCGGCGCCCTCTCGGGCCTGATCCGGCTCGAACTCGCCGAGCCGGGCATGCAGGTCTTCGTAAAGGGCGGCTGGCTCGACCAGCTCGGCGTCGTCGAGGCGTCCAAGCATGGCTACAACGCCGTGGTCACCGCCCACGCCCTGATCATGATCTTCTTCATGGTCATGCCGGCTATGATCGGCGGGTTCGGCAACTGGTTCGTCCCGATCATGATCGGTGCGCCGGACATGGCCTTCCCGCGGATGAACAACATCTCGTTCTGGCTGCTCGTGGCGGCCTGGATCCTGCTCTGCCTCTCCCTCTTCGCGGACGGCGGCCCAGGCAAGGGCTTCGGCGGCGGCTGGACGATCTATCCGCCGCTCTCGACCAAGGGCCACACCGGGCCCTCGATGGACCTGGCCATCCTGTCCCTCCACCTGGCGGGCGCGAGCTCGATCCTCGGTGCGATCAACTTCATCACCACCATCTTCAACATGCGCGCGCCGGGCATGACCCTGCACCAGATGCCGCTGTTCGCCTGGTCGGTGCTGGTGACCGCCTTCCTCCTGCTCCTGTCCCTGCCCGTGCTGGCCGGCGCCATCACCATGCTGCTGACGGACCGGAACTTTAACACCCACTTCTTCGATCCCGCCGGCGGCGGCGATCCGGTAATGTTCCAGCACCTCTTCTGGTTCTTCGGACACCCGGAAGTGTACATCCTGATCCTGCCGGGCTTCGGCATCGTCAGCCATATCGTCTCGACCTTCTCGCGGAAGCCGATCTTCGGCTACCTCGCCATGGCCTACGCCATGGTGGCGATCGGCTTCGTCGGCTTCATCGTGTGGGCCCACCACATGTACACCGTCGGCATGCCCATCGACCTGCGGGCCTACTTCGTGGCGGCCACCATGGTCATCGCGGTGCCTACGGGGGTGAAGGTCTTCTCCTGGATCGCCACGATGTGGGGCGGCTCCCTGGACTTCAAGACGCCCATGCTGTGGGCGATCGGCTTCATCTTCCTGTTCACCGTCGGCGGCGTGACGGGCGTGGTTCTGGCCAACGCCGGCATCGACTACAGCCTGCACGACACCTACTACGTGGTGGCGCACTTCCACTACGTGCTCAGCCTGGGCGCCGTGTTCGCGATCTTCGCCGGCTTCTACTACTGGTTCGAGAAGATGTGGGGAGTGAAGTACAACGAGTTCCTCGGCGTGGTGCATTTCTGGATCACCTTCGTCGGCGTGAACCTGATCTTCTTCCCGCAGCACTTCCTCGGGCTGCAGGGCATGCCCCGCCGCTATGTCGACTATCCGGAGGCCTTCACCTTCTGGAATCAGGTCTCCACCTACGGCTATCTGGTCACCGTGGTCGGCGTCGGCGTCTTCCTGCTGATCCTCGTGGAGGCCGCGGTGCGCCGTCGCAAGGCGGAAGCCAATCCCTGGGGCGAAGGCGCGACCACCCTGGAGTGGACCCTGTCCTCTCCGCCGCCGTTCCACCAGTTCAGCGATCCGCCGGTTTTCAAGCCGGACTCGCACCACTAATCGCGCCCGCCCGGTTCAACGGGCGGGACTGAGTCACCAAATAGGGGGGCGCGGGCCGGTCTGATCCGGGTCGCGCCCCTCTCCGTGTCAGGCGTCCAGGTCACGATGACCACACCCGCAGCCCTTCGTTCCGCCACCCCGGCCCGCTGGCAGGACTATGTCCAGCTGCTCAAGCCCCGGGTCATGTCCCTGGTGGTCTTCACCGCCGCCACGGGCCTGATCTGCGCCGGCGCGCCCCTGCATCCGGTGATGGGGGCCATCGCCATCCTGTGCATCGCCGTGGGGGCAGGGGCCTCGGCCGCCCTGAACATGTGGTACGACGCCGACATCGACGCCCGCATGCGGCGGACCCGGGGCCGGCCCGTGCCGGCCGGACGGGTGCAGGGCGCCGACGCCCTGGCCCTGGGGATCGTCCTGTCCCTGTTCTCGGTGATGCTGCTGGGTCTCGCCCTGAACTGGTTCGCGGCCGGACTCCTGGCCTTCACCATCTTCTTCTACGCCGTGGTCTACACCATGTGGCTGAAGCGCTGGACGGCCCAGAACATCGTCATTGGCGGGCTGGCCGGGGCCCTCCCGCCGGTGATCGGCTGGGCGGCGGCCACGGGGCAGGCGCCCCTCGACGCCTGGTTGCTCTGCGCCATCATCTTCATGTGGACGCCCCCGCACTTCTGGGCGCTCTCGCTCTACACCAGCGAGGACTATGCCGCGGCGGGCGTGCCCATGCTGCCGGTCACGGCCGGCGCGGCGGCGACCCGTCGTCAGATCTGGATCTACAGCCTCCTGCTCATCCCGGTGTGCCTGGCCCCCGCCGCCACCGGGCTCGGCGGGCCGGCCTACCTAGCGGTGGCCGCAGTGGGGGGCGCCGTCTTCCTGCTGCTCGCCTGGCGTGTCCGCACCGGGCGGGCCGGGGACGCCTCAGACCCCCGGGTCACCGACGGCCTTTATGACGTCAAGTCGGCGGCGCGTGACGCCCGTAACCTCTTCGCCTACTCCATCCTTTACCTGACCCTCCTGTTCGCGACCCTGCTGGGAGAGCATCTCCTCGGCGTGCGCGCGGCGGGACTGCCGGGAGTCCTGACATGATCGAGCCTGAAGATTCCTCCGCCCGGCGCGCGCGCCGTGGCCGAAACCTTGCGATCGCCCTTGGCCTCGTAGGCTTCGTGGTGCTGGTCTATCTCGTCACCGTTTTCAGGATGGGTGGAAATGTCCTCGACCGACCCCTCTGACGTCACGCGCCGCAACGCTCGCCTCGCGGCCTGGTGCACGGCCGGCTTCGTCGTCATGATCGGCGCCGCCTACGCCTCGGTCCCGCTCTATCGCATGTTCTGCGAGCTGACGGGCTTTGACGGGACGCCCCGCCGGGCTGAGCAGGGGGCGACCAAGACCCTAGAGCGCAGCCTGGTGGTCCGCTTTGACGCCAATGTCCGTGACCTGCCCTGGAGCTTCCGTCCCCAACAGACCACCCAGACCCTGCGGATCGGCGAAACCGGGCTGGCCTATTTCACGGTCACCAACAACAGCGACCAGCCCATCACCGGGCATGCCGTCTACAACGTGACGCCCCAACTGGCCGGGGCCTACTTCCAGAAGCTGGAGTGCTTCTGCTTCTCCAACCAGACCATACCGGCGGGCAAGACCATCGAGTTTCCGGTTGTCTATTTCGTCGACCCCAAGTTCGCCGAGGACTTCGACACCCGCGGCAAGTCAGAGGTGACCCTGTCCTACACCTTCTTCCCGGCTCAGGACGCGACGCCGAAGGCGGCGCAGGCGCCTTCCGCGCTTGGCGGAACGCCGAAAGCAGGGCTATAGGGACACAACGACAAACTCCCGCCGGTCCTGCGACTCAACGGCGGGAAGCGGCAGTAAGAGGAACAGGGACGCAATGTCTGCGGGCGACGTCAAACACGACTACCATCTCGTCAATCCCAGCCCCTGGCCGCTGGTGGGCTCCTTGGCCGCCTGCGTCATGGCCGTGGGCGGCGTCATCGCCATGAAGGGCCTTTTCGGCCTGCCGAAGGGCGACCTCACGGTGCTTATCGCAGGCTTCGCCGGCGTTCTCCTGACCATGGCCGGCTGGTGGCGCGACGTCACCATCGAGGCCAACCAGGGCGACCACACCCCGGTTGTCAGCATCGGCCTGCGCTACGGCATGATCATGTTCATCGCCTCCGAGGTGATGTTCTTCGTGGCCTGGTTCTGGATCTTCTTCGAGATGGCGCTCTTCAACGACGTCCGGACGCATTCCGGGATCGAGGAAGTCCGCGCCGCCTGGGCCACCTGGCCGCCCAAGGGCGTCGAGACGGTGCCCGCCTGGAACCTGCCCCTGCTCAACACCCTGATCCTGCTGCTGTCCGGCACCACGGTGACCTGGGCCCACCACGCCCTGCAGACCGGCGACCGCCGCGGCGCGAAGATCGGCGTGCTCCTGACCGTCATCCTCGGCGCCATCTTCACCGCGGTTCAGGTCTACGAGTACCACCACATCCTCCAGCACAAGTACTTCTTCGGGGGCGAGGGCGCTGAGAACTCGGGCCTCTACGGCTCGGCCTTCTTCATGGCGACGGGCTTCCACGGCTTCCATGTGCTGATCGGGACCCTGTTCCTGCTGGTCTGCCTTGGGCGGCTGATGGGCAAGGGCTTCTCCCCCAAGCAGCACTTCGGCTTCGAGGCCGCGGCCTGGTACTGGCATTTCGTGGATGTGGTCTGGCTGTTCCTGTTCGCCTTCATCTACGTCGTGTTCGGCGCGTCGGGCGGACACTGACCCTCGGTGGCCGGCGTGAACCCCCTCCTGGCGGGGCTCGCCGGCCGCTGTCCCAATTGTGGGGAAGGCCAGCTTTTCCGAGGCTTCCTGACCGTCGCCGACCGATGCGACGCCTGCGGCTACGACCTGGGGCGAGCGGACTCGGGCGATGGCCCTGCTGTCTTCGTGATCCTCATCGGCGGCTTCATCGTCGCCTTCGCGGCCCTGTTCACGGAGATCGCCTACCGCCCCCCCATTTGGGTGCACCTGGTGGTCTTCCTGCCCCTGACCGTCGTGGTCTGTGGGGGGCTCCTTCGCCCCATGAAGGGCATCCTCCTGGCGGCGCAGTTCGCCAACCGGGCGGCGGAAGCCCGCCATGACGACTGAGCCCCTTCCGCGAAGACGTTTCCCCCTCGGCCTGACCCTTGCTGCGGGGGTCGGCCTGGCCATCCTTGTCAGCCTCGGCCTCTGGCAGGTCCAGCGCCTCGCCTGGAAGGAGGCGCTGCTGGCGCGGATCGCACGCCTCGAGACTGCAGCCCCCGCTGGCCTTGTCCCAACCCTGAAGTCGGCGACGGCTCCGGAGGACCTGGACATGGTCCGGGTCCGGCTGGACTGCCCGGGCCTCCCCGGCGCGCCCTTCGTCGAACTCTACGGCTTGATGGATGGAGATTCGGGTCGGCGACTGATCTCGGCGTGCGCTCTGGGCGAGGGCCCCTACGCCAGCATCCTCGTCGATCGCGGTTTCGTCCCGGACTCCGTGACCGAGCGCCCGGCGGTGGGCGCGCCGGCCGCGGCTCCGGGGCCCGGCGCCGCCTCGGCCTCCGTAACCGGAATACTCAGGATCCCGGATCGTCCCAACCGGTTCACCCCGGCGGCGGACCCGGAGAAAGGTCTCTGGTTCGCGCGGGACATCGGCGGCATGGCCGCCAGCCTCGGCGCCCCGCGCCCTGCGCCGGTCATGCTCATGGCCGAGACGTCCTCGAATCCCGCCTTCAAGGCCCTGATCCCTTCCCCCGTTCCCGCCGCCATCTCCAACCGGCACCTGGAGTACGCCCTGACCTGGTTCGGCCTTGCCGCCGCCCTGGTCGGGGTCTATGCCGCCCGCCTCCGCAAGCACTACAGATCCTGATGCGCTACATCTCCACACGCGGCGGCTCGCCCGCCGTCGGCTTCGTCGAGGCGGTCCTGGCGGGCCTGGCCCCGGACGGCGGGCTCTATGTCCCCGAAGCCTGGCCCCAGTTCTCCATCGAGGAGATCGCGGCCTTCGCCGGGCGGCCCTACGCCGAGGTCGCCGCGGCGGTCCTGGGCCGTTTCGCGGGGGACGAGATCGCTGCCGACGACCTGGGGCGGATGTGTCGCGAGGCCTACGCGGCCTTTGACCACCCAGCCGTGGTTCCCCTGGTGCAGCTGGGTCCGGACGTCTTCCTGGCCGAGCTGTTCCATGGCCCCAGCCTGGCCTTCAAGGACGTGGCCATGCAGCTCCTGGCCCGGCTGTCCGACCATGTCCTGGAGCGAGCCGGGCGTACCCAGACCATCCTCTGCGCGACGTCGGGCGACACCGGCGGGGCGGCGGTCGAAGCCTTCCGCGGTCGGGCCAACACCCGGATCGTCGCCATGTTCCCGGACGGGCGAATCTCGGAGGTCCAGCGGCGCTTCATGACGACGGCCGCCGAGGACAATGTCCGCTGCCTGGCCGTCGCCGGGGACTTCGACGCCTGCCAGGCGATCCTCAAGACCGCCCTGGCCGACTCCCAACTCCAGAAGGCGGTGGGACTCTCGGCCGTCAATTCCATCAACTTCGCACGGATCGTCGCCCAGTCGGTCTATTACTTCACGACGGCCGTCGCCCTCGGCGCGCCGCACAGGTCTGTCGCCTTCGCCGTGCCCTCCGGCAATTTCGGGGATGGCTTCGCGGGATATGTGGCGCATCGCATGGGCCTTCCGGTCAGCCGGATCCTGATCGCCACCAACGCCAACGACATCCTGGCCCGGACCTTCGCGACCGGGACCTACGCCCGTGGCGTTGTGGCCGAGACCCAGTCGCCCGCCATGGACATCCAGTCCGCCTCCAACTTCGAGCGCCTCTTCTTCGAGGCGACGGGGCGGGACGGGGCGGCGACGGCGGCGGCCTTCACAGGCTTCGCCGCCGGGCGCGACATCGTGACCCCGCCAGAGGCGCTGGCGGCCATGAAGGCCCTCTTCACCGGCGCCTCGACGGACGAGGCGGGCACGGCTGCGGAGATGCGCCTGACCCTGGCCGAGACGGGCCAGACCGCCGACCCCCACACCGCCGTGGCGCTTTCGGCCCTGCGGCGGACGCCGGGGCCAGGCCCAACGGTCGTCCTGGCGACGGCGCATCCGGCCAAGTTCCCGGAGGCGGTGCAGGCGGCCACCGGCCAGCCCCCCGTCACCCCCGTCCGGGCCCGGTCCCTGGCCGAACGTCCGGAACGTTTCGAACGCATCGGCGCCGATGCGGGAAAGGTCGCCGCCTATGTCCGGGCCTTCGCCGGCGGCTGAGACGCCCCGGATCCACACCCTTCCCAATGGCGTCCGCCTGGTCTGTGACCCGGCGCCCGGCGTCCATACTGTCGCCCTGGTCGTGGCGGCGGGCCGAGGGGCGCGTTGCGAGGGGACGCGGGAGTCCGGCTGGTCGCACCTGCTCGAGCATATGGTCTTCAAGGGTGCTGCGGGCCGCAACGCCCGCGAGCTGGCCGAGGCGATCGAGGCCGGCGGCGGACAGATGAACGCCGAGACCGGGTTCGAGCGGACGGTCTTTCACGTCCGGACCCTTCCCGAGGGGCTGGACGGCGCCTCGGCTCTTCTCTCGGACATCCTCCTGCGCCCGACTCTGGACCCCGGGGACCTCGAACGCGAGCGGCGTGTGGTATTGCAGGAGATCGCCGAGGCCGAGGACACGCCCGACGATCTCGTCTTCGAGATGGCCCAGGCCGCCGCCTTTCAGGACCAGTCCCTGGGACGCAACATCCTGGGCGACGCTGCGAGCCTCGCCCGCGCCGGCGCCCCAGCCCTGGCGGACTGGCGAGCCCGGCTCTATGCCCCGGACCGGCTGGTCATCGTCGCCTCCGGGGCGGTCGACGAGGACGCCCTGCTGCGCCTCGCCGAGCGCGACTTCGCCGCGGCCGCCGCCTCGGCGACCCCGGCCTCGCCGGCGCCCGCCCGCTTCACCGGCGGGATCCGGACGGACGACAAGTCCCTGGAGCAGGCCAACCTGGTCTTCCTCTGCCCGGGACTGGCCGCCACCGATCCCGACGCCTGGTCCGCGCAGGTCTTTGTGGAGTGCCTGGGCGGGGGCATGGCCTCGCGCCTGTTCCAGGAGGCCCGCGAGGACCGGGGGCTCGCCTACGCGGTGGACGCCTGGGGCGAGTTCTGGTCCGACTGCGGGATCGTCGGCGTCTTCGCCGGCTGCGAGGCTGAAAGCGCCCCCGACCTCGCCCGCCTGGTCGTGGAGCAGATGGTCGATCTCGCCGGATCGCCGCGCGGGGCGGAGCTTTCCCGCGCCCGCGCCCAGCTGAAGGCCGGCCAGTTCATGGCCGCGGAGTCCCTGCTGGCCCGGGCCGAGCAGGCCGCCTCCCAGGTCCTGACACACGGCAGGCTGGTCCCGGCCCCCGAGATCGCCGAGCGGATCGACGCCTGCGATGCGTCGGCCGTGCAGCGCGCGGGCGCGCGCCTCCTTGGATCCGGCCTCGCTGCGGCGGCAGTCCTTGGGCCCTCGGCGGCGCATCCGGCGGCCGAGGCCTTCCGCTCGCGGTTGCAGTCCCTGGCGGGGACGGCTTGACGCCGGGGGAAAAGGGGGGAGTTTGCCCGGATGGCGCTTCTGGACTGGATCACGCCGGGTGACGGCCTGCGGCTGCAGGGCGAGGGGATCGAGATCCGTCCCCCGCGCCCCTCCGACTTTCCTGAGTGGAGCGACCTTCGCCGGGCGTCCCGTGACTTCCTCCAGCCCTGGGAGCCGACCTGGCCGGAAGACGACCTGACCCGCGCCGCCTGGCGCCGCAGGCTGGCCTCCTACGCCCGCGACATCGACCTGGGCGTCGCCTATCCCTTCCTGGTCTTCCGCCTCAGCGATGGCGCCCTGACCGGTGGGATCACCCTGTCCAACATCCGGCGGGGCGTCGCCCAGATGGGTACGGTGGGCTACTGGTGCGGGGCGGCCCACACGCGCCAGGGCCATACCCTCGCCGCGGTGCGCACGCTGGCGGGCTTCGCGTTCCGCACCCTGGCCCTGCACCGGCTGGAGGCGGCCTGTCTGCCCGAGAACACGCCCTCGCGCCGCCTGCTTGGCCAGGCGGGGTTCGCGGAGGAAGGACTGGCGCAGGCTTATCTGAAAATTAACGGCGAATGGCGAGACCATGTTCTGTTCGGACTGGTTGCGCCGCCCCCGCGCGGCGAGGGTCCGAAGGGAATGCCCTCCACCTGACCAGGACGCCGGATGCCGAACGACCGCTGGATCTGGGATGCGACGGCGACGCTTGAGGCGCTGGGCGCCGCCTCCGTCGCCCTCTGGCTCTGGGAGCCCGGGCTAGACCGCATGAGCTTCACGGGACCCACCCGGGCCCTCGGCCTCGGTCCGCTTGCGCCCGAATGCTCGTCCGCGGCCCTGCGGGCCCTCACCCAACCCCAGGACCGGTCTGTCGCCGCCGAGCTGCTCTCCGTTCAGGTCCCGGGATCCGAAATCGAGCTGCGCCTGAAGATCCTCGGGGGCGAACAGTGTCTCTGGCGAGGGGTCTGGCTTGAGGACGGTGTCAGGGCCGCCGGCATGGTCGCCGCCGAAACCCGGTTCTCGGTCTCGGGCTTCGACAGCCTGACCGGCCTTCTGGATCGGCGGACCTTTGTGAGCCGGGCCCAGGAACGCCTGAGGTCCCCGGGGGACAGCATCCTCGTGGTCGCCGACCTCGACCGCTTTCGCAGGCTCAATGAGGCCCTGGGACATGAGCGGGCCGACCTGGTGCTCGCCGCCCTCGGTGCGCGGCTGGCGGCGGCCTTTCCTTCCGAGGCCCTGACGGCACGGGTCGGTGAGGACGAATTCGCCGTGCTGGCGCCCCGGAGCCGGCCTGGCCCGGAGGAAGTCCTGAGACGGGCCCTGGAACAGCCCCTGCGGATCTCCGGGCTCGACATCCACCCCACGCTGGCCCTGGGGGCCGTGGAGGCGGAGGAGGGCGAGGAGGTGGAGGCCGCCGAGCTGCTGCGTCGTGCAGAGCTGGCCGTCGAGACCGCCAAGGCGGAGGGCCGGGGGTCAGCCGTCGCCTATGGCCGCACCCTGGAATCCGACGGGCTGTCCCGCCTGGCCCTGGAGGGTGACCTGCGCGGCGCCATCGGCCGGGGTGAACTGCGGCCGCATTACCAGCCCATCGTCGACCTCACCACGGGGGCCCTGTCGGGCTTCGAGGCCCTGGTCCGCTGGAACCACCCGCGTCGTGGTCTCCTGACCCCGGACGCCTTCCTGGGCCTTTGCGAGGAGATGGGGCTGATCAGCGAGCTCGGCGCCTTCATGCAGTGTGATGCGGCGGTCCAGCTGGCCCGCTGGCGTCGGGATCATTGGGCGGCGGGGGAACTGACGGTCTCGGTGAACCTCTCGACGGGCGAGGTCTATCGCGAGGGCTTGGTCAACGACATCATCCGAATCCGCAAGGAAACCGGCCTGCCCCCCGGCGCCCTCAAGCTGGAGGTCACCGAGAATGACGTCATGCGCGATCCGGACGCGGCCGCCATCATCCTGTCAGACCTCAAGGAGGCTGGCGCGGGCCTGGCCCTTGATGACTTCGGGACGGGCTTCTCCTCGCTCAGCTACCTGGCGCGCCTGCCCTTCGACACCCTGAAGATCGACCGCTACTTCGTGCGCACCATGGCCACCAACGAAGGTTCGGCCAAGATCGTCTCCTCGGTCATCAAGCTGGGACGCGACCTGTCGCTGGAAGTGGTCGCCGAGGGGGTGGAGAGCGCCCAGATCGCGCGCCGCCTGCGGGCCCTGGGATGCAATTACGGGCAGGGCTATGGCTATGCCCCGGCCCTGTCGCCGCAGGAGGCCGAGGTCTACCTCAACGAGTGCTATGTCGATGGCGCCGCGCCGGTGAAGCCGAGGGGCTGAGAAGGCTCAGGCCTCGCCCGCCTCTGCGGTGAGGAAGGAAGGGTCAACCCCCAGCCGTCCCAGGGCCGCCGCCCACACCTCGGCAATCGGGGTGTCGAACACAAGGGCCTCGTCGGCGGGGCAGGTCAGCCAGACGTTCTGCCGGATTTCCTGCTCAAGCTGGCCCGGGCCCCACCCGGCGTAACCCAGGGCCAGTCGCGACCGCCGGGGAGCGGCGTCCCCGCGCGAGAGGGCCTCCAGCGCTTCGCGGGTGGGGGTGCAGGAGAGGCCCCCGGACGGCGCCAGGGTGGAGCCGTCCTCGGCGCGGAAGTCATCGGTGTGGAGGACGAAACCCCTCTCCCTCTGGACCGGCCCCCCCAGAGAGACGGTCTCCCTGCGCCGGGCCTCCGGGCAGGGCAGGGCGAGCTGATCCAGAACCTCTCCCAGCGTCAGGCTTTCGAGGCGCTGGTTCAGGACCAGGCCCATGGCGTGGTCGGCGTCATGGGCGAAGACAAGGACGACGGCCCGCTCGAAGCGGCGGTCGCCAATCGCGGGCAGGGCGATCAGGAGCTGGCCGGAAAGGTAGGCTGCAGGGTCCATGCCTGATTTCTCCGGCGCCCTTGCGGCGGATTCAAGACGCGGAATGACACTTGGCCATTGCAGGGCCGCGCCGACGGGTTATCTCTGCCGCTTCCCTTCCGAACAGAGCCCGGAGACAGGCCATGACCCTCAAGGTCGGAGACACGCTTCCCGCCGCCAACCTCATCGCCGGCACCGCCGAGGGCCCCAAGCCCACCACGGTCGACGAGATCTTCAAGGGCCGCAAGGTGGCCTTCTTCGCCGTCCCCGGAGCCTTCACCCCGACCTGCTCGGCGCGGCACCTGCCGGGCTACAAGGACCTGGCCGCCGACCTCAAGGCCAAGGGCGTCGACGCCATTGTCTGCCTGTCGGTCAACGACGCCTTCGTCATGAAGGCCTGGGGCGAGAACCAGGGCGTGCTGGGTGAGATCGAGATGATCGCCGACCCGGCCGGTGACTTCACCAAGGCCGTGGACCTGACCATGGACGGTTCCAAGTTCGGCCTGGGCCTGCGCTCGCAGCGCTATTCGATGTACGTCGTCGACGGCGTGGTGAAGCAGCTCAATGTCGAGGCCGGCGGCGAGTTCAAGGTCTCGGCCGCCGACTACCTGCTGGCCCAGCTCTGATCCCGGCGTCGGGCCCCGCCGTTCTCGGCGGGGCTTGACCGCCTGGTCTCTCCGGTCCGAAGTGTCGGCAACGACGATGACGGGGAGGGAAGGCCATGCCCTATGTGGAAGGCTTTACGGTCCATGACGCCGATGCGCACGTCATGGAGCTGCCGGGTGAGATCGACCGTTATGTCGACCCCGGCCTGAGGGCGACCTTTTCGGAGGCGATCCGCAAGCCCAACGACCTGGCGGGCTGGGCGGAAAAGGCCCGCGCCCAGCATGACGACCCCGGGTTCCGCGCCGGCGACGAAGACAACCTTCTCCTGCGCAAGAACTACCAGGCCCTCGGCGCCTTCCGCAGGGAAGACCGCCCGCGGGCCCTGGACCTGCTGGGCTTCGCCAGCCAGCTGGTCTTCACCACCCACGCCCTCGGCAACTATGGCCTGGAGGAAGCCGGTCGGGTCGACCTGGCCCTGGCTGGCGCCCGCGCCCACAACCGGATGATGGCCGACTTCTGCTCGGTCGACCGTCGACTCCTGGCGACCGGCTATGTCCCCCTGGTCGACATCGAGGCCGCACCCCGGATCGCCCGCGAGGCGATCGATCTGGGGTGCCGTGGCCTGATGATCCCCTCGCGCTGTCCCCCCGGCCACAGCCCCAGCCATGTGGGCCTCGATCCCCTCTGGGCCCTCATCGAGGAGGCCGGCCTGCCGGTCCTGTTCCACGTTGGCGGCGAGGAGAAGATGAACCCGGCCTATTTCGAGAACGGGCTTCCCCGGGTCCTCGACTTCCATGGCGGCGCCGAGAACTTCACCTCCCTGTCCTTCATGACAATCCCGATCGCGGTCTGGCAGACCCTGGCGGCCCTGGTCTTCGACGGCGTCTTCGACCGGTTCCCGAGGCTGAAGTTCGGGGCCATCGAACTGGGCGCCTCCTGGGTTCCCAGCCTGATGAAGTTCATGGATTCGGGGGCCGCCGCCTTTGGCCGCGAGGCGCGGCTCCAGCGCCTGTCCGCAAGGCCGAGCGAGATCCTGCAGCGGCAGTTCCGCGCCACGCCCTATCCGCATGAGGACGTCGCCTGGATCATCGCCAACGCCGGCGAGCAGGTCTGCATGTTCTCGTCCGACTTCCCGCACATCGAGGGTGGTCGTCACCCCCTCAAGCGGTTCGGGGAGTCCCTGGAAGGCGTTCCGGAAGCCGTCCGCCGACGGTTCTGGAGGGACAACTTCATCGATCTGATGGGCGAGGGCCTGCCCGCCGACCTCCACGACATACCGGCGAGGACCGCCGCCTGAGGCGGGCTCAGAAGAGTCCCGCCAGGCGGTCGATCAGCCAGTAGGCGGACAGGCCGCCGATGGCGTAGGCCGGCGCAAGGCGGGCGAGGGCCTCGGTGTCGAAAGGCAGGCTGGGACGAATCCGCCGGAGCGCCAGGATCACCAGGCTGGCGGCGGCGATGAAGACCAGTTGCCCGATCTCAACCCCGATGTTGAAGAGGAGGAGGGCCTGGGGGGCGGCGTCCTTGGGCAAGCCCACCTGGGCCAGCGCGCCGGCGAAGGCGAAGCCATGCAGGAGGCCGAACGCCAGGGCCACCAGCCAGGGTCGTCGCCGGATCAGGCTGGGCGGCTGGCCTGGGCGGGGGATGAGCTCCACGGCCACGAAGACGATGCTCAGCGCCACCAGCACCTCAATCGCCGCCGGATCGACCCTCACCCAACCCAGGGCGGTGCAGGCCAGGGTCACGCTGTGGGCGAGGGTGAAGGCGGTGACGGCCTTCACCACGCCCCGGTTCAGGCCAACCAGCAGCAACAGCCCGAGGACAAAGGCCAGGTGGTCGAACCCGGTCAGGATGTGCTCCACCCCCATCCTCAGGTAGGCGGGTACGGCGGCGCCCCCCGGGGTGTCGGCTGAGAGCTTCAGGCTCGGCCGCGAGGGCTTGAGCACCGTGCTGATCTCGCCCTGCCGCAGCCTCGCCTGCACCAGCACGTCCGTGACGGTCATGTTGAGTCCGTCGATGGACAGGGTCTGTCCGGAAAGGCGGGCGTCGGCCGGCAGTCGCCAGACCCGGATCCGGTAGGCCGGCGAGATTGTCTCGGAGTCCGGGGGGCGGTCGAGGGCGCCTCCGGAAAGCCGGGGTGACAGGCGGATGGCCACCTCGCCGGCGACGGGCTGCTTCCAGGTGATCTCCGCCGCCCCTGAAGGCGCCTCGACAATCTGGACGAGGGCCGGTCGCACCTCATGGGCCAGGGCCCGCCCGCCTGTAGCCAGGAGGGTCCCGATGAGCAGGAGTAGGGCCGCCAGGGCCCGCGGCGCCGGGAATACGGTTCGGGGGCGGGCGGCTTTCACCGAAGCATTTTGACAGGCCGCGCGCGGCGGACGCAATATGGGCCCGGGAAGGAAGGGGCGGACCGACCTAGGGTCACGCCCCTCGGGGAGGAAGCTGGAATGCGGATCAATGGAAATCTCGCCGTCTCGGCGATTGCGGGTGCATCCCTTGCGGTGATCGCCCTCGCCCTCAGCGCCGGCGGCCCCCCGGCGGTGGCGTCCTCGCCCAAGACCCCGTCCAAGGAGCGAACGTCCGGCTTCAACCCCGAACGTAACGCCTACTTCGGCGACCTGCATGTCCACACCAAGCTGTCCTTCGACGCCTACATCTTCAACGTCCGGGCCTCCCCCGACGACGCTTACCGCTTCGCCAAGGGCGAGACGATCGGCCACGCCTCCGGCTTCGACATCCGCCTGGCCGGCGGCCCCCTCGACTTCGCGGCGGTGACCGACCACTCCGAGTTCATCGGCGCGATGGAGCAGGCCAACACCCCCGGCACGGCGATCTCCAAGGTTCCCGGGGTCTCGGCCCTGTTCAGCCCGGACCCAGTGGAGATCGGCAAGGCCTTCGCCAACTTCATCGCCTCTATGCGCGATAACTCCATGCCCAAGGCGTTCAATGACCCGGCTATCCACGCCCGGGCCTGGAAGGAGGTCCGTGAGGCCGCGGCGCGGAACTACGAGCCGGGCCGGTTCACCACATTTGTCGGGTACGAGTTCACCTCCGCACCCGACGGCCGGAACCTCCACCGGAACGTCATCTTCAAGTCGGCGGATGTCCCGGACCTTCCCTATTCCTCGCGGGAGTCCGCGGACCCCGAGGAACTCTGGAAGCGCATGGAGGCCTGGCGCGGCAGGGGCGTGGAGGCCCTCGCCATCCCGCATAACTCCAATGGCAGCGACGGGACCATGTTCGAGACGACCCGGTTCAACGGGGCGCCTATGGACAGGGTCTATGCCGACCTCCGCCGCCGCAACGAGCCCCTGGTCGAGATCACCCAGATCAAGGGCACCTCCGAGACCCACCCGTCCCTCTCGCCCAATGACGAATGGGGCGGCTTCGAGATTTTCGAGACCTACATCGGCACCAACAAGGCTGTGACCAAGTTCGCGGGCGGCTATGTCCGGGATGCGCTGAAGACCGGCCTGCTCCTTCAGGAGGGCAAGGGCTTCAACCCCTACAAGTTCGGCTTCATCGGCTCTTCCGACACCCACAACGCCGCACCGGGATCGGTCGAGGAGGACAACTACTTCTCCAAGGTCGGCCGATCCGACGGCCGGCCGGCCCTCAGGGGCTCGGTTCCGCCTGGCGGCGCTCGGGCCTGGAACCCGGCGCCCAAGGAGCCGACCCGCTACCAGAACTGGGGGGCCTCGGGCCTTGCCGGGGTCTGGGCGGAAGAGAATACCCGGGAGTCCATCTACGACGCCCTGCGTCGCCGGGAGACCTTCGCCACCTCCGGCCCTCGGATCCGTGTTCGCTTCTTCGCTTCCTACGACTTTCCTTCCGACCTCCTGTCCCGACCGGACACGGTCCGCCAAGCCTATGCCCATGGCGTGCCGATGGGCGGTGATCTCATGATCTCCAAGGGCAAGGCGCCCAGTTTCCTGGTCTGGGGCCTGCGGGATCCCAACGGCGGATACCTCCAGCGCGCCCAGGTCGTGAAAGGCTGGATCGAGAATGGGGTGGCGAAGGAGAAGGTCTACGATGTGGCCTGCTCCGATGGGCTGGCGGTCAATCCGACGACGGGTCGCTGTCCGGACAATGGCGCCACGGTCGACCTGGCCACGTGCACGCCCACGCGATTCAAGGGCGATGTGGAGATGCGCACGGTCTGGACGGATCCCAGTTTCAATCCGCGGCAGCGGGCCTTCTACTATGTCCGCATGCTGGAGAACCCCTCGTGCCGCTGGTCGACCTGGGACGCCCTGAGGAACGGAACCCCGGCCAATCCCGACCTGTCCCCGACCGTGATGGAGCGGGCCTGGTCTTCGCCCATCTGGTACGATCCCAAGGCCTGAGGACACCTGATGACCCTGCCGCCGGTCGCGCGGGCGATCCTTCGCGAGCCGCTGACCCAGTTCCTGCTGGTCGGTCTCGTGCTGTTCGCGGTCGTGTCCTTGGCCCGGGACCTGCGGCGCCCGGTCGTGAGGATAGATGAGGCCGAGCTCAACCAGATCGTCGCCTACTGGGAGGCCCAGGCCCAGCGTCCGCCGACCCGCGACGAGCTGAGCGCCATGCTCCGCGAGCGGATCGACGAGGAACTCCTCGCCCGGGAGGCGGTCCGCCTCGGGCTGGACCGGGACGACCTGATCATCCGGCGCCGCCTGGCCCAGAAGATGGCCTTTGCCTCTGAAGACCTTGAGCCGGTCCCCGAGCCCAGGGAGGCGGACCTGCGCGCCTGGTACGCCGCCCACCCCGGCGACTATGTCTCGCCTGCGACGGCGACCTTCCGCCATGTCTTCTTCAGCGGCGACAATGAGGATGCGGAGGCCCGGGCCCGCGCGGCCCTGGCCCTTACGCGGCCGGCCGAGGCGGGCCAGCCCTTTGTCCTGCCCCTGTCCTTTGTCGGCGCCGCCGTCCGCGATATCGAGCGCGACTTTGGCCCGGCCTTCTCAAGGCAGCTGGAAAGCGCGCCCGCGGGTCGGTGGAGCGGCCCCGTGAGGTCCGCCTACGGTTGGCATATCCTGTACGTCGAACGCCGCGCCCCCGCCGCTCCCTCCCCCTTCGAGACCGTACGTCCCGACGTCGCCGAAGCCTGGAAGGCTGACCGGCGCAATCAGGCCAACCAGGCCTTCATCCGGAAGCTGAGGGCGCGCTATCGCGTCGAGGTCGCGGGGATGTCCGACTCCCCGCCGACTTGAAACCGGGGCCCTGCACCGCCAGATCACGGGCTTCTGAAGATACGGAGAGGAACTGGGGCCCGGATGATCGCTTCCCTTGCGCGCGACCTTCGCTTTGCTTCCGGGCTCTATCGCACCCTGGCGCGGGTGAGGGGGATCCATCCCGCCAGCCCCCGCCGGATCTGCGATGACCTCGAGGCTTCGGTCCGAGGGTGGCGTGATCGTGAGGCCCTGCGGTTCGAAGGCCGCAGCCTGACCTACGGCGAGATGGACGCCCTGGCCAACCGGTTCGCCCGCTGGGCGCTGGAGGCGGGTCTGAAGCCCGGCGACCGGGTCGCCCTCTTCCTGCCCAACCGCATCGAGTACCTGCCGGCCTGGTACGGCCTGTCCAAGGTCGGCGTGGTTTCGGCCCTGATCAACAACCAGCTGACCGGCCAGGCCCTGGCCCACTGCCTGACCCTGGCGGGCGCACATGAAGTCATCGTGGACGCCGAGACGTCGCGCGCCCTCCAGGACGTCCTCGGCGACCTGGAACACACGCCCCGGCTCTGGAGCCTGGACGCGCCGTTGCCCGGCGAGGGCGACCTTGCCGCGGACCTTGCCGGGCGATCCGCCGATCCGCCGCCTGCGGCCATTCGCGAGGGGCTCAAGGCTGGGGACACCGCCCTGCTGATCTACACCTCCGGGACCACCGGCCTGCCGAAGGCGGCGCGGGTGACCCATGTCCGGGTGCAGCTCTACATGCGCGGCTTCGCCGGGGCGACGGGCGCCGGGCCGGACGACCGAATCTACGTGGCCCTTCCGCTGTACCACGCCACCGGCGGTCTCTGCGGCATGGGCGCCGCTCTTCTGAACGGCGCTTGCGTTGTGCTGAGGGCGAAGTTCTCGGCCACCCAGTTCTGGGAGGACATCCGGCGCGAGGGGTGCACCCAGTTCGTCTATATCGGCGAGCTCTGCCGCTATCTCGCCAACCAGCCGCCGCATCCGGACGAGCGATCTCACCAGCTGCGCCTGGCCTTCGGGAACGGGTTGCGGCCGGATGTCTGGGACAAGGTCACCGGCCGCTTCGGCGTGCCCCGGGTCCTGGAGTTCTACGGCTCCACCGAGGGCAATGTCTCGATGTTCAACTTCGATGGCCGGGCCGGGGCCATCGGTCGGATCCCACGGCCCCTGAAACAGCGCTTCAACGCCCGCATCGTGCGCTTCGACTACGAATCCGAGGCCCCATTGCGGGGGGCGGACGGCTATTGCACCGAGGCGGACGCCGGGGAGGCGGGTGAGTGCCTTGGCCGCATCGACTCCGCTGATCCCCGGGCGGAGTTCACGGGATACCTGGACTCGACGGCCTCTGAGAAGAAGGTGCTCCGGAACGTCTTCGCCCCAGGGGACGCCTGGTTCCGGACGGGCGACCTGCTGCGCCAGGACGCCGACGGGTATGTCTATTTCGTCGACCGGGTCGGGGACACCTTCCGCTGGAAGGGCGAGAACGTCTCCACCGCCGAGGTCGCCCTGCGCCTGCAGGCCGTTCCCGGCGTGATCGAGGCCAATGTCTATGGCGTCGCGGTGCCGGGCGCCGACGGCAGGGCGGGCATGGCCGCCCTCGTCACCAACGGGGACTTCGACATCGGCATTCTCGCCGCGAGAATTGCCGCGGACCTGCCGGAGTACGCCCGGCCCGCCTTCCTCCGCCTCCAGCCCGAGATGGCGGTCACTGGCACCTTCAAGCAGAGAAAGGTGGACCTGGTCGAAGAGGGCTTCGACCCGGGCCGGGTGACGGGCCCCCTCTTCCACCGCGCAGCCGACGGTGGATACCGCCCGCTCGACCCCGCCGCCCACGAAGGGATCATCCACGGGCGCATACGTATCTGATCGGATAAAAAGCACTTTACATGATAGAGTAGTTTGCTACCTTGGCTCCAACAACTCCAAGGAGCCTTCCATGACGGACGCCCAGAACACCCTCGGCGAGGACATCGCCTATCTGAAGACCCTGGCGGAGGAGGGGCGGGCTGCACCCGTTCTCGCCGGCCCCTACATGGCCCTCGGCGGCGGCCTGTTTGGCCTGACCAGCCTCTTCGCCTACGCCATCCAGGCGGGCTTCCTGCCCCTGCCGCCCCAGGCCCTCGGCTGGATCTGGCCGGCCAGCGGGCTGGCCTTCGTCTTCGCCCTTCCTTTCCTCAATCGCCGGACCCGGAGCCGCATGGGCTCGGCGAGCACCCTCAACGAGACCATCGGCGCGGTCTGGACCCAGGCCGGGATCGTCATCTGGGTCATCTTCGTCGCCCTGTTGGTGGCTGGCTTCCGGACATCGGACTGGGGTGTCTTCAACCTCTTCCCGTCGGTCATCCTGGCCCTCTATGGTCTCTGCTGGATGGCGGCGGCCCAGATCGGGCGGACGGGATGGCTGCGTCGGGTCGGAGTCGGCAGCTTCATCGCCTCGGTCGCAGTGGCCGGATTGGCCGGCAGCCCCCTGCTCTGGCTGGCCTACGCCATCTCCCTGTTCGCCCTTGGCCTTGCGCCGGGCCTGAAGTTGATGCGCCAGGAAGGCCCGCGGTGAAGCCGGGATTTGATATCGAGCGCCTGGACGAGGTGATCCATGGCCGGATCCGGCTCGGGGTCATGGCCTATCTCGCCGGCGCCGGGGCGGCCGAATTCGGGGAGCTCAAGGCCCGCCTGTCGGCCACCGACGGCAACCTGTCGGTCCACCTGAGGAAGCTCGAGGAGGCTGGATATGTGGGCATCGAGAAGACTTTCTCCGGCCGCAAGCCGCTCACCACCGTCCGGATCACGGACCCGGGCCGGGCCGCCTTCGCCGCCTACCTGGAGGCTCTCAAGGGGCTCTTGCCCCCCGAGTGACCGGCCCCCCTCCCCGGGGTCCCCTCCGGGGCGGGAGTCGCCTATAGGTGGGGCATGTCCCCGGACGCCGAACCCCACGCCCTGGCCGAAGGCGCGCCCCTGACCGGGGCGGCCCTGATCCGCGACCAGGTGCGCCGCCTGCCGGACGGCCCCGGCGTCTACCGGATGATCGGCGAGGGCGGCGAGGTCCTCTACGTCGGCAAGGCCCGGTCGCTGAAGAAGCGGGTGCTGCAGTACGCCCAGGGCCGCTTCCACACCCAGCGCATCGCCCTGATGGTCGACCTGACCCGGGGCATGGAGTTCGTCACCACCCGGACCGAGACCGACGCCCTCCTGCTCGAGATCAACCTGATCAAGCAGATGAAGCCGCGCTTCAACGTCCTGCTGCGCGACGACAAGAGCTTTCCCGAGATCGTCATCCGGCGCGACCATCCCGCCGCCCAGCTGCGCAAGCACCGCGGCGCCCATACCCTCAGGGGCGACTATTTCGGCCCCTTCGCCTCGGCGAACGCGGTGAACCGCACCCTCAACACCCTTCAGAAGGCCTTTCTCCTGCGGTCCTGCACGGACAGCGTCTACGAGGGCCGGACCCGTCCGTGCATGCTGCACCAGATCCGCCGCTGCGCCGCCCCATGTACGGGTGCGATCAGCCTTGAGGACTACGCCGCCCTGGTGGACCAGGCCGAGGACTTCCTGCGCGGCCGGAGCCGGGCGGTGATGACCCGGCTGTCGGAGGCGATGCAGGCGGCCTCGGATGACATGGAGTTCGAGCAGGCCGCCCGCCTCCGCGACCGCATCCGGGCCCTGGCGGCCGTTAGCCAGGAGACCCTGGTCAATCCCGAGAGCCTCGAGGAGGCGGATGTCTTCGCCCTGCACAGCGACGGCGGCCAGGCCTGCGTCCAGGTGTTCTTTTTCCGGGCGGGCCAGAACTGGGGCAACCGGGCCTATTTCCCGCGCATCGACCGCACTGATCCGGACCCGGCGATCCTCGCGGCCTTCATCGGCCAGTTCTACGACGACCGGCCGATCCCGAAGCTCATCCTGGCGAGCTGCGAGCCCGAAGAGGTTGACCTCCTGGCCGAAGCCTTCAGCCTGAAGTCGGGACGGAAGGTCGAGATCCGCAGGCCGGAACGGGGCGAGAAGCGCGCCCTGGTCGATGAGGCCCTGACCAACGCCAGGGAGGCTCTGGGCCGCCGGCTGGCGGAAGGCTCCGCTCAGTCCAAGCTCCTTACCGGGGTTGCCGAAGCCTTTGGCCTCGACGCGCCGCCCCAGCGGATCGAGGTCTACGACAACAGCCACATCATGGGGACCAACGCGGTCGGCGGCATGATCGTGGCGGGACCCGAGGGCTTCCAGAAGGCCCAGTACCGCAAGTTCAACATCCGCAGCACGGAACTCACCCCCGGCGACGACTACGGCATGATGCGCGAGGTCCTTCGGCGACGCTTCGGCCGCCTGGTCCGTGAAGGCGGCTCCGGCGAGACCACGGTGCGACCGGACCTGGTTCTGATCGACGGAGGCGGTGGCCAGCTGGGTGCGGCCCTGGAGGTCCTGACCGAACTGGGGGTCGACGACATCCCCGTGGTCGGCGTGGCCAAGGGCCCCGACCGGGACGCAGGCCTCGAGCGCTTCTTCCTGCCCGGCCAGCCGCCCTTCATGCTGGAACCCAAGAGTCCGGTCCTCTACTTCCTGCAGAGGCTGCGCGACGAGGCTCACCGCTACGCCATCGGAAGCCACCGGGCCCGGCGGGCCGCCGACCTCCGGCGCAATCCGCTGGACGAGATCGACGGGATCGGTCCGGGCCGCAAGCGGGCCCTCCTGCATGCCTTCGGGTCCGCCGCCGGCGTGGCCCGGGCTTCCGCCGACGATCTCGAGAAGGTGGATGGCGTCAGCCGCGCCCTCGCCGAACGCATATTCGCCGCCTTCCACAAGGAGCGCTGATGAAGGCCCTTCCCAACATCCTGTCCACCGCCCGCATCCTCCTGACCCTGGCCATGTTCGCCGCCCTTGTCGCGATCGGCGCCGGCCGGGACCCCGGGGGCCAGCTGGCGGCCTTCGCCTTCTGGGCCTTCGCCATCGCCGCGGTGACGGACTTCCTCGATGGCTGGCTGGCCCGGCGGTTCGACGCCGTCACGGTCTGGGGGACCATCCTGGATCCGATCGGCGACAAGATCCTCGTCTGCGGCGCCGTCGTGGGCCTGATGGCGGCGGGCGCCGGCCCGGCCTTCGCCCTGCCGGCTGGCCTGATCCTGTTCCGCGAATTCGCCGTCAGCGCCCTTCGTGAAGTGGGGGCCTCAAGGGGCCTGAAGCTGCCGGTCACCGGCCTCGCCAAGTGGAAGACGGCGGTGCAGCTGGTCGCCCTGACGGCCATGTTGGGGGTCGGCCTGTTTCCGGCCCTGCCGCCGCTCCTGCCTCTTGGCCTGGTCTGGGTCGCCGCGGTCCTGACCGTCTGGACCGGGGTCGAGTACCTGCTCCAGACCCGGCGGGGTCTTGCCGGACTGGCCTGAACTAGCCGGGGACGTGCGGGGTGATGAGCCCCAGGGGCGCGGCCGTGGTGTTTTTCACGGACCGGATGACGATCCGGCTCTCGATGTTCGAAACCAGCCCGAGGGAGAGGAGCTCCTCCCTGAGGAAGGCGTCGAAGGCCGGCATGTCCCGGGTCACGATCCGCAGCTCGTAATCCGCCGATCCAGTGACCGTGGCGCACTGGACCACCTCGGGCATGCCCGAGATCGCCTGGTCGAAGGCGTCGAGGTTGTCCTTGGTCGGCAGGGCCAGCTTGACGGTGCAGTAGACCTCGAAGGACAGGCCCAGCTTCTCGCGGTCGAGTATGGTCACCCGGCGCTGGATGATCCCTGTGTCCTCGAGGCGCTTGATCCGCCGCCAGCAGGGACTGGAGGACAGGCCGACCCGTTCGGCGATCTCGGCCACGGAGAGTCCGGCGTCGTTCTGGATCAGCTCCAGTATCCGGGCGTCGATGGCGTCCAGGGTCTCCGGCACGCGGACTCCTTGCAGGTCTGGCGCACGGATCTTCCCGAAAGGGCGCCGATCCCTGCGACTTCGCGCAGGCTTTTGCCCCGGAACCACGCCCCGGCGCAATACCCTCCCGCGATACCGGCCGGCGGCGGCGATGTCTTGCTTTCCGCGGCAAGTCGGCTAGGCGTGGGGCATGTCCGGGTTCGACTTTGACGCCGTGGTGGTGGGGGCGGGCGCCGTGGGCCTGGCCTGCGGCTACGCCCTGGCCCGCAGGGGCCAGTCGACGGTGGTCTTGGAGGCCGGCCCGCGCATCGGCGAGGGGGTCTCCGCCCGGAACTCCGAAGTCATCCACGGCGGGCTCTACTATCCGACCGGCTCACTCAAGGCGCGACTGTGCGTGACCGGTCGGCGGGCCCTCTACGCCTTCCTGGAGGCGCACGGAGTGGCCTACGACCGCTGCGGCAAGCTGGTGGTGTTCAACGGCCCGGAGGAACTCGCCCGGCTGGACGGCATCCTCGCCCAGGCGCGGACCAATGACGTCGAGGGGATGGAAATCCTGACGGTGGCGCAGGCTCGCGCCCTGGAGCCGGAGCTGCAATGCGACGCGGCGCTGGTCTCACCGGAAAGCGGCGTCTTCGACAGCCACGGCTACATGCTGGCCCTGCAGGGCGAGATCGAGGCCCGCGGCGGTGCAGTGGCCCTGTCCACGCCGTTCGAGGGCGCCGAGCCCCTGGCGGGGGGCGGCTGGAGGGTCCGGACGGGCGGGGCGGATCCCACCGTCCTCACTACCGGGCGGCTGGTCACGGCGCCCGGCCTTGACGCCCAGGCGGTGGCGCGTCGGATCGAGGGCTTTCCCGCGGCCGCCATCCCGGCGGCGCACTTTGGCAAGGGCGTCTACTTCCGGCTATCGGGCCGGGCGCCCTTCGCCCGCCTCATCTATCCGCCGCCGATCCACGGGGCCCTGGGCACGCACTATCGCCGGGATCTCGGCGGGCAGGCCGTCTTTGGTCCCGACCTCGAGTTCGTGGAAGCACCGGACTATTCGGTGGATCCGGCCCGGGCGGAGGTCTTCACCGCCTACATCCGCAAGTTCTGGCCAGCCCTTCCGGATGGGGCCCTACAGCCCGACTATGCGGGGGTCCGGCCCAAGCTGCATGGCCCGGACGAAACTCAGCCCGACTTCCGGATCGAAGGCCCGGAGGCGCACGCGATGGACGGCCTGGTGGTCCTGTTCGGCATTGAAAGCCCCGGACTGACCAGCTCCCTGGCCATTGGCGACGAGGTCGCCGCCCGCCTGGGGCTTTAGGCGGCCCAGCCGGCGACCCAGTCCGCCAGGGCCTGGGGCGACATGCCCCGCGCGTTGGACAGGGCGGAGAAGTTTCCGGGATTCAGGAGCTTGTCGGTCTTGGGGTCGATCACCAGGAGCGCCGGTACGCCCGGCAGGCGTCCTGTGATCCCGTAACGGGCGGGGATCTGCAGGTTCCGGTCAAAGCGCCCGACGTCGACCATCACCACCACGAAGTGGGTCTTCAGGAACCGGTCGAACTCGGGAAGGGCCATGGTCCCGGCCAGGATGCGGCAGTCGGGGCACCAGTTGCCGCCCAGGTCGATGAGGAGGCGCTTGCCCTGGCGTCGCGCCTGGGCCCGGGCGCGGTCGACGACGGCTCTGGCGTCGGCCGCTTCGTCATATGGCAGGGGCAGGGGGGTCTTGAGCTCGGCGAAGGTCTTGACCGAAAGCCGGGGCGCCGGTTTGGCGGCAAGCGCAGGCTGTGCGGCGGCTGTCGCAGCGGCGGCAGTCAGGATGAGGCGACGACGGTTCATTTCGGCGGGGCTCCGGGGGTTCGCGCAAAGGCTTCCAGCGCGGCTGCGGTCACGTCAAGGTCGGTCCCGAGACAAGGCCATTCAATCGGGCCCGGCGCCCGCTGGACCTGTAGGTCCAGGGTCTCCGGGGTGGCGTCGGAGGCATCGCCGGACCGACCGGCGAGCCGGGCGCGCAGGAGATCCACCGACGCCTCCAGCCAGACCGCGCCCAGGGGCGTCCCACACCGCCCCGCCAGGTCCGCGGCCCGGGCCCTGTGTCCGGGGTCTAGGAAGGTGGCGTCGAGGATCACGCTCCGCCCCGCGGCCAGGAGATCCTCCGCCTCGGCGAAAAGGGACTCGTGCACCCGGGCCGACATGTCCGATTCATAGGCCTCAGGCGGGAGGCGATCCGTCGGGGTCACGCCTGAGAGCCGCTTGCGGATCTCATCCGAGCGCAGGACCACGGCCCCCGGCGAGGCGCCCAGCTGCGGCGCGGCGGCGCGGGCCAGGGTGGTCTTTCCGGTCCCCGACATCCCCCCCACCGCGAAGAGCCTAGGTGGCCCAGGCTGCAGGTGCCGGAGCGCCGCTTCCAGGTAGGCCCGGCCCGTCGCGTCATGGCCGGAATTGGCCTCGACGTGCGCGCGCACCACGGCCCGGACCGACATCATGAGGGGCAGGGCGGCGAGGCCTTCGCGCAGGGCCCTGTCCTCCCGCCGGGCGGTCTCGTCCAGCCAGGCGTCCAGCACCCGGCAGGCGGCGTCGCGCCGGCCCCGGAAATCGAGGTCCATCAGGAGGAAGGCGAGGTCGTACTGGACGTCGATGTCCGACAGCGTGTCGTTGAACTCGATGCAGTCGAAGAGGACGGGCCGGCCGTTCTCCAGGAGGATGTTTCCGAGGTGCAGGTCGGCGTGGCAACGGCGCGTGAACCCGCCCCGGCGGCGGGCCTCCAGGAGCGGGGTGGCGGCGGCGAAGGCGTCCGCTGTCCCGGCGATCACGGCTCTGACCGTTTCCCGCCCGAGGCGGTCCGCCAGGCCGGTGAGGAGATGGGCGTTGGAGTCGATGGTGTAGGCCAGCCCGGACGCCCCGCCGCCCTCGGGGCGCAGGGGTGTGGCGGCGTGCAGGCGCGCAATCTCGCGGCCGAGGGCCTCGGCAAGTGCGCCGTCCACGACCTCAGGCCGGGCCGACAGGACCGAGCCTTCATCAAAGCGCCGCATCTCCACGACGTAGTCGACCGCCGGGCCCTGGCCATCCAACTCGAGGCCGTCCGTGCACCGGGTGACGGCGTGGACCCGACGGTAGATGTCCGGCGCCGCGGCGGTGTTGAAGGCGATCTCGCGCTCGGCCGCGCGTCTTCGCAGTTCAAGGGTGGTGAAGTCCACATAGCCCAGGTCGACCGGCCGCTTGACCTTCCAGGCCGTGTCGCCGGCCAGGTAGACGCGGTTGCAGGCGGTCTCGATCCGGCGGCCGCCGAGGGCGGTGAAGAAGGCGTCGACCTCCGCCCCGTCGTCGGCCGCCTGGCTCACGGATAGAGCCGGCTCGTGGTCCAGCCGCCCGGGGCGGCGTCGAACACCAGCCGCTCGTGCAGGCGGAAGGGCCGGTCCCGCCAGAACTCGATGTGCGAGGGCGTCAGGCGGAAGCCCGACCAATGCGGCGGACGCGGCGCCTTGCCGAGGCCGAACTTCACCCCGTAGGCGGCGATGGCCTTCTCGAAGGCGAGGCGGTCGGGCAGGGGCTGGGACTGCTGCGAGGCCCAGGCGCCCAGCTGGGCGGGACGGGCCCGGGTGGCCCAGTAGGCGTCCGCCTCCTCGGCGCTGACCGGCGTGACCATTCCCCGGACCCGCACCTGGCGGCGCAGGGACTTCCAGTGGAAGAGCAGGGCGGCCTTGCCGCTGGCGGCCAGCTGCTGGCCCTTGGCGCTGCCAAGGTTGGTGTAGAAGACGAAGCCGTCGGGGCCGGCGTCCTTCAGCAGGACCATGCGCACGTCGGGCAGGCCGCCGGCATCGACGGTGGCCAGGGCCATGGCGTTGGGATCATTGACCTCGGACTTCACCGCCTCGGCCAGCCACTCGGCGAAGAGGCCCACCGGGTCCTCCGCCGTAAGGGGCGGAAGGTCGGCGCTGGCGACGGCCTTGAGGTACTCGTCTTCGGTGGGCGACGGGGGGATGGGGGGCTTGGCGCTCATGCGCGCCCTATAGCGCAGGCGGGCCGCCAAAGGTATGGCTAGCCGGACACGGGAGCGAGGAGGGATCGCCATGCCCATGCGCGGACAGATGATCCGGATGCAGATGAGCGACGGCGCCGAGATCGGCGTCTACCACGTCGAGCCGACTGGCGAGCGGCGGGGCGGCCTGGTCCTGATCCAGGAGATCTTCGGCGTCACCGAGCACATCCGCGAGCAGTGCGACCTCTTCGCTGACCTGGGCTACGAGGTCCTGGCCCCGGCCCTCTACGACCGCGAGGTCCCTGGCTTCGAGGCCACCTATTCGGAAGAAGACATCCAGCGCGCCATCCAGGTGGCCCGGCAGCTTCATGACTTCGAGGTCTCGCTCAAGGACGCCCAGACCTGCATCGACGCCCTGAAGGGCAAGGGCCCCGTCTTCATGACCGGCTACTGCTATGGCGGTTCTGTCACCTGGGCCATGGCGGCCCGGTCCGGCGACCTGGCCGCCGCCTCCGGCTATTACGGGGGCATGATCCCGACCCAGGCGAACCTGGAGCCGAAGTGCCCGACCATCCTGCACTTCGGCGCTCACGACCACGGCATCCCCTTGCCCGGTGTGGAGCGGGTGGCCGAACTGCATCCCGAGGTGGGGGTGTACATCTACGACGCGGGCCATGGCTTCCAGTCCGACCGGCGGACCGACTACCACGAGCCGAGCGCCAAGCTGGCCCGCGAGCGGACCCTGGCGCTGTTCCATGCGAACGGCGGCTAGGCCGGACCCTTCCGCATGTCGCACAACACCTTTGGCCACCTGTTCCGCGTGACCACCTGGGGCGAGAGCCACGGGCCCGCCCTGGGCTGCGTGGTGGATGGCTGTCCGCCCGGCCTGTCCCTGACCGCCGAGGACATCCAGGTCTTCCTGGACCAGCGCCGGCCGGGCCAGGGCAAGTTCGTGACCCAGAGACAGGAGCCCGACGCCGTGCGGATCCTGTCCGGGGTCTTTGAGGACGAGCGCACCGGCGGGCCGATCACCACCGGGACGCCCATCTCGCTGATGATCGAGAACGTCGACCCGCGCAGCCGCGACTATTCCGAGATCGCCCGGGCCTACCGGCCGGGTCACGCCGACTACACCTACGACGCCAAGTACGGGGTCCGCGACTATCGCGGCGGAGGCCGCTCCTCGGCGCGGGAGACCGCCGCGCGGGTGGCGGCGGGCGCCGTCGCCCGCAAGGTCCTTCCCGGTGTCTCCATCCGGGCCGCGGTCGTGCAGATCGGTCCGCACGCCATCGACCGGTCCCGCTTCGACTGGGACCAGCGGACGGAGAATCCCTTCTGGGCGCCCGACGCCGGCATTGTTGAAGTCTGGGAGTCGCACCTCGAGCAGGTACGCAAGGCCGGCTCGTCCACCGGGGCGATCATCGAGGTCGAGGCGACCGGGGTTCCCGCCGGATGGGGCGCGCCCCTCTACGGCAAGCTGGACGCCGAGCTCGCCGCGGCCCTGATGTCGATCAACGCCGCCAAGGGCGTGGAGATCGGCGACGGGTTCGCCTCGGCCGCGCTTTCCGGCGAAGCGAACGCCGACGAGATGCGGATGGGTCCTGAGGGCCCGGTCTTCCTGTCGAACCATGCCGGGGGAATCCTGGGGGGCATTTCCAGCGGCCAGCCGGTCACGGCGCGGATCGCCTTCAAGCCCACCTCGTCCATCCTGACCCTGCGCCAGTCGGTGAATGCCGACGGCGAGGAGATCGACCTGCGAACCAAGGGCCGGCATGACCCCTGCGTCGGCATCCGGGCCGTGCCGGTGGTGGAGGCCATGACCGCCTGCGTGCTGGCCGATGCCTTCCTGCGGCACCGCGGGCAAGCCGGGTAGTTCCTGCGACCTGAGATTGCAGACCGGGCCGGCCGGGCCCATCTGCCCCGAAGTCGTCCCCCGGAGCGCCAGGAGCCCCCATGCCCATGTTTGCACGCCTCGCCGCCGCCGCCGTCGCCCTCAGCCTGCCCGGGCTCGCCCTCGCGGCCTCGGCGCCCGCCGCCCCGGCCCAGGCTCCGGCCCGCGCAGAACCCTTCAGCCTCGCGCCCCTGCCCTATGCCTACGAGGCCCTGGAGCCGGTGATCGACGCCCAGACCATGCGCATCCATCACGGCAAGCACCACCAGGGCTACGTGAACAACCTCAATGCGGCGGTGAAGGCCAACCCAGCCCTGCAGGGCAAGTCCCTCGAGGCCCTGCTGGCCGATGTGGCGAGCCTGCCGCCGGCCATCCGCAACAATGGCGGCGGCCACTACAACCACACCCTTTTCTGGAAGCTGATGGCGCCCGCCGGCCAGGGCGGCGAGCCCTCTGCGGCGCTGGCTGCGCAGATCCGCAAGGACTTTGGCTCGCTTGAAGCCTTCAAGGAGGCCTTCCAGGCCGCAGGCGCCCAGCGCTTCGGCTCAGGCTGGGCCTGGCTCATCTGGACGGGCGACCGCCTGGCGGTGACCAGCACGCCGAACCAGGACAACCCCCTGATGGGCGACGCCCCGGTCAAGGGCGCGCCGGTCATCGCCAATGATGTCTGGGAGCACGCCTATTACCTCAAGCACCAGAACAACCGCGGGGCCTACCTTTCGGGCTGGTGGGGCGTGCTGAACTGGAACGAGGCCAACCGCCTGTTCGAGGCGGCCACCCGCAAGGGCAAGTAGGGTTTCCCGGGTTCATCCGGAGCTCCGCCCTTCGGGGGCGCCATGGCTTCCGGGTTCCTGCCTCGTCTGGGGACTCAGCCGAGGGTCAGGGTGCAGGACTCGCCCAGTGTGGGCCGGGACACCGTAATCCTCGAGAGCCCCGGATACCGGGCCGCGAGGCGGTCTGCGAACCAGGCGCAGAGGGTCTCGAGCGTAGGGCGCTCCAGCCCTGGCGTGTCATTCAGGAGCCCGTGGTCCAGTTCTCCCGCCGCCGCACGCAGGTCGGAGTCGAGGTCAGCCAGGTCGGCGACCCAGCCGACAGGCCCGTCGGCTGCGCCCCTGACCGAGGCCTCGACCCGGAAGGAATGACCGTGCAGCCGTCGGTAGGGCCGGTCCTCGGGCCCCTCCGTCAGGTAATGCGCGGCGTCAAAGGTCGCGGCCTTGGTGATTTCGAACTGGCGCTGGGTCATATCGGGCGGGTCGGCGAACCGCTCAGGGAATGCCGAGGGTCTTGTGGGTCTGGACGCTTAAACGCCAGCGCGGGTGCGAAAGGCAATAGTCGATCGCCGCCCGGGTGGCTTCGGCCAGCCGGGGACCATCCATGGGCTGCAGGAGGAAGCGCTCGAAGTCCCAGCCCTCGAAGGCGGCCGGATCGACGCCCGGCTGGGGAAAAACCAGCTTGAGCTCCTGTCCCGCCATCTGAACGACCGGGACCTGGCCCTTGGGACTGACGCAGATCCAGTCGACACCGGGCGGGCAGGGGAGGGAGCCGTTGGTCTCGAGGGCGATGCTGAAGCCGCGGTCGTGCAGGGCGCCGATCAGTGCGGGGTCGACCTGGAGAAGAGGTTCGCCCCCGGTCAGCACCACCAGCCGGTCCTCTAAGCCGCCGCGCCAGGCCTCCCGGATCGCGTCAGCCAGGGCCTCGGCGGAGCCGAACCGCCCCCCGCCCGGGCCATCCATGCCCACGAAGTCCGTGTCGCAGAAGTTGCAGGCCGCCGTCGCCCGGTCCTCTTCCCGGCCAGACCAGAGGTTGCAGCCGGCGAAGCGACAGAAGACCGCGGCCCGGCCCGCCTGTCCGCCTTCGCCCTGAAGGGTCAGGAAGATCTCCTTGACCGCGTAGCTCATGCGGCCAGTGCAGGGCGACCCGCCGCCTCCCATTCCCGCCAGCCGCGGGCGCGCAGTTCGCAGGCCGGGCAGGCGCCGCAGCCATGCCCCCAGTCCTGCCGGGCGCCGCGTTCGCCAGCATAGCAGGTGTGGGTGTCCTCAAGGACAATGTCGACAAGGGCCTGGCCGCCCAGCCCGAGGGTCAGGGCCCATGTCTGCGCCTTGGTCAGGCGCATCAGGGGCGTGTCGATCACAAAGCTCCGGTCCATGCCCAGGTTGAGCGCCGCCTGCAGGGCGTCGAGGGTGTCGCGGCGGCAGTCGGGATAGCCCGAGAAATCCGTTTCGCACATGCCGCCGACAAGGCGCCCCAGGCCCCGCCTGTCCGCCAGGGCGGCCGCCCAGGTCAGGAAGACGAGGTTGCGTCCGGGCACGAAGGTGTTGGGCAGGCCCCGTTCCGTCATCTCGAAGGCGCGCTCCGAGGTCAGGGCCGTCTCGCCGATGGCCCCGAAGGCCGAGAGGTCGAGGCGATGATCCGTGCCGAGTCTCGGCGCCCACTCCGGGAAGGCTTGCCGCACCCTGTCCAGCACTATCGCCCTCTGGACCATCTCGACCGCATGGCGCTGGCCATAATCAAAGCCGACCGTCTCCACATGCGCATAGCGGTCCAGGGCCCAGGCCAGGCAGGCGGCGGAGTCCTGCCCGCCCGAGAACAGCACCAGGGCGTGGTCGGTGTGGATCATGCGCTTCAATACCCTCGCTTACGCTGCGATGCAAAATCCCGGACTTCCTTGCTGAGTAAGGATTCAGTTTCCAGAAGGGTCGGTATGGAGCGATTTGTTGTGCATTGCACCCTCACGAAATGTTGAGTGAGGATGAATTGACTTAGGTTCCCCATGCTAAACTCTCTGTAATGTTGAGTATTCCCGCAGGCGGGGATTCAAGGGAGTCGCTTACAAAGTAAACATAATCATCAAAACCGGGCTGTTTCCACCGGGGGGAGGATCGAGTCATGAGTTCGTCGAGTCTGAAGCGCATTCTTTGCGTCTCTGCGTCCGGTTTCGCCATTGCGGCGACTTCCCAGGCCGCTTTCGCCCAATCGTCCAATGTGATCGAGGAGCTCGTCGTCACCGCCGAGAAGCGGGAGCAGAGCCTACAGGACGTGCCGGTGGCGGTGTCCGCCTTCTCGGCCGCCAAGCGGGACCTGATCGGGATCAACACGATCCAGGACATCACGAACTTCACCCCCGGCCTGCAGTACAACAGCTCGACCGACCGGGTGTCCCTGCGGGGCGTGGGCCGCCTGACCAACGTGCTGTCCGCGGACGCCGCGGTCGCGAACTATGCCGACGGCATCTACGAGACCTTTGCAGTCCGGGCCGGCGCCTCCACCATGTACATTGACCGGGTCGAAGTGCTGCGCGGACCGCAGGGCACCCTCTACGGCCGGAACTCCATCGGCGGCGCCCTGAACATCATTTCCAAGCGTCCCTCGAAGGAGGCTGGCGGCGAAGCGCGCTTTGGCGTCGACAACTACGGCGCCACCAGCCTGGAGGCGACCTATTCGCTTCCCCTCAATGACAGGATCGGCATCCGCCTTTCGGGTAACTGGTTCAACCAGAGCAATGGCTGGATAGACAACATGGTCCCGGGCATGCCTGACGAGGGCAACGTCCGGAACGAGTGGACCACCGAGCTCCAGGTCAAGATCGACTTCAACGACAAGCTCGAGACCTGGCTGAAGGTCATCGGCACCCAGTGGCGCAACGGTGCGGGCGGTCCGGGCGCCGCCTCCGGCAACTGGACGCCATATGACTGGCCGACCTATTTCTCTCCCCCCGGGGCGACCCAGCCCAACCAGGGCTTCGCCTGCTACAATGGCCCGATTGCGACGGGCGTCACAAATGTGGTGAACCTCAATCCCACGGGCTGCTCGAACCCCGCCAAGGAAAGCCCCTGGAAGATGGCCCGGCAGGTGCCCTACAAGGTCACGCTGCCCGTGGCCCTGACCATCGCCAACGAGTGGATCTATCACGCCGACAACTTCGACGTGAAATACCTGACCGGCGGGGTGCACTATCACTACATCCTGCAGGGCACGACCGACACCAACCGCGCTGCGCCGATCGCCTCCTACACGCTGCCGGCCCTGGGGGCCCGCGGGCCCCTGGTGATCAACCCCAGCGAGGCCTTCAACTATCAGGAGGACAACTCCTTTTGGAGCCATGAGATCAATGTGATCTCGACAAATGATAGCCCTCTCCAGTGGGTTGCCGGCGCCTATTACTTCAAGCAGCACTACACCCAGCCGGTCTACACGACCAACCCGCGGCAGCCCCAGTGGAATGGTCCGTTCGCCTTCGGTTTCCTCTGCGCCCAGACAGGCGGCGTCTGCCCCGCGACGACCGGTGATTTCCGGCGCTTCGACAACCGTCCGGACGTCCATTCGGAGTCGTACGCCGTCTTTGGCCAGGTCGACTGGCAGCTGAATGAGACCTGGAAGACCACCCTGGGCCTGCGCTACTCGCACGACGAGAAGTGGGGCCAGGAGTCCGTCCGGATCACCTGTTTTGCGGTGCCGGGATGCGACTTCTCCGCCCTCGGCGTCCCGCCCATCATCGACCTGACCCAGCTCGGCAGCGTCGTGTCGTCGGGCGACGTCCTGAAGCCAGGCGTGGTGGGACCGACGACCTATGATCCCGCCACCGGGTTCGCCACGCGGCGTCAGCGGCAGAGCTGGGAGGCCGTGACGGGAACTGCGGGCCTGGAATGGAAGCCCGACGAAGACACCATGCTCTACGGAAAGTACAGCAAGGGATACAAGGCGGGTGGCTTTAACATCGGTATCTTCACAGTTCTGAGTTATTTCCCGACTACCGACAAGGAGATGGTCGACTCTTTTGAGATTGGACTGAAGAAGAACTTTGGGCCGACCCTCCAGACGAACATGGCCCTGTTCCACTACATGTACGATAACCTGCAGATCCCCATCACCCGGGTATCGACGGGCGCGGTGCCAGCCTTCGGGCCGGGGCCGACGACGGCAACGGACTTCTACAATGTGCCCAAGTCCATCTCGCAGGGCTTTGAGCTGGAGACGACCTGGCAGCCGATCGACAACCTCCAGATCCTGTTCAACTACTCCTACAACAACACGGAGATCCAGGAGGGGACGGCGGTCGACTCCGTCGACCCGACGGCCATCGACCCGAAGGCGAAGCCCCTGCTGACCTTCGCCCAGTGCGCGGTGGTCACAGGCGGCGTGACGGCCTGCCCGGTCGACGCCTACACCCCCACGGCGGGCGTGAACTATACCCGCACGCAGAGCCTCGAGGGCAGCGCCCTGCCCAACGCGGCCAAGAACAAGGTGGCGTTGAACGTCAACTACACCTGGGAGTTCGAGGCTGGCTCCCTCGCCGGGTCGCTCAGCTACTTCTGGCGGGACAAGCAGTACGGCACGGTCTTCCAGCGCTGGTACACCGAGGCTCCGGACTGGGACCAGATCGATGCCCGCCTGACATGGTCCTCTGCGGACAACCGCTACAAGATCATCGCCTACGGCAAGAACCTCACGGACAACATCAGCTACGACGCGGGCGCCGTCGGCAACCGGGAGGCGGGCTACATCCTCTCGGCGACAGGCGCCACGACCCCCCAGGTCCAGGGCATCACCAAGAGCTACTCGGTGGCTCCGCCCCGGATCTACGGCATCGAGCTGCAGTACAAGTTCTGACCGGTTCCGGCCGCCCCTGAGTCGCAGGGGCGGCCGGCTCACGGCGAAACCGTTTCAACCTGAAAGCCCTCTTTTCTGACAGAAATGTCGAAACTTTCGGGCTTTCCGGCAACATTGTCAGTCCAAAGCAGGCGAGGCGTCCAGTTTACGCTGCGGCGCCCGTTGACTTGCGACCCTCCTCACCTGACATCCGCACCATAGCCGGCGTCCCGCTGGCGAACCCCCGCCCCCGGGCGGGCGCTGAAACCGGAGGCGGCGAACCTACAAAGGCCGCCCCGTCAGGAGGAGTTGCATGCGTAAGACCCATCAGATGAAGGCGCTGCTCGTTGCCGGCGCTTCCGCCCTCGCCATGGCGGGCGTCGCCTCCTCGGCCTTCGCCGCCGAGGACGTCGCCACCATCGAGGAACTGGTCGTCACCGCCCAGAAGAAGGCCGAGTCCATCCAGGACGTGCCGATCGCCGTGTCCGCCTTCTCGCAGGACGCCCTCCAGAAGTCTCGGATCGACGGCGGTCCGAACCTGGTGCTCGCGATCCCGAACGTGAACTTCTCCAAGGGGAACTTCACCGGCTACAACTTCCAGATCCGCGGCATTGGCTCCAAGCTGGTGGCCGGTTCGGGCGACGCCGGCACCGGCATCCACCTGAACAACGCCCCGCTGATCTCCAACAACCTGTTCGAGACCGAGTTCTACGACGTCGAGCGCGTCGAGGTCCTGCGCGGCCCGCAGGGCACGCTGTACGGCCGGAACGCCACCGGCGGCGTGGTCAACCTGATCTCCAACAAGCCGTCCGACAAGCTCGAGGGCATGGCCCGGGGCGAGTACGGCAACTACAACTCGATCAAGCTTCGCGGCATGGTCAACGTGCCCCTGAGCGACGCTTTTGCGGTGCGTCTCGCGGGCGCCTACCTGAAGCGCGACGGTTACGGCGAGAACATCATCACCGGCAATGACGCCGACTCCCGCGACATGTACGGCTACCGCGCCAGCGTGAAGTTCGAGCCGACCGACACCTTCAAGGCCATCGTCGTCTACGACAAGTTCCACGAAGATGACTCCCGTTCGCGGATCGGCAAGCAGTTCTGCTCGAAGGACGTGGGACCGGCCAACGTCAACGGCGTGGCCTTCTCCGCAGTGCCCGCCATCGCCCAGGTCCAGCGCGGCCTCTTCAGCCAGGGCTGCCGCGCCACCTCGCTCTACGCCGCGGACGGTCTCGGCACGGTGAACTCCCAGGCGACCCTGGGCGGCCTCTTTGGCGCCCTTGGCGGCTTCCAGACGGGAGACGCCTACGCCGGCAAGATGCAGATCAAGGACGTCCGCGACATCGAGTCGACCTTTGACCCGATCTACCGCGCGGACACCGACATCGTTCAGCTCCACCTGGAGTGGGACGTCACCGACAACCTGCTGCTGACCTCGCTGACCAACCAGGCCCGCACCCGGCTCTACACCCGCCAGGACTACAACCGCTACACGCCGTCGGTGAACTTCAACACCGCGCCGAACCCGGTGAACGCCCTTGCCGCGGTTGGCCCGGCCTACCCGAACGTGATCTATCCGGCCCTGTTCCCGAACGGCGTTGTGAACGATCCGCAGAACGGGCCAGCCAACCGCTTTACGACGAGCGATATCTCGGCTTCGTCCAACAAGCAGTTCAACCAGGAAATCCGGCTCCAGTCGTCCTTCGACGGTCCCTTGAACTTCAACGTCGGCGCCCTCTACCTCGACTTCACGGCCGAGGGTGACTACTACGTGATGTTCAATACTGGCACGGCCTGGTATCAGGTGAACAATTTCCTGAATACGGGAAATGCCAACTGCACCACCGGGAATGGCTGTGTCGGTATTGATCCGAACAAGGAGCCGAACCGCTCTGGCCACAACTACTTCGACAGCTTTGCGCCCTATTCTCTCACTTCGACCGCCGTCTTTGGTGAGGTCTACTGGGAGATGGCCGAGAACTTCAAGTGGACCCTGGGTCTGCGCTGGACGAAGGACGAGAAGGAACAGAAGAACTACGCTGTGACGCTTGGCGTTCCCGGGAATTCTGCGCAGGGTATCCCTGCCTCTGGCCTCATCGGGCCGCCCGCCGGAACCCCCCCGGTCCTGGCCGTGGACTTCGAGGAAATGACGGGCCGCTTTGGCTTCGACTGGAAGCCGGAACTGTCCTTCACCAACCAGTCCCTGATCTATGCCTTCTACTCGCGCGGCTACAAGGCAGGCGGCCTGAACCCGGCCTGCTCGCAGAACTGCACGGGCCTGAACGCGACCTTCGAGCCTGAGTTCATCAACGCCTACGAGATCGGCGCGAAGAACACCCTGCTGGACGGCACCCTCCAGCTGAACGGTACCGTCTTCATGTACGACTACACCGGCTACCAGGTGTCGAAGATCGTGAACCGGACCTCGATCAACGAGAACATCGACGCCAAGGTGAAGGGCATCGAGCTGGAGTCCATCTGGAACCCGATCCAGCCCCTGCGCTTCAACGCCAGCATCGGTTGGCTGGAAAGCGAGATCACCGGCGGGACCTCGATCGACGTCTTTGACCGTACCCAGGGCGATCCCAACCTGATGGTCGTCAAGGCCAGTAATGCTTCCAACTGCGTGGTTTCCAAGGCGACGGCGGGCACCGCCCTGTCGGTCTCCAACGCCACCAACAACCCCTTCAACCTTCTCGGGGCCTGCTCGGGCGCGTTCGGGCCGGCTTCGGACGGTGTCAACGTGAACCTGAAGGGCAAGGAACTGCCGAACGCGCCGCACTTCACGGTGTCGCTGGGCGCCCAGTACACGATGGAAATGGATAACGGCTGGGCCGCCGTCGCCCGCGCCGACTATTACCACCAGACTGAGAGCTTCGCCCGGATCTACAATTCCGGTCCGGACGAGATCCAGGCCTGGAGCAACGTCAACCTGACGCTCTCGGTGGCTAACGCCGACAATGGCTGGTCTGTCGAGGCCTTCGTGAAGAACGCGACGGATGAAGAGGTGATCACCGACACCTACCTGACGGATGACTCGTCGGGTCTGTACCGGAACGCCTTCTACACCGAGCCGCGGACCTTCGGCGTCGGCGTCTCCAAGACCTGGTAAGCGCAGATCCGGCCGGGTGATCCGGCCGGGCCCGTGTTCAGGGGCTCGCGGGCGACCGCGGGCCCCTTTCGCTTTTCCGGGAGTTCGCGGCCGGATTGTTTCAGTCTTAACTTTAGGGAAAGACTGCCCCCTTACGGCTTTTGCCCGAGGCAGAAGGCTCACCGAACGACATGTCGGCCCCGGACTATCTCTTCGACCGCGTGACCCAGGAGATCCGTCAGCAGATGGATTGCATTCTGGCGCTCACCACTCGCCTGGCCGGCCCCTTGCCGCCCGCGGATGCGCGGGCCTGCGTCGAGGGCGTGGCGGCGGCGGCGGAGTCCGTCCGGCGGATCACGGCGGCCTCTTCGGACATTCGCGCCGCCATGTCCGACACTCTCGCGCTCACGCCTGGCCCCGTGGCCCTGCGCGACCTCGTCGACCGGCTGGACGACCGCTGGCGCAGCCGACTGGCCGGCTCCGGCATCACCCTCCTCGTATCGTATGACGGCCCCCCCGAAGGCGCGGCCATGATTGACGCCGACCGGACCCTGCAGGTGTTCGACGGCTTCCTCGCCCATGCCCTCTCAGGCGTCCAGCGCGGGGCGGTGGAAGCCATGCTCCGCGTGCGGGAATCCGGCGAGGACGTCATCCTGGAGGGCCGGGTGCGCTCAGCGTCCGGAGGCCCCCGCGCGGACTTCGAGGTCGATGTGCGCGAGATCGAAGCCATGTTCGGCCTGGAGGCCGCCATGGGCTTCATGCTGGGCCGCCACATTCTCCGTCGCCTGGGCGGCCGGGCGCGGACCCTCCACAATCCCGGCCAGGGCGAAACCCTCAGCTTCGCCTTCCGGGCCGAGAAGCCGCCTGAGCGGCCCGCCGAGGTCGCGGGCACGGACCGCGCCGCCCACATCCTTGTGGTCGACGACAACGCCACCAACCGCATGGTCGCCGAGACCCTGTGCAGCATGTTCGGCTGCACGACGGAGCCGGCCGAGGATGGCGAGGAGGCCGTGACCGCCGCCGCCTCCGGGCGCTTCGACCTGATCCTCATGGACATCCGCATGCCGCGGATGGACGGCGTCGCCGCCACCCGGCGGATCCGGGCCATGCCTGAGCCGGTGGGCCGCACACCGATCATCGCCCTGACCGCCAACGCCGACTCCGAGGAGACGGCGGCCTATCTGGGCGCCGGGATGAACGGCGTGGTCGAGAAGCCGATGAAGCCCGACCAACTGCTCCAGGTCGTGCGGGATACCCTTGCCCTCGGCGCCGACGGCGCCGTCGCCGCAGCCTGACCCCTTTGCAGCGCCGACGGGGCGGGCCATGCTGCCCCCTTGAGGCGAGGGAGGCTGGGAATGGCGAGCTGGTACGAACGCAAGATTCTTCCGAAGTTCCTCTCCTGCGCCTGTTCAGGGCCGCAGATGATGCGACAGCGTTCGCGCCTGGTGCCGCGCGCCTCCGGCCGGGTGCTTGAACTGGGCGTGGGCATGGGCCTCAACCTCGCCTTCTACGATCCGGCCAAAGTCATTTCCGTCAGCGGCGTGGATCCGGCGGCCGAGCTCCGCGACCTGGCCGAGGCGGCGCCCCGGCCCGAGGGTCTTGCGGTGGAGATCCTGCCGGGCGTGGCCGAGGACCTGCCCTTTGAGTCTTCCAGCTTCGACAGCGTTGTCTGCACCTTCACCCTCTGTTCGGTGCATGCGCCGGACCGGGCCCTTGCCGAAGCCATGCGGGTGCTCAAGCCCGGAGGCCGCCTGTTCTATTGCGAGCACGGCCTGGCGCCTGAGCCAGGCGTCGCCCGGTGGCAGAGGCGGATAGAGCCGGTCTGGAAGCGCCTGGCCGGCGGCTGCCGCCTGACCCGACCCATCCTTCCCCTCTTGGAGGGGGCCGGATTCCCAACCTCAGGCGCCGAGTGCGACTTCCTGCCCAATGTCCCGAGGTTCGCCGGCTGGAACGTCCTGGGCGAGGCGGTGAAAGGTTAACGCCGTTTAGCCCTGTGTCTTGGTCCGGCGTTTACCCGAGCCGCTTCTTGTCGGTCCGACACAACGCTTGAGGAGCCCGCACCGTGGGGACGTACTACTACGCCGGACACACCTATCAGATCGTCAAGACCGCCATGACCTGGGCGGCGGCCAAGGCCTGGGCCGAGAGCCAGGGCGGGCACCTCGCCTACATTACCAGCGCCGCTGAGAACCAGGCCCTGGTGTCCATGACCCAGCTGACGACCGGCCTCGACCTGGCGCCGTCGGCGGCTGACGGAGGCGGCGCCCGCTACCTCTGGCTGGGGGGCTCGGACGCCGACGTCGAGGGGACATGGCGCTGGGGCGACGGGACCCTGGTGACCTCCGGATACTCGAACTGGGGCGCCGGCGCCCTGGGGGTGGAGCCGGACAACTATGGCGGCGTGCAGGACGCCATGGCCTTTGGCCTGCAGTCCTGGCCCCAGCCGTCCGGCGGCATCGGAACAGCCTTCAAGTGGAATGACATCAACCCCGCCAACAGCCTCTACTTCGTGGTGGAGTGGGACCACATCCGCGGCACGACTGGCGCGGACAGCATCTCCCAGACCGGCAACGCCACGGTGTATGGCCTGGAGGGCAACGACATCATCAGCCTGGCCCAGGGCTCCAACTACCTTCGCGGCGACGCCGGCGATGACTCCGTCTTTGGCGGCTCGGGTTTCGACGACATTAACGGCAACATGGGCGCCGACACCCTTCGCGGGAACGACGGCGAGGACTGGGTCGTCGGCGGCAAGGACAACGACCTGATCTTCGGCGATGCGGCCTTCGACATCGTCTACGGCAACATGGGCAATGACACGGTCGACGGCGGGGCCGGGAACGACTGGGTCCGCGGGGGTCAGGGCGATGACTCCGTCGTGTCCGGAGCGGGTGACGACTGGCTCTGGGGTGACAGGGGCAACGACACGATCAGCGGCGGAGCCGGCGCGGACCTGTTCTATTCCTTCGCGGGCGCCGGGATCGACCGGATCACCGACTTCTCCTACGCCGAGGGCGACCGGCTGAAGCTGGAGGGCGGGCCGTCCTACTCGGTCAGCCAGGTAGGCGCGGACGTCATCGTCGACATGGGCAATGGCGACCAGGTCATCCTGGTCGGCGTCTCCCTCGCAAGCCTGGGAAGCGGCTGGATCCTTTGAGCCCTCCGGAGCCCGCGCAATGTCTGGTCCGGCCAGCCTGGCGGTTCGAACTTCCAGCCATTCGCGAGATTGAACGCGAGGCGGCCCAGCGGTTCCGGGGGACGCGAGAAGCCTGGGTCGCCGAGGACCCACCGGCTCCGGAGGCCCTGCTCGCCACACGGCTGGAAGCAGGCGGCCTGTGGGTCGCCACTCTTGACGGACAGCATCCCGTCGCCGCCATTCGGTTCCGCGCCCTCAACGTGGCTCTTTACGTCGAGCAGCTTGACGTCCTGCCGGCGTTCGCCGGGCGACGCCTCGGCGCAGCCCTGCTGGACCGGGCCGAGGCCCTGGCGCATGAGGCGGGCCTGTCAGCCGTCATTCTCTCGACCTTCCGGGACATTCCCTGGAATGCGCCCTGGTACGAGCGGATCGGGTTCAAGGTCATCGACGTCCTGTCGGCCGAACTGGAAGCCATCCAGAGCGACCATGAGGCCCGGGGTCTCGATGAAAGCCGAAGGGTCTTCATGCGCCGCGAAGCCCGCGGATCCGTCCCGGCGAAATGACCCCGGATCATGATGGCGATGAAGTGTACCGGATTGGTAGCTGGGGGCGGGATCGAACCGCCGACCTGTGGGTTATGAATCCACCGCTCTAACCATCTGAGCTACCCAGCCGCCGGGCCTTTCGGCGAGGGGCGGTTTATAGGGTCTGGCGCGGCGCGCTTCAAGCCGCTTGGGAAGCGGGGCAGGGCTTGCTAGGTTCCGTCCTGCGATGAGCGTCCTGCATCTCCTGGGAACGGCCGGCGAAGGCGGCGCTGAGACCTATTTCGTCGACCTGGTGACGGCCCTGTCCGGAACCGGGCTGGCGCAGTCGGCGGCGATCCGCGGCAATGCGCACCGGCAGGCGGCGCTCACGGCGGCTGGGGTCCCGACCCGGGTTCTGAGGTTCGGCGGCCCCCTCGACCTGCTCACCACCCCCCTTGCGGGCCGGTTCGCCCGTGGTTCGGGAACCCGCCTCGCCCTGGCCTGGATGAACCGGGCCGCCCGCCACACGCCGAAAGGGCCCTGGGCCCGGGTGGGTCGCCTGGGGGGCTATTACAACCTCAAGTACTATCGCGGCTTCGACGCCCTGGTGGCCAACACCGAGGACATCGCCGACTGGATCGTCGCCCAGGGCTGGCCAGCCGGGCGGGTCCGCTGCATCCCCAACTTCGCCGCACCCGCCGAGGACGCCCGGCCCGTCGACCGGGCCGGCCTCGACACCCCTGCCGATGCGCCCCTCCTGCTGGCCATGGGTCGGCTGCATGAGGCCAAGGCCCACGACGTGGCGCTCGAGGCCCTGGTGCGCCTGCCCGACGCCTTCCTCTGGATCGCCGGCGCCGGCCCCGAGGAGGGGCGGCTGAAGGCCCTGTCCGAGAGCCTGGGCCTGGCTTCCCGGGTGCGCTTCCTGGGCTGGCGCACCGACGCCTCGGCCCTTTACCGCACCGCGGACCTGTGCGTCTTTCCCTCCCGCTACGAGCCCCTCGGCAATGTGGTGATCCAGGCCTGGGCCCACGGCCTGCCCGTGGTGGCGGCGGCCTCCACCGGCCCGGCGGCCCTGATCCGCGACGGGGAGGACGGCCGGCTGGTCCCGGTGGACGATCCCGCCGCCCTGGCCGGGGCCGCCCGCGCCCTGCTGGATGATCCGGCCGCCCGCGCCGGGCTGGCCCAGGCGGGCCTTGCACGGGTCGCCGGGGAATTCTCCCAGGCCGCCGTCGTCGCCCGGTGGGGCGATCTCTTCAGCGAATACGGGGCGGGCTGATGTGCGGCATCGCCGGCGTACTGAATGGCGAGCGCCTCGCCACGGACCTGATCGCCGCCCTGGCGCACCGTGGGCCTGACGGCATCCGGACCGAGAGCCTGCCGGGCGCGAACCTGGCCCACGCCCGCCTGTCGATCATCGACCTGGAGGGCGGCTGGCAGCCCCTGCACGCCGCCGGCTCGGTGGTGGTGGGCAATGGCGAAATCTACAACTACCTGGAACTGGCGGAGGATCACGGTCTCGGCCCCATCCTGGCCACCGGCTCCGACTTCGAGCCCCTTCTGCACCTCTACGCCCGCGAGGGTCCGGACGCCTTTCGCCGGCTGCGCGGCATGTACGCCTTCTGCCTGGTGGGCGGGGACGGGCGCACCTGGCTGGTCCGTGACCCCTTCGGCATCAAGCCCCTCTACCTGCTGGAGCGGGACGGGGCCGTCATCTTCGCCTCCGAACCCCGCGCCTTCCTGGCGGCGGGCCTGATCGACCCGGTCATGGACGCCTCCGCCGCCGAGGACCTCCTGGGCCTGTCCTACACCACGGGGAAGGCGACCATCTTCCCGTCCCTGCGGCGCATGGCCCCTGGCGAGATCCTCGAGGTGACGCCCGCCGGCCTTGTGCCCCACCCGGGCCGCCCCAGCCTTCCGGCCCGGGCGCCGCGGCGGGAGGCCGATGAGGCCGCCCTGGTCGACCGGCTGGACGCGGTCCTGGAGGAGAGCGTCCGCGTCCACCAGAGGTCCGACGTTCCCTACGGCCTCTTCCTGTCCGGCGGCATCGACAGCGCCGCCATCGCCGCCCTGATGGCGCGGCTGTCCGACCGTCCCGTGACAGCCTTCACCTGCGGCTTCGACGCCGAGGGCGCGGCGGACGAACGGGGCCAGGCCGAGCGCGTGGCGCGCGCCCTCAACCTCGACTGGCGCGAGGTGCGCTTCGATGAGAGCGAGTTCTGGCGTCTCCTGCCGCGGGTCGCCCTGGCGCTCGATGATCCCACCGCCGACTACGCCGCCCTGCCCACCTATCGCCTGGCCGAGGCGGCCCGGGACTCTCTGCGCGTGGTGCTGACGGGGGAGGGGGGCGATGAACTCTTCGGGGGCTATGGCCGCTATCGCCGCGCCCTCCGGCCCGCCCTGTTGGGCGGTCGCCCCGCCGACCCCCGCCCCGACCGTCCTGAGGTCCTTGCCCGCTGGCGGGAGGCTGGACGCCCGCCCCGTGGCCTGTCGACCCTGCAGTCGGCCCAGTGGTCGGACGTGGCCACCTGGCTACCCAACGACCTCCTCATCAAGCTCGACCGCTGCCTGATGGCGAACGGCCTGGAGGGGCGCACCCCGTTCCTCGACCCAGAGGTCGCTGACTTCGCCTTCACCCTGCCGGATCGCTTCAAGGTGCGCGGCCGGTTCGGCAAGTACCTGCTCAGGGCCTGGCTGGCGCGGACCTGCCCAGCGGCGGCCCCCTGGGCGCGGAAGCAGGGCTTCACGGTTCCTGTCGAGGCCTGGATCGCGCCCCGCGCCGCCGACATCGCCCCCCGCGTAGCCCAGGTGGAGACCATCCGGCGCCTGCGAACCCCCGAGGCGGTCGCCGCCGCCTTCGCGCCGGGCGGCAAGGGGGCCTGGCCCCTGCTTTTCCTCGCCGTCTGGTCGCTGATCCACCTGGAAGGGGCCGAGCCCGCCGCCGCCCTGGAGGGGTGTACAGGACGCCTGTAGCGCCCTCGACGGGGCGCCCGGACTGTGCGTTACTGACCCCGGCCCGTTGAAGGGCCCTGGGGAGGACACAATGACCGACATCACCATGGCGCCGGGAAAGCTGAATGTCGGGGCTATCTTCAGCCAGGCCTTTGCAACCTTTCAGTCCAAGCTCCTGTTCTTCGTCTTCGCGGGCCTGATGTTTGGCCTTCCCGGCCTGGTGGCGAACGGCCCCCTGCTGCTGATCGGGATCCTGCTGACTCTCGCGGTCGGTGCGGTTACGGACATCCTGACGGTGCGGGCGACGACGGGGCCGCTGGGCGCCGACGCCGGTACGGAGTTCGTGCCGGCCGTACAGGCGGCCCTGCCGAAGTTCCTACCTGTGTTTCTGACATCCCTACTGGTGTGGATTTTCGTTACTCTCGGCTTGATCGTTCTGGTTGTCCCCGGGGTGTTCCTCGCCGTCATGCTTACGGTCTCGACCGTCGCCTGCATCCTGGAGGACCGGCCTCCGATGGAGGCCCTGAAGCGCAGCCGGGAGCTCACCCGCGGGAACCGCTGGCGGCTGCTCGGGCTCGTGCTGATCCTCCTCCTCTTCTACACCGCAGCCGGCCTGCTGGGCGAGATCCCGACCGCCGGGATCGGGGCCCTTGTGGCCCCGGTCGTGTCTGCGGCGGCGGGGGGCCTCCTGGGGGTCTTCGGGACGATTGTCGTGACCCACACCTTCCTCGAACTGCGCCGTCTTAATGAGGCCTCGGCCCCGGCGCCGCTGGTCTGAAGGAGTCCCCGTATGACCGACATTTCGTTTGCGCCCAGCAAGCTTCCCGTCATCGCGACCTTCGAAAAGACCTGCAGGGCCTTCCTCAAGGCTCTGGGCCCGCTGGCGCTCCTGATGCTGCTTCTCATCGGCGTCACCGTCGCCGGGCTGGTCGCCATGGCCATACCGCTCGCCGGACTGGGACTTGCCCTGCAGAGGGGCCTTGGGCTTGATCCGGAATCGCTGCCGTTCGGGCTCGCCATGGCGCCCCTGATCCTTGGCTTCATCGGGGTGTTCATCGCCATCGTCCTGCGGTTCGCCGTCGCCCAGTACAAGCTGGCGGACGCCTCCGCTGAGGGGCGGAACCCGAGGCTGATGGACGTCCTGCGCGACCCGAAGCCCAGCCTTGTCAGCTTCTTCCTGCTGACCCTGGTCGTCGGCATCTTCACCCTTCTGGGCATGATCCTGTTCATCGTTCCCGGGATCATGATCGCCCTCGCCTTCTGCATGGCGCCGATGGCCATGATCTTCGAGGGGAAGGACCTCGGCGACGCGCTCCGGCGCAGCCGGGACCTGACCCGGGGCAACCGCTGGCGACTCCTCGGGCTCTTCATCCTCTCGGGGCTTCTCTTCTTCCCGGCGTCCCTCCTGACGAGCCTTCCCCTGGATAGCGACCCGGACATCGCCCTTTCGCCGCTCACCGGCGTCTTCTTCCTACTTAATCTTGCGGTCTCATTCGCGAGCTCGATCTTCACCGTCGTCCTGGCGGTGACGATCTATCGGTCGCTCCGCGCCCTGAAGGACGGCCCGGCCGTGGCCCCGGCTCCGGCTCCGGAGGCCTCACCCGCCGCCTGACAGGCCCTGGCGTTCGGAGGCGAAGCCGCGGTCGCGGATGGCCTGCCACCAGGCCTGGTTCTCGACGTACCAGCGCACGGTCTCGTCCAGGCCCTGGGGGACCGGCGTGCGCGGGGCCCAGCCCAGCTCGTCGCGGATCTTCGAGGCGTCGATGGCGTAGCGGAAGTCGTGGCCCGGCCGGTCGGTGACGAAGGTGATCTTGTCGGCGTGCGGGGTGTTGGCCGGGGCATGGCGGTCCAGGGCCTCGCAGAGCATGCGTACGACCTCGATGTTGCGGCGGGTGGAGTCGCCGCCGATGCAGTAGGTCTCGCCCAGCCGGCCGCGGTCCAGAACGGTGAGCAGGGCCTCGGCGTGGTCGTCCACGTGCAGCCAGTCGCGGACCTGCCGGCCATCGCCGTAGACGGGGATGGTCTTGCCCTCCAGGGCCCGCACCACCACCGTCGGGATCAGCTTCTCCGGGAACTGGAAGGGGCCGTAGTTGTTGGCGCAGTTGGTGATCACCACCGGCAGGCCGTAGGTCCGGCCCCAGGCCCGCACCAGATGGTCGGCGCCGGCCTTGGAGGCGGAGTAGGGCGAGTTGGGGTCGTAGGGCGTGGCCTCGCTGAAGGCGCCGTCCTCGCCCAGGGCGCCGAAGACCTCGTCCGTCGAGACATGGTGGAAACGGAAGGCCTCGCGCCGGCCCGGGGGCAGGGCGGACCAGTAGAGTCGCGCGGCCTCCAGCAGGACGGCGGTCCCCAGGACATTGGTGCGCACGAAGTCGATGGGGCCGTCGATGGCCCGGTCGTTATGGCTCTCGGCCGCCAGGTGCATGAGGGCGTCCGGCTGGTGGCGCTCGAAGATGGCGGCCACCGCGGCGGCGTCGCAGATGTCGGCGTGCTCGAAGACATAGCCGGGAGACCGCGCCACGGAGGCGACGTTGTCGAGGCTGGCGGAATAGGTGAGGGCGTCCAGGTTGACCACCTGCCGTCCTTCGCCGACGGCCCTGCGGACCACGGCCGACCCGATGAATCCTGCGCCGCCGGTGACGATGAGCTTCATCTGGGGACCTGCCTTCAAGAACCTTCACCCGTTCCTAGCGACGTTCGGGACGCAAGGGAATCCGCCGGGCGGGTTGAGGCGCCCTGCGTCGGGGCCTAGAGTGGAGTCGCAAGAAGGGCCGCCCCGCCGCGGGACGCCCCCGCGAGCCGGCTTCCCCGGGGGAGACAGGCCCGCAGACCAGGGAAGAGCCAGGGCATGGAGGCTTCGGTCGTCAGACGCGAGGGCCCCTCAGGGGGCTTCGGCGGCGGCCCGCCCCGCGGCCCGGGAGGCCCCGGCGGACCCGGTGGGTTCGGACCGGGCCGGCGGCCCGGCATGCCGGACCTGACGACGGGCCCCATCGGCCCCACCCTCGTCACCTTCGCCCTGCCGGTGCTGGGCACCAACATCCTCCAGTCCCTCAGCGGCACCTCAAACGCCTTCTGGGTCAGCCATGTCCTGGGGCCAGCCGCCCTGACCGCCACCACCAACGCCAACCAGGTCTTCTTCCTGATGATGGGGGCCATGTTCGGGGTCTCCATGTCCGCCAACCTGCTGATCGGGCAGGCGATCGGATCTGGGAACCGCGAGCTCGCCAAGCGCGTGGTGGGCACCTGCATCATCTTCTTCCTGGCCATCTCCCTGCTGGTCGGCCTTACAGGCTTCCTGGCCACGCCGGGAATACTGGCCGCCATGGGCACCCCGGGCGACGCCCGGGCGGACGCCACGACCTATCTGCGGGTCATCTTCATGGCGATCCCCATCATGTACTTCTTCTCCTTCGTGCAGATGGCGCAGAGAGGGACGGGGGACTCTCGGACACCCTTCTATTTCGCCCTCCTGGCCATCTCGATGGAGGTCGTGCTCAATCCGATGCTGATCACCGGGTTCGGGCCGTTTCCCCGGATGGGCATCGCCGGGTCCGCCTCCGCCACCCTGATCTGCCAGGGGCTGACCCTTGCGGCGATCATCTTCTGGCTGCACCGGAAGGACTCGATCCTGATCCCCCGGCCGGGTGAACTTCGGAACCTGATTCCCGATCCCAGCATCATCCGCAGCCTGGTCTTCAAGGGCCTGCCCATGGGCCTGCAGATGTTCATCATGTCCTTCGCCGCCCTGACGATGACCAGCTTCGTCAACAGCTATGGCTCGACCACGGCGGCGGCCTACGGCGTGGCCATGCAAATGTGGGCCTATGTCCAGATGCCGGCCATGGCCCTCGGCATGGCGGTCTCGTCCATGGCGGCCCAGAACGTCGGGGCCGGGCGGATGGACCGCGTGGACCAGGTGGCCAAGACCGGCATTGGCTACGCCGCCCTGCTCAGCGCCCTGCCGATCCTCCTGATCTATGCGGCCGGGCCCCTGGCGCCCCGGCTCTTCCTGCCGGAGGGCAGCCCCTCCATCCCCATCGCCCAGCACATCAACTATTTCGTCCTCTGGGGATTCATCCCTTTCGGCATGAGTTTCATCCTCTCGGGCATCGTGCGGGCCACCGGCTCGGTCTGGCCGCCGCTGATCTCGATGATCATCGCCATGTGGGGCATCCGCATCCCGGTGGCGACCCTGCTCCAGCCCTGGCTGGGCGCCGACGCCGTCTGGATCAGCTTCCCAATCGGGTCGATCGCCTCCTGCCTGCTGGCCCTGGCCTGGTACCGCTGGGGCAACTGGCGCAAGTCGAGCCTTCTGGCCGCCTTCGCCCCCAGGAGTGGGGAGCCTGAACCCAACCTCGCCGCGGCCCCGCCCCGGGTGGACACCCCCTGACCCCGGCTTGAGCTTCCATCAGGGCTCCATCAGGGCCGAGTAGACCAGGGTCCGCAGCTCGCGCCGGATCGGGTAGGTCGACGAGCCCATCAACTGGGTCAGGAAGACCACGGCGATATCCTTGACCGGATCGATCCAGAAGGCCGTCGAGGCCGCCCCCCCCCAGTAGTACTCGCCAGGGCTGGAGGTCAGCATGGCCCGGACCGGGTCGAAGGTGACGGCGAAGCCCAGGCCGAAGCCCACGCCGGCGTTGGTCGCCTCCGAGAAGAGCGAGCGCGACAGCATGGTCAGGTCCTGGCCGCCCGGCAGGTGGTTGGAGGCCATGAGGCGCAGGGTGGCCGGCGCGACCAGGCGATGGCCGCCCAGCTCGCCGCGGTTCACCAGCATCCGGCAGAACTTCATGTAGTCGTCCGCCGTCGAGACCAGGCCGCCGCCCCCTGAATGGAAGCTCGGCGTGCGGTGATAGGCGCTGGTGGCCGGATCGTCCTGGAGGGTCAGGCCGCCCTGCGGGGTCGGGGCGTAGCAGGCCGCAAAGCGGTCCGCCTGGTCGGGGCGGACGCTGAACCCGGTCTCTGTCATGCCGAGGGGTGCGAAGATCCGGTCGGCCAGGAAGTCCTGGAAGGGACGCCCTGAAATCCGCTCGACCAGGACCCCCAGCACGTCGGTGGAGACGGAATAGTTCCAGGCTTCTCCCGGCGAGAACTCGAGGGGCAAGCGGGCCAGGGCGTCGACGAAGCCCTGGGTGTCGAGGTCGCCATGGGAGTCGGCGATCTTCAGCTTACGGTAGGCGGCGTCGACATTGGTCCGGGTCTGGAAGCCATAGGTCAGGCCGGAGGTATGCCGCAGGAGGTCCACCATCTGCATGGGCTGCGACGGCGGGGTCGTCAGGTAGGGACCGGTCCCGGCGGAGAAGACCGCCAGGTCCTTCCACTCGGGAATGAAGCGCGCGACCGGGTCGTCCAGGGCCACCGCGCCCTCCTCGACCAGCATCATGAAGGCCAGGCTCGTGATCGGCTTGGTCATGGAATAGATGCGGTAGACATCGTCCCGGGTGGAGGCGCGACCCCGCTCGCGGTCCGACAGGCCCTGGACGCTCTCGTGCACGAGGTCGTCGCCCCTCAGGACCTGGACCTGGGCGCAGGGTAACCGGCCCGTATCGAGGTACTTTTCCTTCAGAAACCGGTCGAGGCGCGCCAGCCGTGTGCTGGAGAATCCGTGGGATTCAGGTGTGCTCATGTCCGGTTTCCTCCACTGGGCCCTCAGGGCGCCTCTCCCCGACCTTGCCCCGCCTGCGCCTTCCGGGAAAGCCCGCCGTTGCGCAAATTCTCAGGCCGTCAGATAGTCGGAAAAACACCACGCCGCCTGCGGGCGGCCGGGAGGAAAGACATGGCCTGGGACTTCGAAACCGATCCTGAATTCCAGAAGAAACTCGACTGGATCGAGGACTTCATGCGCGAGGAGGTCGAACCCCTCAGCCACCTTGGCATGGCCGCCCACGGCCCCCTGGGCCGCGAGAAGTTCATCAAGCCCCTGCAGGACAAGGTGAAGGCCCAGGGCCTGTGGGCCTGCCACCTCGGCCCCGAGCTTGGCGGCCAGGGCTATGGCCAGCTGAAGCTGGGCCTGATGAACGAAAAGCTCGGCCGCAACGGCCTGGCTCCCACCATCTTCGGCTGTCAGGCGCCGGACACCGGCAACGCCGAGATCATCGCCCACTACGGCACGGACAAGCAGAAGGAGCAGTACCTCTGGCCCCTCCTGAACGGCGAGATCCGCTCGGCCTTCTCCATGTCGGAACCCACCGGCGGTTCTGACCCCCTGACCTTCCGCACCCGCGCCGTGCTGGACGGCGACGAGTGGGTGATCAACGGCGAGAAGTGGTACTCGACCAACGCCCGCTGGGCCAAGGTGCTGGTGGTCTACGCCATCACCGACCCTGACGCGAAGGACCCCTACCGGCGCACCTCCATCTTCCTGGTGCCCACCGATACCCCCGGGGTCCGCATCATCCGCAACGTCGCCGTCGGCGCCGGCGGCGAGATCGGCGGCGGGAACGAGGGCTATGTCGAGTACAAGGACGTCCGGGTTCCCTACGACGCCCTGCTGGGCGAGCGCGGCGCGGCCTTCGTGATCGCCCAGGTGCGCCTGGGCGGCGGCCGGGTGCACCACGCCATGCGGACGGTCGGCGCCTGCAAGCACGCCCTGGACCTGATGTGCCAGCGGGCCGTCTCCCGCACCACGCGCGACGGCCGCCTGGCCGACCTGCAGATGGTCCAGGAGCAGATCGCCGACTCCTGGATCGCCCTGGAGAGCTTCCGCCTCCTGGTGCTGAGGACGGCTTGGCTGATCGACAAGCACAAGGACTACAATATGGTCCGTAAGGACATCGCCGCCATCAAGGTGGCCATGCCCAAGGTCTACAACGACATCGCCACAAAGGCCGCCCACCTGCACGGCGCCCTGGGTGTCTCGAACGAGATGCCCTTCATGCATATGGTCACCAGCTCGCTGGTGATGGGCATCGCCGACGGCCCGACCGAGGTGCACAAGGTCACCCTGGCCAAGCAGGTGCTCAAGGACTACCGGCCCGACAACGACCTCTTCCCCAAGTACCACATCCCCCGCCTGCGCGAGGAAGCCCAGGAGAAGTTCTCCAAGGAGCTTTCGGAGATGAAGGAAGAGTACGCCCGCCGGGCTCGGGACGCCGCCTCGGCCTGAGCCGGCGTTGATGCGGTTTCCAGGGGGCGTCCTTCGGGGCGCCCCTTTTCCTTTTTGACTTGATCGCCGTCGCGTTAGGCCCTCAGGGTCCCGGCCGTCGTCCAGTTCCCGCCGAGACCCCTTATGCCGTCTGACTCCACTCCCGAATGGCCCGTCATGTCGATCGCCGAGGCGCACGCGCGCCTGACGGCGCCGGGCCAGCGGTTCGAGATGGAGGAGAAGGTGATCCGTGGCGTCGCCCAGCGGGTGTGGAAGAACGCCCCGCCCACCCTGCGGGACATCTTCCTCAATGGCCGCACCTTCGGCGCCCGCGAGTTCCTCGTCTACGAGGACGACCGCGCGACCTATGAGGCCTTCGCCCGCGCCACCATCGCCCTGGCCCGCCAGCTGCAGGCCGACGGCGTGCGCAAGGGCGATCGGGTCGCCGTCATCATGCGCAACCTGCCGGAGTGGCCCGTCGCCTTTTTCGCCGGGATCCTGGCCGGGGCGATCGTGACGCCCCTTAACGGCTGGTGGACCGGGCCGGAGCTGCAGTACGGACTGGCGGACTCCGGGACCAAGGTGGCCCTGGTGGACGATGAGCGCCTGGAGCGGATCGCGCCTCACCTGGACGAGCTTCCGGACCTCGAGAAGATCTATGTCGCCCGCCTGCCCGCTGGCGCTGACCCCGGCCCGCGGGCCGCCCGGCTGGAGCAAGCGATCGGTCCGGTCAACAGCTGGATGGACCTTCCCGACGCGCCCCTTCCCGACGTGGCGATCGATCCGGAGGATGATGCGACCATCCTCTACACCTCCGGCACCACGGGCCGGCCCAAGGGCGCCCTGGGCACCCATCGCAACATGACCACCAACGTCATGACCAGCGGGATCGCCGCCGTCCGGAACTTCCTGCGTGCCGGCCAGCCCCTGCCGGAAAGCGACCCGCACAAGCTGCCCCAGCGCAGCTCGCTGCTGGTCGTGCCCCTGTTCCACGCCACGGGCCTGTCGGCCACCCTCGGCCCCACCATGAACGCCGGCGGCAAGATCGTGCTCATGCGCCGCTGGGAGGCCGAGCAGGCCATGCAGATCATCGAGCGCGAGCGGATCGACGCCACCGGCGGCGTGCCCACCATCGCCTGGCAGCTGATCGAGCACCCGGCCCGGGCGAAGTACGACCTGTCCTCCCTGGTCTCGGTCTCCTATGGCGGCGCGCCTTCGGCGCCGGAGCTGGTGCGGCGCATCGTCGAGGTGTTCCCCGGCTCTGCGCCGGGCAATGGCTGGGGCATGACCGAGACCACGGCCACCTTCACCAGCCACACCGGCAAGGACTACGAGGCCCGGCCGGACAGCGCCGGTCCCGCCGCGCCGGTGGGCGAGATGCAGATCCGCGATCCTGGCGACGGGATCACCCTCTTGCCGGTCGGGCAGGTGGGCGAGCTGTGGGTCAAGGGCCCGCAGGTGGTGAAGCTTTACTGGAACAAGCCCGAGGCGACGGCCGAGACCTTCCGCGACGGCTGGCTCCGCACCGGCGACCTCGCCCGCCTGGACGAGGAGGGCTTCATGTTCATCGTCGACCGGGCCAAGGACATGCTGATCCGCGGCGGCGAGAACATCTACTGCGTCGAGGTCGAGAACGTCCTTTTCGACCATCCGGACGTGATGGACGCCGCCCTGGTCGGGGTTCCCCACAAGACCCTTGGAGAGGAGCCCGCCGCCGTGGTCCACCTGAAGCCCGGCGGAACCGCCGGCGAGGCCGAGCTGAGGCAGTGGGTGCGCGAGCGCCTCGCCGCCTTCAAGGTTCCGGTGGAGGTGCGGTTCTGGCCCGAGCCCCTGCCGCGCAACGCCAACGGCAAGATTCTCAAGACCGAGCTCAAGACCGTGTTCGAGGCCCGGGAATGACCGCCGCTGCGCCCCTGATCGTCGGACTGGGCGGCACCACGCGGGCGGGCTCGAGCACTGAGCTTGCCCTGTCGGCGGCCCTTTCGGCGGCGGAAGGGCTGGGCGCCCGGACCCGGCTGGTGGGCGGCGCCTTCCTGGCCGAGCTCCCCATCTATGACCCGCGTCCCGGCGGCCCGTCGGAACGCCAGGCGGAACTGGCGGACATCGTGCGGGGCGCTGACGGCCTGATCCTGGCCACGCCCGGCTATCATGGCTCGCTCTCGGGGGTGGTGAAGAACGCCCTCGACACCCTGGAGCTTCTCCGGGAGGATTCCCGTCCCTATTTCTCGGGGCGCGCCGTCGGGGTGATCGTGACCGCCGCCGGCCCGCAGGCTTCGGGAACGACCCTGACCGCCGTACGCTCGATCATTCACGCCCTTCGCGGCTGGCCGACCCCCTACGGGGCCGCCATGACCGTCAACAGCGCCTCCTTCGGCGAGGACGGACGTCCGCGGGAGGCCCACGACGCCTGGCAGCTCGACACCGTCGCCAGCCAGGTCGTCCAGTTTGCAAGGATGAGGTTCACGTCATGAAGCGTCCCTATCTCGTCACCGACCCGCCGGCCTCCGCCCCGGGCGAGTCCGCCATCAGCCCCATCGAGGACATCATCGAGGACGCCCGCAACGGCCGTCCCTACATCCTGGTGGACGCCGAGGACCGCGAGAACGAGGGCGATGTCATTATCCCGGCCCAGTTCGCCACGCCCGAGCAGATCAACTTCATGGCCAAGCACGCTCGCGGCCTGATCTGCCTGTCGATCACCGGCGAGCGGTCGCGCCAGCTGCGCCTTCCGCCCATGTCGGCGGACAACCAGTCGGGGCACGGCACCGCCTTCACCGTCTCCATCGAGGCCCGCGAAGGCGTGACTACCGGCATCTCGGCCCATGACCGGGCGCACACCATCGCCGTGGCGGTGGACCCGACCAAGGGCGCGGACGACATCGTTTCGCCCGGCCACGTCTTCCCCCTGGTCGCCCGGGACGGCGGCGTCCTGGTCCGCGCCGGCCACACCGAGGCCGCCGTGGATATCTCGCGTCTTGCAGGCCTGAACCCGGCGGGTGTCATCTGCGAGATCATGAAGGACGACGGGTCCATGGCCCGGCTGCCTGACCTGATCGTCTTCGCCCAGACCCATGGCCTGAAGATCGGCACCATCGCCGACCTCATCGCTTACCGCCGGCGGACCGAACGCCAGGTGGAGCGGGTGCTTGAGACCCCGGTGGAAAGCGCCTTCGGGGGTCGCTTCAGGATGGTCATCTACCGCAACATCCTGGACCGGACCGAGCACATGGTCCTGACCCGCGGGCGCATTGAGGCCGACCGTCCGACCCTGGTGCGCATGCACCGCCTCGACCTCGCCGCCGACGTGATCGGGGCCGGTGGGGTGCGTTCGGGTTTCGTGAGCAAGGCCCTGGAGACCCTCGGTGCAGCCGATGGCGCGGGCGTCGCGGTCTTCATCAGCGACTCCAACCCGTCGTGGCTTTCCGAGCGCTATGGCGCCGACCCTGCGGTGGATCATGGCGCCAACGTCCTGCGGGACTATGGGGTCGGGGCCCAGATCCTGATCGACCTCGGGGTAAGGGACATGGTCCTCCTGACCAACTCCGCCACCGTTCTGCCCGGCTCAGCCGGCTATGGCCTACGGATCGTCGAGCGCCGCCCCCTCGACTGAACCGGGGATTCCGGAGTATAAGACCCCCGCTTTACGCAGCGCCCGGCCGAAAGGTCGGGCGCCGTCATTTCAGGAGACCGCCATGGCCGACATTCTGATGCCGAAGGCGACCGCTGTCTGGCTGGTCGACAACACCTCCCTGACCTTCGAGCAGATCGCCGATTTCTGCGGTCTTCACCCCCTTGAGGTGAAGGGCATCGCCGATGGCGAGGTTGCGCGCGATATCCGCGGCGCCGACCCGATTGCCAATGGCCAGCTTTCCCGCGAGGAGATCGATGCGGCCCAGCAGGATGCGAAGCGTCGGATGACGGCGCTGAAGAGCCGGCATGCCGAGCACCTCAAGCCTGCCAAGAAGGCGCCGCGCTACACGCCGGTGTCGCGCCGCCAGGACCGCCCTGACGCCATCGCCTGGTTCGTCCGGAACCACCCGGAGGTCGCCGACGCCCAGATCGCCCGCCTGCTCGGCACCACCAAGGCCACGATCGACCAGGTGCGCAACCGCACCCACTGGAACTCGGCCAACATCAAGCCGGTCGACCCGGTGAGCCTCGGTCTCTCGACCCAGATCGAGCTGGACGACATTGTCCGCAAGGCCGCCGAGAAGCGCGCCCGCGACAACGCCCGCAAGGGCATCGTCGAGCCCGAGGGGCCGACTCTCGAACCGGCCGCCGAGACGACCCAGGAGCCCTGGCCCCAGACGGATGACGAGGACTGAGACCCGGAGGCTCAGGCTGCGGAGCGGACCCGCGACCTGAGCGCCTCGATCTCTTCCTTGATGCGGAGTTTTCGCCGTTTGATCTGCCGGATCGCGGCGTCTTCGGAACTGGGGTGGGCCATTGCCTCCCGGAGGTCTGACTCCAGCGACCGGTGCCGGCGGTCAAGTTCGCGGATGCGGGCGTCTATGGACATGACTCAGGGTCTCCTTCCATGCGACTGGAGACAGTGAACACCCGCTGACGGCGGTTGTCAGATCACATAAGGTTGCTTTCCAGGCCCCTTGCAGCCCCGGGATCGGAACATGAGCATCTCCCGTCCGGTACAGCCTCTTTTCCGGGCGGGCCTTCTTCCCCGCGTCGCCACCCCGGGGGAAGCGCCATGAGCGGAGAGGGCCTCACGGGCGAAGAAGCCGCGATCCGTCGTCGCCTGTCTGAGCTTCAGCTGGATCATAACGACCTCGAGGTCGCCATCCAGGCCATCGGCCTGTCCCCGGTCCCGGACATGATGGTGATCGGTCGCCTCAAGCGGAAGAAACTCGCCCTGAAGGACGAGATCGAGCGGCTGAAGGACCAGCTGACCCCCGACATCATCGCCTGAAGGTCGAAGGCCGCCCGTGCGTCAGGTCCGGCGCTCGCGCCGGCGGGCGTACATGGCTGCATCCGCCCGGGCCACGATCTCCTCGCTCTCGACGTCCGGCGTGATCTCCGCCACGCCGTAGGAGACATGCAGGGGCGCTGACCATTCCCCGAAGCGGATGGGGCTGGATTCCAGGGCGCGCGCCAGGCTCCAGGCCCTCGCCTCAGCGGCGGCCATGCTGGCCTGGGTGAAGACGACAGCGAACTCGTCCCCGCCCATCCGGGCGACAATGTCCGAGCCGGCGACCTGTGATCTCAGGCGTTCGGCCACGGCCCGGAGGGCGGCGTCTCCGGCGGCATGACCAAAGCGGTCATTGACGCCCTTGAAATCGTCGAGGTCGATGTAGACCAGGGCCGCGGGCGAGCCGTAACGATGGCTGAAGGTCCGGATCCGGTCGAGCTCGCGCATGAGCGCCCGCCGGTTCAGGGCCGGAGTCAGGGCGTCCTGGTCCGCCAAGACCTCGGCCTGGGTGAGCCGGGCCTTGAGCCGCGCCACTTCCTGCCTCAGGTCGTCGATTTCCGTGAGCAGGGTGCGGATAGCCCCCTGTACGGCGGGGGTGAGGTCAGCTTCTGACAGGCCCAGGAAGGCGGTCTCGTCGGGTCTCGTGGGGCCCCGCCCGACGACCTTGGCGCCAGCCTGGACCAGGGCGCGTTTGCGGATGTCCGAAAACGGCTGGTTTCTCGCCCCGGTGATCTTCAGCACCATAGGAACGACCCCCACGAATCACTGTTAACCATAGCATTATGCTGACGGCGTGTTGACCCGCGGGGGCCGGCGCCTATGCTCCCGCGCCTCGCCGCCAGAGGGCCCATGTCATGAGCGCCGCCGCCGCACCCGTCGCCATCATCATGGGCAGCCGATCCGACTGGCCGACCCTGAAGGGCGCCGCCGACATGCTGGACGCCCTTGGCGTGGCCTGGACGGCCCAGGTGGTTTCGGCCCACCGGACCCCACTTCGCATGGTCGAGTTCGCCCAGGGCGCCCGCGCCGCCGGGGTCAAGGTGATCATCGCCGGCGCCGGCGGGGCCGCCCACCTTCCCGGGATGACGGCGTCGCTGACCGACCTGCCGGTGCTGGGCGTGCCTGTGGAGTCCAAGGCCCTCAAGGGCATGGATAGCCTTCTCTCCATCGTCCAGATGCCTGCCGGCGTGCCGGTGGCCACCCTGGCGATTGGCGAGGCCGGCGCCCGCAACGCCGGACAACTGGCGGCCCAGATCCTGTCTCTGTCAGACGAGGCCCTGGCCCGGCGACTGGCCGCCTGGCGTCAGGCCCAGACCGCCTCCGTGGCCACTACTGTCTCGGACGACTGAGGGCGCCGTGAAGCCCCTTCCTCCCGGATCGACCATCGGCATTCTTGGCGGAGGCCAGTTGGGGCGGATGCTGGCCCTGGCCGCCGGGCGCCTTGGCCTGGACGTGGTGATCCTGGACCCGGAGCCGGACTGCCCGGCCGCCCGGGTGAGCGCCCGCCATATCGCGGCGCACTATTCCGACCCCACCGCCCTGGCAACCCTGGCGGAGCTTTGTGGGGTGGTCACGGTCGAGTTCGAGAACGTGCCCGCCGGGGCCCTGGAGGCCCTGATCGGCCTGGGCGTTCCCGTGGCGCCTGGCCCGCGCGCCCTGGCGATCGCCCAAGACCGGGTGGATGAAAAGACCTTCCTGAACGCCGCCGGCGCACCGACCGTCGCCTTCGCCGCCGCCGGCACCGCCGAAGAGGCGGCTCGGGCCGCCGCGGACCTGGGCGGAAGGGTGCTGATCAAGACGCGGCGCGAGGGTTACGACGGCAAGGGTCAGGCCTGGGCTGCATCTCCCGAGGCGGCGGCGGCTGTCTTTCGTGACCTGGGAGGCCGACCGGTCATCGTTGAGGCGCCGGCGGCCTTCCGCCGCGAGCTTTCGGTCATCGCCGCCCGGAACTGGGCGGGCATGGTCGCCGCCTTCCCCCTGGCCGAGAATGTCCACGAGAACGGCATACTGCGACGATCGACAGCGCCAGCCGGGGTGGACGCCAAGACCGCCCAGCGCGCCGAGGACATCGCCCGCAAGGTCCTGGTGGGCCTGGATTATGTCGGTGTGGCCGGAATCGAGCTCTTCGAGCTGGAGGACGGAAGCCTCCGGGTCAACGAGATCGCCCCACGCGTCCACAACAGCGGTCACTGGACCCAGGACGGCGCCGCCACCGACCAGTTCGAGCAGCATATCCGGGCGGTGGCGGGCTGGCCGCTCGGCCCGACCCACGCCACGGCCCGCGTGGAAATGACCAACCTGCTGGGCGATGAAGTCCTTCAGTTACCCGCCCTGGCGGCGGATCCGGCCTGCCGGCTGCACGTCTATGGCAAGCGGGAGGCGCGGGCCGGCCGCAAGATGGCCCACGTGAACCGGATCTCGGGTCTCTAGGGGCCTCAGGCCTCGGGCGGGATGGCCTGGAGGGCCTCCTCCAACTCAGAGAAGGTTGGCTGGGTCATGCTGGGAACACTGCCGCGGCCGATCTCGACGGAGATCTGGGCGGCGTTGCCGTGCAGGTGGGCCACCAGCACCGATTGGATGATTCGGTAGAAGGACGACTCTTCTTCGACGACGGCGTTCAGTCGGGTCGCGAAGGGGCCAACCAGGCCATAGGCCAGGAACACCCCGAGGAAGGTGCCGACCAGGGCGCTGCCGATCATGCCGCCGAGGACGGCCGGCGGCTCGGTGATGGAGCCCATCGTCTTGATCACCCCCAGAACGGCGGCCACGATCCCCAGGGCGGGCAGGGCGTCGGCCATGTTCTGAAGCGCGTGCGCAGGGGCCAGGGCCTCGTGGTGGTGTTTCTCCAGTTGCTTTTCCATGGCGTCCTCGACCTGGTGTGGGTCCTCGAGGTTCATGGTCATCATGCGAAGGGTGTCGCAGATGAAGTCGACCGCGAAGTGGTCCTTCACGATCTTTGGAAACCGGCCGAACAGCGTTGAGTCGTGCGGATTCTCGATGTGGCTCTCCAGGGCGATGACGCCCTTGGCCTTCATGGTCTTGGTCAGCAGGAACAGGAGGGACAGGAGGTCCTTGTAGTCCGAGGCCTTCCACTGTGGGCCTGAGAAGATCTTGCCCATGCCCGAAGCCACGCCCTTGATGACCGTCGGCGAGTTACCGATGAGCAGGGCGGCGATGCCGGCTCCGAAAATCGTGGCGAGCTCGAAGGGAGCCGCAGCGATGACGACGTCCATGCGTCCGCCATGGACGATGTAGACGCCGAAGACGCAGACGAAGAGCAGGACGATGCCAATGATCTGGAACATGCGTTCGGCGCCCGGTGACTGTTCGACTGAGCGTTAGCCCGGAATGCTTAACGTCCGGTGAGCATGATCCGGGCTGGCGCAGCGGCCGCCGGGGTCCTATCACCCGATCCATGTCCAGCGGCTCCCCGCCCGTCGCCAGCAGCCCCAGCGGCCCAACAGGCCTGCCGCGGTCAACCTTCGCCATCATCTTCGCGGTCTCCATGGTCACCGCCATTGGCAACACCGGGATGATCTCGGTCCTGCCGGCCATCGGCCGATCGATCGGCATGCCGGACCCTATGGTGGCCGCTGTCTTCTCCTTGTCGGCCCTGCTCTGGGCCTTCTCCTCGCCCTTCTGGGCGCGGATGTCCGACCGCTACGGTCGAAAGCCGCTGATGATGGTCGGCCTCGCCGGCTTCATGGTCTCCATGGCCTTCTGCGCGGTCGTGGTGGCCGCCGGGCTCCACCATCTGGCGGCGCCGTTCGTAATCTTCATCTTGTTCCTGTTGGCGAGGGCCCTCTTCGGCCTCTTCGGGGCCGCCTCCAACCCGGCCACCCAGGCCTATGTGGCCGAGCACACGCCGGAGTCCCAGCGCACCCAGTCCATGTCAGGCCTCGCGGGCGCCTTCAGCCTGGGCACCGTGATCGGCCCCTTCATCGCCCCGCTCTTCGTACTGCCCTTCCTGGGCCTCGCCGGGCCCATGGCCTGCTTCTCCCTGATGGCCGGGGTGATGCTGGTCGTGGTCTGGAGGCGTCTCCCGGAAAGCCAATTCCGGCCCCCGCCGCCGCCGCGGTCCAGCGGGTCGGACAAGCCGTCCGGGCCGCCGATGTGGCGTGATCCGCGCCTGACGCCCTTCCTGATCTACGGCTTCATCGTCGCCGTCAGCCAGACCGCCCAGGGCCAGACCCTGGGCTTCCTGATCATCGACAAGCTGGCGCTCTCCCCGACCGCCGCCCAGGGCTTCATCGCCATCGCCATGATGTTCGGGGCCATGGCGGGCCTCCTGGCCCAGTGGGGTCTGATACCCCGCTTCGAGATGACCCCGCGCCAACTGCTGCGATGGGGCGTCGCCATCGCCGCCATCGGCAACCTGATTGTCGCTGCGGCTCCCGACTACTGGGGCGTCGTGGCGGGGTACGCCATCTCCAGCCTGGGTTTCGGCCTCGCGCGGCCGGGATTCACCGTCGGCGCCTCCCTGGCGGTCCGGATGGAAGAGCAGGCCAGGGCCGCCGGCGCCATCGCCGCCGTGAACGGGATCAACGTCGTCCTCGCCCCGGCGTTTGTCTTCCTCTACGAGCACATACGCCCGGCGCCCTTCCTGCTGAACGCCGTCCTGATGGTCGCGATGCTGGCTTACGCCTACCGCAACCCGCAGTTGAGGGCCGCGAATCCGCGGCCTGCAAAGGTCGAGCCGGCGGACGAGGCCCTGGTCTAGGCGGCCGGTCCGCGGAGTCGGGCCACCATGTCCGGCGAGAGGTAGCCATCGGCCGGCAAGCCCTGCGCCTTCTGCCAGGCCCGGAGCGCGGCGCGGCTCTTGAGGCCGATCACACCGTCCGGCTCGCCGACATCATGGCCCGCCGCCTGCAGGGCGGTCTGGGCGGCGATCCGGTCTGACAGCGAAAGGGGGACTTCCTCGGGCCAGGCGCGGACCAGGTCCGGCCGGCCGGCGATCCGGTCCGCCAGCAATCCGCCGGCCATGGCGTAGGTCACGGCGTTGTTGTAGCGCCGGATCACGAAATGGTTCGGCAGGAGAAGGAACAGGGGGCCCCGCCATCCTGTCGGCGCAATCAGGCTGGCCTCAGGCGGGCCGGCCGACAGGGCCGCGCCATCGGCCCGGACCAGTCCCATCTCCGCCCAGGCGGGCAGGGGGGCCTTCAGGGTCTCCGCGACGGAGAAGTCAAACCCGCCCGGCGCGGACACCTCGATCGCCCAGCCCTCGCCGCGCCGCCATCCGGCCTTGGCCAGAAGGTTCGCCGCAGAGGCCAGGGCGTCCAGGGCGGAGCCCCAGAGGTCGCGCCGGCCGTCCCCGTCGGCGTCCACCGCCAGGGACAGGAAGGTCGCCGGGATGAACTGGGTCTGGCCCATGGCGCCGGCCCAGGACCCTACCAGCCGACTGCGGGGCCATTCCCCCGAGGCGATGATGCGCAGGGTGGCCAGGAGCTGTTCTTCGGCAAAGGCCTGGCGTCTCCCGTCTGCGGCGAGGGTCGCCATGGACCGGATGACGTCCTGGCTTCCCAGCGTCGCGCCATACCCGGACTCCATGCCCCAGATCGCGACAAGCACCTCCCGGGGGACACCGAAGTCGGATTGGATCCGCGCCAGGCCCGGTTCGAGCTCGGCCATCCTTCGCCTGCCGATCGCCGCCCGGTCCTCGCCTGCCGCCCGCTTCACGTAGTGACTGAACGGGCGGGAGAATTCCGGCTGGCTCCGGTCGGCCCCCCGGACGCGGGGGTCGGGCGCCAGGCCATCCAGTTCCGCCTCGATCACGGCGGCGGGCAGGCCCGAGGCGAGGGCCCGGGCCCTGAACCCTGAAAGCCATGTGGCGAAGGCCACGTCGACTCCAGCCGGCGGAGGCGCAGGGGGATCCGCCCCGAGGGCCGGCGTGGCCATGGCGGCCACCGCGGTGGCGAGAAAGGTTCGGCGCTTCATTCCCAAAGAGTTAGGGCGCGCCGCCCGCCGGGGCAACGCCATCTGCGCGGGCGCCGGCCCCCGCCCAATTGACTCGGCCCCGGCGGTTCCGTATACGCGCCCCTCACTCGGTCGCCCGGGCGTTGGTCCGCACCCAGAGAAGACGAAGGTCATGAAGGTCAGAAGCTCGCTCAAGTCGCTCAAGACTCGCCACCGCGACTGCAAGCTGGTGCGCCGCAAGGGCGTGGTCTACGTCATTAACAAGACCGACCCCCGCTTCAAGGCCAAGCAGGGCTGAGCCGACGCCTGCGGGCCCAGGCATGCGGTTTTCCACAGCTGAACCCGGTTCGCCGCCCCGCCTTCCCCTGAGCGGGTGAGACAGATCGTGCGCCTGCGACTAGGGTCTGCGCCCAATCCCAGACACATTCCTGCAGGAGCCTGACTTCATGGCCGGCGACGACGCCCACTCAGATGTTCTGAACCAGGACGCCCAGGGGCGCCTTCGCACCATCGTGGAGCGCATCGAGCGCCTCGAGCAGGAGAAGGCCGAGGTGATGGAGCAGATCAAGGAGGTCTTTTCCGAGGCCAAGGGCGCCGGCTTCGACGTCAAGATCCTCCGCAAGGTCGTCCGGCTTCGCAAGCAGGACCGGGCCAAGCGCCAGGAGGAAGAGGCCATCCTCGACCTCTACCTCTCGGCGATCGGCGAGATTTGAAGCGGGGGCCCGCCGATCCGCGTGAGGCGGCGAGACGGGCCGCCCTGAACGCCCTCAGGCGGACGCGCCGCAAGGCGGAACGCTCCGGCGTCGACCTTTCCGATTGGGAGGGTGAGTTCCTGGGGTCCGTCGAGACCCGGATCCAGACCTATGGACGGGCGTTTGGAGACCCGGAGAAGGGCGCCCCGGGCCAGGCGCTTTCCGCGCTCCAGCAGCGCAAGCTCAAGGAAATCGCCGCGAAGGCGACCGGCGAGGTCGCGGGGCCGAACCGCCGGTCTCGCTTCCGGAGGGGTGGGAAAGACCGTCCGGCGCCCGCCCAGGACGACGGGGACTGATCAGGCGTCGCCAAGTCCGACGAGGTCGCCCAGGCCATTCTCCCGCACCTTGCGGTAAAGGGTCGACCGGCCGATGCCGAGGCGGCGGGCGACTTCGCTCATGTGGCCCTGGTAGCGCTCGATGGCGAGCCGGATGAGGTCCGCCTCAATGGCTTCAAGGGTCCGCAGGTGTCCCTCCTCGTCCAGCAGGCTCACGGGCGCCGGTGCGGCGCTCGTTGCGCCTGCGGGAACGGCCGCCGGCGGAAGGTGGGCGGGCGGCGGTGACGGCGCAGCTGCGGCGGGCGCGGGGGGCGATTGGCCCGAGATCGCGGGAAAGTCATAAGGCTGAAGCTGGGGGGAATCGGCCAGGACGATCGCCCGGTAGACCGCATTCTCCAGTTGGCGGATGTTGCCCGGCCAGTCGTAGTTCACCAGGAGGTCCATGGTCTCGGCGCTGGCCCCGGCGATGGCGCGACCTTCCTCGATACTGAACCTTCGGAGGAAGGCCTCCACCAGGGCGGGGATATCCTGGCGGCGCTCCCTCAAGGGCGGCGCCTCGATCGGAAACACATTGAGCCGGTAGAAGAGATCCTCGCGGAACACGCCCTCGGCCACCGCCCGGGCGAGGTCCCGATTGGTCGCCGAGATGATGCGGACGTCGACCTTCACCGACCTGCGGGCGCCAACCGGGTCCACCTCGCCCTCCTGGAGGACCCGCAGGAGCTTGACCTGGACGTCCAGGGGCAACTCGCCCACCTCATCCAGGAGCAGGGTGCCCCCGTTGGCCTCCTGGAACTTGCCGGCATGGCGATCGGTGGCGCCGGTGAAGCTGCCCTTCTCGTGGCCGAAGAGGATGGACTCCACCAGGGCTTCGGGAATGGCGCCGCAGTTCACGGCCACGAAGGGACGACCGGCCCTGTCGGAAGAGCCGTGCACGGCCCGGGCCATCACCTCCTTACCGACCCCGCTCTCGCCGGTGATCAGGACTGGGATGGAGGACCTAGCGGCCCGCTCGCCCATCCGGCGGACGAGGTTCATGGCCGGGGACTCCCCGACCAGGTCGGCGAAGGTAGTCCGGCCCTCGGCCCGCTTCCGGAGCTGGGCGACTTCCGAGCGAAGGGCTCCGATGGAAAGGGCGTTGTTGATCGAGATCGCGATCCGCTCGGGCGAAGCGGGTTTGACGAAGAAGTCCGAGGCGCCGGCCTGCATGGCCTGGACCACGGTGTCGATGCCACCCGAGGCGGTCAGGACAATGACGGGATGCAGATGCCCGCGGCTTCGGAGTTCAGTCAGGGTCTCCAGACCCGAGCGGCCCGGCATGACCAGATCCAGGAGGATGAGGTCGCACGGCGCTCCTGTCGCCATCCGGTCGAGCAGGGCGTCCCCGCTGCCCAGCAAGGTCGCGGTGAATCCCTCCCGCTCGAGTACGGCCTGGATCAGGCGTCTCTGGGTCGGGTCATCATCCACCACAACGATGGTCTTGCTCATGAGCCGCGTTCCCTGGGGTTCCGGACGGACTGACAACCCGCCCGACGCCCTAGACTGGCAGGTGCAGGTAAAGGCCGGGTTTCCGGTCCATGATCACGAGGTTAACACCCCCGGGCAAGTGACGCCACGTCATGGCTTGCCGTTCCCTCCGCCCTGAGCATACTCGACCCTGGCCCAGATGTGGGCCTCCGGGGAGGGAACGATGACGGTTATGCGCCTTGCGGGAGTATTCGCCCTGACGGTCCTGCTCGCGGCCTGCGGACAGGCTGGCGGCAAGGGTGGACGCGTGGATGGTGAGCGCCTTGCTGCGGCGAACGCCAATGGCGAATGGCTGGCCGTCGGCCGGACCTATGACGAGCAGCGCTACAGCCCGCTCGACAAGATCAACATCTCCAACGTCAAGGACCTCGGCCTGGCCTGGTACCATGAGTTCGATACCGACCGCGGCCAGGAGGCCACCCCGGTCATGGTCGACGGCGTGCTCTACACCACCACCGCCTGGTCCAAGGTCTACGCCTTCGACGCCCGCTCGGGGGCCCTGAAGTGGTCCTACGATCCCAAGGTCGATGGCTCCAAGGGCTTTGACGCCTGCTGCGACGTGGTGAACCGGGGCGTCGCCGTCTGGAAGGGCAAGGTCTACTTTGGCACGCTGGACGGCCGGTTGATCGCCCTGAACGCCGACAGCGGCAAGCCTGCCTGGTCGGTGCAGACCACTGACAATTCCAAGCCCTACACCATCACCGGCGCACCGCGGATCGTGAAGGACAAGGTCCTGATCGGGAACGGCGGCGCTGAGTACGGCGTCCGCGGCTATGTCTCCGCCTATGACGCCGCCACCGGCAAGATGGTCTGGCGCTTCTACACAGCCCCCAACCCCGAGGGTAAGCCGGATGGCGCGGCCTCGGACAAGATCATGGCCGAGAAGGCCTCGGGCACCTGGTTTGGCGAGACCTGGAAGAAGACCGGCGGCGGCGCGACCATCTGGGACTCCATGGCCTATGACCCGGCCCTGGACATCGTCTACCTGGGTGTCGGCAACGGTACGCCCTGGAACCACCAGAAGCGCTCGGACGGCAAGGGCGACAATCTCTTCGTCTCGTCCATCCTGGCCCTGAAGCCGGACACCGGCGAGTACGTCTGGCACTACCAGACCACCCCGGGCGAGAGCTGGGACTACACGGCCACCCAGCACATCATGCTGGCGGACCTGACCATTGGCGGCCAGCCGCGCAAGGTGCTGATGCAGGCGCCGAAGAACGGCTTCTTCTATGTGATCGACCGGGCGACCGGCCAGCTCATCTCGGCCAACGCCTACGCCCCGGTCACCTGGGCCAAGGGTGTCGACCTGAAGACCGGCCGTCCCATCGAGGTCGAGGGCGCGCGCTACGAGAACGCCCCCGCCATGGCCCTTCCGGGCCCGCTGGGCGCCCACAACTGGCATCCCATGGCGTTCAACCCGAAGGAGGGGCTGGTCTACATCCCCGCCCACACGGCGCCCTTCGCCTACACCAACGTGAAGGACTTCAAGTACAAGGCCGGCGCCTGGAATGTCGGCACCGACATCCTGGCCAACGCCCTTCCTGACGACGCCGCCCAGATCAAGGCCATCAAGGCCATGTACAAGGGACAGCTGATCGCCTGGGACCCGGTGGCGGGCAAGCCGCGCTGGACCGTCGAACATCCCTTCTTCTGGAATGGCGGCATCCTGTCGACGGCGGGCGGCCTGGTCTTCCAGGGTGCGGGCGAGGGGGACTTCGTCGCCTACGAGGCCGCCACCGGCAAGAAGCTCTGGAGCCTGGACACCGGCAACGGCATCGTCGCGGCGCCTTCGACCTACGAGCTCGACGGCGAGCAGTACGTGGCCCTCATGGTGGGCTATGGCGGCGCCGGCCCGACCTCGGCCTCGATCATGCTGAAGGACCGCCCCCGCCTCGCCGGCCGGCTGATGGTCTTCAAGCTGGGCGGCAAGGCGACCGCCAAGCCCTACGTCATCCCCGAGATCCCGGCCCTCGACCTGACCCAGGTCGTGGCGGGCAAGGGCGATGCAAAGAACGGCTTCGCGCTCTACCACGAGAACTGCCAGGTCTGTCATGGACCCAGCGTCTCGGGGACCTACCTGCCCGACCTGCGCAAGTCGCAGATGCTGCTCACCGCGGACAGCTTCAAGTCGGTCATGCTGGACGGCGCCCTGGCCAGCCGCGGCATGGCGAGCTTCTCGCGGTTCCTGAACGCCAAGGAGGTGGAGGACCTGCGCGCCTACATCCTCACCGAGTCGAAGAAGTCCCAGACCCGCACGGCGGCCGGGGCCGCGGCTTCGCCGAAGGGCTGAGCCGCTCTCCGGAACGGAATGGGGCGGTCGCCGGTCTGGCGGCCGCCCTTTTTCTTTCCAGGTCCCGGAATCCGGCCTAGGGTCCCAAGGTCCTCGGGGAGCCGCGCCTAGGCGGCTGAGAGGCGGGTGAGCCCGCGACCCGCAGAACCTGATCCGGGTCATGCCGGCGAAGGGAAAGGCGCCTTGAAAACGCTCGCCCGCGCCGTCGGCCCGCTGCATGCGGAGATCGCCGATGAACGTCCAGAATCCCATCCGGTCCGAAGTCGCCACGGGAGCCATTCCGGGCTCGCGCAAGGTCCACCAGGCCGGAACGCACTGGCCTGACATACGCGTGCCGTTCCGTGAGGTGGCCGTCCACCCCTCCGCCGGCGAGCCGCCCGTCACCCTCTACGACCCCTCAGGCCCCTACACCGACCCGACGGTCGACATCGACATCAACCGGGGCCTGGCGCGCACGCGGGAGCCCTGGGTCGTCTCCCGCGGCGACGTCGAGATCGTCTCCCAACCCCGGGAGGTCCGTCCCGAGGACAATGGCGGGGCCTCCGGCGCCCACCTGGCGCCCGCCTTCGAGGCGCCCCGTCGGGTCTACCGCGCCCGCGCCGGCGCCGCCGTCACCCAGCTCGAATACGCCCGCCGGGGGCTCATTACCCCTGAGATGGAGTACGTCGCGATCCGCGAGAACCTGCGTCGCCAGGCCTCGGACCCGGCCCTGCGCGACGGCGAGGACTTCGGCGCCTCCATCCCCGACTTCGTGACGCCCGAGTTCGTCCGCGACGAGGTGGCGAGGGGCCGGGCCATCATCCCGGCCAACATCAACCACACCGAGCTGGAGCCGATGGCCATCGGCCGCAACTTCCTGGTCAAGGTGAACGCCAACATCGGCAACTCCGCCGTCCTCTCCACGGTCGCCGATGAGGTCGACAAGATGGTCTGGGCGATACGCTGGGGCGCCGACACCGTCATGGACCTGTCCACCGGCCGGAACATCCACAACATCCGCGACTGGATCGTGCGCAACAGCCCGGTCCCGATTGGTACAGTGCCGATCTACCAGGCCCTGGAAAAGGTCGGTGGCGTGGCCGAGGACCTCAACTGGGAGGTGTTCCGCGACACCCTTATCGAGCAGGCCGAACAGGGGGTGGACTACTTCACCATCCACGCCGGCGTCCGGCTGGCGTACATTCCCCTGACGGCCAAGCGGGTCACAGGCATCGTCTCCCGGGGCGGCTCCATCCTGGCCAAGTGGTGCCTTGCCCACCATCGCGAGAACTTCCTCTACGAGCACTTCGAGGACATCTGCGAGATCATGCGGGCCTACGACGTCTCGTTCAGCCTTGGCGACGGCCTGCGCCCCGGCTCTCTGGCCGACGCCAATGACGCCGCCCAGTTCGCCGAGCTCGAGACCCTGGGCGAGCTGACCAAGGTGGCCTGGAAGCATGGCGTCCAGACCATGATCGAAGGCCCTGGCCATGTGCCCATGCACAAGATCAAGGCCAATATGGACAAGCAGCTGGCCGCCTGCGGCGAGGCGCCCTTCTACACCCTCGGCCCGCTGACGACGGACGTCGCCCCTGGCTACGACCACATCACCTCGGCCATCGGGGCGGCCATGATCGGATGGTTCGGCACCGCCATGCTCTGCTACGTCACGCCGAAGGAGCATCTCGGCCTGCCGGATCGCAAGGACGTCAAGGACGGGGTCATCGCCTACCGGATCGCCGCCCACGCCGCCGACCTGGCCAAGGGCCATCCCGCCGCCCGCGCCTGGGACGACGCGCTATCGCGGGCCCGGTTCGAGTTCCGCTGGGAGGACCAGTTCAACCTCGGCCTCGACCCCGAGACCGCCCGCGCCTACCACGACGAGACCCTGCCCAAGGAAGCCTTCAAGACCGCCCACTTCTGCTCGATGTGCGGGCCGAAGTTCTGCTCGATGAAGATCAGCCAGGAGATCCGCGATGCGGCGGCGGCCCAGAACGACGTCGCCGACGGCATGGCCGACATGGCGAAGCGCTTCCGTGACGGCGGCGGAGAGGTCTATGTTCCGTTGAGGGGAGGCGCCGCGGACTAGGCCGGCCCCCGCCAGGAGCCGTCCATGATCAACCCCGCCCTCACCTGGATCGGTCTCTCCACCCTCCTCATCCTGACCCTGGAGCTGGGGTTCCGGTCCTACCTCTGGTTCCGCGCGCGCCGCGACATGTCCAGCGAGGAGGGCACGACCTTCGTCATGTCCGCCGCCCTGACCATGCTGGCCCTGCTGGTCGGATTCACCTTCGGCATGGCCCAGTCCAACTTCGAGCTGAGGCGGGACCTCGTGACCCATGAGGCCAACGCCATCTCCACGACCCACCTGCGCCAACAGCTGCTGGATGACGCCAACCGGAGTGAGATCAACCCCCTCATGGCGGAGTACGTGAAGGTGCGGATGCAGTTCGCCGCAGCGAGGAGCGACCGGGAGGCCCTTGACGCCGTCGGCCGCCAGACCGGCGACCTGCAGCGACGCATCTGGGCCGCCACCGACAGGGCCCTCGAGACGCCGTCCGGCCAGCGGATCGCGGTGCCCCTGCTGAACGCCACCAACGAGATGTTCGACGACGCCGAGCGCCGGTATGCGGCCTTCGACGCCAAGATCCCGGACCGGATCATCCGGAGCCTCCTGGGCTACGCCTTCGGATCGGCCCTGCTGGTCGGACTGACCCTGGCCGCCACCGGCTCCCGGCACTTCATGTCGACGAGCGGCCTCTTCGTCCTGGTCGCCCTCGCCCTGAGCCTGATCATCGACATGGACAATGGGGCCTCGGGCCTCATCACGACGTCGCAGGCGCCCATGGAGCGGGTCGCCGCCCTCATCGCCAGCGAGTCCGGGACCCGGTAGGCCGCCGCCGGCTGTTGGCGCGTCCCGCCGGGCGTGGCAAAGGTGCCCGAGATATCTGACCCGAGGTCCCCGCCCATGCCCGCCAATCCCGTCGCCGATCCCGAGGAATGCCGCGCCTTCCTGGCCGCCCATCCCGAGGTGAGGTTCGTCGAGGTGGTCTTCACCAGCATGACCGGCGTGCCCCGGGGCAAGCGCCTGCGGATCGAGGAGTTGGCGGCGGTCTATGACTACGGCCGCTTCCTGCCGGGCTCCGTCCTGGTCGTCGACACCCAGGGCGCGGACTGCGAGGAGACCGGCCTGGTCTGGGAGGACGGCGACGCTGACCGTCGCGCCCGTCCTGTCCCCGGCACCCTGACGCTTGCGCCCTGGCTGGGCCCGGACGTCGCCCAGGTCATGCTGTCCATGTACGAGCTGGACGGGACCCCCAATGACCTCGACCCCCGCCATGTGCTGCGCCGGGTGCTCGACCGCTACGCCGCCGACGGCCTGACCCCCGTCGCCGCCTGCGAGCTGGAATTCTACCTCCTCGACATGGAACGCGGCCCGAACGGCGAGATCCTCCCGGCCCGCTCCGTCCGCACCGGCCGGCGACCCGAGGGCATCCAGGTCTACGGCCTGCCCGAGCTTGAGGATCACGCCCCCTTCCTGCGCGAGCTCTGGGACACCGCCGACATCATGGGCCTGCCCCTCGAGGGCGCCATCTCCGAGTTCGCCCCGGCCCAGCTCGAGCTGACCCTGCACCATAAGCCCGACGCCATGGCCGCCGCAGACGACGCGGTCCGCTACAAGCGCGCGGTGAAGGGGATTGCGCCGCGACATGGCTGCGAGGCCACCTTCATGGCCAAGCCCTGGGCGGACCGGGCCGGCAGCGGCTTCCATGTGCATGTGAGCTTCGCGGATTCCGAGGGAAAGAACCTCTGCGCCGATGAGCGGCCCGAGGGCTCGGACCTGCTGCGCCACGCCATCGGCGGGATGAAGGCCCTGATGGCGGACTGCATGGCCATCCTGGCGCCCAACGCCAACAGCTACCGGCGGTTCCGGGCCAACTCCTACGCGCCCGTGGCGCCGACCTGGGGGGTGAACAACCGCACCGTCTCCCTGCGCATCCCGGCAGGGCCGCCGGTCACCCGGCACGTAGAGCACCGGGTCGCCGGGGCCGACGCCCATCCCCATCTCGTGCTGGCGGCCCTGCTGGCGGCCGCCCACCATGGGATCGTGAACCGGCTGGACCCGGGGCCGGCGGTGGAGGGCGACGGATACGCCGCCGCAGCCCGGGACGGGGTCCGACTGCCTACCGACTGGGTCGCGGCCGTTGACATGTTCGAACGGTCCGAGGTGCTTCGGGATTACCTTGGCCCGCGCTTCGTGGAGATGTTCACCTCCGTAAAGCGCACGGAGCAGGACCGCTTCGGCGCGGTCGTCACCGCCCTCGACTACGACTGGTATCTGGGCAACGCCTGAATCCGGACAGGATAAGGCGCTTTCGGGATTGATCCGGGCGCGCCGGCGCCGTCATCCTCCGGGAAAGATCCCAGCACCTGGAGAGGCCTTCCCGATGTCGATGCTTTCTGGACGCGGCGCGTCCCGCCGCAGCCTGCTCACCGCCTTTGGCGCCGCCGCCATCGGGGTCTCGTTCAGCGCCTGCTCCCAGCCCGGCGCCGCACCCGCCGGCGGCGGCGAGGAACCCAAGCTGAACTTCTACAACTGGGACACCTACATCGGCGAGACGACCCTGGCCGACTTCAAGGCGGCCTCCGGCGTCGACGTGAACATGAGCCTCTTCGCCACCAACGACGAGCTGTTCGCCAAGCTGAAGGCGGGCAATCCGGGCTTCGACGTCATCGTGCCGTCCAACGAGTTCGTCAGCCGGATGACCGAGGCCAAGCTCATCCAGCCCCTCGACCATTCCAAGATCCCGAACCTGAAGAACATCGACCCCAGCTTCATGAACCCGGACTACGATCCCGGCCGGAAGATGTCGGTCCCCTACACCTGGCTGGTCCTCGGCATCGGGTACCGCAAGAGCAAGGTGAAGGGCGTCCCGGACAGCTGGAAATGGCTGTTCGACTCCGACGCCTACAAGGGCAAGATCGCCCTCCTGTCCGAGTCCGCCGACCTGATCCGGCTGGCCGCCAAGTACAAGGGTCACTCGGTCAACAACATCCCGCCCGAGATGGTCGCCGAGATCGAGAAGATGCTGGTCCGCCAGAAGCCCTTCGTGAAGGCCTTCCACGAGGACAACGGCCAGGACATGCTGCTGTCCGGCGAGGTCGACCTGGTCCTGGAGTACAACGGCGACATCGCCCAGATCATGGCCGAGGACCCTGACATCGGCTTCGTCGTGCCCAAGGAGGGCAGCCTGATCAACTCCGATAACCTCTGCATCCCGGCGGGGGCGCCGCGCCCGAACAATGCGCATGCCTTCATCAACTACCTCCTCGACGCCGAGGCCGGGAAGAAGATCAGCGAGACCATCCTTTATCCGACGCCGAACGCGGCGGCGAAGGCGCTGATGCCGGAGAGCTACCGCAACAACCCCGCCATCTTCCCGCCCCCCGACGTCATGGCCAAGTGCGAGTACGGCGCCTTCGAGGGGGCGGCCAAGGCCAGCCTCTACGAGGAGGTGGTCACCCGGGTGCGCGCAGCCTGATCCGGCGCCGGGGCCCCGCGGGATGGAACAGCACTGGAAATCGGCCAAGGCCCTGTTCGGCGCGGTCCTGGCGCCGCCGCTGTTCTGGCTGGCCCTGTTTTTCCTGGTCCCGATGGGGATCGTCTGGCTCTATTCCTTCGGCGAGAACCGGGGCCTGACCGAGATCGCCCTGACCGGGACCTTCTCGAACTATCTCAGGGCCCTCGATCCACTCTACCTGAAGATCTTCGTAAAGTCGGTCGGCATCGCCGGCCTGACCACCCTGATCTGCCTGGTGATCGGCTTCCCGGTCGCCCTTGCCATCACCTTCGCCCCCCCGAAGGCCAAGACCTGGCTGCTCCTGGCCGTCATGCTGCCCTTCTGGACCAATCTCCTGATCCGCACCTATGCCCTGATCGCAGTCCTGCGGACCGAAGGCTACGTCAACCAGTCCCTGGAATGGCTATGGAACGGGATGGGCGCAGGGGTCGGCGCACTCGGACTTGGGGCGCTCGGGCCCTTCCAGCCCCTGGAGCTCCTGCACAACAACTTCGCCGTCGTGTTGGGCCTGGTTTACGTGCACCTGCCCTTCATGGTCCTGCCGCTCTACTCGGCCCTGGACCGCCTGGACACCTCGCTCATCGAGGCCAGCCTCGACCTGGGCGCCGGGCACCTGAGGACCCTCCTGACCATCGTGGCGCCCCTGGCCCTGCCGGGGATCGCCTCGGGGGTGGTGATCACCTTCATCCCGGCCCTGGGGTCCTACCTCACGCCGGACCTGCTGGGCGGACCTGACAGCCAGATGATCGCCAACATCATCGAGCGGCAGTTCAAGCGGGCCAATGACTGGCCCTTCGGCGCGGCCCTGTCCTTCCTCCTGATGTACATGACCTTCATCGCCATCGCCCTGCAGGCGGTGCTCTCGCGGCGCGGACGGGAGCCGGCCTGATGGCGAAGCGTCCGGCTCCCGGTCCCCTGGAATACCTGCGCCGGTGGCCCCTGCAGCTTTGGCTGGCCGGCGTCGGCGTCTTTCTCTACGCCCCGCTGGTCGCGCTGATGGTGTTCAGCTTCAACGACAGCCGGCGCAACATCGTCTGGCAGGGCTTCACCCTGAAGTACTACGAGAAGGCGCTGAACAACGCCTCGCTGATTGAGGCCTTCGTCAACAGCCTGACCATCGCCGCGGTCTCCACCTTCCTGAGCCTGATCCTCGGCGCCCTGGCCGCCCTGGCCCTCTGGCGGTTCCGTTTTCCGGGCAAGGCCGGCTTCGACGGCGCCCTGGCCCTGCCCATCGTGGCGCCCGAGATCTGCCTGGGCGTGGCCATGCTGGTTTTCTTCGCCAAGGTCCTGCCCTGGCCGCAGGGCCTGCCCTGGCCGATGAACTTGGGCGCCATCATCATCGCCCACGTCTCCTTCTCCTTCCCCTTCGTGGCGGTGGTGGTCCGGGCGAGAATGGCCAGCTTCAACCGGGAGCTTGAAGAGGCCGCCCGGGACCTCGGCGCCAGTGAGTGGCGTACGCTGAAGGACGTCATCCTGCCGCACATGGCGCCCTCCCTGGTCGCCGGCGGCTTCCTCGCCTTCACCCTCAGCCTGGACGATTTCGTCATCACCTTCTTCACGTCTGGCCCGGACACCGTGACCTTCCCGGTCAAGGTCTACTCCATGGTCCGCTTCTCGGTGACGCCGGAGGTCAACGCCGCCTCCACAATTCTCATCGTCCTGACCGTTGTCCTCACCGCCATCGCCCTGAAGGTCCAGGGCGACCCGGCCTCCACGGCGGGAGGCCACGCCGCCCTCGACCGCCCCAAAGACCGTCCCTGAGGCGCCATGAGCAAGCCCATCATCACCTTCGAGAACGTCACCAAGCGCTTCGGCCGCATGGTCGCCGTCGACAACGTCTCGCTCACCATCGACGAGGGGGAGTTCTTCTGCCTGCTGGGCCCCTCGGGCTGCGGCAAGACCACCCTCCTGCGCATGCTCGCCGGGTTCGAGACCCCTACCGAGGGCCGCATCCTGATCGACGGGCAGGACATCTCCACCGTGCCGCCCAACCGGCGGCCGGTGAACATGGTCTTCCAGTCCTACGCGGTCTTCCCGCACATGAGCGTGGCCGACAACGTCGCCTACGGCCTCAGGATCGACCGGGTCCCGGCGGCGGAGCGGGACCGGCGGGTCGAGGAGGCGCTGGAGCTGGTGCAGCTCGGCGGCCTGGGCGGACGCAAGCCGGACCAGCTGTCCGGCGGGCAGCGCCAGCGCGTGGCCCTGGCCCGGGCCCTGGTCAAGCGCCCGCGGGTGCTCCTGCTGGACGAGCCCCTGTCGGCCCTGGACGCCAAGCTGCGCGACCAGATGCGCACCGAGCTGAGCTCCCTTCAGGAGACCGTCGGCATCACCTTCATCATGGTCACCCACGACCAGGACGAGGCCCTGGCCCTGGCCAGCCGGTGCGCGGTCATGAACCGCGGCCTGCTGCAGCAGGTGGCGACGCCCAACGACCTCTACGAGTTTCCGGGCAGCCGCTTCGTGGCCGACTTCATCGGGTCCGTGAACCTGTTCGAGGGTGTCCTCGCCGTGGATGAACAGGACCAGGCGGTGATCCGCTCCCCGGAACTCCCCACCGACATCTACCTCGACCACGGCGTCACGGGCGGCAAGGGAGCCACCGTCTGGGCGGCCCTGCGTCCCGAGAAGATCGAGCTGCACAAGTATGCGCCGGGGCGGCCCCCGCCGGTGCTGGACGACTCCCCCGCCGGCTCCAACCTCGTACGGGGCGTCATCCGCCACGAGTCCTACCTGGGCAGCGAGAGCACCTATGAGGTGGAGATCGCCGGGGGGCGGCGGGTCAAGGTGCTCAGGTCCAACCTGACCCGCTGGGACCAGGAGGACTTCGCCCTTGGCGAGGAGGTCTGGCTCGGCTGGCACGCCTGCTCGCCCGCCGTCCTCCTGAACTGACATGGCCCGTCCCGTCGCCGGCATCGTCTGCTGCACCCGCACAGTCGGGATCGAGCCCGCCCAGGCGGTGATGAACCGCTATGTGGCCTCCGCCATGGCCTATGCCGACGCCGCCGCCCTGTTGATCCCTTCGATGCCGCAGTACATGCGGGCCTCGGATGTGGCCGGGCGGCTGGACGGCCTGCTCCTGACGGGCAGTCCCTCCAACCTGGACCCCTCAGCCTACGGTGAGGCTGCGGACGACGCCCCGGGCCCCTTCGATCCGGCCCGCGACTCCATGACCGGCGACCTGATCCGCGCCATGCTCGACCTGGGCCGGCCGGTCTTCGGCATCTGCCGGGGCTTCCAGGAGCTGAACGTGGCCTTCGGCGGCAGCCTGCGGCGGGATGTCTCGGAGCATCCGGACCTGCTGAAGCACCACGCCCCGGACGAGGTGGGCTTCAACGAGATGTTCGACCACGCCCACGACGTGGCCCTGACGCCCGGCGGGGTCCTGGCCGCGGCCCTGGGCGAGGACCGGATCCGGGTGAACTCCGTCCACTTCCAGGGGGTCTCGCGGCTGGGCGATGGCCTCAATGTCGAGGCCCGGGCCGATGACGGCGTGGTCGAGGCCTTCTCGGCGCGCGTGAACGCCGCCCCGGTCCTCGCCGTCCAGTGGCACCCGGAATGGCGGACGGGCGAAAATCCGCAAAGTCAGGTATTCTTCAACGTCTTCGGGCGGGCCCTCCGGGGCGAACCGCTTGTCCGCTGATCCGCTTCAGGAGTTCCCCGCGTGACTGTTCCGATCCGCAACCACGACATCGCCGAGCTTCGCCGGCTGGACCTGGCGCACCACCTGCCGGCCCAGGCTGACCACCGGCTGATCGCCAGCCTGGGCGGCAGCCGGATCATCACCCGGGCCGAGGGCAGCACGATCTTCGACGGGGAGGGGAACGCCATCCTCGACGGCATGGCCGGGCTCTGGTGCGTCAATGTGGGCTATGGTCGGGAGGAGCTGGCCAAGGCCGCCTACGACCAGATGCTCGAGCTGCCCTACTACAACACCTTCTTCCGGACGGCGACGCCGCCCCCGGTGAAGCTGGCGGCCCGCATCGCCAGCAAGATGGGCGGCCACCTGAGCCATGTCTTCTTCAACTCTTCGGGCTCCGAGGCTGTCGACACGGTCTTCCGCCTGGCCCGTCACTACTGGAAGCTGAAGGGCCAGCCCCAGCGCCGCATCTTCATCAGCCGCTGGAACGCCTACCACGGCTCCACCGTGGCGGGGGTGTCGCTGGGCGGCATGAAGGCCATGCACGCCCAGGGCGACCTGCCGGTGCCCGGCGTCGAGCACGTCATGCAGCCCTACCTCTTCGGAGAGGGCTTCGGCGAGGACCCTGACGCCTTCGCCGCCCGCGCCGCCCAGGCCATCGAGGACAGAATCCTCGAGGTCGGCCCCGAGAACGTCGCGGCCTTCATTGGTGAGCCCGTCCAGGGCGCCGGCGGGGTCATCATCCCGCCCGAGGGCTATTGGCCGAGGGTCGAGGCCATCTGCCGCAAGTACGGCATCCTCTTGGTCTGCGATGAGGTGATCTGCGGCTTTGGCCGGCTGGGCCAGTGGTTCGGCCACCACCACTACGGCGTGAAGCCGGACATGATCTCCATGGCCAAGGGCCTGTCCTCGGGCTACCTGCCGATCAGCGCCACCGGCGTAGCCGATCACATCGTGGCCGAGCTGCGCGAGAAGGGCGGCGACTTCGTCCATGGCTATACCTACAGCGGCCACCCGACCGCCGCCGCCGTGGCCCTGGCCAACCTCGACATCATCGAGCGTGAGGGCCTGGTGGAGCGCACCCGCGAGGATACCGGCCCCTACCTGGCCCGCGCCCTGGCCACCCTCAACGACCACCCCCTGGTGGGCGAGACCCGCTCCCTCGGCCTGATCGGGGCGGTGGAGATCGTCCGCGAGCCCGGGACCAACAAGCGGTTCCTCGACAAGGAGGGCGAGGCCGGCCCGGTGGTGCGCGACCTCTGCATCCGCAACGGCCTTATGGTGCGCGGCATCCGCGACACCATCGTGTGCTGCCCGCCTCTCATCATCACCCACGCCGAGATCGACCGGCTGGTCTCCATCATCCGCCGATCCCTCGACGAAGCCGAGCCCATCCTGCGGGCCCTGAAGCCGGAGGCTGCGGGATGACCTCCCGCAAGAAGCGTCCGCCCCCGGGCTCCCGGGAGAAGCGCGGCGTCGCCTCCCTGGAGGCCGCCGGGCCCTGGCTGGCGCGCCAGTCCATCGAGGAGATCGAGTGCGTCGTCCCCGACCTCGCCGGGGTGGCGCGCGGCAAGATCATGCCGGTCCGCAAGTTCCTCGGCGCGCCGTCCATGAACCTGCCCCTGGCGGTCTTCTACCAGACCATCACCGGCGACTTCCCGGAGGTGATGGGGACCATCTCCGCGGTCCAGTCGGACACCGACATCTTCCTGAACCCCGACTTCGCCACCCTGGCGGTGGTGCCCTGGGCGCAGGATCCGACGGCCCAGGTGATCCACGACGCCTTCCACCCCGACGGCCGCCCCGTCGAAGAGGCGCCGCGGCAGGTCCTTCGCCGGGTGCTCGGCCTCTACCGCGACCGGGGCTGGACCCCCGTGGTCGCCCCCGAGCTGGAATTCTACCTGGTCGACAAGAACACCGACCCCGACTACCCGCTGCGCCCGCCGGTCGGGCGGTCGGGGCGGCCGGAGACGGGCCGGCAGGGCTATTCCATCGCCGCGGTCAACGAGTTCGACGCCCTCTTCGAGGACATGTACGAGTACTCCGACGCCCAGGGCCTGGAGATCGACACCCTGATCCACGAGAGCGGCGTGGCGCAGATGGAGATCAACCTCCGGCATGGCGACCCGCTGGAGCTGGCCGACCAGGTCTTCATGTTCAAGCGCACCATCCGCGAGGCGGCGCTGGAGCACGACATCTACGCCACCTTCATGGCCAAGCCGATGGCCGGCGAGCCGGGCAGCGCCATGCACATCCACCAGTCCATCCTGGACGCCGACGGCCGGCCCCTGTTCTCGGACCGCAAGACGGGCGAGGCCACCCGGGCCTACCTGTCCTTCATCGCCGGCCAGCAGCGCTACCTTCCGGCCGTCATGGCCGTGCTGGCGCCCTACGTGAACTCCTACCGCCGCATCGCCCGGGGGACGGGCGCCCCGGTGAACACCCAGTGGGGCCATGACAACCGCACCTGCGGCCTGCGCGCGCCGCCGTCGGACCCCGCCAACCGACGGCTGGAGAACCGGATCCCCTCGTCCGACGCCAATCCCTACCTGGCCATCGCCGCCGTCCTGGCGGCGGGCTGGCTGGGCATGACCCAGGACCTGACCCCCACCGAGCCTGTGGCCACCGACGCCTCCGCCCTGGGCATCGAGCTGCCGCGCAACCTCCTGGAGGCCCTTGTCCTCTTCGAGCAGTGCGAGGCCCTGAAGGACGTCCTGGGCGGGATCTTCTGCGGCGCCTACGCAACCGTGAAGCGAGCCGAGTACGAGACCTTCATGCAGACCATCAGCCCCTGGGAGCGCGAGTTCCTGCTGCTGAACGTCTAGGCCCGCCGCCATGCGCAACGACGGCCACCCCAAGGGCTCCTGGTACGCCGAGACGGCGGCCATCCGCCTGCCGGACCTGCCGGCTCCGGAGGGCGAGGTCCGCACCGGGGTCTGCGTGGTCGGCGCCGGCTTCACCGGCCTGGGGGCGGCCCTGGCCCTGGCGCGGGCGGGGGTCCCCGTCGTCGTACTGGAGGCCGCCCGGGTCGGCTCGGGCGCCTCGGGGCGCAATGGCGGCCAGGTCCATCCCGGCCATCGCCAGGACCAGGCCTGGCTGGAGTCCCGGGTTGGCGCGGGCGAGGCCCTGCGGCTCTGGAAGCTGGCGGAGGCCGGGCGGGCCCACCTGGCCGATCTTCTCGCCGATGTTGCGCCCGAGGCAGGCTACCGGCCTGGTCTCATCGTCGCCCGCCACCGTCCGGGCGGGGAGGGGGCGGACGCGGCCCACATCGATCACATGGCCCGGGTCTATGGCTGCGAGGCCCTGAGCCTCGTCTCCCGGGACGCCCTCGCGGAGGACCTGGGGACCGACGTCTATCATGGCGGCGTCCTCGACCGGGACGGCGGCCACCTGCACCCCCTCAACCTCGCCCTGGGCATGGCCCGGGCCGTCCTGGCCGCCGGCGCACGGATTTGCGAGCAAGCGCCCGCCCTGTCCTGGTCCCGCCGGGGCGGAGGCATCGAGGTCGCCACCTCCACGGCTCGCATCGCCTGCGACCGGCTGGTCCTGACCGGCGACGGCTACCTGACCGCCATCGCCGGGACGGCCCGGGACCGGGTCATGCCGATCAACAACTTCGTCCTCGTCACCGAGCCCCTCGGGGCGCGGGCGGACCGGATTCTGCGCAGCGGGGCGGCGGCGGCGGACACCCGCTTCGTCGTGAACTACTTCCGCAAGACCGACGACGGCCGGCTCCTGTTCGGCGGCGGCGAGACCTACCGCCAGACCTATCCCGCCGACCTCGCGGGCTATGTCCGCCGCAGCCTCCTGAAGATCTACCCTGGCCTGGCGGACGTCCGCATCACCCACGCCTGGGGCGGCTCGGTGGGGGTGACCCTGCCCCGCACGCCCCTCGTCGCTGCGCCGGCGCCGGGCGTGACCCTGGCGGCGGGATATTCGGGGCAGGGGGTCATGCTGGCGCCTTATGTCGGCCACCTCCTCGGGTGCGAGGCGGCGGGGGACGAGGCGGCGTCCGGGGCGCTGGAGTCCCTTCGTCGCCTGCCGACCCCGGCCTTCCCCGGCGGGCGCTTCCTGCGTCGGCCCCTGACCATGGCCGGCCTGACCTGGTACGCCCTGCGCGACCGGCTCTGAACCGGCCTCGCCCCGGAGCGCCGGAGTGTGCTAAGGCCCGGCCCGACATGACCACCCCGCTCAGCCGAATCCGCAACTTCTCGATCGTGGCCCACATCGACCACGGCAAGTCGACCCTGTCCGACCGCCTCATCCAGGAGACGGGCGCCCTGTCGAAGCGCGAGATGACCGAGCAGGTCCTCGACAACATGGACATCGAGCGCGAGCGCGGGATCACCATCAAGGCCCAGACCGTGCGCCTGGAGTACAAGGCCCGGGACGGCGAGACCTACATCCTCAACCTGATGGACACCCCCGGCCACGTGGACTTCGCCTACGAGGTCAGCCGCAGCCTGGCCGCCTGCGAGGGCTCCATCCTGGTGGTGGACTCCAGCCAGGGCGTCGAGGCCCAGACCCTGGCCAACGTCTACCAGGCCATCGACAACGACCATGAGATCGTCCCGGTCCTGAACAAGATCGACCTGCCCGCCGCCGACCCGGACCGGGTGCGCGAGCAGATCGAGGACGTGATCGGCATCGACGCCTCCGACGCCGTCCTCTGCTCGGCCAAGACGGGGGAGGGGATCGCCGACGTCCTGGAGGCCGTGGTCACACGGCTGCCGGCGCCCAAGGGCGACATCGACGCCCCCCTGAAGGCCCTGCTGGTGGACGCCTGGTACGACCCCTACCTGGGCGTTGTGGTGCTGGTGCGGGTCATGGACGGGCGCCTGCGCGCCGGCATGAAGGTGCGGATGATCAACTCCGGCGCCGTCCACCAGGTCGACCGGATCGGCGTCTTCCGGCCCAAGCAGGTCGAGGTGGACGAGCTGGGCCCCGGCGAGATCGGCTACATCACCGCCCAGATCAAGCAGGTGGCCGACGCCGCCGTCGGCGACACCCTCACCGAGGAGAAGCGCCAGACCTCCAGCCCCCTGCCGGGCTTCCGCGTCGCCCAGTCGGTGGTGTTCTGCGGCCTCTTCCCGGTGGACGCCGCCGACTTCGAGGACCTGCGCGCGGCCATCGGCCGCCTGCGCCTGAACGACGCCAGCTTCACCTACGAGATGGAGACCTCGGCGGCCCTGGGCTTCGGCTTCCGCTGCGGCTTCCTGGGCCTCCTGCACCTGGAGATCATCCAGGAGCGCCTGTCGCGCGAGTTCGACCTCGACCTGATCGCCACCGCCCCCAGCGTGGTCTACCGGATCACCCTGACCAACGGCGAGGTGCTGGAGCTCCACAACCCCGCCGACATGCCCGACCCGGTGAAGATCGACACCATCGCCGAGCCCTGGATCAAGGCCACCATCCTGACGCCGGACGAGTACCTCGGCGCGGTGATCAAGCTCTGCCAGGACCGCCGCGGCGTGCAGCGCGAGCTGTCCTACGTGGGCAGCCGGGCCATGGTGATCTACGACCTGCCCCTGAACGAGGTGGTCTTCGACTTCTACGACCGGCTGAAGAGCGTCTCCAAGGGCTACGCCTCCTTCGACTACCAGGTCGAGGACTACCGGGTCGGCGACCTGGTCAAGATGAGCATCCTGGTCAACGCCGAGCCCGTCGACGCCCTGTCCATGCTGGTCCACCGCGACCGGGCCGAGGCCCGCGGCCGGGGCATGGTCGAGAAGATGAAGGACCTGATCAGCCCGCACATGTTCCAGATCCCGCTCCAGGCGGCGATCGGCGGCCGGATCATCGCCCGCGAAACCATCCGCGCCCTGCGCAAGGACGTCACCGCCAAGTGCTATGGCGGCGACATGAGCCGCAAGCGCAAGCTGCTGGACAAGCAGAAGGCCGGCAAGAAGCGCATGCGCCAGTTCGGCAAGGTCGACATCCCGCAGGAAGCCTTCATCGCCGCCCTGAAGATGGACGCGGACTAGGGCGTGAATTGCTCCCCCAAGGGGGAGCTCCCGGCGAAGCCGGGTGAGGGGGTCAACGGCGTCTCTCAGGAGACCCCCTCCGTCCCGAGGCTGCGCCCCGGTCCACCTCCCCCTGATGGGGAGGAATTAGAACGCTCAATTGCTCCCCCAAGGGGGAGCTCCGGGCAAAGCCCGGTGAGGGGGTCAACGGCGCCTCAGCAGACCCCCTCCGGCCCGCTTTCGCGGTCCACCTCCCCCCTTGGGGGAGGAATTAGGGAGCCAATTGCTCCCCATCAGGGGGAGCTCCCGGCGAAGCCGGGTGAGGGGGTCAACGGCGGTTGGGTCGGATTCTTACGGCGTGAAGCGCAAGTCCCGCGCCCGCTCCGCCGCCGCCAGGGCGGCCGGCGCCCCGGCGCCGATCTCCAGCAGGGCGAGGCCGTCGACGGCCGCCAGGATGAGGCCGGCCGTCGCCGCCCGCCGCTCCGCATCCTCGATGTCCAGCCGGGTCTCGATCCAGCCCAGGAAGCCGGCGGTGACCTGTCCGGCGATGCCGGCGAAGGGCGCTTCGCCCCGGGCGGCGGCGGCGATGACCTCCATCCACAGGGCCATGAAGGGTCGCACATCGGGCGCGGTGACGATCCGCGCCGACTCGGCCAGCAGGCGCTCGGGCGACAGGCGCGCGCCCGCCGGCAGGGCCGCCTCCAGCCGCCCGCCCAGCTGGGCCGCCACATGCCCCATGGCCTCGCCCAGGGCCTCGGCCTTGTCCCGGAAATAGTAGAGCAGCATGCGGTCGGAGACCCCGGCCGCCGCCGCCAGCTGCCGGACGCTGGTGCGCGACAGCCCGGTGGCCAGCAGGTGCCCCGCCAGCCGCTCCGTCACCACCTGCCTCTGCGCCGCGCGGACCGTCATGGGAGGGTTGTAGCGGAGACAGGCGGGTGCGCCAAACCGGACAGGGCTCCGGGTTGCCTCGTCTTCGGAATGGGAGCAGGCTTTTGAGCGGGAGAGCTGGGAGGCGGGTCGTGGTCGAGCTTCATGCGAATTCGAACCCGGGGATGACGCTGACCTTCAGGGGCGGCCTGGCGCGGGCGCTTGTCTGGCCCTGCCGAGGCCCAAGAGCCATCGTGACTGCAATCCTCTTCCTCGTCTTGCTTGCTCTCCGCGCTTGGGAACGTGATTTCGGCTTGGGTTTTTGGCTCCTGGGCCTCGGTTTGGGGTTCGGCTACTGGGACGTGCTGCGCGTGTACCCTGCGCGTCTGGCCATGGCGGGCGCGCCGATCGAGGCCGTCAGGCGCGACCTTTCCCAAAAGGGTTACACGCGGGTTCCCGCCCTGGAACCTGAGTCTTGGCGACTGTCGACGCCGCCTTCAGTAACGCCGTCACATCCCCGCTTCGACGTCACCCTCGATCCGGCGAACGGCGCGGTGGAAGTGCCGTGGTCCGTTCTTCGCCGGATTTCCCGCAATTTGAGGGCGGCAGGTCGGATTAAAACAGCGTGAGGGTTGTCACCTCATCATCGCGTGCTCGCGTATTCGAGCAAGATCCGCAATAGTCATGCAGTCGGAAGACTTGAGGAGGGCCGCCTTGACTGTACCCGTCGTCATCAGGTTCTGGGGTCTGGATCGGAAGTTGGTCTTCCCGCTCCCCTATCCTGGCCTCCTTCGCCTCCTTCCGGTCTTCGCGATCTTCATGTCGACGATGGTGCTTTGGAGCATCCTGGAGACAGGGGCAGCCAAAATCGCCCTGGACGGTTACCGGGGCTGGCTCCTGGTTTGCAGCGGCGCCTTGCTCGGGCTAGTCCTGGTCGCGATCTTTGCGATGGTATTCACCCAGGTCGTGGACCCTGACATCGAGCCGCTGCTCTCGCGCCCAGCGGTCGTGATCGAGTGGGGTTACGTCTCTCAGGCGATCGTGCTCCTGACGCTCCTCGCGATGGCTGGTCCCTTGATCTCTCTCCTCAAAACCCTGCTGCTAGCCAGTCGCTAGGATTGGGAGGTGCGGTCGGGTCATCCCGACCGATCGCCCTTGTAGCGCCCGCTACACTATGCCACAAATGTAGCAACTGCTACATTCCGGAGTCCGGGCCATGACCCTCTTCCGCATCTTCCTCGTCGCCGCCCTCGGCGTCATCACCGTCTATACGGCGATTGTGATCGCCAATCACGGCCTGAACCTCTTCCCGGCCTTCTTCGGCGACATGGCCGGCATGGGCTGGGCGGGGCAGTTCAACCTGGACTTCATGTTCATGCTGGCCCTGTCGGCGATCTGGACGGCCTGGCGCAACGGCTTCTCGGCCGGCGGGTTGGGCCTGGCGGTCGTGGCCTTCTTCGGCGGCATGCCCTTCCTCTGCATCTACCTGCTCTTCCTGATCGCCCGGACGGGCGGCGACATGCGCCGCGTCCTCCTGGGCGACGCCCGCGCCTGACCCACCTGAACCGGAGACCGCCCATGAGCGCCCCCAATGATCCCGCCGCCGTGGTCGACGCCTTCCTGGCCGCCATGGAGGCCAAGGACTACGCCGCCGCCGCCCCCTTCGTCGCCGAGGACTGCCACTACGAGAACATGAACGCCCCGGGCATGGTGCATGTGGGCCCGGCCGGAGTGGTGGGCTTCCTGGAGCCCTTCTTCGCCCCGATCGCGAAGAACGAGTTCCATGTCCTGCGCCGGGCCGTCGCCGGGCCAGTGGTGTTCATGGAGCGCCTCGACAGGCATCTCTTCGGATCGAAGTGGGTGGAGCTGCCGGTGACCGGCGTCTTCGAGGTCAGGGACGGCAAGATCGTCTTCTACCGCGACTATTTCGACGCCCAGGTCCTGACCGCCCAGCTGGCGGGATAGGGGCCGCGACGCCCCGCCCCTCTGGCGTTTTGCCCCGCCTGCGCGCATATGGGGCGCATGACCCAGAGCCCCGCATTCGCCACCGCCCTGTCCCGCGGCCTTCGCGGTCGCTGCCCGCACTGCGGCGAGGGGCGGCTGTTCCGGACCTACCTCAAGGTGAACCCGGCCTGCCCGGCCTGCGGCGTCGACCTGGCGCGCTATCCGGCCGACGACGGCCCGGCCTATTTCACCATCCTGATCGTCGGCCACCTGGTGATCGTGCCGGTGCTGTTCATTCCCTGGGTCTGGCAGGGGCCGACCCTGGTCACCGTGCCGGTGACCCTGGGCTTCCTGGCGGCCGTGACCCTGGCCTTCCTGCCGATCGTGAAGGGCGCCTTCATCGGGCACATGGCCTTCCTGCGCGCCACCGCCGACCAGGCGGAGCGCCACACGGCCGACCGGGCCTGAACGCGCCGGGCGGGGAGGGGGAGACATGACCGAGGCCGCCGCTTCAGCGTCTGCCGGGCCCGCGCCCGCTGCACCGCCGCCCCTCAGCCCCCTGGCCCGCATCCGCGCCATCATGGGCGGCGCCGCCGGCAACCTGGTGGAGTGGTACGACTGGTTCGCCTACTCGTCCTTCGCCCTCTATTTCGCCCCGCACTTCTTCCCCAAAGGCGACACGACGGCCCAGCTGATGCAGGCCGCGGCGGTCTTCTGGGTGGGCTTCCTGGCCCGGCCCCTGGGCGCCTGGCTGACCGGCCTCTACGCAGACCGGGCCGGCCGGCGCGCCGCCCTGACCCTGTCGGTCTCGCTGATGTGCGCCGGCTCCTTCGCCATCGCCATCCTGCCGGACTATTCGGTCTGGGGCCCGCTGGCGCCGATCTGCCTGGTGGCGGCGCGCCTGGTCCAAGGCCTGTCCCTGGGCGGCGAGTACGGCGCCAGCGCCACCTACATGTCGGAGGTCGCGGGCAAGACCCGCCGCGGCTTCTGGTCCAGCTTCCAGTTCACCACCCTGATCATGGGCCAGCTGACGGCCCTGGCCGTGCTGATCCTGCTGCAGAACCTGATGCCCAGGGAGGCCCTGGAGGCCTGGGGCTGGCGCATTCCCTTCGTGATCGGCGGCCTGCTGGCGGTGGTGGTCTTCATCATCCGCCGGGGCATCCACGAGAGCCCCTCCTTCCTGGCGGCCCAGGCTGCGGCGCCGGAGAAGTCGAGCGCCGCCCTCCTGTTCCGGCGCTTCCCGCGCGAGACGGCGATGATCTTCGTCCTGACCTCGGCCGGCTCGCTCGCCTTCTACGCCTACACGACCTACATGCAGAAGTTCCTGGTCAACACTACGGGCTTCTCCAAGGACACGGCCACGGCCATCAGCGCCGGCTCGCTGGTGGTCTACATGCTCATCCAGCCCCTGTTCGGCCTCTTGTCGGACCGGGTGGGCCGCAAGACCACCCTGGCCTTCGCCTTCGGGGCCGGCGCCCTGGCGACCTTTCCCGTGATGACGGCCCTGTCCACGGCCGCCTCGCCCGCCCTGGCCCTGGGCCTGGTGGTCCTGCTGCTCTTCATCCTGTCGGGCTACACGGCGGTGAACGCCGTGCTGAAGGCCGAGCTCTTCCCCGCCCATGTCCGCGCCCTGGGGGTGGCCCTGCCCTACGCCCTGGCCAACTCCATCTTCGGCGGGTCGGCGGAGTATGTGGCCCTGGCGTTCAAGAAGGCCGGCGCTGAGAGCGGCTTCTACGCCTATGTGGCGATCGTCATGTCCATCGCCTTCCTGGTCGCCCTGCGCCTGCGCGACACCCAGAAGCAGAGCCTGATCCTCGAGGACTAGGCGGCTGGCCCCCAATTCCTCCCCGTCAGGGGGACGCAGACCGCGAAGCGGGCCGGAGGGGGACGGCGGCGACGTGGATTGACCCCCTCACCCGGCTTCGCCGGGAGCTCCCCCTTGGGGGAGCAATGGCTCCCTAGTTCCTCCCCATCAGGGGGAGGTGGCGCGCGAATGCGCGACGGAGGGGGTCTCCGGGGCCGCCCGTGATCCCCGTCACCTAAACGGAGAGGCCCAGTTCGGCCCGGGCCTTGCGCGTCAGCCGGGCGGCGACCAGGGCGTGGGCGCTGGCCAGCCAGCCGCGCACCTCGTCCGCGTCCAGGTCCTCCAGCGCCTCAAAGGCCACCCATTTGGCGCGCGCCAGGTAGGGCGCCGGCCGGGCCCGCCCCGTCTCGACCAGCACGGCGTAGGCGATGTCGCTGACCTTGATCGACAGGGCTCCTTCCAGGGTCCTGAGGGCGAACACCCGACCGCCCACCTTGTAGACGTCGGCGCCGCCCCACTGGACGACCTTCTCCGTCGCAGGCAGGGCCAGGGCGGCGGCCTCGAAGGCCTCCGGGGTCACGCCTTCACGCCGACCCCGATGGGGCAGGCCACGCCCGTGCCGCCGACGCCGCAATAGCCGTCGGGCACCTTGGCCAGGTACTGCTGGTGGTAGTGCTCGGCGTAGTAGAAGGCCGGGGCCGGGGCGATCTCGGTGGTGATGGCGCCGAAGCCCTTCGCCGAAAGGGCGCCCTGGTAGGCGGCCTTCGAGGCGCGCGCCGCCTCGGCCTGGGCCTCGTCGAAGGCGTAGATCCCCGACCGGTACTGGCTGCCGATGTCATTGCCCTGGCGCATGCCCTGGGTGGGGTCGTGTCCTTCCCAGAACACCTTCAGCAGGCCCTCGAACGAGATGACGGCGGGGTCGAAGTGCACGAGCACGGCCTCGGTGTGGCCGGTGCGCCCGCTGCAGACCTCCTCGTAGGTCGGGTTGGGGGTGAAGCCGTTGACATAGCCCACCGCCGTGGCGACCACGCCGGGCGTCTGCCAGAACTTGCGCTCCACGCCCCAGAAGCAGCCCATGGCGAACAGGGCGACGGAGAGGCCCTCGCCGAAGGGCCCCTTCAGCGGCTGGCCGGTGACGAAGTTGACCGCCGCCGTGGGCAGGGGATCCGGCCGGCCGGGCAGGGCGGTGGCGGCGGTGGGCATGTCGGGCGACTTGCGGAAGAAGACCATGCGGGGCTCCTGAGGGGCGGGGGTGCGACGGCGATGTCTGGCCTCAAGATAGGCCCGCCCGCCGCCGATTGCACCTGCCGCCTTGCCCGCCGCCCCGCGCCGGTATATCTCCACCCGTCCACGCCGGAGGCCCGCCTCCGGCCCGTGGGGTGAGGTGGCCGAGTGGTTGAAGGCGCACGCCTGGAACGCGTGTATAGGGGAAACTCTATCGAGGGTTCGAATCCCTCTCTCACCGCCACTGGCCATTGTTTTTACTAAACAATTCGGCTTGAGGGGCGTTTGTCCCCCATAACGATCCCCATAGGGGGACTTGCTAGGCCATGCTGTCTCAGGGTGTGCCTTCCGGGTTTTTGGGAAGCGTGGCACTGTTTCCTCCAGCGCCGTTGGCCACCTAACTGGGATGGTCCAGCAGAGAGATGGGGGCTTACATGCGATCGGGACTGGCCGCCGCCGTTGCTGCACTTGTCCTTGGTGCGGGCCTGCAAGCCGCCCAGGCGCAAGCTTGGCGCGAGTGTATCCCTGGATCAATCCTGCCTGGGGGATGTGACTCCATCGAGCCCGGCGGCGGTAGGTCGATTGAGCCTGGGGGAGGCTTGTCTATTCTTCCCGGCGGCGGTCGATCGATCGAGCCCGGCGGCGGTCAATCAATCGAGCCAGGTGGAGGCAGGTCGATCGAGCCAGGCGGTGGTCTTGCAATCGATCGCGACTGGAGCCGGGGCCTCGACCCAGACACACTTCGACCCAGGACCTCGCCCTTCGGCAACCTGCTCCCAATGCCGGATGCTTCGGCACCCGCCAACCTTGCCCCACTCATTTCCCTGTTAGGCCAAATCGCCGCCGAACGCAGGGCCGCCAAGATGGCGGCGCCTAACTACGTCCAGGCGCTCCAGGAGGGGCGTTGCGAAGACGCAATGATGATAGCTCTCAAGTTTGGTGACGCCGACGATCAAGCTTTGGCGTGGGAGTGTGCCCGCCGCAGAGCCGCCGCCCGTGTGAAGTAGGACGCCGACAGAGAACGCAGACCAGACCCGGCGCTCAGGCGCCTTGAGCCCTTCGGATGTGGGCCAGGGCGCGGCGGAGGCTTTGAACGCTCAGGGCGTAGTAGCCATGCCGGAGAGCATTGCGGTTCCCAGCCGGCGGCCCCGGGTTGGTCCCGCCATGCATCCGGCATCTAACCTTGCCCTTCACCGCCGGAGCTTGGCACGGGCCACCGCGCCGGGTTCTCGCCCGGCATCGCGGGGACTGGGCCAATTGCGGCGGTTGCATGGGATTGTCCCCCTGAAATGTGGAACTGGTCGGCTATGACAGCCTGGGCGTTGTCTCTGAGCTGAACCATCCGGGGCGGGGCCGGTGGGGGATCATTCAGCCGCGCAAGGGCCTCCAGGGTCGCTCGCGCGTTCGCCTGGGCTTTCATGGCCAGCCGAAGGTAACGCTCCACCGCGTCGGGATAGGTTCCCAGGTTCGCCCCCGCGCGCCGGGTCAGCTCGCAAAAGACACCATCCAGCGTCACCGCCTGGGCGGCCAGCATCTTCCGTGCGGCCTCCCGGTCGCCGGCCCGATCAAGCGCAAGGTCCATCGCCCTCTGAAAATCGCCAGCTCCGGGCTTGGGCTGATCGCTCAGGGCCTTAACGGCAAACTCCCCCGCCGCCAGGGCATGGCGGGCGCCCGGCTCAAGTAGCGTTCGGGCAAGCGCAAACGCCAGCGCTTCATCGGGTCCAGTTGGAACCCTCAAGGCGGTGTCTGGGCCTTGCGGTGGCGTGGGGCTCGCGCGACGGCGCTTAGTCATGGGTGGTCATCCCTGAGTGTGGCGGCCCGCTTCCGGGTCCGGTCGCTACGGCGCCCTTTTGGGGGGCGCGCTCCCTCCCCCGTTCGCTCCGCCGTGCCTGTCCTTCCAAGATATAGAAGGGACCCCTCAAATGAGGGGCCGGCCAAGGTTTCAAATGAGGGGCGGAGCGCGCCGGCTTTCATCTGACCCGGCCCTCATTTGAGGTGCGGACGATTTTCAAATGAGGGGCTAGCTTCTGTTTCTGGCCGGCGGGTTTCGAGCGGCTGAACGTCTCGACCTCGGCCCGCAGCCATAGCTTCGCCTGGGCGACGGACCCGATCCCGGCCTTGCCCAGCCGATCAAGGACCTCGATCCAGTCATGGGTTGCCGGGCCACCGCCTGGCCAGACGCCGGTTGGAAGCCAGGTCAGGGCATAGCGGGCTTGTATCCGCCCGCCCAGGGTGAAGGCGCCCTCGCGGGTCCGCCGGAGGAAGCCTGTAGCGAACACTTCCGCCAGGGCTTTCCGAACGTCCGCCCGGTTTACTCCCCAGGCCGCCAGTTGGTCATAGGTCAGGCCAAGATTGCCGTTCTCCGCGCCCCCATGGGACATGTGCTCATAGAGCGCCGCATCCAGGACCCGGCGGGCATTTATGCCCAGGGCTCTGTAGGTGATCGATCCCAGCATGGCCTTAGTCACCCAGAACCAGGGTTGGTTTTCCGGCGGGCCATGGCTCAGGGTCTTTCCGGGTCGGGGTTTCTTGTTGCCCATGCGAATTGCGGGGCTCTCAGGGGCTCCAGGCTGGCCGGTGGCCGCCGTCCGGGGACAGCGCGCCACCGACCGCCGAAGCGCCCTAGGACGCCGCGCCAGCCTCCTTTCTGAGAGCCGCCGCGCCACGATCAGTCAGCCGAAGGGCCGCCGCCGACTTGCCGGAGGGGTTGCGCCGGCGCTCGCCGGTGGGCTCGACCAGGCCCAGCCTCCGCAGCTCAGAGAGCCGGGGTTGAAGGGCCTCGCGGGGGACCTGGGCCGCCTCGACAACCTCCAAGGCGGTGGCCTCCCTGAGCCGGGCGAGGGTTTCAAGAGCGCGCCGGCGGAGACGTTGCGCGGGGCGGGCCATGGCCGCCGCAGCGGCCTGAGACGTTCCGTCCGTGCCTTTGCTCCCGGGATGGTCGGGATAGCGGTCAGTCATGCGCGCCTCCCGCCTTCGGGCCATAGCGGCTGACCAGGACCGCCAGCCAATTGGCCTGGCGTTCGGAGATGGGCTCAGCGCGATAGGCCAGGCCGCCCAAAAACTGCCCTTCCTTTTCCCGGAGGGGCGCATCTGTCCGCAGGATCGCGCGCGCCGTCTCGCGGTGGTCAACGGGGGGTTCAGCCATGGTCAGCGGCCTCCCCGAAGATCAGCGCCGCCAGGACGCCGGCCAGGATCGGGCGAACGCCATAGCGACACCGCAGGATTTGCGCCTGGCGGGTCGCCGGGTTAGAGAGAGCGCGGACACCGATCGCCAAATCAGTCCGGCCCCTCGCCCTCGTGCGGGGGGTTTCTTTTTGAGGCATGGGCTATGCCTCCCCCCGGACAAGCCGATGCAGCGCCGCAGCGGGGATCAGGCTCCGTCCGCCAACGCGGACCAGCTCCAGGCGCTTGGCCCGAATGTGCCGGTAGAGGGTGGAGCGGCCCAGGCTGGAAACCCTGGCCGCCTCAGCGAGCGAATAGGCGAGCTTCTCAGGCTCGCGGGTTGTGGTGTTCATAGTGCGGTCCCGGCTGGCCCGGGCTGGATTGCCATGGGCGAGCGGGGAACCAATTAGAGGCTGCCGTCTGGGCCGGATACAAAGTTAATCCGGCCCTATTTTTCTGCGTCTCCGCCGCTAGGTCTCTCGGAGCCCTCTGCCATGCGCCATAGGACCCCAAGCGGACTTTCCGGGTCAGGGCTCAATCCAGAGAGATTGTCGGCTATCGTTGGAGGTGGTGGAACCCAAGCCGCCAGGGCGGTTTCAATCTCGCGCAGGGTCATCGTGCCTGGCGGCTCCCCCAGCCGGTCGCGGTAACGGGAAACCATTGCCTCCGCCTGGTCAGCCCATACCGCGACAACCTCCCGCATTGCTTCAGATACTTCATACTCAGCCGGCACGCGACACCGAAGCGCCGCGATGTATGCACCGTGCCGGTAGTCATGCCCCCGGGCTAGAATGACCTTCATGAGAACCGCCGCCGCTCTGTTCTCCTTCAGGTATTTTCTAAGGCGCGCCTTTGTTGACGCCAAGTTATGGCCCGGGTTGGCCTCTGAAAGTGCTCGCACAATTTCGGCGCGCGGTGCGAGCGCAAACGGGTCCTTGCCCTCAAGTAGAGCGCGGGCGTCGCTCTCAAACTGGGGATCCAATATCTCGCGGTCATTGAGCGGGCGCCTCCCTCGCGGCGGGGCCGTCAACCGCTCAAGCTCTGCAATCAGAGCCGCGCGCCCAAAGCGAAAATCAAGGTTGAGTAGCTCTGAGCGTAGGTCGGTCGGCGGGACCTCAGCCGCCGGTATTGCGCTAGACTGGGCGTCAGCGTCCTTAGTGCGCCTCCGTCCGTGCCCGCCGATCAATGCCATTGCCCGCCTCCCGCAGCGGTCCCGGAGTGATCGGGGAAGCGCGCCGGGAAACGCGCTTGTCGGCTGGCCGGCCTATCCCCTGAGGCAATCTTGCGGTGGCCGGCGGTGATTGGTCAACGGGCGTGTTCCGGTCCTGTTCCGCCCGGGGTCCATGACCCTCAGGCGGGTTGCCTGAGCGGTGTCACGTTGTCGCCGGCGGCCACCGCCTCGCCCTCGCAATAGGCCGCCCAGTCCGCCATAAGCCGCACCCGGCGCTCCAGAAGATCGCCGCGCCGATAGGCGCGCTCGACCGCGTTCGCGATCGTATGGGCCAGGGCCATTTCAAGCGCCTCGTTTGAGTATCCCGTCTGTTCGGAACCCCAATCCCGGAACGCAGATCGGAACCCATGGACGGTTTCCTCATGACCCAAGCGCCTGAGCACCATGGCCAGCGCCATGTTTGACAGATGGCCGCCCTTGGGGCCGGGGAAGACGGGCGCATCGAGCTCAGCGCCGGCCTTCCGCATTTCCGCCAGGATCGCCAGGGCGCGGGGGGAGAGCGGAACCCGGTGGAGCTTGCCGGCCTTCATGCGCGCCGCCGGGACCGTCCAGACGTTGTCTTTCAGATCGACCTCCCGCCAGGTCATGCCCAGGACCTCGCCAGTCCGGGAGGCGGTCAGGATCGCAAACTCCAGCGCGCGGGCGCCGACCGATCGCGCCGCCCGAAGACGCGCCATGAAGGCCGGAACCTTGGCGTAGGGCATGGCCGCATGATGGCCCCGGGTCAGCTTTGACCGGGCGGGGAGGATCATTTTCAGGTGGCCGCGCCAGGTCGCCGGGTTCTCGCCGGAGCGTTGTCCCTTGGCCTTGGCCGCGTTCAGGACCGCTTCAATCCGGCCTCTCACCCGGCTTGCCGTCTCCGGCCGATTTTTCCAGATCGGCTCCAGTGCCGCCAGGACATGGGTTGTCGTGACCTCGGAAACCGGAATGTCGCCCATGTGCGGATAGACGTAGGTCTTGAGGGTGCTCCCCCATTGCTTCCGGTGCTTCGGGTTCCGCCAGCTTTCGCCATTGGCCTCAATATGAGCCTCCGCAGCGGCCTTGAAGGTGACGGCGGCTATCTTGTCCGCCTGAGCCCTCGCAAGGGCCTCAGCGGCCTCCCGCTCGCGTTCCCCCAGGGGATCGACGCCGGCCTTGACCTTGAGCCGCAGGGCCGCCGCCAGATCGCGGGCCTCGCTCAGCTTCACGCCGTCCGGCCCGGCATCGCCTAACCCCAGGTCCCGCGTCTTTCCCCGCAGGGTGAAGCGGAAGACCCAGGACCGCGCGCCGGTGGGTTTGACCAGGAGCCGAAGGCCGCCGCCGTCAATGTAGCTCCCGGCCTCCAGGTTCTTGACCTGTAGGGCGGTCAGTTGGTTCTCGACCTTGCGCGGCATGGCGTGGGTTCCCGTTCCCCTATGCGTTCCCCTTAAGATAGCCGGTCTTTAGGGGAGCGCAATGGGACGGAACGGGACGGATTGTAACGGACGACCAAGCTAGAATGCCCGGTTTCATTGGGTTTGAGCGACATTGTGGGACGGCATGGATCGGGTGTGAGGCGGACTCTCTCACCGCCACCTCGACAGCAAAATCCGAGGAGTGATCCGCCGCCCCATAGTAGGGTTGTTGGTGTCCGATCTGAAGGCGCGCAGTCGAACGACCGAGACCGTCGTTTCTGTTACGATCCTCGCTTGACCGCTCATGCTTTCTGACTGACCTTTCAGGCTATGGGCGTGCGGCTGATAATCGCTGTGACAGACGGCGACTGGTTCGAGACTTTGCGTCACAAGCCGAACCTCAGTGAGGTCAACTTCTGGGCGCCGTCGGCAGCCAGCTTCAAGGCCCTGCGCCCAGGCGAGCTCTTTCTCTTCAAACTGCATTCTCCACGAAACTTCATCGTCGGTGGCGGGGTCTTCGCCTATGCGAGCCAGATGCCTGTTTCACTGGCCTGGCAGGCCTTTGGTGAAGCCAACGGAGCCGCCTCGCTTGGCGAAGTGCGGAGCCGGGTTGCGCGGTATCGAAGGCAGGACCCCGCGGACCGGTCTGACTTCCAGATCGGCTGTCGCATTCTCACTCAGCCCTTCTTCCTGGAGGAGCGCGACTGGCTGCCGATGCCCTCCAGCTGGCAACCCAACATCGTTCAGTTCAAGACCTACGATACTGCAGAGGTCGAGGGGGCGGCGCTGTGGGATTCGGTGTCTGCGCGGATGACGGACTCCGCCGCTTCTGGAATGTCGGAAGAGGCTGCGCGCTTTGGCACGCCACAGCTGATCCGTCCCCGGCTGGGGCAGGGTGCTTTCCGGGTGCTGGTCACGGATTCCTACGAGCGCCGCTGCGCCATCACCCGTGAGAAGACCCTGCCAGCGCTCGAGGCGGCCCATATCCGGCCCTACGCCGAAGGCGGCGAACATGTGGCCGCGAACGGTCTCCTGCTGCGCCGGGACATCCACAGTCTCTTTGATTCTGGCTACGTGACGGTGACCCCTGACTTGCGGTTCGAAGTGAGCCGTCGCATCCGCGAGGAGTTCCAGAACGGACGCCACTATTACGAATTGCATGGCGCGCCGATCCACGCCCCGGAGGACCTGAGCCGCAGGCCCGACCCTGCCGCCCTGCGCTGGCACAACGACAACCTGTTCCTGGCCTGAGGCGACGGATGAGGTTCTGGTGGGTCAATCACAATCAGACGGCGCGCCAGGAGGTTGATGGCGGCTTCCTATGGTCGCCCAAGCGGGAGTCCGGCGGCGCCCGCAGTCGCTTCTACGACAATATGCGCGAGGCGGCGCCCGGTGACCTGGTGATCTCCTACTCCCGGCAGGCGGTTCGCTTTGTGGGGCAGGTGACCGACTACGCCTTCACCGCTTTGAAGCCTGCGGAGTTCGAGAACGTCGGGTCCTATTGGGAGGCCGAGGGCTGGCTTCTTCCCGTATCCTGGATCCCCGTCGAAGCGCCGGTCAGTCCGAAGACGTTGATCTCCACACTTGGACCCATGCTGCCGGAGAAGTATTCGCCCATCCACAGGGAGACCGGCGCGGGAAACCAGAAGGCCTATCTTGCAGAGGTGTCTCCTGCAGTTTTCCAGATTGTGGCCCGGGCGGCCGAATTCCCGGATGTCGACTTCAGTCGGCCGGGCGCGAACAGCCGGCAAGGCGACCTGATCCGCGAGCTGATCGAGGACCAGGTCGAGTCGATGCTGAAGTCCGACATCACCCTCGACGCCACTGTGCGCAAGTCAGTCATCGACGCCCGGCGCGGGCAGGGACAGTTCCGCTCAAACGTGCTCAAGCTCTGTGCGGTCTGTCCGCTGACTGGAGTCACCAACCCCACCCTCCTGATCGCCAGCCACATCAAGCCCTGGCGGGTCTGCACGACTCCGCAGGAACGTCTCGACGGGCTGAACGGCCTGATGCTGACCCCGGATGCTGACCTCCTGTTCGATCGCGGCTTCATCGGGTTCGGGGAGGCTGGCGAGGTCATGGTCTCGGCGCGTATCGACCGCGAGGACCTGAACCGTCTCGGCCTGGGCCATGTCAGCCTCTCGCCCTCCGGCCTGCAGGACGCTTCGGTCGCCTGGCAGGCGCAGAACCTGAACGCTGCCCGCGAGGCCTACCTGGCTTACCACCGCGAGAATGTGTTCCTAGCGGGGTGAGGCGGTCGCCCGACGCCTAGCGCAACGTGGGCACAGGTCCGCCACCTCAAGCCATCCGTCCTGTCGCCCCGCACCCGCGATTGGGCGCGATCAGCGGGCGGCGCCATGTCAGCCAAAGGCGCGCCTCGCCGGAATGTCGCTAGGCTCGGTGCACCGTCACGCGTAACGCCCGGCCTCACCGCCCCCGCAGCACCACCCGCGACACGGCGTCCCGGCGCACCGCCGCCTCGGTGAACCGCAGGTCGTCCCAGCCCTTCTGCGAGTAGAGGCGGGTCTGGTCGGCGGCGTGCGGTGAATCCGGGTTCGTGGACTGGGAATAGCTGAGGAGGCCCTGGCTGACGGGCCCCCTGTCGGTGAACTCCACCGCCATGATCCAGCTCGAGCCGTGGCGGATCTTCGTCCAGCCGAGGCCGGGCTTCAGGTCGACGGGGGTGATCACGTTGAAGATCCCCTCGGGACCCGGCCCCCCGTGGATCGGGATCCGCTCGCCCCCGGCGCGGGGTTCGGTCTGCACCTGGCCCAGGGCCGCGTCCATGGGGATGCCGAGCCCCCGTAGCTGCTTCACCGAGTCCACCAGGGCGGCCAGCACCCGGGGATTGTCGACATCCAGGGTGTTCGGGGTGTTCACCGGGTCGGCCGGATCGAAGGGGACCCTGAACACCAGGCCGCCCTTCTCCGCGAACAGCCGGAAGAGGTGCGCCCCGCGGCTGTCGAGGTTGACCCTCAGGTCCCAGGCCTCGAGGGCCCGGCAGGCGTCGGCGAGGTCGGGGTGCGGTCCGGCCGCCGCCGTCCGGCAAAGGCCGACCAGGGGGTCGCGGGCCATCTCCGCCCCGAGGTTGCGATTGGCGAACAGCACCCCCTGGACGCTGGCCAGGTCGAACTTTGCGCCGTCCAGGCCGTCGCGTCCGGCGACCCGGTCGTCGATCTGCTTCAGGCTGAGGCGGGTGCGGAGCGAGCGCGCCGTGGCCTCCTCGCCGAGAATGCGCGGATAGCCGGCCAGCGGCGCCCTCGGGTTGGTGAGCCAGTAGCTGTCGTTGGAATTGCTGGTGTAGTCCGAGCGGAAGAGCTGCGGCAGGGACTGCGGCGGAAAGACCCCGGGCGTCACGGCGCGCGGGTCGGACCCCCACTCGCAGGCGGCGCGCGAACCGTCGAGGACCGGCAGGCGCTGGGTGCGCCACAGGATCCTGGCCATTTCCGAGACCGTGCAGGCCTCCGCCTTGGCGTCGGTCACATGGGGCAGGGCGCCCACGTCGCCGTAATAGGCTTCACCCGAGGCGTCGACGGCCGTGGTGTTGAACCCTGCAGCCTGGAACTTCGCCAGGGTGGCGGCCAGCTGGCGGACGCTTCGGGCCTGGTACATCTCGAGGTACTGGTCGGTCGCGCGCAGTCCGGGGCCGGCGTCGCGGACCGCATAGGCCCGCTCGGCGGTCCAGGGCGTGGACGGCGGCCCGGCGTTCTCGACGACCTGGCCGAACCGCGTGCCGTAGAAGGTGCGGCTGACGGGCTGCAGACCCGCATCGGTCTTTACCTGGACGGTGACGACTGTGCGCGTCATCGGCGTGGACCTGCCCTCGAAGACGTAGGCCGTGGGGTCCTTCGGATCCAGGATCAGCTCGAACAGGCCGAACCTGCGGGCCGTGGAGACCGTGTGGGTCCAGGCGACCCAGCGGTTGTGGCCGATACCGATTGTGGGGGTGTTCTGCAGCCCGGCGCCGACGATGTTGAGCTTGCCCGGAAGGATCATGTGCATTCGCGTGAAGCGGTTGATGCCGTCCCAGGGATAGTGCGGATTGCCCAGCAGGACGCCCCGGCCGCTCTTTGTCACCTCGCGGCCCAGGGCATAGGCGTTGCTGCCCTGTCCCTCCGGAACCGGCGAGCGCTCCACCGGCGCCTGCAGGCCCGGCAGGTCCGGAGCGCCGGGAGGCGCGGCCGCGACGACGCCGGCCATCAGGGTCGGCTGCTGGGTCGCGACCACCGAACGCCAGTAGTCCATCTCGTCGTAGGTGCGCACCCAGGCCGCGCCCCGGCAGCGGGCGTCCGGGAGGTTGGCGACCCCGACGTCCCGGACATAGCGGTTGACCCCGGCGACGAAGCCGCGGGCGAGGGCGCGCGCCTGCGCCGAAGGCTTGCCCCGGCCAGCCATCAGGGCGTCCAGGCCGCCGGTCTGGATCAGGTGCTGGTGGTAGAGGTCACTGATGACGTTGGCGTTCTTCTCGCCCGGCCCGAGGTAGCGGGACCGCTGGGCGTTCACCGTCATCTGCCGCTCGGCGAAGTCGCAGAAATTGTCCTCGGCGGAGGCATAGCCCGCGCCGTAGCCGAGCCCGCCGTAGTCGCGGGCGATGACGTGAGGCGCGCCGTAGGCAGTGCGGATCACCTCCGCCCGGTAATCAGGCTCGGCCGCCGCCGCCGGAAGCGCGAGAAGGGCCGCCACGAGCCCCGCCGCCATCACTCGTCCCATGACCTTCCCCCCGCTGTTTCCCACAGGCTAGTGGGCAGGCCGGCGGGACGCCAGACCCTGTCGCATCACGGCGCGGAGCCCGACCGGGCGATGGGGCAGGCCCCCGCCGTCGGGCGTTCCTCCCGGACGGGTCAAATTGCGGTGTGGGTCGGGAGGGACGTCGTCAGGCGGACAGCCCCTCAGGACTCCTCCCGCACGAAGCTGGCGACGGCGTGCCAGCTTTGGAAGAAGAGATCGTCGCCCATAAGAAGCAGAGTTGTCACACTGTCTTCCTCGATGTTCTCGGGGAAGCAGATTTCGTAGCAGAGTTCGTCCGCCTCGACGCCCACGAGCATCTTGTCGAAGTAGGGCCGGGGTTCGCCGGCCCAGAGGATCTGGCTTCCCTGAATGATGACTTCGATGTCCGAACCTTCCGGGTCGATCCATCGACCCTGCATGGGCTCGGGGAAGTCGGCCTCGCGACGCTGCCTGACCTCGGCCTCTGAGCTCGAATTGCGCGCTTCTCGCCTGCGCTCGTACAAGGCGTCTGCATCGTCCTGCGGAGTCCGGTCGTCTGTGGGGGTCATTTCGATCACTTTCTCTTGGGTAGGGGCGCGCCGGGCCGAGGTGAAGTCTGGAGGACCCGGAGGGAGGGGGCGGGCTCGATGATCTCCCTGAAGGTTGGAACAACGGCGGGTTCGGCGACATGCCATTCGACGGTTCGGCCCCGGGCGGCGTTGTTCTGCCTCCGGGCCTGGTCCCGCACGCCGTTCCAGATGAACCGCAAGAATGTCGATTTTCGGGCCATTCGATCCAGGGCTTCATAGCCGGGCCCCTTGGCCTCAAGCAGCGGGCGGCGCGGGTCCCAGACGGCGCATCCGTCGAACCGCACCGGCTTCTCGGAGGGATTGCGCACGACATAGTCCAGGCCCGGGGCCCGGGTGATCTGGTCCTCGTAGTCCTGGGTCCAGGCCTTGTATCCCGAGAAGGTCGGGTCCGGCTCCCAGCCGCCATTGACGTGACAGGTCGGGTCGATCTCCCGCTCTCCCTTGGCCAGCTGCTCCGCCCGGGGAATGGCGCCGTCGCGGAAGTGGTCGCCAGCATGGACCTGCGCCGGAGGCTCGGGCTTGTCCTCCCCCGACAGGCGCAGTTGCTGTTCGACGAAGAGCCGTTCGACTTCATCTGCGCCCCGGACGAGGCGCCCGTCACCCAGCTCGAACCAGTTGCCGGCCCGCGGCGTCACAAGGTTCAGGGGCCTGGGAAGATCCGTGACGTAGGCTGGCCCCCGCACGGGGTTGGGGATGGCTCTGTAGGTCGCGAAGAAGCTTCCCGGATCTCCCGTAGCCGGTTCCCGTCCGGTGACGGGGGGAACCCCGAGGATCGGGCGCGCGCCCGTAGGGATGACCGCGGGCGCCGTCGTGATCGGCCCGACCCGGGCGAACTGGATGACGTTGGACGGCGGGGCCGAGGGCGTTTCATCCTGCGGAACAGCGTCCGAGGTCCTGTCAGCCCGGCCGAAGAAGGCGTCGTATTGCTCCCGCCTCGCAGCCTCCCGCTCAGCCCGGATCCGGGCTGGAGAGCGCCTGTACCAAAGATCGAGCGCCTCGCCCTCGAGGCGGGAGGGATCCGGTCGGTACTGGCGCATTCAGGTCTCCTTGGCTGGAAGAGACCCTCACACGCGATCGCCCGATTGACAAGAACAAAACAAGAACATTTTGGGGTCGGGCGTTTCTCCCGGTTCCCTCAGTCTTCCGGCGTCCCGTCTATCCGCCGGGCGTCACGGCAGGCGCCGTCGTGAACGGCCGCACGCCGAGCTTCGGGTACACTTCACTGGGGAAGTAAACCACGCCCCCGCGTACGACCATCCGGATGGTCTTGATCGCCTTCAGGTCCTTTGTCGGGTCGCCGGGCACGAGAAAGAAGTCGGCCGCCTTACCCTTCTCGATCGAGCCCAGCGTCTGGTCCCGACCGGTGTGCTGGGCCATCTCCAGCGTCGCGCGCGCCAGGATCTCCGCGGGCGTCATCCCGAGGCGCTGATAGAGTTCGAGCTCACGGTGGAGGGTGAAGGCGCCGCCGGTGTCTGTTCCGGGCACGATCTTGATCCCGCGCCGATGCGCGAGGGTCAGGAACTTTTCGATCTGATCGAAGGCGCCCCGATAGGCGACATCATCCTCCGGCCTCGACGCGTCGGTGAGCGCCTGCATCGCGTCCCGCCGCCATCCGACCGGCATGTGATCGAAGTAGTCCGCAGCGCCCGGCGGCATCGCGCCGGTGCGGTTCAGCGTCAGGTCCTCGTGGATCACGAAGGTCGGGTCCAGCGCCACCTTGCGGTCGATCAGCCGCTGCAGGGTCCCCTGGACCGCCTCGCTGTTGAGGTCGAGTTGCGGCAGACGCCGCAGCGCTGTGAGGCGAAGAAGGGTGCGGGTGTCTTCGTCCGGCTTGAGGACCCAACCCAGCATCAACTGGTTGATGTGGGTGATCTCATCGTAGCCGGCGTCGATCATCGCGTCGGCCGTCGTGAAGGCCGGCACGTGGCCCAGGACGCCCATGCCCTGTGCGCGCGCCTCGGCGATCATCGCCGGGACCCAGGCCGGCTTGATGGAGGAATAGATCTTGATGTCGTCATAGCCCCGCGCGGCGTACCAGCGGACCGCCTGGACCGCCGCCGCCTCGCTGTCGACGACGAACCCCGTCTGATTGTTCGTCGCGCTGTTGCCCTCGATCATCCCCGCACGGATCACGTTGGGGCCGGCGAGCCTTCCGGTGTCGATGTTCTCGATGAGGCCGCTCAGGATGGTGTTGTCCGATCCCATGTCGCGAACGGTGGTCACCCCGGCGAGCACGTTCCACAGGGCGCCGAAGTCGCCGAGATGGCCGTGCATTTCGAAGAGGCCCGGAACCAGCGTGCCGCCGCCGCCGTCGATGGAGGTCTCGCCCGGGGTCGCGGGCGTGTCTGAGGGGGCGACCGCCGAGATGCGTCCGCGGTGGAAGACGACGGATACCGGACCCGTCACGACCTTCGCGCGGGGATCGAACAGCCGGACGTTCCGGACCCGCACGGGCCCGTCGTAGCGGTGCGCGGCGTCCTTCTGGAGCCCGACCAGCCAATCCGCGTTCCAGATCGCGGTCAGGTCCCGCAGGCGCCGCTCTTCACCCTCCAGCCCTTCCCGGACCAGGGCGGCGCGACCGATCCCGCGCGCCAGGAGATTCCCGTCGGCGTCGAGAACCATCGTCACGGGCGTGAGCTCCAGGCCCGACAGCCGCCAGGCCGTGGCCCGCACGGGGCCAGTGGTGCTCTGCAGGTTGAGGTCCTCGATCTTCTCGAGCCGCACCCTGCCGCCGGGAAGCGCGGGCATCTCCCTGTCGGCGTCCTTCAGCAGGGCGCGGGCGTAGAGACCCGGCGCCCAGAGGCTGGCGTGCTGGGAGATGTAGAGGCTGGGGTCGGCGACGGTCGCCGACCCGGGCCCGGCGGCGTCGCTCCAGGTCGCGCGACGGCCGCGGAGGCGAAAGCTTTCCTTTGTCTTGCTGCCGAAGGTCGTAGCCCCGTCGATTGTCCAGGCGACGGGCAGTCCGGCGGCGTCGAGCTCAAGGGTCTCGGTGCTTGAGGGCCCGCGGCCGTTGATCTTGTAGTCGAAGGCGATGGTCCGTCGACGCGCGTCGCCATCGACGTTCAGATAGCCGACCCTGTTCCCGTTCGCGACCAGGGAGAAGCGCTCGGACTGGGCGTTCGCCGCCGGTGCGCAAACCAGCAGGGAAGCGCTCGTCATTCCTGCAACCAGGTAAGTCGCCAGTCTCATCGCCAATCCCCCGAAAAACAGGGCGGCACGTTGCGTCACCGTGGGTGCGCATGCAAGCCGCCGCGAACCCGGCTCACCCCTGGCGCTGGCCTGCTTGCCGGCGGTGTAGATCGTCGCCCGTCCTGGATCGTCTCCACGACCTTGGTTGCGATGGACGCGGTCCCCGTCGCCGCATAGCCTCCTGAGAGCTGCCTCCGGACGACCCGGAAAGCTTCCCAGCCTGGGGCCTCGGGCATCTGGCCGAAGCCAAGCACAGACAGCAAGGGAGCGACCATGCCCGAAGGCCAGCCCGGAACGGGGATCCTGCGGACGCCGGAAGCCCGGTTCTCCGTTGTCGAAGACTATCCCTGGTCGCCCAGCTACCTCGAAGTCGAGCCCGGCCTGCGGATGGCCTATGTCGACGCCGGACCCAGCGACGCGCGGGAGACCCTGCTCCTGCTCCATGGGGAGCCGATGTGGGGCTATCTCTACCGGAAGATGATCGGGCCGCTGGTTGAAGCCGGCTATCGGGTGATCGTCCCCGACCTGATCGGGTTCGGCCGGTCGGACAAGTTCATCGACCCCGAGCGCTACACCTACAGCGGCCATGTCGCCTGGGTCAGCGCTCTGATCGACAAGCTCGACCTGAAACAAATGACCATCTTCGGCCAGGACTGGGGTGGCCTGATCGGCGGCCGGGTCTTGGCGGAGAACCCCGACAGGTTCGCGCGCGCGGTGATGTCGAACACCGCCCTGCCCGCAAGCGGCCCGGCCATACCCGGACTGACCGCCCAGGCGCCGTTCACGGCGGATCAGCTGCGGGAGCGCTTCGGGGTGGACTGGCGCGAGACCCTGGACCCGGATGACACGATAAATGCGGAGAAGATCCAGGCCCTGATCGCCCGCGGGCCATCCTTCTATTTCCTCGCCTGGCGGGTCTACAGCCAGACTGTCGCAGACCTCGCGCCTTCGAGGATCATTCCGGGATGGTGCGTGAGTCCGGTCTCCGCCGCCGCCCGCGCGGCCTATGACGCTCCCTTCCCCGACGAGAGTTACAAGGCGGGGTCCAGGCGTTTCCCCCTGCTGGTGCCGATCACCGCCGACGATGTCGAACGGACGCGCTGCGACGCGGCCTGGGACGTCCTGCGCGCATCGGACATACCCTTCCTGACCCTGTGGGGGGATCGTTGCCCGTTCACCTATTCGGAGCGGGGCGAGATGTACCGTTCCCAGATCCCAGGTGCGAAGCGGCCGGGGGTTGAGCACAAGGTTTTTGCTGCCGGGCACTTCAGCCAGGAGGACGCGGGTCCCGAAATGGCTGGAGAGATCATCGCCTTCATCCAGCGCTTCCCGTGACGCCCGGGCCTGCCTATCGTCTGCAAGATGCCCATCCACAGGGCCAGTCTTCGCCCGCCGGCGCGCCGGGAATCCATCGGGAGCGTGACGCATGATCAACCGTCAGAGACTGCGTCTGGGCTGGGTGGTGCTTGTCGGCCTCGCCTACCTGGCCTGTCTTCTCTGGTATGGGGGTTCCGGCCCGGCCCTGACGCCCAGCGAGGGCAGGGCCTTCCTGGAGCGAGTTCGGACGTCCCCGTCCGCCTCCGGACATCCCGAGGTCCTGACGACCCTGGAGACCCTGATCGCCCGCGATGACGGACGAGAGTTCTACATGTTGAACCTTGAGCAGCTTGCCGCAGGCCCGGAGGCCCGTAAGGCGGACATGGCCTATGCGCGCGTCGTGCTTCCGGCCTTGCTCAGGAACGGTTCCCTGCCGGTCTACATCGGTCGTGTCCAGGGGCAGCTGATCGGAGACCACCCCAGGGCGTTTAACCGCGCCGCCCTGGTCCGCTACCGATCCCTGCGCGACTTCCTGGTCATCTTCACCGATCCGGCCATGACCTCAGGCGTCGGCAACAAGTTTGCCTCCCTGACCTATACCGAGGCCCGGGCGACCACGCCGGTGTTCTCGCTCCTTGCGATCCAGCTGGCTGCGGCAGGGGTGTTCGGCGCCCTCGGTCTCGCCGGATGGGGCCTCCTGCGGCCGAGGTAAACCGGTCCCCTCCGCCCGTTGCCCCGACATCCTTCGGGCTGCTAGGCTTTGCCCCTCTTCCGGCGCCCCTCAGGCAAGGACATCCCCATGAAGGTCTATTTCGCTCCGAACTCCCGCGCCGTGCGTACGGTCTGGCTCCTCGAGGAGATCGGCCTGCCCTACGAGCTGGAGCGCTTCACCCTCGGCCAGAGGGAGATGCGGGGGCCGGAATACACCCGGATCAACCCGAACGGGCGGGTCCCGACCCTGATCGACGGCGACACGACCATCTCCGAGAGCACCGCGATCGCCCAATATCTCGGGGCGAAGTACGCCCAGCACCTGACCCCCGGTCTGGACGCCCCCAACTTCGCGCTCTTCCTGCAGTGGCTGCACTATGCGGAAGGCATGATCATGCCGCCGATCAACAACTACGTGGTCGAGACGGTCCTCCTGCCCCCCGACCGGCGGAACCCGGAGATGGCGGCGCGGGCCGTGAAGCTGCTCAACCGCGTGCTCGAGGCCGCCGAGGCGCACATGGCCGGGCGCGAGTTCATCGCCGGGGACTTCACCATCGCCGACACCATCACGGGACACGCCGTCATCATGTCCCGCCGCCTCGGCGCGGACTTCGGCAACTTCCCGAACCTCGGCGCCTATGCCGACCGGCTGGAGGCGCGCCCCGCCTTCAGGGCCGCCGAGGCCGCCTGAGCGGGCTGGCCGGGGCCTACTCCCCCGGGTGTAGGGATCGTTCGGCCCGCCGATGCGCTCCAGCCGCATGCGGCCGAGGTCGGGCCGGGTCCAGCCCATCCGGCCGTCAGGCTCCAGCCAGCGGCGGACCTCTATCCCCGGCATCCCCTTGGGCCGCAGGATGAAGGCCCCCGCCTCGTAGGTCGCGATCGCGACGATGGGGGTGCGGAAGTCCCGCACCGAGACGTCGTGCACGGCGTTGGCCTCGGTCCCGTCGGCCCGGGCGTCGGCGATGGTCCCGCCCCCCATGTCGACGATCCGGTTCCCGCACTGCTCGATCCGCTCGACATAGCCGTGCATGCGCTCGCCCGGCGCCGGCGCCCGGCCGTTGACCTCGACGATCCGCCAGATCCCCCGCAGGTCCGGGGCGCCCGCCGCCAGGGGCTCGCCGCACCGCTTCAGGACCGGCTCAGGGAAGGTCCGGCCGTATCCGCCCGGGACCTTCGGGGTATGCGCCACGGGAATGTCGTCGGCCCGCAGGGTCGCCTCGGCGGAGGCGCCCGCCGCCGCCAGGGCCAGGGCCGCAAGGAAGGATGAAACGCCAGCCGCCATGTCGCGCCCTCCGGGTCAGGGCGAGGACTGTCCCAGCAATGGGGATGACCGTAAAGCGGGCTCCCGTTCCGGCTTGGCCGGGATGTGGCGAAGGGTGAAGGTCTCAGGCTGCGGGGTCCAGCCTCCGCCGGCCGGCGGTGTGAAGACCTGCCTGGGGTCAGCCTGACCCCACGCCTCCCGCAACTGCTGCGCAAGCGCGGGTCCGGAGTGCTCGCGTCAGGGTTGAGGGCTGGAACAGCAGGGGAAGACACGCTAAATAATGCCTTAATCCCCGACATCCGTTGGCCTCCTCGAGAGAACATAACTGTCGAATAGCTATTTGGGGTGGCGATGGACTCGCTCACCCAGGCGGAGCATTTGAATGCCGGATTCGCCCATTCGACTGGCGCAACCTGCTCCTGGCGTTCGCCCTTCACCGATTAACGGTCGACATCTTCGGACATCCCTGCGCGGGGCGATGCTCGCCAGCGTCGCAACCCTGTTCTTCGGTCCAGCCATCGCCCAGGAAGCCTCCGCCGTCGCGCCGCTGGCTGGGCGTGAGCTGCCGGTCGGACCCCAGGTCGTGCAGGGCGGCGTCGCCTTTGGGAACCCCGCCCCGAACCGCCTGCTGATCACCCAGTCCACCCAACGGGCGATCGTCAACTTCCAGAGCTTCGACATCGCCTCAGGCGCCGGCGTGCGCATCGATCAGCCGGGTCCGCTGGCGGCCTTCCTGGGGCGCGTGACCGGCCAGGACGCCTCGATCCTCGCCGGGTCCCTGAGCGCCAATGGCCAGTTCCTGCTGGTCAACCCCAACGGCATCGCCATAACCAATGGCGCGACGATCGATACGGGCGCGTTCGTCGGTTCGACCCTGGACATCGCCGACGCCGACTTCCTGTCAGGAAACCTGACCTTCCGGCGCGCCGGCCGCGCCGCCACCGTGGTCAACCAGGGAACCGTCACGGCCTCTCAGGGCGCAGCCCTGGTCGGGTCGGGTGTGGTCAACGAGGGCGTGGTCGAGGCGCGGCTGGGCCGCATCGGCCTCGGCGCCGGCGATCTCCTGACGGTGGACTTCTCGGGGGACAAGTTCCTGCAGGTCGCGCTGCCGGTGACAGATGCCGAGGGTCTCGTGGACGCCCTGGGGCGTCCACTCAGCGCCCTCGTCACGGCGGGCGGAACCGCCCGGGCTGAGGGCGGGCGCATCTATCTGTCGGCCCAGGGTGCACGCGAGCTCATGCTGGGTGCGGTCAGGGTGGACGGGTCGCTGATCGCCACCACGGTGCGCGAGGGCCCTGGCGGGCGGGTTCGCCTGGGCAATGTCGCCATCGACGGGGGCGGGTCGGACCTGGTCCAGGTCACGGGCCGCATCGACGCCTCGGGCGGCGCAGGGCTGGACGGCGGGACGATCGAGGTCGCGGGCGGCTTCCTCGGCCTGGGCGGAACGATCAACGCTTCGGGCGGGGTCAACGGCGGGTCTGTGACCCTGCGCGCCGAGCGCACCCTGAGCCTGGCGGACCAGATTGCGGCGATGGGACGGACCGGCGCCGGCGGCCGGCTGACCTATACCGCCGGCGGCGCGGTGACGGAGATCGCGGGGGCGGTCAACAACGCCTCTGGCGGACTTCACGGCGGCGTCATCACCGTGACGGCGACCGGGGACCTTGCGACCTCGGGCGCCTACCTGGCGTCGGGCTTCCTCGGCTATGGCGGACGGGTGGACCTTACGGGCGGGTCGGTGCGCCTGCTTTCGACCCGGATCGACGCCTCGGGCGGGGCGATGGGCGGACTGGTCCGCGTCGGCGGCGCCTTCCAGGGCGGCGCGGCGGATCGCACGGCCCGGGCTGACTATACCTCGCATGAGGGCCGTTTCGGGCTCCTGCCCACCCTGGCCGCCGCCCGGAGCACCTTCGTCAACGACGGCGTCACGATAGATGTCGCCTCGTCCCGGGGCCAGGGCGGATCGGCGGTGATCTGGTCCGACGACCTCACGACCATGCTGGGCTCGGTCCTCGCCACCGGACGTCGCGGCGGCGGCTGGGTCGAGGTCTCAGGCAAGGAGACCCTGCGCTATGTCGACCTGACGCGGATCGAAACCGGTGTGGGCGGGGGCCTGCTGCTGGACCCCCGCGACATCATCATCGGTGACTTCCCCCAGGCCCAGGCCTGGCAGTATGCCGGGATCATCGGGACCGGGTTCGGAAGTCCCGATCGTGACATCGGCTCCACCCTGGAGGCCAACGACCAGTTCGGTTTCTCCACCTCGCTGAATGCGGCCGGGGACCGGCTGGCGGTCGGTGCGGCCACCGACGACGGGTTCGGCAATACGGCCACCGACTCCGGCTCGGTGCGGCTGTTCACATTCACCGACGCCGGCTTTGCCGGCGGGGCGCTCGCGGCGACCATTGGCCGGGGCTACACGGGCGGAAACAACATCGACCTCGGCGCCGCCCTCGGGAGCAATGACCAGTTCGGCGGGTCCGTCTCTCTCAACGCGGCCGGGGACCGGCTGGCGGTCGGCGCCTATTTCGATGATGGCTCCAGCAACGGGTTCACGGACTCTGGCTCGGTCCGGCTGTTCACCTTCACCAACACCCGTTTTGCCGGCGGGGTGCTCGCAGCGACCATTGGCCGGGGCTATACCGGGGGCAGCAATCTCGACCTCGGCGCCGCCCTGGAAGGTGGGGATACCTTCGGTCGGTCCGTCTCGCTCAACGCGGCAGGCGACCGGCTGGCGGTGGGGGCGCCCATCGACGCCGGCGCGACCAATACGGTCCCCTATTCCGGCTCGGTGCGGCTGTTCACTTTTACAAACACCAGTTTCGGCGGCGGGGCGCTCGCGGCGACGATTGGCCGGGGCTATACCGGCGGCAACAACATCGACCTCGGCGCCACCCTGGAGAACAGCGATCAGTTCGGCGTCTCGGTCTCGCTGAACGCGGCCGGCGACCGGCTGGCGGTTGGGGCGCCCTTCGACGCGGGTTCGGGCAATGGGTTTTCCTTGTCCGGCTCAGTGCGGCTGTTCACCTTCACCAACACCAGCTTCGGCGGCGGCGCGCTCACGGCGACGATCGGACGGGGCTATACCGGGGGGAACAATCTCGACCTCGGCGCCGCCCTGGAGGCCTTCGACCTCTTCGGCATCTCCGTCTCGCTGAATGCGGCGGGAGACCGGCTTGCGGCTGGGGCGGGAATTGAAGACGGCTTCGGCAATGCGGTCTCCGATTCCGGCTCGGTCCGGTTGTTCACCTTCACCAACACCAGCTTCGGCGGCGGCGCGCTCGCGGCCACGATCGGTCGAGGCTATACGGGCGGCAACAACATCGACCTCGGGGCCGCCCTCGAGGCTGGCGATCGCATGGGCTGGTCCGTCTCGCTGAACGCCGCCGGCGACCGACTGGCGGTCGGGGCGCCCGTGGAAGACGGCTTCGGCAACGGGTTCACCGACTCCGGCTCGGTCCGGTTGTTCACCTTCACCAACACCAGCTTCGGCGGAGGGGCCCTCGCAGCGACCCTGGGTCGCGGCTATGGCGGTGGAAGCAATCTCGACCTCGGTGTCGCCCTGGAGGCCAACGACCAGTTCGGTTTCTCCACCTCGCTGAACGCGGCCGGGGACCGGCTGGCGGTCGGGGCTCCCCTCGACGACGGCTTTGGCAACGGGTTCACCGACTCCGGCTCGGTGCGGCTGTTCACCTTCACCAACACCAGCTTCGGCGGCGGCGCGCTCACGGCGACCCTTGGCCGGGGCTATGCCGGCGGTAACAATCTCGACCTTGGCGCCGACCTGGAGGCCAATGATCTCTTCGGCCATTCCGTCTCATTGAATGCGGTCGGTGACCGGCTGGCGGTCGGGTCGCCCAATGACGATGGTTTCGGAAGTAGCGTCGACTTTTTTGGTTCTGTTCGTCTGTTCACCTTTGCCAACGGCAGCTTCGGTGGCGGGGCGCTCGCAGCGACGATCGGCCGTGGCTATACCGGCGGCGCCAATCTCGACCTCGGCGCGGCCCTGGACAGCGGCGATAAGTTCGGCGCCTCCGTCTCGCTGAACGCGGCTGGTGACCGGCTGGCGGTCGGTGCGCCCGGCGACGCCGGCTTTGGCAACGCGTTCGGCGTGTCAGGCTCAGTGCGTCTGTTCACCTTTACCAACGCCAGCTTCGGCGGCGGGTCGCTCGCGGCGACCCTCGGGCGGAGCTATTCGGGCGGCGCCAATCTCGACCTCGGGGCCGCCCTGGAGGCCAACGACCAGTTCGGTACATCCGTCTCGCTGAGTGCAGCGGGCGACCGGTTAGCTGTCGGGGCGAACAATGACGATGGCTTCGGCAATGCGTTCGCCGACTCCGGCTCTGTTCGTCTCTTCACCTTCAGCAACAGCAGCTTCAGCGGAGGTGCGCTCGCGGCCATCATTGGCCGGGGCTATACCGGCGGAAGCAATATCGATCTGGGCGCGGTCCTGGAGAACTCCGACCAGTTTGGCGTCTCCGTCTCACTCAATGCGGCCGGAGACCGGCTGGCGGTCGGGGCGGCGGGCGATGACGGCTTCGCCAATGCATTCTTCAACTCTGGCTCGGCGCGGTTATTCACCTTCACCGGCGCCAGTTTTGGTGGAGGCGCCCTCGCGGCGACCCTCGGCAGGGGCTATGGCGGGGGAAACAATCTCGACCTCGGCGCCACCCTGGTGGCTAATGACGCGTTGGGCTCGGTCTCGCTGAACGCCGCCGGGGACCGGCTGGCGGTCGGGGCGTGGGGGGACGCCGGGTTTGGCGATGTTTTCGCCAACTCTGGCTCGGTGCGGCTCTTCACCTTCACCAACACCAGCTTTGCCGGCGGTTCGCTCGCGGCCACCCTCGGCCGGGGTTATCCCGTTGGAAACAATCTCGACCTCGGCGCCGCCCTGGAGTCCAGCGACCAGTTCGGCTTCTCCGTCTCGCTCAACGCGGCCGGGGACGGGCTGGCGGTCGGGGCATTCGGCGATGACGGCCTCGGCAATGCCTTTACGAACTCCGGCTCGGTGCGGCTGTTCACCTTCACGAACACCAGCTTTGGCGGTGGTGCGCTCGCGGCGACCATTGGCCGGGGCTATACCGGCGGAAACAATCTCGATCTCGGTGTGGCACTCGAGGCGAACGACTGGTTCGGCTTCTCCGTCTCGCTCAATGCGGCCGGTGACCGGCTGGCGGTCGGGGCAACCGGGGACGACGGCTCCGCCAATGCGTTCACAAATTCCGGCTCGGTGCGGCTATTCACCTTCACCAATACCAGCTTCGCCGGTGGCGCGCTCGCGGCGACCTTCGGCCGGGGCTATAGCGGCGGAAGTAATCTCGACCTTGGCGCCGACCTGGGCACCTTCGACCAGTTCAGCGCCTCCGTCTCGCTGAATGCCGCCGGGGACCGGCTGGCGGTCGGGGCGGCCGGAGACGACGGTTTTGGCAATGGGTACTCCGACTCCGGCTCGGTGCGGCTGTTCACCTTCACGAACACCAGCTTTGGCGGTGGTGCGCTCGCGGCGACACTGGGCCGGGGCTATGTCGGTGGAGATAATCTCGACCTCGACGCCGCCCTGGAGGCCAGCGATGTCTTCGGCTTTTCAGTCTCGCTGAACGGGGCCGGGGATCGGCTGGCGGTAGGGGCATACGGAGACGATGGCTTCGGCAATGTTGTCACCAACTCCGGCTCGGTGCGGCTGTTCACCTTCACGAACACCAGCTTTGGCGGTGGTGCGCTCGCGGCGACTATTGGCCGGGGCTATACCGGCGGAAACAACATCGACCTCGGCGCCGACCTGGATGCCAGCGACTGGTTCGGCGTCTCCGCCTCGCTGAACGGGCCCGGGAATCGGCTGGCGGTCGGGGCGCCCAACGACGACGGCTTCAGCAATTTGGTCTCCGACTCCGGCTCAGTGCGGCTGTTCACCTTCACGAACACCAGCTTTGGCGGCGGTGCGCTCTCGGCGACCCTGGGCGCGGGTTATGTCGGAACCGGGAATCTGGACCTCTATGGGCTGGGACTGGTCGGAGGGTTCGGCAGCGCGGTGGCCTTCGACGCCGCGGGCGAGCGACTGGCGCTCGGCTCACCAGTGTTTGGGTCCAATACAGGCGCCGTGCACCTGTTCACATCCACGCTTTTGCCAGCCGGCAGCCTGGCCTTCGCCACCAATTCCACGGGGACCAGCTATGTCCCCGTCGCAGGCCTTGCCGCCGCCCTGGCCAGCGGGACCAACATCACGCTGGAAGCCTCCAACGACATCACCCTCATCAGCGCCCTGAATGTTGGTGGCGCCACGGCTGGGACCCTGACCCTGACGTCGGGACGATCCATCCTGCTGAACGCCCCGATGACCACGGCCAATGGCTCCGTGAACCTGACCGCCAATTCCGGTGGGTCAGACCTTGCGACCGTCAACGCCAACCGCCAGGCGGGGGCGGCGGTCATCACCATGGGCGCCGGCGCGACCCTCAACGCGGGAACCGGCGCGGTCAGCATCACCCTCGCGCCGGGTGCGGGCCTCACCACGCCGACCAGCGGTTCGGTGACCCTGAATTCCATCACCGCCCGGACGATCGCCGTCTCCAACGCCGGTCCGACCACAGGCAGCAACCTCGTCCTGAACCCCGGGACGGTCCTGGCCGCCTCGGGCCCGGGCCGGGCCATCGACCTTCAGGCTCGGACCGGGACCTTCACCAACAACGCCGGGGCAGGGGCCTTCAGCCTGACCGGCGGCGGCGTCTACGGGGTCTTCTCCGACACGCCGGACAACACGCTGGAGGGGGTGACCGGCTTCACCCGGCGCTACAACATCGCCGACGCAGCTGCATTTGCGGCCTATGCGCCCGCCGGCGCCAATGTGATCGCCTATCGCATCGCGCCGGTCCTGACAGTGACCGCCGACTCGTTGAGCCGCATCTATGGAAACGCCAACCCGACCCTGACCTATGGCGTGACCGGCTTCCTGACCGGCGACACCCTGGCCAACAGCACGACGGGTGCAGCGAGCCTCAGCACAACAGCGACCGCGTCCACCGGCGTCGGGTCGGCGCCGATCACGGTCGCCCTGGGCATGCTCGCTTCCGAAGTGGGTTACCAGTTCACCCTGGTCAACGGTACGCTGGGCATCACCCCGCGGCCGATCACCCTGACCGCAGACGCCCTGAGCCGCGTCTACGGCGAGGCGAACCCGGCCCTGACCTACACGGTCGGGGGCTCCGGCCTGGTCAACGGCGACACCGTGACCGGGGCCCTCGCCACCACCGCCACTCCATCCACCGGTGTCGGAACCGTGGCCATCACCCAGGGCAGCCTTGCGGCTAACGCCAACTACGCGGTCACCTATGTCGGGGCCAACCTGACCATCACCCCGAGGCCCCTGCTCCTCACGGCCAACGCCCTGAGCCGCGTCTACGGCGAGGCGAACCCGGCCCTGACCTACACGGTCGGGGGCTCCGGCCTGGTCAACGGCGACACCGTGACCGGGGCCCTCGCCACCACCGCCACCCCATCCACCGGTGTCGGAACCGTGGCCATCACCCAGGGCAGCCTTGCGGCTAACGCCAACTACGCGGTCACCTATGTCGGGGCCAACCTGACCATCACCCCGAGGCCCCTGCTCCTCACGGCCAACGCCCTGAGCCGCGTCTACGGCGAGGCGAACCCGGCCCTGACCTACACGGTCGGGGGCTCGGGGCTGGTCAACGGCGACGTCCTGACCGGGGCCCTGGCCACCACCGCCACCCCGTCCACCGGGGTGGGAACCGTGGCCATCACCCAGGGCAGCCTGGCGGCCGGCGCCAACTACGCGGTCACCTATGTCGGGGCCAACCTGACCATCACCCCGAGGCCCCTGCTCCTCACGGCCAACGCCCTGAGCCGCGTCTACGGCGAGGCGAACCCGGCCCTGACCTACACGGTCGGAGGCTCGGGGCTGGTCAACGGCGACGTCCTGACCGGGGCCCTGGCCACCACCGCCACCCCGTCCACCGGGGTGGGAACCGTGGCCATCACCCAGGGCAGCCTGGCAGCCGGGGCCAACTACGCGGTCACCTATGTCGGGGCCAACCTGACCATCACCCCGAGGCCCCTGCTCCTCACGGCCAACGCCCTGAGCCGCGTCTACGGCGAGGCGAACCCGGCCCTGACCTACACGGTCGGGGGCTCGGGGCTGGTCAACGGCGACGTCCTGACCGGGGCGCTCGCCACCACCGCCACCCCGTCCACCGGGGTGGGAACCGTGGCCATCACCCAGGGCAGTCTTGCGGCTAACGCCAACTACGCGGTCACCTATGTCGGGGCCAACCTGACCATCACCCCGAGGCCCCTGCTCCTCACGGCCAACGCCCTGAGCCGCGTCTACGGCGAGGCGAACCCGGCCCTGACCTACACGGTCGGGGGCTCGGGGCTGGTCAACGGCGACGTCCTGACCGGGGCCCTGGCCACCACCGCCACCCCGTCCACCGGGGTGGGAACCGTGGCCATCACCCAGGGCAGCCTGGCGGCCGGCGCCAACTACGCGGTCACCTATGTCGGGGCCAACCTGACCATCACCCCGAGGCCGATCACGATTACGGCCGATGCCGTAAGGCGCTTCGTGGGTCAGCCGGATCCGGCCCTGACCTACCGGGTCACGACCGGGGCCCTGCAGTTCGCCGACACCCTTTCGGGACGCCTGGCCCGAATGGCTGGAGAAGCGCCGGGGGCCTATCCGATCCTCATCGGCTCGGTCGGCAATCCGAACTACCAGATCGCCTTTATCGGCGCGGACCTGACCATCATTGGCCTGGGTCCCGACCTCATTCCCGCAAGCCAGCTCCCGGGGACAGGTCCGGCGCCGGGGCCTGGCGGCGGTGCGTCGGGGAGCGCCCCAGCCCTACAGGGCTCGGCTGTGATCGACGGTGCGGCGGGGGTCGGAGACGCAACAGAGCGTCCGGCGGTGGGCGCTGTGGCCGGAGCCTGTGTCGCGGCCGCCGCCGGCGTCTGTCTGCCCCCCGAATAGGAACCTGCCGATGACGCCTTCCCTGGCCGCAAGGTCGACGGCCTTCGCCCTGGTCACCAGCGTGGTCATGTTGGCGTCGGCGCCATCCCTTGCCCAGACGCCATCGCCAAGCCAGTCACGGCCAGCACAGGCGCTCGAGAACCAGGTTCCTCCCGGCGGCTTTCGCTTCCCCGCCGCAAGGGGACAGGGTGCGCCGGAGGGTGCAGACGCCATTCGCTTCGCCCTGCGCGACCTGCAGGTCGACGGCGGCCTGGCGCAGCTGGAGGCCCGGACGCAGGCGTTGAAGCCGGCCCTCGGGGCCGAAGTCTCCGTCGCGGATGTCTATGGTTACGCCGCCGCCCTGCAGGCGGCCTATTTCGAGGCGGGTTACCCGCTTGTGCGCGTCGTTGTGCCCGCCCAGGATCTTGAACGCGACACCGGGATCGTGCGGGTCCTGGTCGTATCCGGGTTTGTCGAGCGGATTGACCTCCAGGGTCTGCCCGACGCCGTACGGGCCAGGGTGGAGGCTGTGCTCACGCCCCTGGTCGATCGCGAGCCCCTGCTCGCCTCCGAGTTCGAGCGGCGCCTCCTGCTGGCCGGCGACGCCTCCGGCCTGGCCCTGCAATCCGCGCTGAGCCCGGGCACCCTCACCGGCGGAACGGTTCTTGTGGTGGCTGGAGAACACCGACCGTTCCAGATGGCCGTCACGATCGACAACAGCCTGAGCGAAGAGGTCGGGCGCGAGCAGCTGACGGGTTCCCTGGCGCTCAACAGTCTCCTGGGCCTGGGTGAGCGGATCCTCCTCACCGCCGCGATTTCGCCGGACGACCCCTCCTGGTCCGACGACACGCTTCGTCGCTACGCCTCGCTCCATGCCCAGGTCCCGCTCGGTAACCGTGGCCTGAGCGTCGGGGGTGAACTCGCCTTCAGCGCGTCGGCTCCGAGGGGCGCTAGCGCCCCGCTGGCCCTCCAGAATGAGTTCAACCGGGTGGGCGTTTTCGTGAATCTCGCGACCCTGCGCTCCCGCCACCGTTCACAAGATATCCGGCTCACCCTTGAGGCTGCCAGCGAAGGCCAGACCACCGGCATCCTGGGCCCCGCCGTGGACCTGTTCGCGGACCGGACCCGGGTCGCCAGGATCGCTATCGACGGCTTTGAGGCCCTCGATCGTGGCGGCCGCGTGGACTACGAACTTGAGGTGTCGCAGGGCTTAGATGGCCTGGGCGCCCGGTCCGTCGACGAGGCGACGCCCCTGAGGCCCCTGTCCCGCTTCGGGGCGGATGCGAAATTCACGCGCCTCCAGGGGTCGCTGGGCGTCTTCGCGCCGCTCGGGGACGCCTCATCCGCGAGGGTTCTGCTGCGAGGCCAGACCGGCTTCGGGAATCCCCTGCTGCGCTCTGAGCAGGGCGCAATCGCCTCGGCTGATCTCATTTCCGGCCCGCCGACCGGCTCCCTACTCGGCGACGACATGCTTGCCGCCCGGCTCGACGTGAGCCGGGCCCTCCCGGCGGGTCGCACCACAATCCTGCCCTACGTCTTTGGGGCGGCCGGGCGGACCTGGCTCCAGTCCCCGCTGCCGGGCGAGCTTGGCCGCGCGGATACGCGCCAGCTTGGCGCGGGCCTGCGCTTCGAGGCGGCGACGACTGGGCGAGCCTCGATGTTCGGCCGGCTGGAATGGTCACATGTCGAAAGCGACCAGGCGTTCGCCGACCGGGACTGGATCTCGGCGTCGCTGACCTGGCGATACTGAGCCGGCGGGGGAGGGAACACCATGGCGAGCTCTGGCCTTGTAAACTCCGTGCTCGGGCCGATCTCCGGCGACCAGCTCGGCTTCACCCTCATGCACGAGCACGTCATGGTCGCCGCCAGCGGCCTCTACGACGCCTATCCCGACCTCCTGGGCCAGGACCGGGAGGCCCGCGCCATCGCCGCCCTGTCGGAGGCCAAGGCCGCGGGGATCGACACCATCCTGGACGCCACCACCTTCGACCTCGGCCGCAACGCCGAGCTGCTGGTCGCGGCCTCGAAGGGCTCGGGGGTCAACATCATCAACGTCACCGGCTGGTGGCTGGACGTCCCGCGTTTCCTCACCGGCGTCGGGCCCAACCAGATGGCCCGGGAGTTCATCCGCGACATCGAGGAGGGCTTCCGCGGCACGGGGGTCAAGGCCGGCATGCTGAAGTGCGCCGCCGACTTCGAGGGCGTGACCCCGCCCCTGGAGACCATGGCCAGGGCCGTGGCCCGCGCCCACCGGGAGACCGGGGCGCCGATCATGGTGCACTCCTTCCCGACCGGCCAGGTCGCCAGGCGCCAGATCGCCATTTTCAAGGAGGAGGGCGTCGACCTCACCCGGGTGAAGATCGACCACTCCAATGACACCACCGACACCGAATACCTGACCTGGATCCTCGACCAGGGCTGCTATCTGGGCCTCGACCGCTATCCGGGCCGGCATGTGAGCCCGCACATGCGCACGGTGACCCTGAAGCGGCTGATGGACGCCGGCTGGGGACACCGGCTCTGCCCCTCCCACGACTGCATCTGCCTGCATGTCCACAACGAACTGCCCGACGGCTCCATGCCGGACGAGCACGCCTTCCTGAAGTCCAATCCGGACCAGTACCTCTACATGCACCGGCATGTGATCCCGGACCTCCAGGAGATGGGCGCCACGGACGACGACATCCGGATGCTGTTCGTGGACAACCCGCGCCGGTTCCTGACGGGCGAGGGTTAGGGATAAGTCAAAGACCCCGGCCCCCAGCGGGTCTAGGCTCACCCCTCATCCCGCAGGGAAGCCCATCATCGTGAGCCTGTCGCCACCCGGTCTGGAAGCGCCGCCCCCTACGGGCCTGACCGACGCCGAGGCGGCCCGCCGCCTGCAGGCCGAAGGCTTCAATGTCCTGCCCCGGCAGGGGCGGCGCACCCTGTTCCGCATCCTGGCGGATGTCCTGCGCGAGCCCATGCTGGCCCTGCTGCTTGTCGCCGGCGGCATCTATATGGCCCTGGGCGACCGCAAGGAGGCCCTGGTCCTGGCGGCCTTCGCCGTGCTGTCCGGCCTCATCACCGTGGTGCAGGAGGCGCGGACCGAGCGGGCCCTTGAGGCCCTGCGCGACCTGACCAGCCCCCGGGCCCTGGTCATCCGCGGGGGCGTGCGCAAGCGCATCGCGGGGCGGGAGGTGGTCCGCGGCGATCTTGTCGCGTTGAACGAGGGCGACCGGGCGCCGGCCGACGGCTGGCTGTATGAGGGGCGGGGGCTCCAGGTGGACGAGTCCCTGCTCACGGGCGAGTCCGTCCCTGTCCGCAAGGCTGCCTGTGGCCCGGGTGGGCCCGGGGCGACGGCGCGTCCGGGGGGTGAGGACCTGCCCTTCATCTTTGCGGGCGCCCTGGTGGTCGCCGGGTCCGGGCTCTGCGTCGTCACGGCCACCGGCGCGTCCAGCGAGATCGGCCGGATCGGCGGCGTCCTGGCGAGCCTGGAGACCGAGGCGCCAAGGCTCCAGCGCCAGACCCGGCGGCTTGTCCTGGGATTCGCCGCCGCCGGCCTCGCCGCCAGCCTCCTGGCGACCCTCCTCTACGGGCTCCTGCGGGGCGGCTGGCTGGAGGCGGCCCTGGCGGGCATCGCCCTGGGTATGGCCATGCTACCCGAGGAGTTTCCCCTGGTCCTGACCATCTTCCTGGCCATGGGGGCCATGCGGATGTCCCGGGGACGGGTGCTGACCCGGCGCGCCGCCGCCATTGAGACCCTCGGGTCCGCCACCGTCCTGTGCACGGACAAGACCGGCACCCTTACCGAGAACCGCATGCGGATCGAGGCCCTGCACCTGGCCGACGGGCGCACCGCCCGGCGGGGGCGGGGCGGCGGCTTCCCCCTGGGCCCGGACTTCCTTGATCTCGTCAGGCTTGGCATCCTCGCCAGCGCGCCCGAGCCGGTGGACCCGATGGAAGTCGCCTTCCACGACCTTGGCGGCGACCCGGCCGCCCGGAGCGCCGTTGGGGCCCTGGTCGCGCACTATCCCTTGGACCGCGCCCTGCTGGCCATGACCCAGGTCTGGGAGGGCGACCCGGCCGCCGGCGGTTGTCTCGTCGCCGCCAAGGGCGCGCCGGAGGCCATCGCCGACCTCTGCGGCCTGGCGGGCGCGGACCGCACCCGAATGGAGGCGGCGGTGGACGCGCTGGCCGGGCAGGGGCTACGCGTGCTGGGCGTCGCCGACGCCCGCTGGCCTGAAGGCCCGCCACCGGCCTCCCAGCGCGACTTTCCCTTGGTCTTCCGGGGCCTCGTCGGCCTGGCCGATCCCCTGCGGGCCTCAGTTCCTGAAGCTGTGCGCCAGTGCCGGGCCGCCGGCATCCGCGTGATCATGATCACCGGCGACTATCCCCAGACGGCGCGGGCCATCGCCCGGCAGGCGGGCATAGACGCCGATGACGTGCTGACGGGCGCCGAGCTTGCGGCCCTGGACGACGCCGGCCTCGCGCAGAGGCTCCGGACCGTCGGCGTTTGCGCCCGCATCCTGCCCGAGCAGAAGCTGAGGCTGGTCGAGGCCCTGAAGGCCGCCGACGAGGTCGTCGCCATGACCGGCGACGGGGTCAATGACGCCCCTTCGCTCAAGGCCGCCCACATCGGCATCGCCATGGGCGGACGCGGCGCCGACGTCGCCCGGGAGGCTTCGTCCCTCGTCCTGCTCGACGACGACTTCGGCTCCATCGTCCGGGCCATCGGCATGGGCCGGCGCATCTACGACAACCTGCGTAAGGCCATGGCCTTCATTGTCGCCGCCCACATCCCCATTGCCGGCCTGGCCCTCCTGCCCCTGCTCACGGGCATGCCCCTCCTGCTGGGACCCTTCCACATCGCCGTCCTGGAGATGATCATCGACCCGGTCTGCGCCCTCGTCTTCGAGGCGGAGGTCGAGGAGGGCGACCTCCTACAGCGCCCGCCGCGCCCCTCGGATGAGCCCCTGGTCTCCCGGGGCCTGGTCGGCGGGGCGCTGTTGCAGGGCGCCCTTATCCTGCTCGTCGCAGCGGGCCTGTCCCTGGGGCTCTGGAGGACGGGGCTGGACGCCGACACCCTGCGCTCCGCCACCTTCCTGGCCTTGGTCCTGGGCATTGTCGCCCTGATCCTCGTCAACCGCCGCTTCAGCGCCTCCCTGGCCTCGGCGGTCCGCAGGCCCAACCCGGCCCTCGCTGTCGTGCTGGGACTGGTCACGTTGGGGCTGCTGGCCTCGCAGGTCCTGCCGGCCCTCGCCGGCCTGTTCCGCTTCGCCCCCCTTGGCCCGCATGAGGCCGCCCTGGTCCTCCTCGCGGCCCTGTTCGTCTTCCTTGGTCTGGAAGGCCTCAAGGTCCTGTGGCTCCGGCGACGCCTCCGCCCGCATTAAGGGTTCCTTGGGAACGGAAAGGGTCGAATGGCCTGCCCGGTGATGCAGAAGGAGGATCCGGCAGGATGCACAGCCTACGTCTGAAGGGCCTCGCGGCCCTCGCCCTCGTCTCAGCGCTCGGTCTCGCCAGCTGCGGAAAGGCGCCCGACGAGGATGAGGCCAAGGCCGCAGCGCCCGCCTACACCCCCCAGCAGGCCGCGGCCGTCCGCGGGGCGGCGGACAAGGGGGATGCGGCGGCCCAGCTCAAGGTCGGCCGCATGTACGCGACGGGAGACGGCGCGCCCCAGGACACCACAGAGGCGGTGACCTGGTACCGCAAGGCGGCGGAACAGGGGCTCGCCGAGGCCCAGTTCACCCTCGGAGACGTCCTACAGACCGGGACCGGGGTGGAGGGAAGCACCGACCTGGCCGCCAAGGAATTCCAAAAGGCGGCGGCCCAGGGCCACGTGGAGGCCATGAAGCGCCTGGGCAAGATCCTCGAGAACCGCCACGACTTCGCCGGGGCGGGCGCCTACTACGAGAAGGCCGCCGAGAAGGGCGACCCCCACGCCCAGTATCACCTGGCCACCATGTACGATCTCGGGTTCACCTTCGACGCTTCCGACCTGGTGGCGGTCGGCCTCGGGGAAAAGCGGACGGAGTTCCTGCCCAACAAGTCCCGCGCCGTCTACTGGTACAGGAAGGCCGCCGAGCAGGGCTGGTGCGATCATGCCGACACCGTTTCCGTCTATTACCGCACGGGCGAGGGCGTGAAGAAGGACCCGGTCGAGGCCTACAAGTGGGCCCTGGTCGCGGCCTCCGCACCCCCGCCGGACTATATCAGCGACAAGACCATCCAGATGCGCCAGGGCGTCGTCGAGACCGTTGTCATGGATGCGAAGAACGTCCTCAACGCCGCCCAGGAGGCCGAGGGCGAACGCCTTGCCCGGGAGCAGATCGCCCGGGTTAAGTGCGTCGTCACGACCGCAGGCTACCTCTAGGCGGGCCATCCTCCGTCCCGGCGACAAGGCGATGGCGCCTACCCGCTGTCGCCGCTAAGAGGAGGCGCCCCGCCGCATCGGAGACCGGATGGCTCGCCTCAAACGCTTCCTGCCCCTGCTCCTGCTTCTGGCAGGGGTGATCGCCGTCTTCGCCAGTGGCGCCGGCGGCTACCTCAACCTCGCATCCCTCCAGGCCCATGAGGCCACCTTGCGGGCCTTCGTGGCCCAGCAGTTGCCCCTGGCGCTCCTCGCCTTCATCGCGGTCTACGCCCTCGCCACCGCGGTCAGCCTCCCGGGAGGGACGATCCTGACCCTGGCTGGCGGTTTCCTGTTTGGGACCTGGATCGGCGGCGCGGCGACCGTGATTGGCGCCACCCTCGGCGCGATCCTGGTCTTCTATGCCGTCAAGACCTCCCTCGGGCAGACCCTGCGGGACCGGGCCGAGGCTTCAGGCGGGCGGCTGAAGGCGGTGATCGACGGGGTCCAGGAAGGCGCGTTTGGCTACATCCTGACCCTGCGCCTCATTCCCCTGGCCCCCTTCTGGCTGGTCAATGTGGCCGCCGCCCTGGCCCACGCCCCCCTGCGGGCCTACGCCCTGGCGACCTTCCTGGGCATCATGCCGGCGACCTTCATCTACAGCGGCATCGGCGCCGGGATCGGCGAGATCCTCTCCCGCGGCGGGACCCCAGACCTCGGGGTGATCTTCTCGCCCAAGGTCTTCCTGCCCCTCCTGGCCCTCGGTCTCCTGACCCTGGGCGCCACCGTCTTCCAGCGCCTCCGGGCCCGCTCGGGAAAGCCCCTGTGACCCAGACGATCCAGGCGGACATCGCCATCATCGGTGCCGGTTCCGGAGGGCTCTCCGTGGCCGCAGGCGCCGCCCAGCTGGGCCTGAAGGTCGTCCTCTTCGAGAAGGGCGAAATGGGGGGCGACTGCCTCAACTATGGCTGCGTCCCGTCCAAGGCCCTGATCGCCGCCGCCTCCGCCGCCCACTCGGCGCGCAGCGGCGGGGGCCTCGGCGTCACCGCCGGCCCGGTCGAGGTCGACTTCGCCCGGGTCATGGCCCACGTCCACGAGACCATCCGGACCATTGCCCCGGTCGACAGCCAGGAGCGGTTCGAAGGCCTGGGCGTGCAGGTGGTGCGCGAGGCCGCCCGTTTCGTCGACCGCCGGACCGTCGCCAGCAACAGCATCCGCGTAACCGCCCGCAAGTTCGTCATCGCCACTGGCTCCCGGGCTGCCGTTCCCCCCATCCCGGGCCTGGACGCCACGCCCTACCTGACCAACGAGACCGTGTTCGAGCTCAAGGCCCTGCCGGAGCGCCTGATCGTCCTGGGCGGCGGACCCATCGGGGTGGAGCTGGGCCAGGCCTTCCGCCGGCTGGGCTCCGAGGTCGTCGTGGTCGAGGCCGGGGACATCCTCGGCCGCGAGGACCCTCAAGCCGCCGGCGTGGTGCGTCGCCAGCTGCTCGCCGACGGGGTCGAGCTCCTCGAGCGACACACGGTGCTCCGGGTCGAGCCGGGCCCGGTCCTGGTCGCGAAGTCAGGGGACGATGAGGTTCGGATCTCCGGATCACACCTCCTCGTCGCCGTGGGCCGGACCCCCTCGCTGGAGGGGCTGAACCTGGAGGCTGCCGGGATCGCCTTCGATCGGCAGGGCGTTCGCACCGACCGTTCGCTCCTGACCACCAACCGCCGGGTCTTCGCCATCGGCGACGCCGCCGGGAGGGGCCAGTTCACCCACCTCGCCGGCGCCCACGCCTCTCTGGTGGTCCGTCGGGCCCTCTTCGCCCTGCCGGTCAACGCTGACGCCCTGCAGGTCCCCCGGGTGACCTACTGCGATCCCGAGGTGGCGGCGATCGGCCTGGGCGAGGCCGAGGCGCGCCGACGCCATGGGGCGGATGTCCGGGTCCAGGTCTTCGAGTTCGCCGAGAACGACCGGGCCCAGGCCGAGGGCGATGTGCGGGGCTTCGGCAAGCTTGTCACCACCGGCCGGGGCAAGATCCTGGGCGTGACCCTGGCGGGCCGCCATGCGGGGGATCACATCCACCTCTGGTCCCTGGCCCTCGCCTCGGGGCTGAAGCTCAGCCAGATGACTGGGATGATCGCGCCCTATCCCACGCGCGGCGAGATCAACAAGCGGCTGGCCGGCCAGTTCTACACCCCGGCCCTGTTCTCAGACCGCACCCGCAGGTTGGTGTCAGTCCTCAAGCACTTCGCCTGAGGCGGCGCGCAGGCCGTCGACGAAGCCAAGGTCGAGCCGGCGCTTCAGCATGAGGGCGCCGCGCCCGAGGCTCCAGACCCGGCCCCGCAGGGCCAGTCCGGTCCCGTCGCCAAGGTCGAGGATGGAGAGCCATCGAGACTGGGGCGCGAAGGTTGCAAGGCGCGCGCCCGTCCCCAGCGCCGCCAGGTTGTGGGCAAGGATCGGAGCGGCCCGCACCCCGAACACCCCTGCTGGAGGGCGCGGCGAACCGGTGATCACCGCGCAGTCCCCGACAGCGAGGACCGTGGGGTCCCCAGGCGACTGGAGGGTGGGCCCGACCGCGAGGCGACCGTCCTGGGAGAGGGGAAGGCCAAGGTCGGCGATCACGGCGGGCGCCTGCAGGCCGGTGGCCATCACCAGGAGGTCGCAGGGCAGGGCTCCTCCATCCAAAAGCAGGACCTCACCCGGTCGGCGCCCAGCGGCCTCGCCAGAGGTCTGGAGGATTCCGCGGCGCTGGAGCGCCGCCGAGAGCCTTCCCAGGGCCCGAGCGGACGCCCAGTCCGGCATCGACCGCCGGAGGATCAGCACACGCGGCGACAGGCCCGCCCGTTCCACCCGTCCGGCGAGGGCGGCGGCGACCTCAAATCCCGTGGGGCCGCCGCCCGCCACCACGATCGATGGCGAAACGCCGTCTGCAAGGTGGTCCTCCAGGCGCCTGCGGAGGCCGGCAAGACCCGAAAGCGGCTTGACCGGCCAGGCCTCGCCTTCGCCCTGAAGGTCGCCCCCGCAGGCCGTGACGCTGCCGATGTTGAAGGAGACGGCGTCGTAGGCGAGGTCCTGCCCATCGGAAAGATGCAGGCGGCGTGCCTGCCGGTCGATCGCCGCAACCTCCGCCGGCAGGTGCCGGACCCCGTAGCGCGCGGCGAGGGCGCCGACGTCCAGGAGGGCTCTGCCCGGCGGGAGGGCGCCGGAGAGCACGGCGGTCGCAAGGCCCGAATAGTGGAAGGTCGGCGGCGCGACGAGGATCGGCTCGACCCCGGCCGCACGCAGGGCGCCGGCGTGCTTCAGCACCAGGAGGTGGGCGTGTCCCGCCCCGACCAGGACGACCCGGACGCGTGCGCGGAGCATCCGCTGTGCGGCTAGCGGGCTTCGGTCCGGACCTTCAGCCCCGCAAGGAAGCCCTCGATGCGGACGGCGTTGGCGCCGATGTCGCTCAGGCCGACCCGGGAGGTGGAGCGGACGTCCACGACAGAGCCTCCGTTCACCCCGGGCCGGATGCGGATGGCGACGTCATCCTTGAAGCCGAACCAGAAGGTCTCCGCCGTCGCCTCGATGACGCCTCCGGCCGGGTCCGAGGTCGCAAGGGTCCAGCCCTGGGCCTTGGCCTCGGCCTCGGCCGCCGCCGCGACCCTGGCCGGGTCGGCGGACAGGGCCAGGGGACGAACGGCCGGATAGGCCTCATGTCCGACCTGCCCGAGGGTCTTGGCGGCCAGGGCGGCGAAGCCGGGCCCCTGGTATGCGGGAAGGCTGCCCATCGGCGCGTCCATGGCGCTGACCGGGTTGGCTCCGGCGGCCTTCCGGGCGGCCATGACTGCGGGGGAAAAGACCGGCGGGTCCGTAATGTTGGTGGAGACGTCATGGATCGGGGGAATGCGCGCCGACCGGGACTGGACCTGGCCCACATAGACGAGGGCGAGGACGGGGACCAGCAGGCCGGCGAGGGCCATCCGCCAGCCCGTGCGCGGCTTCCGGAAAAGGGTGACGACCGTCGCGACAAGGCCGAGAAGGAGGGTGAGCCCGATCAGCGGCGCCCCGAGCTGGATGATCATCTTCACGAGCCCGGTCTGCCAGGACCAGAGGCCGAACTTCACGCCCAGCGCCGCCACCATGAAGTAGAGCGGCAGAAGGAGCGAAACGATCAGCGAGGCGCGAGCCAGCTTGAGTTTCATGCGGGAACCTTCAGGTCTGCGCGCACCCGGCGGGCGGCGATCTCAGGGTCATCGAAACACACGTCGGGCGATCACGCTACGCTGGATCACCGTCAGGAGGCACAGGCCTGAGAAGATGACGGCGATCTGCGGGAATGCAGCGGGCCAAAGGCACATCAGGACAAAGGCCAGCAGGGTCTCGGCGCCCTCGGCCAGCCCAGTGCTGTAGAAAAAGCTCTTCCGCCCATGCGCCCGGGATTCTAGGCCCTGCTTGGCCGCCAGCGTCGCGTAGGCGAGGAAGCTCACCGCCGTCAGGGTGAAGGATGCGGCCAGCAACAGGGCGAACGGCAGGTTTTCCGGGGCCGCAAAACCAAAGCCCAGGGGCACCGCGAGGTAGAAGACATAGTCGCAGACGATGTCCAGGTAGCCCCCGAAGTCGGTCGTTCCACGGACGCGGGCGATCGCGCCGTCAAGGCCGTCGAGGAACCGGCTGGCGAGGACCAGGGCCAGTCCCGCAAGCGGATGACCTGCGGCGATGGTCACCCCTGCAAGCGCACCCAGTATGGCGCCTGCGGCGCTCACCGGATTTGCGCCCACGCCCCGTCGGGCAAGGGCCAGGCCGATCCGGTTCAGGGCCGGGTCGATGAGCGGACGAAGGCGGGCGTCGAACATGTCGGTCAGGCGATGCGGGTGACGAGGCCGATCACCGCCCCGGTCATGGCCGAGGCCATGTTCCCCGCAACCCAGGACTTCATGCCCAGGCTCGCAGCCTCCGCCCGGCGTGAGGGCGCAAGGGTCCCGATGGTCGAAACCAGCAGGCCGACGCTGGCCAGGTTGGCCACGCCGCACAGGGCGTAGGTCACGATAAGCTGGCTGCGGGGATCCAGCGTCCCCTGCGGCAGGGCGGCCAGGTCCATGTAGGCGACGTACTCGTTCAGGATGGTCTTCGTCCCCATCAGGGCGCCGGCCTGTGGCGCCTGGTCCCAGGGCACGCCCAGGGTCCACATCAGGGGCGAGAAGATCCAGCCGAAGACTCGCCTCACGGTGAGGGGCTCACCCTGCACCGCCGGCGCCAGCGCCAGGGCCAAATCCGCGAGGGTGACCAGGGCGAAGATCACGATGATCATCCCGATCACGGCGAGGAACAGCTGGACCCCGTCCATCGTCCCACGGACGATGGCGTCGATGCTGCTGTCATAAGTGAGACCCGTCTCATCGCTCGAGGTCTCTGTCGCACCGTCTCCCGGAACCATCAGGCGGGCCAGGAGCACCGACGCTGGCAGGGATATCAGCGAGGCGGAGATCATGTGCCCGACGGCGTCCGGCACCGTCTTGGCGAGGGTCTGGGCGTAGAGGACCAGAATGGCGCCTGAGATGGTGGACATGGCCAGGGTCATGACGGCGAACAGCTCCGACCGGCTCATCCGCTCGAAATACGCGCGAACGACCAGGGGCGACTCCACCACGCCGAGGAAGATGTTCGCGCCGCCGCTGAGGCCCACCACGCCGCTGACGCCGAGGGTCCTGCGAAGGGCCCAGGAGAGGCCCGCCACAATCCGCGACAGGACCCCCCACCGCCAGAGCAGGGCCGCCAGGGCCGAGTAGACGATGATGAGCGGCAGGATCTGGAAGGCGATGATCACGGGCGCCGCGGCGCCGGGCTTCAGCTCGAAGGGCGCGGGCGCGCCGCCGGTGTAGCCGAACATGTAGCTGGAGCCGACAAGGGTGGCCTTCTCGACGGCCGCCACGGCGTGGTTTGCAAGGCCGATAACTGACCACACGAACGGAACCCGGACCACCACCAGGGCGATCAGGACCTGGAGCAGGAGGGCCCCAAGGATCCAACGAAGCCGAGGCCGGGCCCGCCGGTCCTCCGACAGGACCCAGGCGCCCGCAGTGAGCAAGACCAGGCCGACCAGTCCCTGAATCTGCTGCAGGCCTTCCATGACCGCGCCCATGCCATCTCCCTGCGTCCGATGACCCTGCTTACGCCTACCCTGGGCGCCCCGTGAACCGGAAACCTGCGGCGGGCTGCCGGGACGGCGGCGGCGCTCCTGCTCAGCCGGCGTCGGCCAGGCTCCATCCCAGGTCTTCCCCGGCGTGGAAGGGCACGAGGTCGGCCGCCGCCAGCTTCAGCACCCCGGGGACCGAGGCGGTGCGCCGCTCGAGGGTCACCGAGCCGGCGTTGAGGGGCAGGCCGTAGAAGCGCGGCCCGTTCTCGGAGGCGAAGGCCTCCAGCCGGTCCAGGGCGCCTTCTTCCTCGAAGATGGCGGCGTAGCTTTCCAGGGCGTAGGGGGCGTTGAAGATGCCCGCGCAGCCGCAGGAGGTTTCCTTGTCCCCCACCGGGTGCGGGGCGGAGTCCGTGCCCAGGAAGAACTTGGCCGAGCCCGAGGTCGCCGCTCGGCGAAGGGCGAGGCGGTGGGGCTCGCGCTTGGCCACCGGCAGGCAGTAGAAGTGCGGCCGGATCCCGCCCTCGAACATGGCGTTGCGGTTGATCGCCAGGTGGTGCGGCGTGATGGTCGCCGCGATGTTGGGGCCCGAGGCCTCGACGAACGCTACGGCGTCGGCCGTGGTGATGTGCTCGAACACCACCTTCAGGGCCGGGAAATCTGCGACCAGCTGGTTCAGGACCCGGTCGATGAACACGGCCTCGCGGTCGAAGATATCGACATGGTGGTCGGTGACCTCGCCATGGATCAGCAGGGGCATGCCGATCCTCTGCATGGCCTCCAGCACGCCGTGGATGTGGCGCACGTCCGTCACGCCGGCTGCGGAGTTGGTGGTGGCGTGGGCGGGATAGAGCTTGCAGGCGGTGAAGACCCCTTCGGCAAAGCCCCGCTCGACCTCGGCGGGATCCAGGCCGTCGGTCAGGTAGCAGGTCATCAGGGGCGTGAAATCCAGGCCGGGCTCCACCGCCGCCAGGATGCGTTCGCGATAGGCGCGGGCGGCGGCGACGGTCGTCACCGGCGGCTTGAGGTTGGGCATGACGATGGCGCGCCCGAACTGCCGGGCGGTGTAGTTGACCACCGAGGCCAGCATGGCGTCGTCGCGGAGGTGGACGTGCCAGTCATCGGGGCGGCGGAGGGTCAGGCGCGACGGCGCGCCCTCCGTACGGCCAGGAAGCACAGCGGTCTCAGACGACGGCATGGAATGGAATCTCCGGAAACATCCCCCATCGCCATGATGGCCCAGGGGCGTGCTGAAACCCAGTGGAATTGACCTTACTCAGATCCTCGGCATCGCCCCTCGAGGGCCGGTTTGCGGTGTTCTTCCACCTTCACGGCTTGAAGATAGCCGCTCCGACACACATCTGCGGAGGGGGGAAAACCAAAGGGGTGCTCCGATTCCAATTCCTGATCCTGCCTTCATCCGCCGGGTGTCCGTCGCGCTATCCGCCCTGATCCTGGTGCTGGTGATCCTCATAATCGCTGGCAAGACCGTCGAACCCGGCAATGTCGGGGTCAAGATCCGCACCCTCGGGCCTTCGGCCGGTGTGGACGCCCAGCCCCTGTCCTCAGGTTGGCATTTCCGGGGCGTGGGAGAGCGGATCGTCGAGTTCCCGGTGATCCAGCGAACCTACAGCTACAACCGCGAGCCGGACGAGCGCGGTCCCGAGAACGAAGAGATCGCCTTTGCCGACAATACCGGCCTGCCGATGACCGCCGACGTGGCCATCACCCTGCAGGTCACCCGCGGTTCGGCGCCCAAGCTTTACGAGACCTATCGCCTCACCTTCGACCAGCTGCTCGATGGGCCGATCCGCAATGACGTGCGCTCGGCCATCGCCGCCGAGGCCGAGAAGGTGAACGTCGACGCCCTCTACTCCGGTGGTCGCCAGGTGGTGATCCAGCGCGCCCTCGCACGGGTCGCCACCAAGTGGGCGCGGCACGGCGTGGTGGTGAGCCAGCTCGACTGGATCGGCACGATCCGCTACCCGGACGTCATCCTCCAGGCCATCCAGGCCAAGACCCGGACCGACCAGGAGACCCTGACCGCCCGAGCCCAGGTGGCCAAGGCCCAGGCCCAGGCCGAGGCTCAGATCGCCGCGGCCCGAGGCGAGGCGGAATCCATCCGGATCATCAACGAGGCCCTGGCGGCGAACCCGCGTTACGTGGACCTGAAGGCCGTTGAGAAGTGGGACGGCAAGATGCCCCAGGTGACCGGATCCGGCGGCGCGCCGTTCATCAACCTGCGCGAGGACGCCCGCTGACAACCGGCTCGCCGGCGTCGCCGAACACGACGGCGCCGGCGAGATCCAGCCGGACCTTTACGGTCCCGCCCGGCGTCGGCGGCGCTTCCCGCCAGCGGAGCGGCGCCGGAACGCCCCCAAGGTCCAGGGTAAGCCGGTGGCCATCTCCGGCGAACCGTCGAGCCAGCACATTGACCTCTGCGCCATCGCCGGCGGGCTGCAGGGCTTCAGGGCGCAGTCCGACCTGGACCGGACCGTCCCTCACGTCCGGCGCGACAAGGTCGCCCAGGATCGTCTCGACGCGGCCGCCCTTCGCCATCCCTGGGATGGCGACCATCTCCCCAAGCAGCCGGGCCGCCACCAGGCTGACAGGGCGCCGGTAGAGGGCTTCCGGGGCCCCGGCCTGGAGGATCCGCCCGTCCGACATCAGGAAGAGATCGTCGGCGATGGCCATGGCCTCCTCGGGGTCGTGGGTGACCACCAGGACCGTCGCGCCCAGCCGTCGCAGGTCGTCCAGCAGGGCGCTGCGGACGGCTTCCTTCAGGACCCCGTCCAGTCCCGAGAAGGGTTCGTCGAGCAGGAGGACCGAGGGCGCCCGCGCCAGCGCCCGGGCGATCGCCACCCTCTGCTGTTCCCCACCGGACAGGCTGTGCGGCCAAGCCGACGCCAGCGGTGCGATCTGGAACTGGTCCAGCAGGCGATGCACCTCCCGCCGTCGGTCCGCCCGCGACAGGCCGGCAAGGCCAAAGCCGACGTTGGCCTCGACGTCGAGGTGCGGGAACAGCGCATTGTCCTGGAACACGAGGCCCACCCCGCGCGCCTCCGGGGGCAGCGCGCCCGCCGGCGAGGCGACGGTTTGGCCGCCGATACGGATCTCTCCCTCGTCCGGGCGATCGAGGCCGGCGACCAGGCGCAGAAGTGTGCTCTTGCCGCAGCCTGACGGGCCCAGGAGGCAGGCGATCCGTCCCGGGTGCAGCTCCAGGCTGACGGAGTCGACCACATCGCGGGATCCGAACCGGCGGGAGAGCTGCAGGAGTTCAAGCAGGGGAGTCATGGGCGCGTTTCCCTTCCGGTCGGCGGGGCCGCTGCGGCGATACGCCCCGTCAGCCAGATCACGGCGGGCAGGGAGAGGAACAGGATCATCAGCGACGGCGCCCCGGCCTGCCCCAGCCGCTCGTCCAGGGCGTAGTTGTTGGCGATCACCGCCAGGGTGTCGAAATTGAAGGGCCTCAGGATGAGGGTGGCCGGAAGCTCCTTGAGGATATCCACCAGCACGATCAGCCCGGCGGTGAGGAGCGAGCCGCCGGCAAGGGGAAGCCGGACCGACAGGGCGCTGGCGAACTCGCTGCGTCCCAGGGTCCGCGCCGCCTGCGGCAGGGAGGGGCGGATGCGGGTGAGCCCGGCGTCGATGGGCTCCAGGGCGGAGGCCATGAGCCTCGCCGCGTAGGCCAGGACCAACAGGACCAGGGCCAGGGCCGTTCCCGACCCGGGGAAGAGGCTCCAGATCGCCCCTGCGGGGGCGAGGAGGCCGATGGCCATGACGGCGCCTGGCGTTGCGTAGCCCAGGCTGGCCAGCCGGACGAGGCGTGGGCGCTGCTCGGATCCCAGGGCCAGGAGGGTGGCGAGCCCCACGGTCACCAGCGCCCCGGCAAGGGCCAGGCCCAGACTGTTGCGCGCGGCGAGCGCAAGACGGCCCCAGTCGGGGGACTGCGCCCCGAGGTGGGCGACCAGCCATCCCGCCGGGACCAGGAGGCCGGCGCAGAGCAGGAAGAGGCAAAAGGCGGCGGCGGCCAGGCCCGGTCCCCGGCCGAGGGGGACGGGCTCCGGGGACCGCCAGCGGGTCTTTCCCGTCTCGTGGATACGGCCCCGTCGTCCCGCCCGTTCGATCCAGAGCAGCACGGCGGCCGCCGCCAGGAGGGGCAGGGCGAAGCGGGCGGCGCTGACGGTGGAGCCATAGACCGACCAGGCCCGGACCACGCCGGTGGTCAGGGTCTGGACACTGAGGAAGTGAACGGCTCCATAGTCCGCCAGCGTCTCCATCACGGCCAGGGCGACACCGGCTCCCAGGGCCGGGCGGGTCAGCGGCAGGGCGACCTTGAAGAAGGCCGCGGCGCTCCCGAACCCCAGCATCCGGGCGGCGTCCATGGCCGAACCCGGCAGGTTCAGGAAGGCGGCGCGCATGGCGAGGAAGACATAGGGATAGAAGGCCGCCGAGAGGACAAAGACCGCGCCTCCGGGGCTTCGGATCTCGAAAGGCAGGTCCCGGCCGGTGAGGTCCCGGATCGCGCTCCTGAGGGGTCCCGCCACATCCAACAGGTCGGCGTATCCGTAGGCCAGGGCGAAGGCGGGCATGGCCAGGGGTAGGGCGAGCGCCCATGCAAAGACTGAACGCCCCGGGAACCTGTGCATCACCACCAGCCATGCCGCCGCCGCGCCGGCGACGGCGGTCAGCACCCCGACGGATACGGCCAGGACGGCCGTGGTCGCGGCGTATCTGAGGACGTCGGACAGGGGAATCCTTGCAGCCCCCTCGCCGAAGGCCGCTGCGAGGACTCCGGACAGGGGCAGAAGGACCACGGCCGCCGCGCAGGCGGCCAGGACGCCGATCACCCGGGAGCCTGCGGTCCCGAAAGTCGGGCGGGGGCTCAGCGCCAGCCCGCCGCGCTCATGATCGACTGGGCCTCCGGCTGGCGGCGGGCGAAGGCCGAAGCGCTCATCGGGTGCGCCTTGAAGCCGGCATAGGCCCGCACCGCCTCTGGGGCCTCAACTTCGGGCGAGACCGGGAATTCGGAATTGTTCGCCGCGATGTGGGCCTGGGCTGCAGGAGAGGTCAGGAACTCCATGAGCCGGACCGCGTTCTCCCGGTTGGGCGATGCCTTCGCAAGGCCCAGTCCGGCGATGTTCACGTGGGATCCCTGGCCGTCGAGGCTGGGGAAGGCCAGCTTGACCTTCTCCGTGACGGCCCGGTCCGCCTCGTCCGTCCCGGACGCCATGCGCAGGTAGTAGTAGCTGTTGGTGATCGCGACCTCGCAGACCCCCGAGGCGACGGCGCGGATCTGGTCGCGGTCCCCGCCTTCAGGAGGCCGGGCCATGTTGGCGACGACGCCCTTCGCCCAGGCCTCGGCCTTCTGCGGGCCCCAGGCCTCGATCAGGGCGCCCACCAGGGACAGGTTGTAGATGCTGTCCGAGGACCGGACGCAGATCTTGCCGCGGAAACGCGGGCCCGACAGTTCGGCATAGTCGTCGACTTCCTCGGGCTTCACCTTGGCCGCGTCGTAGGCGACCACCCGCGCCCGTCGGGAGAAGCCGAACCAGGCGCCATCGGGTTCCCGGAGGGCGGCGGGTATGCGGGCCTCCAGGGTTTGAGACTTGAGCGCCTGGAAGAGCCCGGCCTCCTGGGCCCTCCAGAGCGCGCCGGCGTCGGCGGCGATGAAGACGTCGGCGGGGCTGTTGGCGCCCTCCGCCTTGAGGCGGGCGACAAGCTCGTCGGCCTTGCCCTCGATCCTGTTGACCTTGATCCCCGTCTCCCGGGCGAACTGCTCATAGAGGGCCAGGTCGCTGTCGTAGTGCCGGGCGGTGTAGACGTTCACCACCTTCTCCGCGGGTTTCGGGGCGGAGCAGGCCGCCATCCCGAGGAGTGAGACGGAGAGGATCTGAAGGAGGGTTTTCACGGATCGCGCCTTTCGGTCGGTGGCGAGGTTCCACCGGGAAATTGTATTGAGAAGCATTCTCAACACAAATGTGCTGCCGGGGTGCGGGCGTCAAGTCCCGGGCGGCAGCCTCTGGGGCGGGATCCTCGCCTTGCCCCCCTCGCGGTCTCCGCTAGCCGAAGTCCAGGGTCAGCTGGACGCTGTCCGTGGGCTTTGCCCGGCCTCGCCGGCGATCGCCCGTTCCGGTCAGACCGGACTTGCGGCTTCCATGCTTGGTGGCGATGACCCGGGCGGCGCCCTTGTGGCCGCTGTCGCGGCGCAGGGCGTGGAGGGTTTCGCGGGCCGCCCGCATGGCCTCGGCGTTGTCGACGACCGGGGCGGGATAGTCGAGGCTGGCCGCCCCCTCCCAGCGCCAGGGCTCATGGAGGAAGGCGTCGGGGACAGCCGCGAGTTCGGGAACCCAGGCCCGGACGAAGGCGCCGTCGGGATCCTGGTCGTGACCCTGCTTCACGGGGTTGTAGATCCTGAGCGTGTTGATGCCCGTCGTGCCTGACTGCATCTGCACCTGCGGCCAGTGGATTCCCGCCTCGTAGTCCACGAACTTGCGCGCCAGGTGCAGGCCGCTTTCCCGCCAGGGAAGCCAGAGGTGGTAGCTGGCGAAGGACATCAGCATGGCGCGCATGCGGAAGTTGATCCAGCCATGGGCGTCCAGCGCCCGCATGCAGGCGTCCAGGAAGGGATAGCCGGTCAGGCCCTGGCTCCAGGCCTCCAGGCGGTCCGGATCGGGCGCATCCGGGCGGACGCCGTCGTAGGCGCGGTGGAGGTTCTCGAACTCGATCCGCGGCTCGTCCTCCAGCTTCTGGACGAAGTGGCAGCGCCAGTGCTGGCGTCCCGAGAAGGAGGCGAGGGACCCCCGCCAACGTCCGGCGTCGGGCGCGCCCGAAGTCCGGAGCCCGCGCTGGCGCGCCCAGGTGGCCTGGGCGACCTCCCGCATAGAGATCGACCCCCAGGTCAGGTGGGGCGAGAGCCGCGAACTGGAGCCGTAGGCCGTAAGCGGGCTCGACATCTCCCGGCGGTAGTCGCGCCCGCGCCCGGACAGGAAGCTCTCCAGCATCTCCATTGCGGCCGTGCGTCCGCCCGTCTGGCGATGGGGACAGGGGTCGGGCGCCAGGCCGAGGTCGTCCGCCGACGGAAGCTGCGCCGGCCAGTCCCCGCCAAGGGGAACAAGCCCTTCGGGCGGCGGCGTCGTCGGCCTGGCCATGTCCCGGTCCCAGGCCTGGGCCCAGCCGTTCCTGGATTTCAGGCGGCGGATCACGCCGAACTGGCGTTCCTCGCGCCAGGGGACGCCCGCCGCCTTCGCCCAGGCCCCGACGGCCAGGTCCCGGGCGTAGGTCCATCCATTCCCGGTCTCCTCGTGGCTCCAGAGGCCGGCGACGCCATGGCCCTCGTGGATTCGGTCCAGCACCTCCACCGCCTCCCCGACCTCGACGCACAGGGGCTGGCCCAGCCCAGCCAGCGAAACCGCCAGCTCTTCGAGGCACTCCGCGGCGAAGGCCCACTGCCTTCCCGAGGCGTCCGGCTGGGCCCAGAGCCCGGGCTCGACGATGTAGAGGGGCAGCACCGGCCCGGCTTCGGCGGCCAGGGCAAGGGGGCGGTGGTCAACGATGCGCAGGTCGCGCTTGAACCAGACCACCTGCAGGGGACGCCTCACCGGGACATCCCCGGTTCCAGCAGGGCCGGGATCTGCTTGCGGAAGGCGACGAAGCCCGCAGTGGCGTGGGGCCAGAAGCGGGAGTCCCAGTCGCGGCGGATCTGGATGAGCCGCAGGCCCTCGGCTTCAAGCGTCCGCGCGGCCTGCGCCAGGGCGTCCGCCGTGGGGCCCACGGGCGCGAAGGGGGTGACAAGGGTCTTCACCTGCGCCGCCTGGGCTGCCGCGACCAGGGCGTCGGCGTCGAGCCGGGCCAGGATCGTCACCGGCCCTTCCATTCGCCCGGCGAGGCGATCGGCGGCGTCCCTTGCCGCGCCGGCCGTGAACCGCCGGGCGGCCTCCCCGAAGGACAGCCTGGGATCCGCCGTGACCATCGCCGCGGCGGCCGCCGACGGCTCAATGCCTCCAAGTTCGGGGGTCAGGTCCTCCGGCGTCGCCAGCAGCAGGAAGGGCCCGGGCGGCGGTGAGCCTGCGGCCGGCGGCAGGCCCGCCGGGGGTTCAGGCGGCGCCTCCACCAGGGAAAAGGCGTCCGTCGCGAGGCCCGAAGGGGCGAAGCGGCCCCCCGTGAAGCGGGCGATGTTCTCCCGGGTCGCCAGGTAGGTCTTCCCCGGTGTCTGCAGGCCCGCCACCCAGCGCCAGGACAGGGTGTTGCTGGCCGGGTCGGCGTCGATGAGCCGGCGAAGAAAGAGATCCGCCCCCAGGGCCCAGGGCAGGCGCAGGGTGAAGATCCAGATCGAGGCGAACCACATGCGCGCGTGGTTGTGCAGGTAGCCGGTCCGGGCGAGTTCGCAGGCCCAGTCGTCGAAGCCTTCTATGCCCGTACGGCCCGCCTCTGCGTCGGCGAGGGCCCGCACATCGGCCAGGCCGTCCCGCTGGCGGTCGCGCGTCTCCAGGAACCGCGACCAGGTGGAAGGCCGCATTTCCAGCCAACCCTTCCAGTAGGTGCGCCAGAGCACCTCCTGGATGAACTTGTCCGCGCCGGCGACCCCGTGGGCCTGCACCACCGCATCGACCACCTCGGCTTCCGAGAGCACCCTGTGGCGAAGATAGGGGGAGAGCCGTGAGACGGCGGTCGGTTCGCCGGGCCCCGGGTCCAGGTTGCGGCCTTCCGCATAGGCGCGCCCCGCCGCCGGGACAAACCCTGTGAGGCGCTCCAGGGCGGCCTGGCGGATCGGCGGGAACATCCCGGGGTCTGGCACGGCGTCCCTCTGGTCCCGTCATGGATGTGGAGCGGCCTGCACCGGTCCCTGTGCCGGCCATATGTCGCCGTACATCAGGCGAGGGAAGGGGGCGTCTCCGGATGACGTCGCGGCACGCCGCCGATTTCCCCCGCCGCCGCAACAATCGCTTCAGCCAGGGCCGGGACCTCAGCGTCCCCGACCGTCCGCATCTCGAGGAGCACCCGATCCTGCTCGATGCGTCCCAGCACGCGGGTCGGGCCTGTACGCAGGCGCAGGGCCAGGTCCTCGTCGCCGAGGCTCTCGCAGGACAGGGCCAGGGCGCGGCCGGGCAGTGGGCGCATGGGCAGGGCCCCGCCGCCGGCGAAGCCCTCGGTCGCGATGACCTCTGCGGTGAGCCCCGGCAGGCCTTCGATCCGCGCAAGCAGGTCCTGGGCGCGGGCGTCCAGGGCCTGGGCGTCCTGGGCCAGGCTCCTCAGGACGGGGATCCGGGCGAAGGGGTCCGAGGGCGGGCGGTAGAGCCGCAGGGTGGCCGCCAGGGCCGCCGCCGACAGCTTGTCCAGCCTGAGCGCCCTGGCCAGGGGATGGCCTTCCAGCCGGTCCACAAGGGCCTTGCGCCCGGCGGCCAGGCCCGCCTGGGGACCTCCCAGCAGCTTGTCGCCGCTGAAGATCACCAGGTCGGCCCCCGCCTTGAGGCTGGACTGCACCGTCGGTTCGTCCGCCATGCCGAAGGGCGAGAGGTCCACGAGGGCGCCCCCGCCCAGGTCCTCGACCAGGAGGAGGCCGTGGGCGTGGGTGAAGTGGGCCAGGCTCTCAAGGGACGGGGCGCTGGTGAAGCCTGAAATCCGGAAATTGCTGGGATGGGTCCGCAGGATGACCCGGGCGTCCGGATGCTCGGCGAGGGCCCTTTCGTAATCGCGCAGGTGGGTCCGGTTGGTGGTTCCCACCTCCACCAGGCGCGAGCCGCTCTGGGCCACCACGTCCGGGATGCGGAAGCCGCCGCCGATCTCGACCAGCTCGCCGCGCGACACGATGACCGGCGCTCCCTCCGCCAGGGCGGCCAGGGCCAGCAGGACGGCGCCGGCGCAGTTGTTGACCGCCAGGCCCGCCTCGGCCCCCGTCCGCTCGGCGATCAGCGGGGCGAGGTGCGCCTGCCGCGAAGACCGTCGGCCCGTGTCCAGGTCCATCTCGAGGTTGGCGTAGCCGGCGACGGCCTGGATCGCCGCCACCGCCTCCGGCGCCAGGGGCGCCCGCCCGAGGTTGGTGTGGATCACCACGCCCGTGGCGTTGATCACCGGGAACAGGGTCTCGCGGACACCCTCGGACAGGCGGGCTTCCACCGCCTGCAGCAGGTCCGTGACGGTGGGAAGGGCGAGGGGTTCGGCGGCCAGCCGCATCCGGGCCTCGGCCAGGACTGACCTCACCGCAGCTGTCAGGGCCGCACCGCCGAACCGGGCCTTAAGCGACGCCGCTTCAGGCGCCTCGCAGACAACTCCGACCGCCGGAAGTTGACGCCGGGGATCGGTTCGGGCGGCCTTGGGGGGCTTCAGGGTCACGGGGGCGGTTCCTCTTGGGGCCGGACTATAGGGAGGCCTTCCGAGCCCCGGCAAGCGAGGCGGATGACCTCGCCGCCGGTTCGACGTAGGGAGTCTCCATGCATCGCCCTCGCCAGGGACAGTTCCGGTGACCGGCGCCCCGCCTCCGCCCCTTGGCCTGGCGGTGATCGGCCACGTCAACCACGGCAAGACGGCCCTGGTCCGGGCCCTGACCGGCATGGAGACCGACCGCCTGCCAGAGGAGAAGTCGAGGGGGATGTCCATCGCCCTGGGCTTCGCCTTCCGCGAGGATCCCGCCGGCGATATCGACTTCCTGGACGCCCCGGGCCACGAGGACTTCCTGCGCGCCATGGTCATGGGAACGGCGGGCGCCCGGGCGGCCCTGCTGGTCGTCTCCGCTGTCGAGGGCTTCGCCCGCCAGACCCGCGAGCATCTGCAGATCGCCGGCCTCATGGGCCTCAACCTGGGCCTGGTGGCGGTGACCAAGGCCGACCTGGTCCCGCCGGACGCCCGCCCAGGCCTCGAGGCCCGCCTGCGTCGCGAGATGGAGGACAGCTTCCTGGCTTCTGCGCCCCTCGTCTTCTGCTCGGCCGTGACCGGCGAGGGGCTGGAGGCCCTTCACGGGGGGATCCGGGCCCTGGCCGCGCAGGCCCCGCCGCCCGACCCCCTGCCGGGGGTCTTCCTGCCCATGGACCGGGTGTTCAGCCTCGCGGGAGCCGGGACCGTCGTCACCGGCTCCCTGCAGGGTGCGGACCTTGGTGCGGGTGACGAGGGGGTCCTGGAACCCTCTGGCCGCCGGGTGCAGGTGCGCCAGCTCCAGGTCCACGGCCGGCAGGTGGCCTCGGCCCGGGCCGGCGGCCGGGCGGCGGCGGCCCTGCGCGGCGTGGCGCCGGACGAGGTCCGCCCGGGGGAGGTCCTCTGCACGCCGGGGATCTTTCCGGCCACCGCCCGCATCGACATCGCCCTGACACTCTCCCCGGAAGCCCCGCGCCCCCTCCGGTCGGGGGACGAGGTCCGGGTCCTCTGGGGCGCCCGGCAGGACATCGCCCGCGTCCGCCTGATCGGGGACGCCGCCCTTGCGCCCGGGGCGGAGGGGCTGGCCCAGCTGCGCCTGGCGGCGCCCGCGCCGGTCCATGCCGGCCAGCGCCTTCTCCTGCGCCGTCCCTCGCCTGCCGCCACCCTGGGCGGAGGCCGTGTGCTGGACCCGGTGGCTCCCGAGCTGAGGGCCCGGACCCTCGAGGCCCGCCGCGGGCTCCTGGCGGCGACCCTCGCCGGGGACCTCGACGGGATTGCAGCAGGCCTTGCAGGTCGGGACGGCGGCGCGGTGTCGCTGGCCGAGGCGGCCCGGCTCGCCCGGCGGTCGCCGGCGGAGGTCGAGGCTGCGCTCTCCCTGTCCCTCATTCGCCTGGACGAGGGCGTCTTCGCTCCTGAGGCCGCCCTCGCGGCGGCGAGGCAGGCCTATCTGGACCGGCTGGCCGAGGCCCACGGCCGCCAGCCCCTGCAGGCCTTCATTCCCCTGGCCGCTTTCCGGAACGGACTTTCGCGCGCCCTTTCCCCCGCCCTGATCGCCTGGGCCGAGAACCGTCTGGCTGACGCCGGGGAGATCCGCCTTGAGCGGGGCCGGATCGCCCTCGCCGGACATGACCCCTTCGCCACCCTCTCCGCCGACCAGTTGTCCCGGCTGGCCGGGATCGAGTCCGACTTCCGGGCCGGGGGCCTGAGCCCGCCGGACCCTTCGGCCTTCGAGGCGGACCTGATGGAACTCCTGCTGGCGTCCGGTCGGCTGGTCGCCCTGCGCAACCACGCCCTGCGGCAGACCCTGGTCTTCCACCTCAACGCCCTGGATGCCGCGGTCGGGGCCCTGCACGCGGCCTTTCCCCCGCCGATGGCGTTCACCACGGGCGAGGCCCGGGCGGCCCTGTCCACCTCCCGCAAGTTCATCGTCCCGGCCCTGGAGTTCCTGGACTCCCGGGGCGATACGGCCCGCAGGGGCGATGTCCGCCAGGTCACGGCGCCAAGAAACCGCTTCGGTCCCGCGCCGGTCCCGCACTAGTGTCTCCCACGCTGGAGGTGACTGGAGTCTGGTGGCTTCCCCGGTCTTCAAAACCGGTGACACGTCTCTGAGGCGTGTGGTGGGTTCGATTCCCATCCACCTCCGCCAACTCCGCCCGCGGTACGACAAGGAACCCCTGGGGCCAACGACAAGGAAGAGGACGGAAACATGAGCCCGACCCCGCCCGCCTTCACCCTCCAGGACCTGGAGGGAACCCCGCACAGCTATCCCACGGGCCGTCCCAGCCTGGTTGTCTTCGCCAAGGAGGACTGCGCCACCTGCAACCTGGTCGCCCCCCTGCTGGAGGCCTTCCACCAGGCCTGGGGCGACAGGGCCGACATCTGGATGGTCGCCCAGGCCCGGGACGGCGCCGAGATCCTCCGCGACCGGCACGGCCTGACCCTGCCCATCCTGGACGACGGCGCCCTGCGCACCTCCCTGGGCTGGGACTTCGAGAGCGTGCCTGCGGTCTTCTGGACCGACGCCAGGGGCGCGGCGTCGCCGGGGATGGAGGGCTTCGTCAAGGCGGAGTGGGAGGCCCTGGTCCAGGGCGTCACTTCGGCCCTGGGCGGCTCCGGGCCAGAGATCGCCTGGGCCGAGCTGCCGGACTGGCGCCCGGGCTGCGGCTCCAAGCACCTGGACCCCGACATCCACGACCGTCTGGTCGCCGAGGCCGAGGGCAGCCCGATCCGCGCCCGCCGGATCGAGATCGCCGCCTCCGACGACATCGACGAATTCCTGTTTGACCAGGGCTTCAGCGACGGCCTGCCCCTGGTCCCCCCACCCCGGAGCGGGTGGTCCGGATGCTGGCGGGGACGACCCGCGACCCCCAGGACGTCGTCGCCATCGTCCCGCCGAACATGGCCCCGGCCACGGTGGAGAAGGTCGCCATCAACGCCGTGATGGCCGGCTGCCGGCCGGAATACCTGCCTGTGGTCATCGCCGCCCTGGAGGCGGTCTGCACCGACGAATTCAACATCCATGGGGTCAACGCCACCACCATGGGCGCCTCGCCCGTCCTGGTCGTCAACGGGCCGATCCGCCACCGGATCGGCATGAACATGAAGCTGGGCGCCCTTGGGACCGGCAACCGCGCCAACGCCACCATCGGCCGGGCGGTGCGGCTCATCATCCGCAACCTCGGCGGCGCTAGGCCGGGCGGCGTGGACCGTTCCACCCTGTCCAGTCCCATGAAGTTCACCATGTGCTTCGCCGAGTGGGAGGAGGGCTCGCCCTGGGATCCCCTGCACGTCGAGCGCGGCTTTGCGCGCGAGGACTCGGTGGTCACGGCCTTCGCCATGACCAGCGGGCCAGTCCAGATCGTCGACCAGGAATCCCGCCGCCCGGACCAGATCGCCGGGACCCTGGGCCTGGGGCTGGAGGGCATGTTCCTGCCCAAGATCCGGCGCATGCCGGTGGACGCCCTGCTGGTGGTCTGCCCCGAACACATCAACACCCTGATGGTGGACGGCGACTATCCCAAGGACCGGCTGCGGGCCCGGATCCAGGAGGTCACCGCCCGGCCCCTGCGCGAGATGGTGTCGAACGACATCTCCGGCGCGGGCATTCCCGTCGCCTCCGCCGCGCGAATGACGCCCGAGATGCTGGAGACGCCCACGCCCAAGTTCGCCGACGGCAAGTATATCCACATCGTCGTGGCCGGTTCGGAGGCAGGCAAGTTCTCGGCCGCCTTCCACGGCTGGGTCACCGGGGCCATGGGCTCAACGGTCGTTTCCAGGAAGATCGACTGCTGATAGCCTCGTTTCCGGACTTCGGAGGAAAGTCATGACCACCATCCTGGATCCGACCGACGAGCGCGTGCCCGTCGCCCGTCAGATCACCCCGCGAACGGGAACCATCGAGGGGGTGATCGGCCTCCTGGACATCAGCAAGCCCCGGGGCAACGTGCTCCTCGACGAGCTGGAGCGCCTGCTGGCCGACCGCTTCCCGGACAACGAGATCCGGCGCTACGCCAAGCCGACCTTCACCAAGCCCTGTCCCTCGGACCTGCGGCTGAAGATCAAGTCGGAATGCAGCGTCCTGGTGGAAGCCCTCGCCGATTGAGGATCATGCACGACGTGCAGTCTGCACGACACTGTGTGGTTCGAGATCCAGGGGCTTCCCGCCGTCTCCATCGCCTCCAGCGAGTTCGCCGAGGCCGCCGAGGTCCAGCGCAAGGCGCTGGGCATGGAGGGTGCGCGCTACCTGCTGGTCGATCACCCGATCCAGGACGCCAACGACGAGGAAATGCGCCAGAAGGCCCGGGAGGTCTTCGAATCTGTCGTCACCGCCCTGACGGCCTGATCCGGCGCTGTCCCGTCCCTTAGCGGGACGGGACAGTCTGTCCGTTCAGCAGGTGGGAAGACCGGCCTCGACATCGGGGACGGCCTTGTCGCCGCGCACCGTGTAGGTGACCTTGGGGACCTTCACATCGTCGCCCTTGTAGCTGGCGGCGAAGCCGGAGCGCCCGTCGGTCGGGGTGATGACGGCGGAGAGGCTTCCCTCCTCCGTCTCGTATCCCGTCTGGACCGACGCGAGGGTCCTTGGACCGTTGGGCCCAAAGGTCAGCACGTCCGTGAAGGACATGGCGCAGCCGCCCCACATCCCCCCGGCCTTGGCCAGGATGACGGGCTCGGCCAGGAGGTCGGTCCGGACGGTGGTCTCGGGCGGCGCGCCGAAGGTCTCGCCGGCGGCGGCCTCCAGCCATTGGCCGGAAAGCTCGAAGCCCTTGGGGCCCCAGCGCAGGTAGGAGATGGAGAGGGCGCCGGTCTCGGCATGGCTGCCTTCCGCCTTCGCGCCGTTCGCCAGAAGGGCGTAGCCGGTCGCTGTCTTGAGCAGCTTCAGCGGCTTGAAGGTGAGCGTGCGCGCCTGGTCGCCCTTGCCGACGGACTTGACCGGCGAACCGGGGAAGGCCGCGGCGAAGGCGTCCGGCAGCTTGGCCTCGAGGTCGGCATCGGACACCGGCGCCGCGGGCCCGGCGGCGACCGGGGCGGAGACGGCGGAGGCCTTGGCGTCGGCCTCCTTGGGCAGCTCAAGACGGGTCAGTTTCCAGCCAAAGAGGCCGCGTCGCTCCAGCACCAGCCCCATGCCCTCGGCCTCGCCCTTCTCCGGGGCGAGCTGGGCGCGGAAATGGGAGAAGTCGAGATAGGACATGCCGGTCACCGTGGCCGGTGTCCGGGGTTTTTCAGGATCGCTGGTCGCGGGCTTGGCGCCGTCCTTGTCCTCCAGGGAGATGTCGCCGGCCGCCAGGATCTTCAGCATTCCATCGGGCGTCACCATGGTCTCCACAAGGCCGCCGATCAGGATGGAGGCGAAGGCGGCCATCTTGGGATCCTCGCCCGCCTTGGCCCCCATCATGGCGTTCACCTGGGTCTTGAGGTTCTCGCGGACCTCCGGGAAGTCCACCAGGGTCTCCAGCTTCTTTGCATCTCCGGACCCGATGGCGCCCTGCAGGGACTTCAGAGCCAGGAGGGGGGAGGCGAGATAGGCCCCGCCAAGGGCTAAGGCCGCCGCCGCGCCAAGCCAGATGAGTTTCCGATCCATGTGCAATCCTCCAGTCCGGGCGGTCCCGTTCGCCGCCTCTCTCAGCCACTGTCGTTCCGACTTTTCAGGGCCTGGATCCTCGTCACCGGCCCCTCTGGCTCCCAAGAAACCACCATCGCGATCAACAAGCGGTGAACCCGGCCGAACTTTTTTGGTGGACCTGCTTCGGCGGTCCGGTCTCGACTCACGCCTGCGCCAGACCTAGCCTTCCGGAAAAGAACGGGAGGCGACGCCATGGCCGAGGGCTTCATCCTCGAGATTCCGGAGCAGGTGGGTCAGCCGGTGGCGGCCCGGCGCACGCCGCAGGCCAAGACCCGCGAGTGGCCGGCGGGCACGCGCATCATTTCCGCGGACAGCCACATGCTGGAATCCGACCTCTGGGTCGACCGCTTCCCGCCGCACCTGCGCGACGCCGCGCCCCGGATGATCTTCAAGGATGGCGGCTGGGACCTGTCCATCAACGGCCGCTCCATGACGCCCAACCCCGTCGCCCGCCACCTGTGCGATGCGCTGGAGTGCTATCCCGGCCTGACCAGCGTCGAGGCCCGTTTGAAGGACCTCGACATCGAGGGCGTCGAGAAGGAGCTGATCTTCCCGCAGCGGCTCTTCGGCCTGATGATGTTCGGCGAGATCGAGCACAAGGAGCACGTGTTCGGCGCCTACAACACGCACATCAGCGAGATGTGCGCCCAGGCGCCCGGCAGGCTCTATTCGGTGATGGTGCCAAGCTACTGGGACCCAGAGGCTGCGCGGGACAGCGTGGCCCGGTGCCTGGAGCTGGGTGCGCGCTGCCTGATGATCCCCATCAAGCCTGGAAAGTTCGCAGACGGCCGCACCATCCAGTACAACCATCCGCGGATGGACCCCCTGTGGGAGGCGATCCAGGGCTCCGGCCTGCCGCTCGCCTTCCACATCGGCGAGGCGATCCCCACGGCCGAGGCGGGCGCGGTCGGGGTCTCGGTCCTCACCCAGATGCAGGGCTTCCGCCAGAACTGGGCCCAGCTGACCTTTGGCGGGGTCTTCGACCGTTTCCCGGGCCTGAAGGCGGTGTTCGTGGAGGCGGGCCTGGCCTGGGTGGCCTCCATGCTCCACGACGCCGACATGATCTACAACAGCTTCCCGACCTCGGTGTCGCCCAGGCTTGCGCATCCGCCCAGCTGGTACTGGCGGACCAACTGCTATGCGACCTTCATGACCGACCCGGTCGGGCTCGAGCTCTTGCATCGCATCGGGCCGGAGACCTGCCTCTGGTCTTCCGACTACCCCCACCAGGAAAGCACATTCGGCTACACGCGAGGGGCCCTCGAGGCCGTCTTCCGGGCCTGCAGCGTAGAGGACGCCCAGAAGATCGTCGGCAAGACCGCCCTGGACCTCTTCCGAATGAATGCGCCGTGAGCCCTGACCTTGCACAGGCCTACGCCCGGGACGGGGTCGTCCTCCTGCCCGGCGCCCTGGACGCCCGGTCCCTGGCTGAGGCGGAAGCCGCCTGGAGCTGGAGCCTCGCCAACCCCGGCCCACTGGCGTCGCGGATCCCCTCAAGGAACTCGGACGCTCTCTTCTATCAGGATCTCTACAACCCCGATGTCCTCAAGGGCTACCGGGCCATGCTGGAGGCCTCGCCCCTGCCAGCCGAGATCGCCCGCCTCTGGGGCGGTGGGGCCTGCTGGTTCATGTACGAGCAGGTCTTCCTGAAGGAGGGCGGGGAGGCGCGTCGCACCCCCTGGCACCAGGACAGCTCCTACCTGGCCGTTGCGGGCGACCAGCTGGCCGTGGCCTGGATCACCTTCGATGCCTGCGCCCAGGCGGACTCCCTGGAGTTCATTCCTGGATCGCACCGGGGCCGGCTCTACAATGGCTCGCGCTTCGACATCGACGACGACACCCTGCCGACCCATCCGCGATCATCCCTGCCGGTCCTGCCGGACATCGAGGCGGGGCGGGACCGGTGGGAGATCGTGAGCTTCGCCGTCGAGCCCGGCGACGTTGTCCTCTTCCATCCCAAGGTCCTGCATGGCGGGGCGCCCACCCATCCCGGGACCCGCCGTCGCACCCTGACCCTCAGGTTCTTTGGCGAGGATGCGGTCTACGATCCTCGAGAGGGCGGGGCTGGTCCCCGGGTGGCGGGTTTCCATGAGCGCATGAAGGCGGGCGACCCCTTTCGGGACCCGGGCTTCCTCAAGCTGGCCTGAGGCCTTGCCCGGGGCCTAAATTATTGCAAGAAAAGTCAATAGCGCCATTGGCGGAATCGGAAGCGCCCAAGGTGGAGACTGGAATGAACGCGATCACGCCCAACGCGGCGACCTCTTCCCACCTTGCCGACGTGGACGCCCAACGCGCCTATCTCGAGTCCAACAACGGCATCCGGGGGCTCGAGATTCTCGAGCGCGGGGACCTTGCGCATGCGGCCGAACTCTTCCGTCGGGATGGCTTCGTGGTGATCGCCAACGCTCTGGACAGCGAAGAGGTCGAGGTCCTGGCCCGGGGCTGCCGCGAGGTCGCCGACGAGATCCTCGCCCTCGATACCGACCGCAAGGGCAACCGGGGCTCGCACCGCTATTCCTTCGGCGGCTCCAGCCTGACGCGCAGCCAACTTCACCGGCCCGAGTGGCGCATGCTGCTCGACAACGACATCGTCAATTCGGTGGTCACGGCCATCTTCCAGTCGCCGGACTTCGTCCTGCGGGCGGCCAGCGGCGACTTCTGCCTGCCCGGCGCGACGGGTTATCAGCCCCTGCACTCGGATGTCCGGGACTGGAAGGACAGCGCCGCGACTCCCTTCAGCGCCTTCCACGACCCGCGCCGGCAGCTGACGATCCGCGACCTGCCCTGTCCCTATGTCTGCGCCAACTTCCTGCCCCAGGACGTGACCCGGCTGAACGGCCCGACGCGGCAGATTCCGGGCACCCAGAACTCACGGCACCCTATCCCCTCCCTCGAGGAGGAGCCCGAGTGGATGCGGCTGAGCACGGTCTGCCCGGCGCCCGCCGGCGCCGTGATGATCCGCGACGTGCGGGCCTGGCACGGGGGAACGCCGAACCTCTCGGACGCCATGCGCGCCATCCCGAACCTGGAGTTCTATGCCCCCTGGTTCCGCGAGCCCATCGTCCCCGGGATCAGCTACGCGGACTACCGGACCCTGTCTGAAACCGCCCAGAAGCGGGTCCGGCATTGCGTTCTCGACTCCAGCGAGACCCTGGTGACCGGCCCCACCCTGAGGGCGCCATGAGATATCGCCGCCTGGGACGCACCGCCCTCCAGGTCAGCGAGATCTGCCTGGGGACCATGAATTTCGGTCCCCTGACCTCGCAGGCGGAGAGCTTCGACATCCTGAACGACGCCCTCGAGGCGGGGGTGAATTTCATCGATACCGCCGACCAGTACGGCGGCCGTCTCGGGGTGGGGGCGACGGAGCGCCTTCTGGGGGAATGGCTGACCGAGGACCCGTCCCGCCGCGACCGGGTTGTCCTGGCCACCAAGGTCCACGAGCCCATGTCGGCGGACGTCAACGACCGCGGTCTGTCGGCCCGCCATATCCAGAACGCCTGCGACGCCAGCCTGAGGCGCCTGGGCGTCGATCACATCGACCTCTACCAGATGCACCACATCGACCGCGCGGCGCCGCCTGAGGAGATCTGGCAGGCGATGGACCGGCTCATCGCCCAGGGCAAGATCACCTATGTGGGTTCCAGCAACTTCCCCGGCTGGGCCATCGCCCGGCTCAACGAGAGGGCCATGGCTGGCCAGCGGCTCGGCCTGGTCTGCGAGCAGAGCCTCTACAACCTCGTCGAGCGCCGGGCCGAGCTCGAGGTGCTTCCCGCCTGCCAGGCCTACGGCATCGGCGTGATCGCCTGGAGCCCGCTCGCTGGCGGTCTCCTGGCCGGGGCGTCCACGGACCCGTCCGGCCGCCGGAGCGGCGCCCAGGTCCGCGATGCGGCGGGAATCAACGCCGGACGCCTGGCCGCCTTCACCGCCCTCTGCGCCAGGCTGGGCCAGGCGCCGGGCCTGGTCGCCATCGCCTGGCTCCTGCACCAGCCGGGGATCACCTCGGCGATCGTCGGGCCGCGGCGCCGCGACCAGTTCGCCGCCCTCCTGGAGGCGCCGGGTCTGGACCTGGACGAGACGGTCCTGCGCCAACTGGACGAGATCTTCCCCGCCTGTGGCGCCGCGCCCGAAGCCTATGCGTGGTGACCTTCCCGCCTTCTGCTTCCCGGGCGTATCCTAGTCCCTGAGGGGCCTGCCGGGATCGAGCCGGGACAGCCCGCCGAGAATGAGATCGACGCAGATCTCAGTCGCAGGGCCGACATCCATCTGCTTCCGCGCGACCTGCAGGCCGGCCTGTCCTGTCACCGTGGACAGGAGGTCGACCGCAGCGATCGTCAGTTCCAGGGGTAGGTGGAACTCCCGCCGGGCGGCTTGGACGAAATAGCGGAAGGTCTTGTCCCTGTCGGTGCGGATGTCGTCCTGCATCAGGGCCGCCACGGACGGGTCCGACAGGAGGGCCGAGATCATGGCGCCCCGGTCCCGGGTCTGTTCCAGGTACAGCCGGGTGGTCTGGCGGATCAGGGCCTCGAAGGACCGGGCTTCCAGGGCCGAGGCCATGCCGCGCTCGCGAAGCTCGGTCTGCTCCCGGCGGAGCAGGGCCGCCAGGAGGGCGTCCCGGGTCGGGAAATAGTTGTAGATCAGCCCCTTGCTCACCGCGACCCGGACCGCCACGCGCTCCATGCTCACGGCGGAGAGTCCGCCCTCGAGGATGAGTGCGGCGGTGGCGTCGAGGATCAGGTTCCGGCGGGCCTCGGGCGCCAGCCGGGTGCGTCGGGACGCCGCCTGCGCCCTCATGAGCTCGTCTCCTGTCCTGGCCTGGCGCCAGGCAAGGTCCAGGGGCCTTCCTGCACCTGACATGTCCTCGCGGTCACGCCCTGTTCTCGCACACTGCATGGGCGGGCGTCCCGGCCATTCGCACGGTCCGCCGGCCGCCCCCTAGCGCCAGGCGAAGACCGGTTGCTCCAGGTCCGTCACCCGGGTCACCCGGCCGGCCACCAGCTCCCGCAGCTGGTAGACCACCGCCGCCGTGGGCGCGTGGATCCGGTGTTCCTCCGAGATCCTCAGCCGGATCAGCGGCCGGTCGCTCTCCGGTATCGTCTCGAAGTCCACGGCGTCGGGTGCGGCGATGTAGTCGAGCCGGATCAGGTGGGTCGAGGCCACCTCCGCCGGGTTCGGCCGCAGGGCCGCCGGGTCCCTCAGCCAGGCGACCACCGGGGTGATCACATAGCCTGACCGGGTGGGGTAGTCGTCCAGGAGGCCGAGGATCTCGCTCTGCGGCAGGTCCAGCCCGACCTCTTCGGAAAGCTCCCTCAGGGCGGCCTCCTCGAGGGTCTCGCCGGGGTCCAGCCGTCCGCCGGGCAGGGCCCACTGGCCGGAGTGGGCCCGCAGGCTGGCCGCGCGGCGGGTCAGGACGAAGGCGGTCTGCCCCGATCCATCGTCCGCCGCCGTCAGGGTCAGGGCCACCGCCGCCCGCTTCAGGTTCCCGCCTTCATGGGCAATCCGCGGGAAGGCCGCGCAGGCGCCGGCAAGGCGTTCTCGGAATGCGGGTGTGAAGGCGTGGGACATGCCGCACCTGTCCTAGATCATGTTCCGATAAGTGGGAACCGGTTATCGGATCGAAACATGATCTAACATACTGAATTTAGTGCCTGTTTATCCCCTTGAGACGTTCCGTCTGAAGGGAGCAGGCTCCAGGTTCTCAGAGGCTGGCCTGTCACCCCCGACGCGGGGGCCTCAGGCGAAGACCGACAGGACGAGCCCCCCGCCGGCGCAGACGGCCAGCACCCGCAGGACGCCCCACCGGGCGCCGAAGACCAGGACCAGCGCCAGGATCGTCAGGACCAGGGCGCTGAGATCCAGGCTCTCCGCCGCAGGGGCCGGAAGGCGCACGGGCCCCGCCTGCAGGGTCCCGACCCGGGAGAACAGGACATGCAGGGCGAACCACAGGGAAAGGCTGGCGATAACCCCGACCACCGCCGCGGTCAGGGCCGACAGGGCCCCCCGCAGGAAGACCGACGCCTGCAGGCGCTCGATCCAGGGCGCGAAGGTGAAGATCCAGAGGAAGCAGGGGGTAAAGGTCACCCAGGTGGTCAGGCCTGCGCCGAGGAGGCCCGCCACCAGGGGGGTGAAGGGCTCGGGCGCCCGGAAGGCCGCCAGGAAGCCGACGAACTGGGTCACAAGGATCAGGGGGCCCGGCGTGGTCTCGGCCAGGCCGAGGCCGTCGGCCATCTCCGGCGTGGAGAGCCAGCCAAACCCCTGCACCGCCTCCTGGGCCATGTAGGCCAGAACGGCGTAGGCCCCGCCAAAGGTCACGACGGCCAGCTGCGAGAAGAAGACGCCGATCCGCCAGAGCACATGGTCGGGGCCCAGCGTCAGGATCACCGCCGCCATGGGTGCGGCCCAGACCAGCCCCCAGAGGACGAGGCTCTGCACAGAGGCTTTCCAGGGCGGGGCGGCCTGGCCGCCGACATCGGTGGGCGGCGACAGTCCCAGCCAGCCGGGGCGCACCCGCGCAACGAGCGCGCCCAGCACCGCCGCCATGCCGACCACCCAGGGAAAGGGCAGGTCCAGGGCGAAGAGGGCCAGGAAGGCCGCCCCCGCCAGCCCCTGCCTCAAGGGGGTGTCCAGGGCCCGGCGGCCTATCCGGATCAGCGCCTGCAGGACGATGGCGAGCACCGCCGCCTTCACCCCCAGGAAGATTGCGGCGAACCAGGTCGCCTGGGCCGCCAGCACATAGGCCAGGGTCAGGGCCAGGATCACCAGGGCGCCGGGCAGGATGAACAGGAGCCCGGCCGCAAGGCCGCCCCGCCAGCCATGAAGCTTCCAGCCGATCCAGGTGGCCATCTGCTGGGCCTCCGGCCCGGGCAGCAGGTGGCAGAAGTTGAGGGCGTTCAGGAACTGCTCGTCGGTCAGCCAGCGTCGCTCGTCGACGATCTCGCGGTGCATCAGGGCGACCTGGCCGGCCGGGCCGCCAAAGCTCAGGCAGCCGATCCGGGCGAAGGCCCCAAGGAAGGTCTGGAAGTCCGGAACCTGGGTGTCTGTCGTCACGTGCGCCTCATGCCCAAGCGCCCGCAGTCGCGCGGGCGGAGAGGGCAACGCTTGGGCCGCAGGGCCTGGACGGGAGGTTGCTGGACCCCGGTGGTCCGATTTACCAATCCCGCTCCATCCCGGCAAGGCGGCCAGGGCGCCAACAAGGGGGTCAGGCCGTCCCGGTTGGCGGCAGGCGCCAGTCGAGGCGAATGGCCGGTAGCCGGAGGCCCGTCGCGACGAGCACGCAGGCGGCGATCGACAGTTCGGCCGCGGCTCCTGATGTCGACAGGACGACATAGGCCGCCGCGCCTGCCGCCGCGCAGATGGCGTAGGGCCTGTGGTCGCTGAACAGGACCGGGATCTGGTTGCAGATCAGGTCCCGCAGCACCCCGCCGAAGCTGCCGGTGATTACGCCCATCATCACCGCCACCAGGGGTGGCTGGCCGAGGGTCAGGGAAAGGTGCGCGCCGGTGGCGCTGAAGAGGCCCAGGCCGATGGCGTCGGGAACCTGCAGCCAGCGCTCACCACTTTCCAGGCCCCGGCGCCCCACCAGGATGGCGCTGCCGGCGCTGATCGCCAGGACGGCGATGAGGACGCCCTGGTGCTCGACGAAGAAGAAGGGGCGCCGGTCGATCAGTATGTCCCTCACCACCCCGCCGCCGAAGGCGGTCAGGAAGCCGCACACGCAGATCCCGACCAGATCCATCTTCTGGCGCAGGGCGCCCAGCACCCCGGACAGGGCGCCGGCGAGGACGGCCATCATTTCCAGGGCGAACAGGGACTGCTGGCCGAGGGCGTGCAGGGTGGTCATGACCACACGCCTAAAGTCTCCGGCGACTGATGGCGAGCCCCTCCCAAGGGGTGGAGCCTCCTGCGGGGGAGAAATCACCGCGCCATTTACTCCCCCAGGGGGGAGGACCTAGAGGCGCCGTGCTTGATAAAGGGGACGCTGTCGACGAGGACCGTTAAGGGGTCAGCCGCCGCGGCCCGCCTTGAGCTCGGACGCCACGGGGCAGTTCTTCTGGATGGCGGCCTGCTCAAGGGCGTCGTACTCGCCCTTCAGTCGGGAGAGCTCTTCCTTCCGGTCATTGCCTCCGGCGAGGAAGAACAGGGCCGGCCAGAAGAGGACGAGGCCGACCCCCATGGCGATGGCGTCGTTGGTGGCCTGTTGTTTCTGCGCGCCCGCGACCTCCCGGACCTTGCCGGACACCCGCAGCAGCTCAGCCCGGATCTGGTCGCACTCGTATCCCGAATACTGGATCGGTGAGACGTAGGACGCGGAGATCTTGTCCGGCGACGAGGCGCAGCCGGCCAGGATGGATGCGCAGAGCGCTGCGGTGACGATGGTTCTCATGGGTCCCTCCCGGCGCCCACCTGGGCGCCTCCGGAGGGCACCCTAGGCGGCCCATCCGTCAGGACTGGTCGTTCGGGCCGGCAGGTCCCGGGGAAAGGAACCGCACAAGTTCCTCCGCCATCAGCGCCTTCAGCCTGTCCGGTCCCAGGATCTCCACCTCGCCGCGCCAGGTGAAGAGGTGCCAGCACAGCTCCAGGAGGCCCCCTGTCCTAAGGCGTAGCAGAAGGCCGCCGTCGGGCTGGGGCTCGAAGGTCTGGGTGGGGTGGAAGAGGAAGGACCGGGCGAGGTCGGCCGAGCCGGGCCGGACGCGCAGGACGATGTCCTCCGCCGGCTCCTGGAAGACGCCGAAGGACTGGCGGGCGAAGGCGTCCATGTCAAAGCCCTCAGGGACCTGGGCGGGGGTCTCCAGCACCTCCACGCCAGCCATGCGGTCCAGTCGCCAGAGAACCGGGTCAGGAGCGCCGGTCCGGCGGGCGACCAGGTAGTAGACCGAGCCGAAGAGCAGGCCGCAGGGGTCGACGGTCCGCTGGACGGCCTCGGCGCCGCCCCGCGCCGAATAGGCAAAGCGGACCTGCTTCATGGCCAGCAGGGCCGTCCTCAGACGTCTCAGCACCTCGGGGTCGCAGGCCGGCCGTGGCCCGGGGCGCAGGGCGATGCGCTCCGTCAGGGCCAGGGCCTCCACGTCTGCGGCGTAACGCACCCTCAGCCCGGGCCGGATGCGGGACTCCACCTTACCCGCCAGGCTGAGCAGGTTCCCGGCCCGCCCCTCCAGACCGTCCCGGCGCGCCGCCCCCGCGGCGAGGGCGAGATCGGCCAGTTCCTCCACGGTGGGGGTCTCGAAGAAGGGGTCCAGGCCGCCCGGGATCCGGAATCGCTTGGCCCGGCCCTCGCGGATTTCCTCCATCTGCGGGAAGAGGTCGCGCACTGCGTCCCGCATCCGCTCCGCCGTGCGCCGGTCGACGCCGAACTCCGCCGCGATCTCCTCCAGGGCGAGGCCCTCCGCAGATCCCGCCAGGCGGCGGGCGAGGTGGAGGAGGGCGGTGGCCTTGTCGAGACGCATGAAGGGCTCCGGACCGTGGATGGGAGCCGGACCCTGTCCCTGCGGGCCGCTGGAGTTCAAGGCCCCGCCGGGCCTCCCGCGGGAACCTACGACCGATCCTGTCGTTCCGGAGCCGGTTCACACTACCAGGTGTCGATCCAGGCCCGCTTCTTGCCGGTCCGCGTCGGCTGGGGATTGGCCTTAAGGCCCATGGCCAGCCACCTGCGGGAGTCGGCCGGGTCGATGACGTCGTCGACCTCGAAGACCGTGCCGGCGTTCACCGCCCGCGCCCAGTCGTAAGCGTCGGCCACCCACTTGTCGTAGAGGGCGCGGCGGGCCGGGATGTCCTCGATGGCCTGGAGTTCGCCGCGCCGGCCAAGCTTGATCTGGCCTTCCAGCCCCATGCCGGCGAACTCGCCCGTCGGCCAGGCGACCGAGAAGAAGGTCTCGTCGAAGCTTCCCGCCGCCATGGCGATGGCGCCCAGGCCATAGGCCTTGCGCAGGACGACGTTGAAGACCGGGGTCGTGATGTTGGCTCCGGCCACGTACATCCGGGCGCAGTGGCGGATCAGGGCGGTCTTCTCGGCCTCGGGCCCCACCATGTTCCCGGGGGTGTCGATCAGGGACAGGAGGGGGATGTCGAAGGCGTCGCACAGCTGCATGAACCGGCTGGCCTTGTCGGCCCCTACGCTCTCGATGGCGCCCCCGGAGGTGGAGTTGCAGTTGTTGGCGATCACCCCGACGGTCCGCCCCTCGATGCGGATCAGGGCGGTGATCATGGAGGTCGCCCAGCGCGGCCTCAGCTCCAGCATGGAGCCGACATCAGCCAGGGTCTCGATGACCTTGCGGATGTCGTAGACCGCCCGGCGGTTCTCCGGGACGATGTGCCTCAGGGGCCTCTGGTCGTGGGCGGTCCAGTCCGAAACGGGCCCCTGGAAATAGGACAGGTAGGTCTTGGCCAGGGCGACGGCCTCCGCTTCGTCCTCCGCCAGCAGGTCGATGACCCCGTTCGGCTCCTGGATGCTGACCGGGCCCACCTCGTCGGGCGAGTAGGCGCCCAGGCCGCCGCCCTCGATCATGGCCGGGCCGCCGATCCCCATCGAGGAGTCCTTGGTCGCGATGATGACGTCGCAGGCGCCCAGCAGCACCACATTGCCGGCGAAGCAGTAGCCGGAATTCACCCCGACGATGGGCACGAGCCCGGACAGCTTGCCCAACTCGCGCCAGGTCCGGGTCGACAGCCCGCCGAGCGAGGTGACCCCGGACGAGCCGATGGGCGGGCCGGACCCGCCGCCCGTGCGACCGCCGCCGCCTTCCGAGAAGAGCACCACCGGCAGCTTGCTGTGCTGGGCGACGCGCAGCATCCGGTCGGTCTTCTGGTGGCTCTTGGTCCCCTGGGTCCCGGCCAGCACCGTGTAGTCGTAGGCCACGACGGCGCAGCGGGAGGCTTCCGGCCCGAACAGGTCGCCGTTGACCTGGCCGACCCCGATGACCATGCCGTCGGCCGAGGTGCGCACAAGGCGCTCCTCAAGCACCTCCTGCGTGTCCGAACGCATCCGGCCGGCGGTGACCAGGGGGCCGTACTCGATGAAGCTGTCCGGGTCGCAGAGGTCGGCCACGTTCTCCCGGGCGGTGCGGCGGTTCTGGGCCCGCCGGCGGCCTACGGCTTGCGGTCGCCCGGCATCGCTGGCCAGGAAGTGCAGGCGCTGGACCTCGGCGAGGTCGGGACGGATCTCGTCAGGGTCCGGCGCCCGGGCGCCGACATAGTCGCCCTCCACCTCGGCGGGCTCGACGAAGAGGAGAGGGGTGTCCTCGAAGACCGTGTCGCCGGGCTCCAGCGTCACCTCGCGGACCACGCCCGAGACCTCGGAGACGATCACGTGCTCCATCTTCAGGGCCTCCATCACCGCCACGGGCTGGCCGGCGCGGACGATGTCGCCCACGGCGGCGGAGAGGCTGATGACCAGCCCCTGGAGGGGGGTGAGGACCGCCAAGGTCCCGGCGGGGCCCTGGGCGACCTCGCGGGGGGCGGCGAGGTCTGGCGCCGGCCCTGCACCGCCGTCGCCCGCCTTCACGGACAGGACCGCCAGGGGATCGACCAGGTCGATCTTGGCCCCGGCCTTTCGCACCGCGCCGCCGGCCGGCTCGAAGTAGCGCGCGCGCGCGGCCTCGGCGGCCAGCAGGTCCGCCGCGTGTTCCTCAACATAGCGCGTGTGCAGGGTCCCCGCCGGCAGGGCGTCGCTGGCCAGCAGGGCGTCCAGGAAGTCGATGTTGGTCTTCACGCCGCCGATCTTGAACTCCGACAGGGCGCGCCGGGCCCGGGCCGTGGCGGCCCCCAGGTCACGGCCGTGGGTGATGACCTTGGCCAGCAGGGAGTCGTAGCGGGTCGGGGTGGCGTAGCCGGCATAGCCGTAGCCGTCGACCCGGACCCCGGGCCCCGAGGGCGGATCATAGGCGCTCAGGACGCCGCCCGAGGGCCGCGAGCCGCCGTCGGCCGTCATGGTCTCCAGGTTCACCCGGGCCTGGATCGCCGCGCCCTGGGGCGCAGGGGCGCCCCCGGCGAGACCCAGGTCCGACAGGCGGGCGCCGTCGGCGATGCGTAGCTGGAGTTCCACCAGGTCGAGGCCGAGGACCATCTCCGTGACCGTGTGCTCGACCTGCAGCCGGGCGTTGGCCTCGATGAAGGCGAAGCGGGGCGGCGCGCCCGGCCGGGCGTCCACCAGGAACTCAATGGTGCCCAGGCCCCGGTATCCCGCCGCATGGCCGAGGGCGACAGCCGCCGACAGCATGTCCGCCCTCAGGGGTTCGGGTAGGCCGAAGGCCGGGGCGATCTCGATCACCTTCTGCCTCTGGCGCTGCAGCGAGCACTCGCGGTCCCAAAGGTGGATGACCCCGCCCTCGCCGTCTCCCAGAATCTGGACCTCGACGTGCCGGGCCCGGGGCATCAGCTCCTCCACATAGAGGTCGCCGGAGCCGAAGGCGGTCTTCGCCTCCGAGGTCGCCCGTTCGAAGGCGGCGGCGAGGTCCGCCGGGTCGCTGACGGGGCGCATGCCGCGCCCGCCGCCGCCGGCCACCGCCTTCAGCATCACCGCCCCACCCGCGCCGAGAGACGCCAGGAAGGCCTGGGCCTCGTGCAGGGTGACCGGCCGGCTGATCCCGGCGAGCAGGGGAACCCCGCAGGACTCCGCCAGGGCCCGGGCGGCGGCCTTGTCGCCAAAGACGCTGAGGCTCTCCGGGCGGGGCCCTACGAAGACCAGGCCCGCGGCTTCGCAGGCCCGGGCGAAGTCGGCGTTCTCGCTCAGGAAGCCGTAGCCGGGGTGAATGGCGTCGCAATCGGCTGACCGTGCCGCTCCAATCATCCCCGCAATGTCGAGATAGGCCGGAACGCCTGTGCGCCCGAGGCTCACCGCCTCATCGGCCGCCCGGACATGCAGCGAGGCCGCATCATCGTCGGCGTAGACTGCGACTGACCCTACCCCGAGGTCGGCGGCGGTCCGCGCGATCCGGATGGCGATCTCGCCGCGATTGGCGATCAGGAGACGCTTGGGCATGGGCTCGTTTCTCCGGGGGCGACCGTCTGTTGCGGTCTTTTCGTCACCTTAGCATCAGACCCCCAGGGCAAGGCCAGAGCCAGGGCGCCTCGGGGGCTCGCACAGCCTTGATGGCTCGGCTAGGTTCGCCCGGTAGAGGGCCCAGGAGGCGGTGATGACAGACATGGGGCGCCAGGGCCGGTCATGAAGGCGGTCTGGTACGAACGCACGGGCCCGGCCCGCGAGGTCCTGCAGTTCGGCGAGGTTCCCACCCCGACGCCTGGCCGGGGCCAGGTGCTGATCCGAATCCACGCCTCGGGGGTCAACCCGTCCGACGCCGGAATGCGGGCGGGCCCGGCGCCCATGGCCTATCCGCGCATTATCCCCAACAGCGACGGCGCCGGGGTGGTTGAGGCGGTGGGTCCGGAGACCCCCGACCGGTGGCTGGGCCGGCGGGTCTGGTTCTACAACGGCCAGAGGAATGGCCGGGCCTTTGGTTCGGCGGCGGAGTACATCGAGCTCGACGCCGACCTCGTCACGCCCCTTCCGGAGGCCGTGTCCTTCGCCGAGGGCGCCACCCTGGGCATTCCCTGCATGACGGCGCACCGCAGCCTGTTCGTCGCCGGCCCCGTCCAGGGCCGGACGGTCCTGGTCACGGGGGGCGCTGGCGCTGTGGGGCTCTACGCCGTCCAGCTGGCCAAGTGGGCGGGCGCCACCGTCATCGCCACGGCCAGCAGCGAGGCCAAGGCCGCCCGGGCGCGCGCCGCCGGCGCCGACCTCGTGGTGGACTACCGGCGCGAGGATGTCGCCGCCCGGGTCCGCGACTTCACCGCCGGGACCGGCGTGGACCATGTGGTCGACGTCGACTTCGGGGGGAACCTTCCCGTCACCCTGGCCTGCGTGAAGGGGAACGGCTCCATCGCCTTCTACGCCACCAAGGGTGAGCCCCGTCCCCTCGTGCCTGCGGGCGACCTCATGCGCCTCAACCTCAACATCCACGGGGTCTACCTGCCGGTCAGCCCGCATGAGGCGCGCCGCCGGGCCCAGGCCGACATCCTGCAGTGGATCTCCACCGGCGCCCGGATCCTGCCCGTGGCCGGCCGCCATGCCCTGGCCAACTGCGCCGCCGCCCACGAGCAGGTGGAGTCCGGGACCAAGGCCGGCACGGTGGTGGTGGAGCCCCTGGCGAGCTGATCCCCGGCGGGGGGTTGCGCCCTGGTGGGGGCGCCTGCCAGACTTGCAGCCTTAAGTCCCCTTAGGGAGTTCCCGACATGCTCGCCGTGATCCTCGCCGCCGCTGTAGCCGCCCAACCTGCGCTCCCCCGAACGGATGTCCCCAGGCTCGGCTTCTTTGCGGGCGTTGTGCACCAGTGCACGCCCGGCACCCAGAGGGACGCCTTCGACGCCCGGGTCCGCGGCATGGCGGGAGAGGTCCAGCGCCAGCTTGGCCCTGACGCGGCCTTCGACTTTGCCGCCGCCTTCGGCCACGGGATCGCTTCTGCGGCTGTCTCCACCTCGTCGGAGACGCCCCTCCTCGGCCAGGACTTCTGCGGCAACGCCCGCAGGACTTTCGAGGAAGGCGCCGCCCGGCTGGGCCCCGCCCCCCGCCGTCAGTAGGCGTAGCGCAGGAACATCAGGACGCTGAGCCAGCCGTCCGGCTTGTCCGGGAGGGCCCGCCTGACCGCATCGCCGGGCTGGGTGTAGGCGAGGTGGCCGTGCACGTAGATCTTCCGGGAAACGAACCACTTTGCGGTGACGTTCGCCTCGCGCCCGTAGTCGCGGCTGTTCAGGAAGGACAGGGCGGGGTTGCCGCCGATGTTGTTCGCTTCGGCGGCCCGGAAGGTCCAGAGCTGGGGTACGATCTCGACCCGAGGGTCGGGCTTCAGCCGGGCCTGGATCCGGTTGGCGATGACATTGCTGTCCTGCACCACCTTGAAGTGGTTGGCGCCCTGGACCCACTGTTCGCCGTTCCCGCCCGAGAACAGGGGGTCCCAACGCTCGAAGGCGGAGGTGGCCGGGTCATCCCCTGAGAAGTAGGAGTAGCGGTAGCTTACGGAGGGCGACCAGGTCGCCGCAGGCCAGCGGTAGCCGAGCTCGGCCCAGCCGGCCCTGGCCTTCATCGAGAAGTCAGCATTTTCCTGCAGGGCGATCTCCGCGCCGCCAAAGGGACCCTGCCGGGACTCCGCCGGCGCATAGGAGAACCGGGCGTCGTAGACCCGGAGGCCCTTGCGCACGCCTGCCAGCGTACCCGTTGGGCCGTAGTAGGCCGTCTTGCCGTCCCTGGCCTGGACATAGCTGACGCCGACCATCCAGTCGGGGGAGGGGCGGAACTCGGCGTTTATCCCGGCCAGCCGCGTTCCCGAGTCGAGTATCGGGAGTTCGTCGGGGTCGAGGTAGAAGGCCTCCAGGCGGAGGCGATTGTAGGCGACCTGGGCAAGCACGAGGTTATCGGCGGCCCAGCGGGCGTTCGCCTGAAGGGCGGCCCGGTCGTGTCCGTTGGCCGCCGTGTTGGCGATCAGGAAAGCGTTCGCCAGGGTGAACTTCTGGCGGCCGGCGGAGAGGTTGTAGACCAGCCGGTTCCCGGAGGCGTCCGTGGAGCCGCCGACGAGGCCGACATAGGCGTCCTCTAGGCCGGTGTGGGTACGGGTCTTGCTGCTGAACAGTTCATCACCGCTGGAGGCCGCGGTGATGCCGCTCAGGCCGCCATACAGGTAGACCTGCTTGGACAGGGGCGTGATCCCGTAGACCCCATAGTGGACATAGGCCTCCGCCCAGTCGCGGTAGCCTGCCCCCGAGGGCTGGCCCTGGACAAGCGGGTTACCCGCCAGCAGGGGCCCGGGCTGGCCGTACCAGGAGTTGTTGTTGGCGTAGTAGAGGCCGAGGGTGTCGAACTTGCCGACGATGTAGGTCCCGTTCCGGTCAAGCAGGAGGGAGCCGGCGTTGGGATCGCCTGCGAGGCGCCCTCGGCCTTCCCGTGTTGCGGCGGACTCGCCCAGGGTGACGCGCACCTCGACGTCCACGCCGCCCGCCGATCCCAGTTTCACGCCGTAATCAATGGCCCCCACCTCAGCGGTCCGGCGGGCGCGCGCCAGCTGCAGGTCGAAGGTCTCCTTGGAGAAGCGCGCCCCTGGGAACAGGGCCAGGGACCGGCGCACTGAGTCCGCGACCCGCTCGGCCACGGCCGCATCCGGACCGGGATTGACCACCACGACCCGGAGCGTCTCGATCGCCGACCCATTCAGGGGATCCGACACGCCCGCCGCCTGAGCGCGGGCTGCCTGCGGCGCAGCGGCGAGGGCCAGGAAGGCCAAAGCGACGGCGCCTGAACGCCCGATATTCCGGGATTTCGGGTGCGAAATCATCGGCTTGGGACCTTCTTGCTGCGACCCACCGGGCCTGTTCTCCCCCGGCGTCCGCGTTTCAACTTGAGGTAGCGGTAAGATGAAGGAATAGTCCCAAAAGATACAGTTGTGAGTTTCTGGCCAATCCCGGGAAGGGGAAATTGCAGATGGAACGCAGGGATATCCTGAAGGGCATAGCGATCGCCGGCGCCGCCGCGACCGCCGCGGCGACCGCCCCGCCCGCCGCCGCCCAGGTGGGGCCGAAGGGCGCCAAGGGCATCGGGGTCAAGGACATGACGCCGGTTGATCCGGAGTACGTCATCCCGGGTCGGTTCAAGGGCAAGACCCTGATCGTGACCGGCTGCGCCCGTGGCATGGGAGCCGCGGCGGCCATCCGCGCCGCCAAGGAAGGCGCCAACGTCGTCGGCGTCGACTGGATCAAGGACCAAGGTCAGGCCGTGGTCGACAAGATCAACGCCGCGGGCGGCAAGGCGGTTTTTGTCTACGGCGATGTCTCGGAGAGCTCGGTCTGTGACGCCATGGTGAAGGCGGCGGTCGACAAGTTCGGGGGCCTGGACCTGGCCCTTAACAACGCCGGCGTGATGGACGGGGTGTTCTCGGGCGACCCCGTAGACTACGCCCGCCAGAAGAAGCTGGTCTTCGCCCCCATCCACGAAGCCTCGGACGAGTATTTCGACAACGTAGTGCGGATCAACACCGCCGGGGTCTTCCGCAGCATGCGCTCCGAACTGCGCCAACTGCTGGCCCAGGGCCGCGGGGGCGCCATCGTCAATGTCGGCTCCATCGCCGGCTTGACGGGCCTGTCGGGTAACCCGGCCTATGTGGCCAGCAAGCACGCCGTCACCGGCCTGACCCGTAACGCCGCCATCGACTATGCGCCCTACGGGATCCGGGTGAACTCGGTGAACATGGCGGCCACTGACACCCCGATGGTCGAGCGCGCCGGCATCCTGGTGGCCGCCTCGATGAAGGACCAGAAGGGTCCGACCATGGGCCGGCTGAAGATCGACAGCCTGCTCTCATACACGGACTCCAACAAGCGGCCGGCCACGGTGGGCGAACAGGTCTCCATGATGCTGTTCCTCCTCTCGCCGGAGGCGTCCAACTTCACCGGCGGCGTTTACGCCACCGACGGCGGCTGGACGGCCTACTAGCCAGAGGTCCAACGGCGATGATCGACCCCGCGGACGCCATCCGCGCCCGCCGGCGGCTGACCAACCGGTTCATCGCCGGCCGGGAGGCTGCGCGGCTGGGTCCGGTCTTCCTGCCTACGGCGGTGGTGATCGCCGGAGACGGTTCGGTCATCACCGGCCGCGAGGCCATCCTCTCCGCCTTCACCAGCCAGTTCGCCGACCCGGGCTTCGGCGGCTATGTCCGGACGCCGGAGCGCATCGAGGTCGACGCCGCGGGCGCGCGCGCCGCGGAGCACGGCCGCTGGACGGCGGGCTGGAAGGACGCCCCGGCCCAGTCCGGTGCCTACCTTGCGGTCTGGCGTCGCGTTACGGGACAGTGGATGATCGAGTCCGAGACCTTCGTGACCCTGTCCTGACGCGCCCTTTCCGGAGCCCCAATGCGCCTGCCGACCGCCATCTTCGCCGCCTTCCTCTTCCTGGCCGGACCCACCATCGCCGCCCCGTCCGCCGCGGAGCTCCAGGCTGGGCTCGCCGGCGACTGGAAGGGCGCCCTGGGTTACCGGAACTACCAGGACGACAAGCTGATGGAGCTTCCGGTGCAGACCCGGATCACCGCTATGGGCGATGGCGTCACGGTCCTGAGGACCTCGGTCTTCGACGATGGTCCCTCTGCGGGCGCCGTGAGGATCACGACCGCCAGCCTCTTCGACCCGGCCGCCGGCGCGGTCACCTCGGCCAGCCTGCGCAAGGGCCGGCCTGCAGAAGTCTTCACGGAGACTGTGACGGTTCCGGACTATCGCGACCCGACCCACTGGACGATTGTCTACCAGCGAACCGGCGTGGACGGGGACGCCGAGGCCCGCATCCGCATCACCGAGACCCGCGACGGCGCCACCCTTCTTTCGGTGAAGGAGGTCCGTCCCCTGTCTCCCCCGGATGCGCCCTGGGCGTTCCGCAACCAGACCCGACTGGTCCGGGTTGGCGGCTGAGGAGGAGCCTGATGACCGCGACCCTCTATGGCATCAAGGCCTGTGACACGGTGGCCAAGGCCCGCGCCTGGCTGGCCGCCCACGGCCGCGACTACGTTTTCCACGACTACAAGGCCTCGGGGATTGACGCCGGGCGCCTCTCGGCCTGGGTGGACGAGTTCGGCTGGGAGCGGGTCCTGAACCGCGCCGGGACCACCTTCCGCAAGCTGCCCGAGGCGGACCGGACCGGCCTCGACGCCGGCCGCGCCATCGCCCTGATGCTGGCCCAGCCCTCCATGATCAAGCGGCCCCTGCTGGACCTCGGCGACCGGCGGGTCCTCGGCTTCCGGCCAGAGCTCTATGCGGCGGCGTTCGGCGGTGTCGAACCCTCTGCCTGAGCAGGCCCCTTGTGCCCGAGGATCCGCCGAACCCTGTTGGCCCTCTCCTCACCCAGGGCATCCTCCACGTCCCGCACAAGGGTCTCCGAGGTGTAGGGAACGAAAAGCGCCGTCTTGCCCCTCAGCAAGAAGAATACGATCCCCCAGAGATTGATCGCAACGCAGATCAAGGCGACCTGGGGTCGGATGAAGGGCAGGAACATCGCGAACATGGCGATCTGGATCCAGAACTCCGGCTTCAGGACGATGCCCAGGACGCCCATCCTGCCGGGCAGCTTCATTGACCACACCCCCGACATCAGGACGGCCAGGCTGAGGAAGAGGGTCTCGATCTCGAAGCGGCTGACCCTCTGCTCCAGAAGGCCGTTGAGGGCGATCCAGCCCAGGATCAGGCAGATCGCCGCATGCAGCTTGTGCGCGGTCTTGGCGGTCATCCGGAGATAGCCGTTGGGCCGCCCGTCCCGGATCGTCCAGGCAGGGTGTCGTTCGAAGTAGTCGTCGAAGAGTCCGAAGAGGCCGAGGCCCAGGTAGACGATCACCTCGACCCAGAGGATTGCCGAAAGGGCCGGCGTCAGCGGCAGGAAGTCGGTGGGCCCGAGCACGGTGTTTCTCCCCGCCTTGCGTCGTCCTGGGATCCCGCACGGGACAGGGGCTCCCACCAGGACCGGTTCAGATCAGGCTAGGACCGGCAGTGACGCCTCACAACGCAATTGTCCTTGAAAGATAGCGCACCGTCTTGGCGCCTCCCGGTAGGGTGGCGGCGCCCACCTCTGCGAAGCCCAGCCTTGCGTGGAAGGCGTCGGAGGCGGGGTTGGGCGGGTCCGAGTTCACCTCGCAGACAATCCGCGTGTGGCCGGCGGCCTGGGCGGCTGTGAAGAGGTCTGCATACAGGGCCCCGGCAAGGCCCCGGCCCCGAGCCTCCGGCGCGACCACCACACGGTCGATGTAGACGAAGCGCTCGAAGCGGCTTCGCATCCAGCGGAAGTTCGGATTGTCGTAGTCCGCGTCCTGGTCGAGGGCGATGAGGAAGGCGTCCGCCTCGCCCGCCTGGCGCGCATGGAATGCCAAGCCGGCCAGCCGGGCGAACGCCGCTCCCGTCAGGAAGGACAGTTCCACGGCGTGGGCGTTGTTCAGGTCCAGCAGGGCCGCTGACGGCGCCAGCGGCGACAGTCCGGTCAGACCAGCGCCCCGTGGCAGTGCTTGAACTTCTTTCCCGAGCCGCAGGGGCACGCCTGGTTCCGGCCGGTCGCCTGCCAGCCCTCGGGCAGGGCCGAGAAGGGCAGGGCCTGCCTCTGCTCCACCGACAGGCCGTCCGGCAGGACGCCCATCTGGGCGGCGTTCTCGCCGGTCAGGGGGTCGAGGTGGACCTCCTGGAAGGCGAAGGGCGGGGGTTCCGGCTCGGCGAACTGGAACTCCACCGTCAAGTGCCAGCGGGTGACATTGTGGCGCAGGTCCACCAGCAGCTTCTCGAAGAGGGAGAAGGCCTCGGTCTTGTACTCGTTCAGCGGGTCCCGCTGGCCGTAGCCGCGCAGGCCGATCACGTTGCGCAGGTGGTCGAGGTGAGTCAGGTGCTCGCGCCACTGCATGTCGATGGTCTGGAGAAGGAAGCTCTTCTCGATCATCCGCATCTGGGCGGGACTGATCGCCGCTTCCCGCGCCTCGACCCGGGCTTGGGCCGCAGCGAGCAGGCGCTCCTCGATCTCCTCATTGGCGATGCCTTCCTCGGCCGCCCACTCGGCCACGGGCGCGTCCAGGCCGAGGACCGAGCGGGTCTGCTCCTCCAGGCCCTCGATGTCCCACTGCTCGGCATAGGCCTTGGGCGGCAGGTGCTTGCGGACGATGTCGGAGATGGTGTCACGCCGCATTTCGGCAACGACGTCGGCGAGGTCCTCCTCGCCCATGAACTCGGCCCGCTGCTCGAAGACAGCCTTGCGCTGGTCGTTGACCACGTCGTCGTACTTCAGGAGGTTCTTGCGGATCTCGTAGTTGCGCTGCTCCACCCGCTTCTGGGCGGTGGCGATGGCGTTGTTCAGCCACTTGTGGGTGATGGCCTCGCCGTCCTGGACGCCGAAGGTGCGCATGATGGCGTCCAGCCGCTCGCCGGCGAAGATGCGCAGCAGGTCGTCCTCGCAGGACAGGAAGAACTTGGACCGACCCGGGTCGCCCTGGCGGCCGGTCCGGCCGCGCAGCTGGTTGTCGATCCGCCGGCTCTCGTGGCGCTCCGTACCCAGGACGAACAGGCCGCCAGCGGCCAGGGCCTGGGCCTTGAGGTCCGCGATCTCCGTCTCCAGCTCGGCCTTGCGGGCGATGACCTGTTCGGGCGTGACCTCGATTCCCAGTCCGCGCTGCTCGTCCTGCCAGCGCAGGACCCGCATGTCGATGTTGCCGCCAAGCTGGATGTCGGTGCCCCGGCCAGCCATGTTGGTGGCGATGGTCACCGCGCCGGGGATGCCGGCATCGGCGACGATCATCGCCTCCTGCTCATGGTAACGGGCGTTCAGGACGTTGTGGGGGATGCCCTTGCGCGCCTGGCCATCGACCTCGAAGGCGTGGGCGTTCAGGATGGCCGAGAGGGCTTCGGACTTCTCGATGGAGACCGTGCCCACCAGGATGGGCTGGCCGCGGACATAGCAGTCCTCGACCTGCTTCAGGATGGCCCGGTTCTTCTCGGCTTCGGTCCGGTAGACCTCATCGTCGTCGTCGATCCGGGCGACGGGCCGATTGGTCGGGATCTCCATCACGTCCATCTTGTAGATGTCCGCGAACTCCTGGGCCTCGGTGGCCGCGGTCCCGGTCATGCCCGACAGCTTCCGGTAGAGGCGGAAGTAGTTCTGGATGGTCACCGAGGCCAGGGTCTGGTTCTCGGGCTGGACGTGGGCGCCTTCCTTGGCCTCGATGGCCTGGTGAAGGCCCTCGGACAGGCGCCGGCCCTGCATCATCCGGCCGGTGAACTCGTCGATCAGGATCACCTCGCCGCCCCGGACGATGTAATCCTTCTCGCGGGTGTAGAGCACGTTGGCCTTCAGGGCCTGGTTGACGTGGTGGACCACCGAGACGTTGGCCCCGTCGTAGAGGCCCGTCGTGTCCTCCTCCAGGTGCCCGCCGGCCCTCAGCATTTCCTCGACGATCTCGGCGCCGTCCTCGGTCAGGATGACCTGCCGCTGCTTTTCGTCGTGGTCGAAGGTCGAGCGATCCTTGATCAGCTCCTTCACCAGGGCGTCCACCGTCCGGTAGAACTCGGACCGGTCGTCGGTCGGCCCCGAGATGATGAGGGGGGTGCGGGCCTCGTCGATCAGGATGGAATCCACCTCGTCGACGATGACGAAGTTGTGGCCCCGCTGGACCATCTCCTCGGTGTCGTAGACGAGGTTGTCCCGCAGGTAGTCGAAGCCGAACTCGTTGTTGGTGCCGTAGGTGATGTCGGCGGCGTAGGCGGCCTTGCGCTGGCCCTGGCTCAGGCCGTGGACGATCACGCCCACCGACAGGCCGAGGAACCGGTAGACCTGGCCCATCCAGTCGCCATGCAGCTGGGCCAGGTAGTCGTTCACGGTGATGACGTGGACGCCGTCGCCGGGCAGGGCGTTGAGATAGACGGGCGCCGTCGCCACGAGGGTCTTGCCCTCGCCGGTCCGCATCTCGGCGATGCCGCCCTGGTGCAGGACCATGCCGCCGACCAGCTGGACGTCGAAGTGGCGCTGGCCAAGGACCCGCCGCGAGGCCTCGCGGACCACGGCGAAGGCCTCCTCAAGGATCTGGTCCAGGGTCTCGCCCCGGCCCAGGCGCTCGCGGAACTCTGAAGTCTTGGCGCGGAGGGCCTCGTCGCTGAGAGCCTGGATCGCAGGTTCCAGGCTCTTGATCTTGGCCACCTTGGCCTGAAGGGCCTTGACCTTGCGGTCGTTTGACGAGCCGAAGAGACGCTTGAAGATGCTCACGGGATGGGTCCGGACCTGTGCGGGGTGAGGGGGCGGCGCTTCGAGCGGCCGGCCTGGCGCCCGGAAAACCCGCTTCCCCCGGGGTGGGGGTGACTTAAGCAGGCCCCCCCTGACTGTCAACGCAGGCCGCCGCCGGGGTCTGATCCGCCCCCAAGCTTTGCAGGGCGCGCGGGAAGGTCTAGGGACAGTTCCCGGTTCGCTCCCGCAAGGATGTCCGACGGCATGTCGCTGGTCGTTGCCCGATTCCGCCCTCCTGGGCCCCTTCTCGCGGTGCTCGCCGCCGCTTCCCTGGCGCTGGCCGGCTGCCAGGGCCGTGAGCGCTCGGAAACCCCGCCAGAGGCCGGGGATGTCGTGGTGGCGCGGGTCGATGGCGTTCCCGTCTGGACCTCGGACGTCAAGCGTGAGGCCGTCGCCCAGGGTCTGATCGGCGAAGGTGAGCCCCTGGACCCCGCCTCGGAACCCTTCCGGCGCACGACCGATGAGGTCATCGACCGGCGCCTGCTGGCGGCCGAGGCCGCGCGCCGCAAGCTCGACAAGGACCCGGCGGTCCAGCGCCGCCTCGCCGCGGCCCGGGAGCGCATCCTGGCCGACCTCGTGGTGGACGCCACCGTCACCGGGGCGATCAGCGAGCAGGCCATCCGCACGCTCTACCAGGAACAGGTCCGGCTCTCCCGGGCGAGCGAGGAGATCCGCGCCCGCCAGATCCTGGTCGCCACCCAGGCCGAGGCCGAGGCGATCCGCAAGCTGCTGGCCTCGGGCGGCTCCTTCGAGGCCCTTGCCATGGAGCGGTCTCTGGATGCGGCGACCCGATTCAACGGGGGCGACCTGGGCTATTTCACCGTCGATATCATGCCGGACTCCTACGAGGCCGCGCTCAAGCCGGCAAAGGCGGGGCAGACCATCGGTCCCTTCCAGGTCGAGGGGGGCTGGGCCCTGGTCAAGGTCGAGGACCGGCGCCCGGAGCAGCCCATCACCCTGGAGGCGGCGCGTCCCCAGATCGTCCGCTTCCTGACCTACGACCAGGTCCGGGACCTGCTGGAAAAGCTGCGCGGGCAGGCCAAGGTCCAGACCTTCCTGAAGACCACGCCTGACGTGCCCGGCCAGCCCCGTGAACCCGCCACGGGGCCGCCCGCACCGCAAGACGAGCCCGAAGGCAAGACGGAGGGGACCAAGCCATGAGCCGCAAGCCGACCTCGCCCGGGTCCGGGCCCTCGCGCCGCAAGCCTGCGACCAAGCCGGTGGAGGCCGTGGGCCAGACGATCGAGCGCGCCCTGGATCCCCTGGCCTCGGCCCTGAAGCGCGCCGCCCTGCGGCGGGCCGACCGCCAGTCGCGGGCCTTCGACGAGCCGGCGGACGCGCCCGCAGCCCCCGCCAAGGGCGCCCTGCCGGTTTCGCCCCTGGCCGTTCCCTTCCCGCGCATCCCGCCCATCGACGGCGTGGAGATCGCCACCGGCCGGGCCGGGTTCTACAAGCACGAGCGCGAGGACCTCCTGGTCATGCGCTTCGCCGAGGGCACAAGCGTCGCCGGGGTCTTCACCCGGCACGGCGTCGGCTCCGCGCCGGTCGACTGGTGCCGGCGGGCCCTGGCCCAGTCCCAGGGCGAGGACGCCCGGGCCCTGGTGGTCAATGCCGGCTGCGCCAACGCCTTCACGGGCAAGCCCGGGGCCGACGCCGCCCGCCGGGTCGCCTCGGCGGTGGCCAAGCGGTTCGACTGCCGCCAGCGCGACGTCATGCTGGCCTCGACGGGGGTCATCGGCGTGTTGCTCGACGATGCGAAGATCACCCAGCGCCTGCCCGAGGCCGAGGCCGCCCTGTCGGCCGACGCCTGGGCCGGCGCGGCCCGGGCGATCATGACGACGGACACTTTTCCCAAAGGCGCCTTCGCCGAGGCCGAGATCGACGGAAAAACGGTTCGCATCGCCGGTATCTGCAAGGGCTCGGGCATGATCGCGCCCGACATGGCCACCATGCTGGCCTTCGTCGCCACCGACGCCGACATCGCGCCCAAGGCCCTGCAGAACCTGGCCAGCCTCTACACGCGCTCGACCTTCAACTGCGTGACTGTGGACGGCGACCGCTCGACGAACGACACCCTCCTGCTCTTCGCCACCGGCCAGTCCGAAGCCCCGCGCATCAGCCGCGCCGGCGACCGGCGCCTTGCGGACTTCCGGGAAAAGCTCGAGGCGGTCCTGCTGGACCTGGCCCTTCAGCTGGTGCGGGACGGGGAGGGGGCGACCAAGTTCGTGCGGATCAACGTCTCGGGCGCGGAAAGCCCCGCCTCGGCGCGCAAGATCGCCCGGACCATCGCCGAGAGTCCCCTGGTGAAGACCGCCTTCGCGGGCGAGGACGCCAACTGGGGCCGGATCGTCATGGCGGTCGGCCGGGCGGACGAGCCTATCGACCGGACTCGCCTCAAGGTCCAGTTCGGACCCCTGGTCGCCGCCCAGGACGGCCTCATCTCGCCGACCTACGACGAGGCGAAGATGAGCGCCTACATGAAGAAGGATGAGCTTGAGGTCAGCGTCGATGTCGGCGTTGGCCGCGGCTCGGCCAGCATCTGGACCTGCGATTTGACCAAACAGTATGTCGCCATCAACGGGGATTACCGGAGCTAGGTCCTGCGACGTCGCTGACCCCCTCACCCGGCTTCGCCGGGAGCTCCCCCTTGGGGGAGCAATAGGCTCAGTCATTCCTCCCCCAAGGGGGAGGTGGACCGCGAATGCGGGCCGGAGGGGGTCTACGGAGACGGGAATTGACCCCCTCAGTCGGCTTCGCCGACAGCTCCCCCTTGGGGGAGCAATTGGGCGCTCTAATTCCTCCCCCCAGGGGGAGGTGGACCGCGAATGCGGGCCGGAGGGGGTCAGCCGGGGGTCGGGCCGTCCTAGTCCACCGGGCTCCACTTCGCCCCGGCGCTCTCGCGCTTCGGACCGCGGAACGCGGACTGGTCGATGGGGCGGGTGGAGGCGAAGTCCCCGGGCTTGCCGCCCGCGGGCTTGGCCGACGACGGGCGGTTCCTCTGCTTGCGCAGGCCGCCGGGCAGGTCGGAGCGACCTTCGGGACGGGACGAGCCGTCCGCCGCCCGGGCGCCGCCGCCATTGCGGGGCGAGCCGCCCTTGCGGTGGCCGCCCTGGCCCTGCCGGCCCTTGGGCGCCGAGGGTTCCTTGGCGCCGTCGGGCAGGTGGGCGCTCATCACCGACAGGCCCGCATCCCGCCGGCGATCCTCGTTCGGGATCGTCTGGCGAGTGACCTTCTGGATGTCCTTGAGGAGGTTGCGCTCGTCATCGGCGCAGAAGGCCACGGCGGTGCCGTCCGCCCCGGCCCGGGCCGTCCGGCCGATCCGGTGGACGTAGGACTCCGGCACATTGGGCAGCTCGTACTGGACGACATGGCTGACCGCGTCGATGTCGATCCCCCGGGCGGCGATGTCGGTGGCCACCAGGGCGCGGACCTCGCCGGCCTTGAAGGCCGCCAGGGCGCGCTCGCGCTGGCCCTGGCTCTTGTCGCCGTGGATGGCCGCCGCCTCGACCCCGGATTGCTCCAGGGCGCGGGCCACGCGGTCGGCGCCGCGCTTGGTCCGGGTGAAGACGATCACCCGGCGGAAGTCCTTGGCCTCGAACAACTCGGCCAGCAGGGCGCGCTTGCGGTCCTGCTCTACGAAGATGACCTTTTGCCGGACCTTCTCGACTGTCGTGGCCTGGGGGGTGACCGAGACCTTGACGGGGTTGGGGTTCAGGAGTTCGCCGGCCAGCTGGCCGATCTCGGTGGGCATGGTCGCCGAGAAGAAGAGGTTCTGGCGGGCCTTGGGCAGGTATTTCACGATCCTGCGGATCGGGACGATGAAGCCCATGTCCAGCATCTGGTCGGCCTCGTCCAGGACGAAGGTCTCGACCCCCTGCAGGGTCACGGTCTTCTCGCCCAGGTGGTCGATCAGGCGGCCGGGAGTGGCCACCAGGACGTCGACGCCGGGCGCCATGGCGCGCATCTGGCCGCCATACTTCACGCCGCCGAAGATCACGGTCACGGAGACGCCGAGATGCCGGCCATAGGCCTTGAAGCTCTCGCCGATCTGGGTGGCCAGTTCGCGGGTGGGGGACAGGACCAGGACGCGGCAGCCGCGCCGGGGGGCCGGTCGGCGGTCGGCGGCTAGGCGGTGAAGGATGGGCAGGGCGAAGGCGGCGGTCTTGCCGGTGCCGGTCTGGGCGATGCCCAGGATGTCGCGGCCCTCGAGGACGGGGGGAATGGCCTGGGCCTGGATGGGCGTCGGCGTGGAATAGCCCTCGTCGGAAAGGGCCTTGAGGAGGCCGCGATCGAGGCCGAGGTCGGAAAACTGGGTCAAGTGAAGGTGTCTTTCGGTGCGCGGAATCGGGCGGCCCGTCTCTGGGGCGCCGTTCGGCGTGTCTTGTGGGGATGCCCCCGCGTGGCGGGGCGATCTGCGATGTCGCTTCAAGGCGCTCGACAGGCGAGTTGCCGGGGCAACCCTCACGCGACTGGAACGCCGATGTCGCCCCGGAGGAGCCGGTGCGCAGGGGGGAAGTGGCCTTCCGGGCCCCGGAAGTCAAGGCCGGCTTGCCAACCCGGCCCGCCGGGGCGATCAAGACGTCATGTCCGAAACCCAACGCCTGCTGCTCGTGGCCGCCGCCGCCCTGATCGATGTCGATGGCCGCGTCCTCATCTGCCAGCGCCCGGAGGGCAAGGCCCTGGCGGGCCTCTGGGAGTTTCCCGGGGGCAAGGTGGAGGCGGGCGAATCGCCCGAGGCCTGCCTGATCCGCGAACTGTCCGAAGAGCTGGGCATCGAAGTCACCGAAGCCTGCCTCGCCCCCTTCGTCTTCGCCAGCCACGCCTATGAGGATTTCCACCTGCTCATGCCGCTCTACCTGGTGCGCCGATGGAGCGGGGTTGTGACGGCGAAGGAGCACGCGGGCCTGGCCTGGGTGAAGCCGAACCGGCTGGGCGATTATCCCATGCCGCCGGCGGATGCGCCCCTGGTGGCCTGGCTCCGGGACCTGGTCTGAGCCTGTGGCGGGGCTGGTCGACGCCCTGGCTGATCTCGTCCTGTCCCGCTCCGACCGGCCAGGCTGGGTGCTGGGCCTCTCCGGGGCGCAGGGTTCTGGCAAGTCGACACTGACGGCGAAACTCGCCTCGATCCTGGAGGCGGAGGGCCGGTCCTGCGCCGTCCTGTCCCTGGACGACGTCTATCTTGGTCCGGAGGCCAGGGCGGACCTGGCCCGCCGGGTCCACCCTCTCTTCGCCGTGCGCGGGCCGCCGGGCACGCATGACCCAGCCCTGGCCCTGTCCGTCCTGGAGGCCCTCGGCCGTCCCGGGCCCGTCCGCCTGCCGCGCTTCGACAAGGGACGCGACGCCCCCGTCCCGGAGGCCGGTCGGCCGGTCTTTGAGGGGCCCGCCGACGTCGTGATCCTGGAAGGCTGGTGCCTGGGCGCCCGGCCCGATCCCTCGGCGGCGGCCTCTGCGCCCATCAACGCCCTCGAACGCGAGCACGACGCGGACGGGACCTGGCGCGGGGCGGTGGAGGCGGCGCTGGCGGGACGATATGCGGATCTCTTCAAGGCCCCGGACCTGACGGTCTTCCTTCGCGCGCCGGACTTTCCGACCGTCCGCCGCTGGCGGGGGGAGCAGGAGGCCGATCTGGCCCGAGCCATCGCGGCCGGCCGGCCCGGCCGGGCCATGGACGCGGCTGAACTGGACGATTTCCTGGCCCGCTACGAGCGGATCACGCGGCGGCTGATCGCCGACCCGCCGGGCGACATCGTGGTCGACCTCGCCCCCGACCGGACGCCGGGCCCGCTTCAGCGCCGCTGAGGCCGGGTCCCGGGGACGCTGTGCTCCTCCCCGCCCAGGGCCTCGGCCAGCCGCATCTTGGCCGAACCCGGGCGCAGGGGCTTCTGCTGGATCTCCGAGGGCGACCAGCCGGTCAGGGTCAGGATCTCGAAGGTGGCGGCGATCCGCCCGTCCGGGCCGGCGAAGTCCCTCTGGTAGATCTCGAAGGCCCGGGCCAGGACCTTGCGGGTCAGGGGGCGCGGGTGCCGCTCAGCCAGGACCGAGGTCTCCCCCATCCGCCGCAGGTCCGCCATCAGCTTCAGGGGATGGTCGTAGCGCACGGTCACCCGGTCGACGTCGGCCACGGGCAGGGCGAAGCCGGCCCTCTGCAGGAGGCCCGCCGCGTCCGAGGGGTCGGCGAAGGGCGAGACCCGGGGCCCGGCTCCGCCCGTCAGCTCCAGCTCGGCGGCGGTCAGGGCCTGGCGCAGCTCGGTCAGGGTCGCCCCGCCGAACAGGGCCCCGATGAAGAGGCCGTCAGGCTTGAGCGCCAGCCGGGCCTGCACGAGGGCGCCCACCACGTCGTTGGCCCAGTGCAGGGACAGGCTGGAGACGATGAGGTCCAGGCTGGCAGGGGCGAAGGGCAGGCGCTCCTCGTCTGCGACGGCGCGCATCCCCGCCCGTCCCGCCAGCATGGCCCCGGACAGGTCCGCCTCGACCAGCAGGCCCACCCGGGGGGCCGCATCGCTGGCCGCCAGGGCTTCGGCGAAGGCGCCGTTGCGGGCCCCGAGGTCGACGGCGCGGGGGAAGTCGCGCATGATGGCTTCCAGGCGCATCACGATGTCGCCTGCGGCGCGGCGTTTCAGGAAGTCGGCCCCGGCGTATCCCGGGGCGGCCCGGTCCAGCCGCCGGCGCAGGAGATCGCGGTCGAAGATTCGCGGGGGCGAGGCGGAGGGCGGCATGGGCCGCGACAATGAACCTTTCGGCCGGGCCTGGGAACCCGCCGGGCCCCTCGCCCGGATGGGCCGGGCCGCGCTGGACGTCATCTATCCCCACAGGTCCCTGGATGATGACCGACCGGTCCAGACCCCCGGGCTCTCCGCCGAGGCCTGGAGCCGCATCACCTTCCTGGACGATCCGGCCTGTGACGGCTGCGGTACGCCCTTCGAGTTCAGCCTGGGACCCGGCGCCCGCTGCGCGGCCTGCCTGGCCAAGCCCCGGGCCTTCGACCGCGCTCGCGCCGCCTGTCTCTACGACGACGCCTCCCGGGGCCTGGTCCTCCAGCTCAAGTACGCCGACCGGACGGACCTCTCACGCCTGTTCGCCGCCTGGATCTCGCGCTCGTCCCGGGACCTGCTGGCGGAGGCGGACGCCGTCGCCCCCGTGCCCCTGCATCCCTCGCGCCTGTTCCGGCGGCGCTACAACCAGGCGGCAGAGATCGCCCGGCCCCTGGCCCGCCTCTGGTCGCGGGCCTACCTGGCCGACGCCCTGGTCCGCCGGCGGGACACCGGCGCGCAGGCGGGACGCTCAGGAACCGGCCGGCGGCGGAACGTGGCCGCGGCCTTCCGGGTCCCTGACAGTCGCCGTCGCCAGGTGGAAGGACGGCGCATCCTCCTCATCGACGACGTCATGACCACCGGCGCGACCCTCGAGGCCTGCGCCCGGGCCCTGAAGGCCGCCGGCGCGGCGGGGGTGGACGCCGCCGTCATCGCCAGGGTTAAAGACCCGGCAAGCCTCACCATATAGACTTCACCCTGAGAGCCTAGGGAGACGCGCATGGCCGCCGTGACCATCTACACCAAGCCCTTTTGCCCCTACTGCGTCCGGGCCCTGGGCCTCCTGGAGCGCAAGGGCGCGGAGGTGACCGAGATCGAGGCGGCCTTCGATCCGGCCCGGCGTGAGGAAATGCTGAAGAAATCAGGAGGGGCGGCCACCTATCCGCAGATTTTCATCGGCGGCCAGCACGTCGGCGGCTGTGATGACCTGCATGACCTGGAGGCGCAGGGTCGCCTCGACGCCCTGCTGGCGGGCTGAGGCGCGTGCGCGTCGCCCTGGTCCAGACCCGGACGCCGGCGACCCAGGTCGCCGCCCTGGATCACGTCCTGCCCCTGGTTCGCCAGGCGGCGGAGGCCGGCGCGGAGCTGATACTCACTCCCGAAGGAACCAACATCCTGCAGAAGGACCGAAACCTCCTGAACGCGGCCCTGACGACGGTGGACGCCGATCCGGTGGTCTGCGGCCTGCGAGGCTTCGCCCGGGAGCGGGGCGTTCACGTCCTGGTCGGCTCGGCCCTGGTCGACGCCGGCGGCGAGAAGGCGGCCAACCGCAGCCTGCTCGTCGGCCCCGACGGCGAGGTCTCGGCCTGGTACGACAAGCTGCACATGTTCGATGTCGACCTGCCCAATGGCGAGACGGCGCGCGAGAGCGCCGCCTACGCCCCCGGCGACCGCGCGGTCACGGCGCGGGCCGGAGAGGCCCGGCTGGGCCTGTCGATCTGCTACGACATGCGGTTCCCCGCCCTCTATCGGGCCCTGGCCCTGGCCGGGGCGGAGGTGATGACTGTGCCCGCCGCCTTCACCCGGCCGACGGGCGAGGCGCACTGGGAGATCCTTCTCCGTTCCCGGGCCATCGAGACCGGCAGCTTCGTCCTGGCCGCGGCCCAGGGCGGCTTCCACGAAGACCGGCGCGGGACCTGGGGACGGAGCCTTGCGGTCGGGCCCTGGGGCGAGGTGCTGGGCGTCCTCGACCATGATGAGCCCGGCGTCTTGGTGGTGGACCTTGACCTTACGGCCGCCGCCCGCGCCCGGCGCGCCATCCCGGCCCTGGCCAACGCCCGCGCCTTCTCCGGCCCGGAGTCCCTGGCGTGATCCGCTACGCCCTGGCCTGCGCCGCCGGCCATGACTTCGAGGGCTGGTTCGGAAGCTCTGTCGATTTCGACGACCAGTCCGCCCGCGGTCTTGTCTCCTGCCCGATGTGCGGCTCCGCTGAGGTGCGCAAGCAGATCATGGCCCCCTCCGTGGTCACCTCGAAGGGCAGGGCCAAGCGGGCGCCGGGCCCCTCGCGCGAGGTGATGATGGAGATGGCCAGCCGGGTCCGCCGGCACGTCGAGGACAACTTCGACTATGTGGGCGACACCTTCGCCCGCGAGGCCCGGGCCATCCATGAGGGCCGGTCTGAGGAACGCGGGATCTACGGCGAGGCCACGCCCGAGGAGGCCCGCGCCCTCGTCGAGGACGGGGTTCCCGTCGCGCCCCTGCCGCAGGTCCCGCCGGACCGACAGGACCTCAACTGATCCAGCCTCAGGGCGCCAGGTAGGCGATGGGCGCCGTTGGCTTCAGGGACTTGTTGATCAGGCCGACCAGGGAATAGCTGTCCTTGCCCTCGAGGGCCACGCTTCGCACCCCTGCCCTGGGCGAGAAGTCGAGGGACTTGAGGTCCAGGGCCACCACGTAGGGGCTGAGAGCGGACTCGAAGTAGTAGACCCCGCGGGTGTGGTCGATGACTGTCCGCCAGTAGGTGGGGGCGATGTTCGGATGGTCGGGGTCCGGGGCGCCCCAGGGCACCGAAACATTGCGCATCACCGAGAAGACCCCGGCCACCTGCTTTCGGGTGTCAGTCTCGCTCGTGCCCAGGCGCTTAAGGTAGTAGCTGGCCCGCACGAAGCGGTCCTCGGACTGGTGCGAGCCGGGCAGGACCTTTGAGCCGTCCATCCGGCTCCAGTAGTCGTTCAGGGTCAGCTGGCGATCGAAGGTCGGGCTGTTGGTCATGACCTGGTAGGCCCGGTTGTGGTGGATGACCGGCTTGCCCTTGATGTACTCGATCACCGCGGAGTCCCCGGTCGCGTCGCTGATCGACAGGTGGACGGTGGGGTGTCCCGCGCCGCCCGGGCCGAAGTTCGACGGGACGATGTAGATCGGGTCCGACTTCAGGGCCTCGACCACCTCCGAGACCGTCGCGTAGTTCGACAGGACGTACTGCACCCAGGCGCCCATGGAGATCCGCGGCTTGGCCGAGCCGGGCGCGGGGCCGAAGTCGGCTTCGGCGAGGTAGAGCAGGTTGGCGCCGAGTCCCTTCTCGTTGACGCCGTCGAAGGCCCCGTCGATCGGACCGCCGGGGGTCATGGAGCCCGCCGCCACCACGGTCCCGTACTTGCTGGCCCAGGTCAGTCCGCCCTTGATCCCCTCGTTCTGGAACCCCCGCGGAATGACGTAGAAATGGGTGTTGAAGTCATAGGGCCAGTCCATGGACCGGCCGGTGATCACCGAGCCGTCGTCCCCCAGCCAGGTTGCCCGGGAACAGGCCTCCGCCACCGGGGCCAGGGCGAGGGACATGGCGGACGCCAGGGCGAGTGCAGCGGTTTTCATTTTCAGCCTCCCAACTGAAAGAAAGCAAAAACTTTATGCCTCTCCCTCCCGGGGTTGAAAAGCCCCTTCAAGCCATAGGCGCCGGGGGGCGCGGGGGTCTAGGATGGCCGCCTTACAAGGAGGCCACATGTTCCGTTCCCTGCTGATCGCCGGCGTCGCCCTGATGGCCGCCGCGCCCGCCCTCGCCGCGCCGCCCGCCCCGGCGGGGCTGAGACCGGACCAGGTCGCCTTCCGCGAGCTCTACCGGGAGCTGATCGAGACCAACACAACCCTGTCCTCCGGCAGTTGCACCCTGGCCGCCGAGAAACTGGCCGTGCGCCTGAAGGCGGCCGGCTACACGGACCGGGAGATGGAGATCGTGGTTCCGCCGGAGCAGCCCAAGCAGGGCGCCCTGGTCGCCACCCTTGCGGGGACGAACCCCAAGCTGAAGCCCATCCTGCTGCTGGCCCACATCGACGTGGTCGAGGCGAACCGGGCGGACTGGGAGCGCGATCCCTTCACCCTGGTGGAGGAGAACGGCTACTTCTATGCGCGGGGCGCCAGCGACGACAAGGCGATGGCCGCCGCCTTCGCCGACAACATGATCCGCTACAAGCGCGAGGGCCTGAAGCCGAAGCGCAGCCTCCGCCTGGCCCTGACCTGCGGCGAGGAGACGCCGGATCATTTCAACGGGGTGGAGTGGATGATCGCCAACCGGCCCCAGCTTCTGGATGCCGAGTTCGCCCTGAACGAGGGCGCAGGCGGCCAGATCGACGCCAATGGCAAAAAGGTCTTCCTGGGCATCCAGGCCGGCGAGAAGGTCTATCAGGACTTCACCCTTCGGATCACCAACCCGGGCGGCCACTCCTCGCGTCCCGTCAAGGACAACGCCATCGTCCGCCTGTCCCAGGGCCTGGCCCGGATCGGCGCCCATGACTTCCCGATCGCCCTGAACGAGGCCACCCGCAACCACTACGCCCGGATGGCCGAGATCGAGGGCGGCGAGACCGGCGCGGCCATGAAGGCCCTGGCGGCGAATCCCTCGGACGTCGCCGCCGCCGCCTACCTGGCGCGTTCGCCGGGTCGCAATTCCATGATGCGGACCACCTGCGTGCCCACCCAGGTCAAGGCGGGCCATGCGCCGAACGCCCTGCCCCAGAGGGCCGAGGCCAACGTCAACTGCCGCATCCTGCCCGGCGAGAAGGTCGAGGATGTCCGCCAGACCCTGGCCTCCGTCATCAACGATCCCGGGATCTCCGTGGAAACGGTCGGCAAGCCCAGCCCGGTCTCGCCCCCGCCCCCGCTGAACGCCCGCATCATGGGCCCCGCGACCAAGGTGGCTGCGGCCATGTGGCCCGGCGTGCCGATCGTGCCGGCCATGGCGACCGGGGCCACGGACGGCCGCTTCCTGCTGGCGGCGGGAACCCCGACCTACGGCCTCTCGGGCATGTTCAGTCCGCCCGGCGACAGCGGCGCCCATGGCCTGAACGAGCGTATCGGCGTCCAGGCGCTGTATGAGGGCCGGGACTACCTCTACGAGGTCGTCAAGCTCTACGCGCGGAACTGATCCGCGCGTCCTCGCGGGGCGGTCAGGACTTGTGTTGCGCAAGGGCAACACTACATCCCGGGACGGCGGTTGCGCTTGATCAAGGCGACCGTCCTCCATCCGCCTTACGAGGGGACACATGAACATCGAACAGTACTCCGACCGCGCCAAACAGGCGGTCCAGTCGGCCCAGAGTCTCGCCCTGGCCCGCCGTCACCAGCAATTCGCGCCTGAGCACCTGCTCAAGATCCTGCTTGAGGAGAAGGACGGGCTCTCCCGCGCCCTGATCCAGAGCGCCGGCGGACGGCCGGACGCCGTCGACCAGGCGGTGGACGCCCTCCTGACAAAGCGCCCGCGCGTCGAGGGCGGGTCCGGCCAGATCTACCTGGCCCCTGAATCCGCCAGCGTCTTCGCCGCGGCCGAGGCCGGCGCCAAGGCCGCGGGCGACGCCTTCGTCACCACCGAGCGCCTCCTGATCGCCATCGCCAAGGAAGGCGGGGAGGCCGCCCGCGCCCTGCGCGACGCCGGCGCGACCGAGGCCGCCCTGGAGGCCGCCGCCAAGGCCCTGCGCAAGGGCAAGACCGCCGACAGCGCCTCTGCGGAGGAGGGATACGACGCCCTGAACCGCTATGCCCGCGACCTGACCCAGGCCGCCCGGGACGGAAAGGTCGACCCGGTCATTGGCCGGGACGAGGAGATCCGCCGCACCATCCAGGTCCTGTCGCGCCGGACCAAGAATAACCCCGTCCTGATTGGCGAGCCCGGTGTCGGCAAGACGGCCATTGTCGAGGGCCTGGCCCAGCGCATCGTCAACGGCGACGTGCCCGAGAGTCTGAAGGACAAGAAGCTGCTGGCCCTCGACATGGGCGCCCTGATCGCCGGGGCGAAGTATCGCGGCGAGTTCGAGGAGCGCCTCAAGGCGGTGCTGAACGAGGTCACCGCCGCCGAGGGCTCGGTCATCCTGTTCATCGACGAGATGCACACCCTGGTCGGCGCCGGGAAGACCGAGGGCGCCATGGACGCCTCCAACCTGCTCAAGCCGGCCCTGGCCCGGGGCGAACTGCACTGCGTGGGCGCCACGACCCTGGATGAGTACCGCAAGCACGTGGAGAAGGACGCCGCCCTGGCGCGGCGCTTCCAGCCCGTCTTTGTCTCCGAGCCGACGGTGGAGGACACGGTCTCCATCCTGCGCGGCCTGAAGGAGAAGTACGAGGTGCACCACGGGGTGCGGATCACCGACAGCGCCATCGTGGCCGCCGCCACCCTGTCCAACCGCTACATCACCGACCGCTTCCTGCCCGACAAGGCCATCGACCTGGTCGACGAGGCCGGCAGCCGGGTGCGCATGGCCGTGGACTCCAAGCCCGAGGAACTCGACGAGATCGATCGCCGGGTCGTCCAGCTGAAGATCGAGCGCGAGGCCCTGACCAAGGAAAGCGACGAGGCCTCCCGCCAGCGTCTCGAGAAGCTGGAGGACGAGCTCGACGACCTCGAGGGCCAGTCCGCCGAGATGACCGCCCGCTGGAAGGCCGAGAAGGAGAAGGTCTCGTCCGCCGCCCAGGTGCGCGAGGCCCTCGACCGGCTGCGCGCCGAACTGGTCGCCGCCCAGCGCCGGGGCGACCTGCAGCGGGCCTCCGAGATCGCCTACGGCGAGATCCCGCCCCTGGAGAAGCAGCTCGCCGCGGCCGAGCAGAAGGCCGCCGGCGACGCCGTCAGCCCCGAGGTGGTGGACGCCGCCCAGATCGCCGCGGTCGTCTCCCGCTGGACGGGCGTGCCCGTCGACAGGATGCTGGAGGGTGAGCGCGAGAAACTGCTGCGCATGGAGGACTCCCTGCGCGGCCGGGTGGTCGGCCAGGAGGAGGCTCTGGAGGCTGTCTCTGACGCCGTTCGCCGGGCCCGCGCCGGACTGCAGGACCCCGCCCGGCCGATCGGCTCCTTCCTCTTCCTCGGCCCGACGGGCGTGGGCAAGACCGAGCTGACCAAGGCCCTGGCTGAGTTCCTGTTTGACGATGAGTCCGCCATCACCCGCCTCGACATGAGCGAGTACATGGAGAAGCACTCGGTCAGCCGCATGATCGGGGCGCCTCCCGGCTATGTCGGCTACGACGAGGGCGGGGCCCTGACGGAGGCGGTGCGCCGCCGGCCCTACCAGGTGGTGCTGTTCGACGAGGTCGAGAAGGCCCATCCGGACGTCTTCAACGTCCTCCTCCAGGTGTTGGACGACGGTCGCCTGACCGACGGCCAGGGCCGGACCGTGGACTTCCGCAACACCCTCCTGATCATGACCTCCAACCTCGGCTCGGAATTCCTGGCCGGCCAGAAGGAAGGCGAGGATGTCGAGGCGGTGCGGGGCGACGTCATGGGCGTGGTCCGCGGCCACTTCCGGCCCGAGTTCCTGAACCGGGTGGACGAGATCATCCTGTTCCGCAGGCTTGGCCGGGCGGAGATGGACAACATCGTCCGCATCCAGCTGAAGCGCCTTGAGAAGCTGTTGGCCGACCGGCGGATGACCTTGTCCCTGGACGACGCCGCCATGATCTGGCTGGCCGACAAGGGCTACGACCCGGTCTACGGCGCCCGGCCGCTCAAGCGGGTGATCCAGAAGGACCTCGTCGACCCCGTGGCGCGCAAGCTGCTGCAGGGCGACTTGGTGGATGGCTCGGTGATCGCCGTGACGACGGGCGCCGATGGCCTGGTGATCGGCCGGCCCCAGGTCCACTGACCCGGAGGCGGGGCGGGGCTCAGTCCTCGCCCCGCACCTTCCCCCGAAGGGACTTCACGCCGCCACGACGCACCTTGCCCTCCACACGCCGGACCTTCGAGGCCAGTGTGGGGCGGGTGCGCTTGCGCGGCGGCGGCGGCGGCTCGGCGGCCTTGCGGATGAGTTCCACCAAGCGCTGCAGGGCTTCGGCGCGGTTCCGCTCCTGGCTGCGGTGGGTCATGACGCTGAGCACCAGCACGCCGTCCTGGGTCAGCCGCCGGCCCGCAAGCTTCATCAGGCGGACGGCCACGTCATTGGGCAGGGACGGGGACCGGCGGACATCGAAGCGCAGCTCGACGGCGGTGGAGACCTTGTTGACGTTCTGGCCGCCTGGTCCCGCCGCGCGGATGAAGCGCTCGGTGATCTCGTCCTCGGAGATGAGGATTTCGGGGGTCACCTCGATCATGGCGGGCGCCAGGGCTCAGGCGGCGCGGCAGGCGGGGCAGAGCCCGCGGGCTTCGAGGGTGAGGCTGCGCACCGAGTAGCCGGCCGCCGCCGCCGCCGCGAACCCAGCGTCGAGGCCAGGCTCGAACTCCTGCGCCGCGCCACAACAGTCGCAGATCAGGAAGGCGGCGCGGTGGGCGTCGCCCCGCATCCGGCATGGCACATAGGCGTTCAGGCTTTCGATTCGGTGGGCGAAGCCCTGCTTCTCCAGGAAATCGAGGGCCCGGTAGACGGTGGGTGGCTTGGCCGGCGCGCCATCGCCGCCGAAGGTCGCGATCATGTCGTACGCCTTGAGCGGGGCGTCCGCCGAAAGCAGCAGTTCCAGGACCCGGCGGCGGGGCGCGGTCAGGCGCTCGCGCGCCGCGGTGCAGCGCACCTCAGCGTCGGCCAGGGCCTCTGCAAGCCCCCGTCCGGCCAGGCCCTGTCCGGGGCCGTCGTCGTGTCCGCAATCGTGCGCCATGGCCAAGGGCTAGCCCTGAAGCCGGGCGGGCGCAACTGCGCCGTGGTCAGCCTTCGCCGCCCGAACCGCCGCCCTGGCCCTCGTCACCCTCGAAACTGCGGGGCGCCCGACGACGGCGCGGGGGGCGCGCCTCCTCGGTATCCGCCTCGGCCCGCGGACGGCGGGGGCGCAGGAAGTCCGGCGCCTGGCTCTCGGCGCCATCCTCGCTGCGGAGGGTGGGCGAGGGCGGCCTGTCGTCGGCCGGGGCGGCAATGGCGCCGCCGCTGGGCTCGACCACGGCCATGGGGTCGCGCTCCGGACGGTCCTCGCGGTTCCGCTCCGGGCGGTCCTCACGGTCGCGCCAGCGGTCCCGGCGCCCGCCCTCGAAGCGCTCGCCCCGGGGCCTGTCGTCACGGGGCCTATCGTCACGGGGCCTGTCTTCCCTTGGACGCTCGTCACGCTGTCGCTCCTCGCGGGGCCGGTCGTCCCTTTGGCGGTCATCGCGGTCGCGGAAGCGTTCCCGGCGGTCGTCACGGTCGCGCCAGGTTCCCCGGTCGCGGGATTCGGTTTCGGCTTCGGCCGGTTCGGCTTCGGCGGCGCCCTCGCCGGGCTCTTCCTCGAAGTCGACGTCGAAGCCCGAATTGTATTGGTCGCGCCCGATGATCTCCGAGGCCGGCCGGGTGGGCTGCATGGCCCGGATCAGGCGGAAATAGTGCTCGGCGTGTTGCAGGAAGTTCTCGGCCAGGACCCGGTCGCCGGCGGAGGCGGCGTCGCGGGCCAGCTGCTGGTAGCGCTCGAAGACGGTCTGGGCGTTCCCGCGGACCTTGACCCCCTCGGGGCCGTTGGACTCCAGGGCCCGGTTCGCATTGTGCTGCTGAGGCTTGCCACCGGCGCTGCGATTGCGACCGCGCTGACGCTTCATGCCCTTGAAATCTCTCATGTCCTGCCGTTCCGCCGACCCGCCGCCATTGGGCGGGCTAGGGCTGTTCTTCTGGTCTGTCCGCAGGGCTCGTCCCGGCGTGGATCATCCGAAGTTGAAAAGGTTCCCGTCGTCCCACCCCGAGCCTGGCGTTTCGCCTGCGACGAACGGCCTGCCGGCCTGGGGCCCGATCCTGAGGGTCAGGCGGTCCATGGCGTCGACGGTTTGGGTGGAGACCGGGACTCCGTCTAGCGGCTCAGTCGTGAGTTTCCAAGGGGTTTTTCACGCCCGTCACAACGCGGTCGTGGGTCGACAGGTCGGGCAGGGTCTCGACCTCAAGGGCCCCCGCCTGCCGGAACAGGGCCTCGACCGCCACCCTCTGGTCAAAGCCGATTTCCACCAGGAACCTCCCGCCGGGCTTCAGCACGCGGAGGATCTCGGGGGCCAGGGTCCGGTAGGCGTCCAGCCCGTCAGGGCCCCCGTCCAGGGCCAGCCGGGGTTCGTAGACCCGCACTTCGGGGTCCAGGGTCTCGATCACGTGGGTGGCGATGTAGGGCGGGTTGGAGACCACCAGGTCAAAGCCCGCGTCACCAAGGCCGGACGTCCAGTCGCCGCGCAGGAGGGCGACCCGGCCGCCCATGCCCAGGCGGGCGGCGTTGTCGCGCGCGACGGCGAGCGCCTCCTCCGAGGCGTCCACACCCAGGCCGCGGGCCGCCGGGCGCTCAGCCAGGATCGCCAGAAGGATGGCGCCCGAGCCGACGCCCAGGTCGAGGAGGCTGAAGGGGCGGCCCTCGGGAAACAGGCGCAGGGCATGGTCGACGATGACCTCGGTCTCGGGCCGGGGCGTCAGGACATCCGGAGTTACGCCCAGCATGATGTTCCAGAAGCCGCGTCGGCCCAGAATGTGGCTGACCGGCTCCCGGCGGATGCGCCGCTCGAGGTAGTCATCCAGACGCTCGACCTGTCCGGCGTCCAGTTCGCGGTAGGGATCCCCGACGATATCCGCCCGGGTGACGCCGCAGGCGGCCTCCACCAGGACCCGGGCGTCGATGACCGGCCCCGGGATGCCCGCCGCCTCCAGGCGGGCCCGCGCGCCCTGCCAGGCCTGGAGGAGGTTGCGGCTCACTCCGGTTCGCCGGGCGTACTGCAGGCGTCGCCCACCCGCACGGTCCCCCCGTGGGTGACCTGGACATAGATCCCGCAGTCCCGGTGGCCGTACTGCTCGAAGAGGTGCTCCACCAGGGGCATGTCCCTCTCGGCGGTTTCCGGGTCCACCTCGGTGGCGGCGCAGCGGACGATGGGGGCGAAGACCGTCGCCCGGGCGAAGCCGAGCAGCAGGTTCCGGCCCTTCCAGCCGTTCTCGACCCAGGGCGGCCAGCCCTCCACATAGAGGTTCGCGCGGAAACGCAGGGGATCCACCGGACGGCCAATCCGCGCCTCCAGGTCGCGGACACTCGCCAAGTTGACGATGGAGACGTGCCCGGCGGGGTGGTCAAGGAACTGATAGTCCGGAGCCTGAAGCACCCGCACCCCCTCCCGGGCGTCCTCGCCAAGGAGGTCCCGGACCCAGCCGGCGAAACCTGCACGGCCGGCGTCGGCGCCGAGGTCGCCATGGAAATCGGGCCGGCCCGGGGCCGAGGCGGACAGGGCGGTCCCGACGACGCGGGTGCGGGCCGCCGCCACGACGGGGTGGGCCGCCAGGACGGCGAACTTCATCTTCGGGACGTATCTTGGCGCTTCCGGGTCGAAGCCGGAGGGTCCGTTCTCCACCACCCAGCGGCGGTCCTGTGCGATGGCGCGTCCTGGAACCAGGTCGGCCTGGGCCAGGGCTTCCGCCGAGAAACCCTTGATCGGATACCGGAAGAGGCCGGTGATGAGGGCTTCCATCAGGCGAACTCCGCTTCCAGGCTGGCCAGCCGCGCCGCCTGGTCCTCGGCGATCAGCGGGTTGATGATGTCGTCCAGGGACTCGCCTTCCAGCACCTTGGCCAGGTTGTAGAGGGTCAGGTTGATCCGGTGGTCCGTCACCCGACCCTGCGGGAAATTGTAGGTGCGGATGCGCTCGGACCGGTCGCCGGACCCGACCTGGCTGCGGCGGGAGTCCGCCCTCGCGGCGTCGAGGGCCTCGCGCTTCTGGTCGTACAGGCGGGCCTGGAGGACCTTCATCGCCCGGGCCCGGTTCTGGTGCTGCGACTTTTCCGACGACGTCACGACGATCCCGGTGGGGATGTGGGTGATGCGCACGGCGGAGTCGGTCTTGTTGACATGCTGGCCGCCGGCTCCCGACGACCGATAGGTGTCGATGCGCAGGTCCGCCTCGCGGATCTCGATGTCCACGTCCTCCACCTCCGGCAGGACCGCCACCGTGGCCGCCGAGGTGTGGATGCGCCCGCCAGCCTCGGTCTCGGGCACACGCTGGACCCGATGGACGCCGCTCTCGAACTTCAGCCGGCCGAAGACGCCCTCGCCCGTGATGGAGGCGATGATTTCCTTGTAGCCGCCGACCTCGCCCTCGGAGATGGAGTCGATCTCGACCCGCCAGCCATGAACCGCGGCATAGCGCTGGTACATGCGGAAGAGGTCGCCGGCGAAGAGGGCGGCTTCGTCCCCGCCGGTGCCGGCCCGGACCTCAAGGATGGCCGAGGCGTTCTCGTCGCGGTCGCGGGGAGCGAGGAGCAGGGCGACCTGGCGCTCAAGCTCCGGCAGGCGAGCCTTAAGGGCCTCCAGCTCGTCCCGGGCCAGGGCGGACATGTCGGCGTCGCCGGAGGCGGCCATCTCTTCCAGCTCGGGCGCTTCGGCACGGGTCTTCTCCAGGGCCTGGACAGCCTCCACCACGGGCTTCAGCTCGGAATGCTCACGCGACAGGCGCACGATCTCCGCGCCGTCCGAGGCGGCGGACATGCGGGCCTCGATCTCGTGGAAGCGGCCGAGGACCTGGTCGAGTCGGGCTTGGGGAAGTCGCAAGGGGCGGGATCTTCAGGGGGGCGGGAGAGGCAGGCTTCTAGCCCGCCGCGCGCGGCTTGCCAAATCCCGGAGGCTGGCCGGCGAAGGGGCGGGCGACCCGCTGGGGGCCGCCCGCGATCCACATTCGGATCAGACGCGCACGCCGCTCAGCGAGGCGTTGCCGAAGGCGCCGAGCTTGACGTTGCCCGAAAGGCTGTCGCCGCTGACGGTGGCTTCGAACTCGAGGGTCATCGGCATCGGGCTGGTGATGGCCGAGGACCAGACCAGCTTGTCGCCGTCGACCTTGCCGGAGATGTCCTGGTCGCCCATGCGGCCCGTCGTCTTGCCGGTGAAGGTGTCGCCGCTGGTGGTGATGGAGGCGTTCACTTCCTGAGCGCCCATCGGGGTGTTGATCGTGATCTTCCAGTTGCCGTCCGCAGACATGGCTCTCTCCTCTTTGCGAAGCGGCACCTAATCAACCCGGGCGGGGCCTTGCAAGCGGCGCTTCCATTCACCGTCGACGAGGCCGCCGCGGTCTGAGCCTAGGTGGGGTCTGGCTGCACGCTGTCAAGCTGGGCAGCCCTTTGCTCCACAAGCTCAACGATGTGGTCGACCATGCGGTCGTTGTCCATCTTGTGATCCGCCTTGCCGGCCAGGTAGACCATGCCGGAACCCTTGCCGCCGCCGGTGAAGCCGACGTCCGTCATCAGGGCCTCGCCCGGCCCGTTCACCACGCAGCCGATGATCGACAGGCTCATGGGCGTGGCGATGTGGGCCAGCCGGGCCTCGAGGGTCTCGACCGTGCGGATCACGTCGAATCCCTGTCGGGCGCAGGACGGGCAGGCGATGATGTTCACGCCCCGGTGGCGCAGTCCCAGGGACTTGAGCATGTCGAAGCCGACCTTGACCTCCTCGACGGGGTCCGCCGCCAGGGAGACCCTGAGGGTGTCGCCGATGCCGGCCCAGAGCAGGGCGCCCATGCCGATGGAGGACTTGACCGTCCCGATGCGCTGGCCGCCGGCCTCGGTGACGCCGATGTGCAGGGGGCAGTCGATGGCTTCGGCCAGCATCTGGTAGGCGGCCACGGTCATGAACAGGTCCGAGGCCTTCACGCTGATCTTGAACTCGTGGAAGTCGTGGTCCTGGAGGATGCGGGCGTGGTCCAGGGCGCTCTCGACCATGGCGTCAGGGCAGGGCTCGCCGTACTTTTCCAGGAGATGGCTCTCCAGGCTGCCGGCGTTGACGCCGATGCGGATGGAGCAGCCGTGGTCCCGGGCGGCCTGGATCACCTCGCGCACCCGGTCGGGGCTGCCGATGTTGCCCGGGTTGATCCGCAGGCAGGCCGCGCCGGCCTTCGCCGCCTCGATTCCCCGGCGGTAGTGGAAGTGGATGTCCGCCACGATGGGGACCTTCGAGCCCTTCACGATCTGGGAGAGGGCGGCGGTGGAGGCCTCGTCGGGACACGACACCCGCACGATGTCGGCGCCGGCCTCCTCCAGCTGGCGGATCTGGTCGAGGGTCGACGCTGTATCCGCCGTCAGGGTGTTGGTCATGGACTGGACGCTGATCGGCGCGTCGCCGCCGACCTCGACACGGCCGACGCGGATCTTTCGGCTCTTCCGACGGACGATGGTTCGCCAGGGGCGAAGGGCGTGGGTTTCGGACATGGAGTGAGAATAGGGGCCTAGCGGGTGAATCCCAAGGGCATGTAAGGCGGGGGTCCTCAGGCGGGGTGTCTCAGGCGGGGTGTCTCAGGCGGGGTGTCTCAGGCGGGGCGTCTCAGGCGGGCGTATCAGGCGGGGGGCGGCAGGGCGATGGCGCCGGCGGGGGTCCGCCCGGCGGGCAGGACTCCCCGGGCCTGGCCGTCGACGAAGACGGCCATGACCCCCGCCTCCACCGTCTCGAAGGTGACCCGGGCCCCGTCGGGCGCGCGATAGGCCTCGCCGGCCGCGAGGGGGCGGGCGAACCAGGCGGCGCCGTCGGGCCCCCAGACAATCAGGGTCGTCGGGCGACGGGCCTGCAGCACCAGACGTCCCGCGCCGGCGGGGACGCCGTTCACGGCGCCCCGGGCGGCGAAGGTCTCGCCAAGGTCCATGAGGGTCGGGTCCTCGCCGGAGGTCATCCCCTCTGGCAGGGCCGCCGAGAGCTGCGCCTCGAGTCCCGGCGTCAGGTAGGGCGGCGGGGCGTTGGACTCCACCGGGGCCGGCAGGGGCGCGCCCAGGCTCATGGGACCCGCCGGCGTGGCCGCGGGCGGGGAGGCCGCCACCAGGGTGGTGGGGCGCCGGCTCTCGTCGTGCAGGGTCCCCCGGCGGACCAGGTTCCAGGCGACGATGGCCGACAGGATCACTACGCCCGCAAGGACCATCAGCCTCAGGCGCGGGTCGGCCATCCGGCGGACGCCAACGGGGGGCCTGAGGGCGTCGTTGCGGTCCGGATCATCGGCCTTGAATCGGGCGATGGCGGCGTCGCCCGGGAAGCCCAGCGCCTGGGCGTAGGCCCGGATGTAGCCGATGGTGAAGGGGCGGCTGGGCAGCTCCTTCAGGCGCAGGGCCTCGATCGCCTCCACATAGGCCGGCCGGATGCGGGTGAGGGCTGCGATGTCCGCGATGGACAGGCCCCGCGACTCCCGGATCGCCCGGAGGGCCGCTCCCACGTGCTCGCCATCCTGGAGATCGGGCGCAGGCGCGGAGGACCCGGCCCTGTCCTCACCTTCCGCGGAGCCTTCCTCGGCCATGGCTGCGACGATCCCCTCAACGCGGCCCGGCGATAGCATGGCGGGCGGGGGAGTCCAATTGCGGCCCGACGGATCGGCTCAGACCGCGAGGTAGAGCTTCCGGGCCAGGGTCTCCACCTCGTTCCGGATCGAGCCGGAGGTGCTCCGCAGGAGGCTCTGTATGCCCTTACGGGCCGCGGACCGGTCGCAGGACAGGACCATCTGCTTGACCGGGCCGATCCCCGCCGGCGGCATGGAGAGGGCCTCGAAGCCGAGGGCGACCAGGACAAAGGCCTCAAGGGGCCGGCCCGCCATCTCGCCGCAGACCGAGACCGGCGTGCCCGTCTCGGCGCAGGCCTTCTGGATCATCTCCAGGGCGCGAAGGGCCGGGGGCGACAAGAGGTCGTACCGCTCCGAGACCCGGGGGTTCCCGCGGTCGGCGGCGAACAGGTACTGCATCAGGTCATTGGTGCCGACGCTGACGAAGTCGGTCATCGGCAGGAGGGCGTCGAGGTGCCAGATGACCGAGGGCGCCTCGATCATGGCGCCGACGTCGAGACGCGCGGGCTCGGGCCGTCCCCTGCGGTTCGCCCAGGCGATCTCCAGGTCCACCAGGGCGCGGGCGGCGCGGAACTCGTCGACGCTGGCCACCAGCGGGAACATGACCTTCAGCGGCCGGCCGCGGGCGGCGGCGATCAGGGCCCTCAGCTGGAGCCTCAGCAGGGCCGGACGGTCGAGCCCCATGCGCACCGCGCGCCAGCCCAGGGCCGGATTGTCCTCCCGCTCGGCCTCCATGTAAGGCAGGACCTTGTCGCCCCCCAGGTCCAGGGTGCGGAAGGTGACCGGCAGGCCCCCGGCCGCGTCCATGACACGGCTGTAGAGGGCCGTCTGGGCCGTCAGCCGGGGCATTTCCTCGGCCACCATGAACTGGAACTCGGTGCGGAAGAGGCCGATCCCCTCGGCTCCGGCCTCGCCCAGCATGTCCAGGTCCACGTCCAGGCCGGCGTTCATGAGCAGCTGGATCTTCGCCCCGTCCTGGGTGACGGCGGGCCGGTCACGCAGCCGGGCGAACTCGGCGCGCCGCTGCAGGCGGACGTCGAGGCGGGCCTTCAGCGCCTTCACCACGTCCGGACGCGGCCGCAGGTAGGCCTCGGCGGTCTCGGCGTCGACGATGACGGTGTCGCCCTCCGAGACCTTGTCCCTCAGGCCAGCCAGTCGTCCGACGCAGGGGATGTCCAGGGCCCGGGCCACGATGGCGGCGTGGCTGGCGGTGGAGCCCTCTTCCAGCAGTAGCCCCTTCAGGCGTGTGCGGTCGTATTCGAGGAGGTCCGCGGGGCCAAGGTTCCGGGCGATCAGGATCGCGTTCTCCGGCAGATCGCGGGCCAGTCCGGCGTCGCCCGCCAGGTGCCGCAGCAGCCGGTCCGCCAGGTCCTCGAAGTCGTGCAGGCGCTCGCGCAGGTAGGGGTCGCGCGCCTGGCCCAGGCGGGCGCGGTGCTCGGACCGGACCCGCTCGACCGCCGCCTCGGCGGTGAGGCCGTTGCGCACGGCGTCCTCGAGGGATCGCCGCCATCCGCGGTCGTAGGCGAACATGCGGTAGGTCTCGAGGACCTCGTACGAGGCCTCGACCAGCCCATGCTGGCCCTCCAGCATGCTGTCGATCTGGGCCTGGAGGGCGGTGATGGCCGCCTGCAGGCGCTCTTCCTCGGCGGCGACGTCCTCGGCCAGCAGGTCCGAGGGAGCCACGGGCGGCTCATGGAGCACCGCCACGCCCAGGGCCAGGCCCTCGGCGAACCGGGCGCCCTTGAGCCGCTCGGGCTTCTTGGGCACCAGGTCGATGTTCTGCAGCGGCCCCTCGGTGGCCAGCTCGCCGCCGGCGACCATCTCGGCCAGGACCATGGCGATGATCTGCAGGTCCTCGACCTCGTCCTCGGAATAGACGCGCTCGGTCCGGTTCTGCACCACCAGGACGCCGATCGCCCGTCCACCGCGCAGCAGGGGCACGCCCATGAAGGCGTGGAAGGGGTCTTCCCCGGTCTCCGGCCGGTAGGAGAAGGCCGGATGGTTGGGGGCGTCCGACAGGTTGAGCGGGCGGCCCAGCCGCATGATCTCGCCGACCAGGCCCTCGCCGGGCTTCATCCGCGTCAGGTGGACGGCTTCAGGCGACAGGCCCTCCGTGGCGAAGAGCTCCATCTGGCCGTCCGCCTGGCGCATGTAGAGCGAGCAGACCTCGGCCACCATCGACCGGGCGATGATCCGCACCACCATGTCCAGCCGCGCCTGGACAGGTCCGCCCGAGGCAAGCGCCTCGCGGATCTGCCGGAGCAGGCTGCGCTGCCCCCGGACGGCGAAACTGGCGGTCGATGTCGGCACAGGCGTCCCTTGAAGCGGGACAACGGCGTCCCGGGCCGTCTTTTAGCAGCAAGGCATGACGGAACGGAAAACAAATGCCCTTGCAGCAGGCGTCCGGACCCCTGGGCGCCTGCGCAGGAGGCGCCGCTCAGCCCGCCGGGCAGGAAATGGGCGCCGCCTTCGCGATCTCCGCCGCCGCCGCCTTGATGTCGGCCTGGTAGGCGGGGCTCGCCGAGACCCGCGTGTAGACGGCCAGGCCAAGCATCCGGCCCGCTGCGACGTCGCTGGCCCAGTGGACCCGGCAGTCCACACGGTGCTGGCCGACCTCGGCGCCCCAGGCGCGGATGGCGTCGGCGCGGGCGGGCGCAGCGTCGGACAGGACGAGGGCAAGAAGCCAGCCAATTCCGGCATGTCCGCTGGGGTAGGCATAGCCCAGCTTCTCGCCCTGCCCCGCGGCCACCCGCGGATCGCAGGCCGGGCCGCCGTCCACGCTGAAGGGGCGCGGCCGCTTCCAGGCCGACTTGGCCTGTTCCATGGGCCCGACGAAGTCCGACGTGACCGACATGAACAGCTTCTGGATCGTCGGGGTCTTCTCTGCAGAGACCTGTACGCCCACGGCGCAGGACAGGCCTTGCATGAAGTTGGCGTCGGGGATGTTCGCTTCGCGGATCGCCGCCTTCCACGCCGGACCGTCCACGCCGGCGCGCGCGGCGGCGGCGGTTGCGCGGTCGAAGGCGTCCTGGCTCGATCCGGGCGCCGGCGGCGGCGGCAGGAGCCGGACGGCGTCAATCGGGGGTTGGCCCGCCAGGTAGCCTCCGCGGGCCTGGGCGGTTCCCAGGTTGGCGGGTGCGGCGGCGAGAAGGACAAGGGCGAGGGCAAGGACAGGGCGCATGGGGTGTCTCCGGCGTATGCAAGGCGCAGGGTAAGCGGATTGTCCCGAGGCCGCCACGCCGTCATACTCTCTTCACGAACCGGCTCAGGCTCCGGTCAGCACGGGGGGAATTCCATGCGCTACAGGCTCGCCGCGCTCGGCGCGGCCCTGATCGTCTGCGGCGCCCTGTTGGCCGCATTCGTCCAGACCCGGGGCGGAGTCCAGGTGACCGAGGCCCGCTGGCGGACCGCTGAGGGCGCCGTGATGTCGGGACTGCTCTACCGGCCGCCCGGCCTTTCGGAAGGCCGCCGGGCGCCCGCCGTCCTTCTCAGCCACGGCTACATCAACACCCGCGAGATGCAGAGCCCCTTCGCCATCGAGTTGGCGCGGCGGGGCTTCGTGGTCCTGGCCATGGACATGACGGGGCATGGCGGCTCCGGAGGCAATGTCGGAGCCGCCGGCTTCGGCGGGCCTTCCGCCCTGGCCTACCTGAAGCGCCAGCCCTACGTGGACGCCGGGCAGGTGGGGCTCGCCGGCCACAGCATGGGGGGCGGACCCATCCTCGCGGCGGCCCACGCCCAGCCGGACGGATACCGGGCCGTCGCCCTGGTGGGATCGGCTCCAGGGCTCTTCGGTCCGCCCACGGAGGTCCGCCCGGATTTCCCCCGTAACCTGAACGTCGTCTTCGGCGGCCTGGACGAGTTCGCCGGCCTGATGTGGCGCACGCCCCGGGGAACGGACCTGCCGGGCGCGGAGAAGCTGAAGACCGTCTTCGGCGTCACCGAGGCTGTGCAGCCCGGCCGGCTCTACGGCGATCCGGCCCTCGGGACCGCGCGGCGCCTGGACCTGCCCCACGTCACCCATCCTTGGGAACACTTCTCGTCCGGCGGCGTTGCCCCGGTGGTGGACTGGATGCAGGCCCGGCTCGAGGGCGAGGCCCATCCCCTGCCGCCTAATGACCAGGTGTGGTTCTGGAAGGAGATCGGGACCCTCCTGGCCCTGGTCGGCGCCGGTTTTCTCCTGCTCGGAGCCTTTGAACTCGCTCTGGGCCTGCCCTGGCTTTCAGGCCTGAGGCGCTCGCCCGAGCCCGCCGCGGCGGTCCGGGGCGCAGGCGGATGGTTGGCGCTGGGCCTGACCGCCGTACTGCCGGCCCTGACCTACCTGCCCGTCATGAAGCTGGGCGCCCTGTGGTTCCCCTCCGCCCTGTTCCCGCAGTGGGTCCACAACCAGCTCCTGGCCTGGGCCCTGGTCAACACGGCCCTGGCCATCCTTATCGCCCTGCTGCTGAGGCGGGGCCGGCCGGTCTTCAGCGTCGACATCGTTCGCTCGGTCCTCGCCGCCGTGCTCTCGGTGGGTGCGGTCGCCCTGGCCCTCACCCTTGTCGATCGCCTGCTGCACGTGGATTTCCGCTTCTGGGTCGTGGGTTTCCGTCCCCTGACCGCAGACCGGCTGCCAATCTTCCTGACCTACCTGCCTTTCTGGATCGTGCATTCGGTCATCGCCGTGCGCGGGCTCTGCGCCCTGCTGGCTGTGGACGGCGCCGGGCGCCGGATGACCTACTTCACGGCTGCGGCCGTCATGGGCGGTGGGTTCCTGGTCCTGGCGATCGCCGAGTACGCAACCCTGTTCAAGACGGGCCTGCTGCTGACTCCAACCGAGCCGCTGAATGTCATCGTCGCCCTGCAGTTCATTCCCCTGCTGAGCCTTGTGGGCGTCATCGCCGTCTTCACCTGGCGGCGGACCAACAGCTACCTGCCCGGTGCGCTGATCTGCGCCCTCTTCCTGTCCTGGTACGTGACCAGCGGCACGGCCAACCACTGGTCGCCCGACTATCCGATGACCTTCCCGCCCGCGGCGAGGGCCCCCTAGTCACGCCTCAGAGCTGGTCGAGGCCGTAGGCGGCGTGCAGGGCGCGGACGGCCAGCTCGGTGTAGGCCGCGTCGATCAGGACGGAGATCTTGATCTCCGAGGTCGAGATGACCTGGATGTTCACGCCCTTGTCGGCCAGGGCGCCGAACATGGTCTTGGCCACGCCCGCATGGCTGCGCATGCCGACGCCGATCACTGACACCTTGGCCACGTCCTCGTTGACCTTCACGTCCTCGAAGCCGACCTTCTCCTTGAGGCCGCGGACGATCTCGACGGCCCGGCTGGCGTCCCGCTTGCCGACGGTGAACTCCATGTTCGCCGTGTCGGCGATCCGGGCGTGGCTCTGCACGATCATGTCGACATTGACGTTGGCGTCCGCCAGGGCCCCGAAGATGATCGAGGACACCCCCGGATGGTCGGGCAGGCCGAACAGGCTGATCTTGGCCTCGTCCCGGCTGTAGGCGACTCCGCTGACGATCCGCTTTTCCATGATCTCTTCCTCGTCGCACACGATGGTGCCTTGGCCCGGGGCCTCGCCGGGCTCGACAAAACTGGACAGGACCCGGACGGGCACCTTCTGGGCCATGGCGAGCTCTACAGACCGGGTCTGCAGGACCTTGGCGCCCAGGGACGCCATCTCCAGCATTTCCTCGTAGGAGATCCGCGACAGCTTGCGGGCCCGGGATTCGATCCGGGGGTCCGTGGTGTAGACGCCGTCCACGTCGGTGTAGATGTCGCAGCGCTCGGCCCGCACGGCGGCGGCGATGGCGACGGCGCTGGTGTCTGATCCGCCGCGGCCGAGGGTGGCGATCCGGCCCGAGGTCGTGACGCCCTGGAAGCCGGCGATCACCGCCACCTCGCCTGAATCCAGCGCGGCGGAGAGCTTTTCCGGCGGGACATCGTCGATCCTGGAGCGGCCGTGGGCGTCGTCGGCGACGATCGGCACCTGCCAGCCCATCCAGGACCGGGCCGGAAGGCCCATGTTGCGAAGGGTCATGGCCAGGAGGCCCGCGGTCACCTGCTCGCCCGAGGCGACGACGACGTCGTACTCGTCATCCGACGCAGGCAGGCCCTCGGCGGCGGGACCCGCCGCGTCGGTCCAGGCGACCAGCTCGTTGGTCTTGCCGGCCATGGCCGAGACAACGACGGCGACCCTGTGCCCGGCCGCGACCTCTGCGGCCACGAGCCGCCCGACGCGCCGGATGCGCTCGAGGTCGGCGACGGACGTGCCGCCGAATTTCATGACCAGCCGCGACATGGCTCGAAATCCGCACTCCAGACCCGGGAAGAGAGGCCTTCTAGCGGCGGGGCGGGGAGGGGGCAACACCTGCGCGACCGGGCTTTTCCCTGTGCAGCCGGCCCGGGGCTCTGGTATGTGCGGCTCATGCCCGAGCCCGGTTCCAGCATTGATCCCGCCGAAGTCGAGCGGTTCTCACGCATCGCCGCCGAATGGTGGGACCCGAAGGGCAAGTTCGCCCCCCTGCATCGCTTCAATCCGGTCCGGCTCACCTTTATCCGAGAACAGGGCCTCGCCCATTTCGGCCGCGACGGCGACGCCCGCCGGCCCTTCGAGGGCCTGAGGCTGCTGGACATCGGCTGCGGGGGCGGCCTCCTGTCCGAACCCATGTCGCGGCTGGGCTTCGATGTGACCGGGGTCGACGCTTCCGAGCGCAACATCGGCACCGCCCGGACCCACGCCGAACAGACCGGGGTTCCCGTTACCTACCTCGCCTCGACCGCCGAGGCCCTCGAGGCCGAGGGAACGCCGCCCTTCGACGTGATCCTCAACATGGAGGTGATCGAGCACGTGGCTGATCCGGGCGGGTTCCTGCGCACCTGCGGCCGCCTCCTGGCGCCCGGCGGGCTGATGATCGTGGCGACCCTGAACCGAACCCTGCGCGCCCTGGCCCTGGCCAAGATCGGCGCCGAGTATGTCCTTCGCTGGCTGCCGGCCGGCACCCATGACTGGCGGAAGTTCCTGACCCCGGAGGAGCTTCGGAGCTTCCTCTCCGGGACGTCCCTGGACATGAAGGGGCCATTCGGGGTGAGCTTTGATCCCCTTTCCGGCGTCTGGCGGCTCTCGTCGGATTCCGGGGTGAACTACATGATGACGGTGACGCGCCGGGCGGACTGAACGGCCGGGCGCCCGGGTCCAGGGAGGGACTGGCGCATGTTCGGACTGATGATGGACAGGCCCCTGACCCTGCCCTCCATCCTGGAGTACGCCGCCGCCTGGCATCCCGCCCGCGAGATCGTCACCCGCACGGTCGAGGGGCCGATCCATCGCTACGGCTATGCCGACGCCCTTCATCGCGTGAAGCGCATGGCCAACGCCCTGCGATCCCTGGGCGTGAAGCCTGGCGACCGCGTGGCCACCCTGGCCTGGTCCACCCACCGCCATTTCGAGCTTTACTACGCGGTCAGCGGCCTGGGTGCGGTGCTGCACACCATCAATCCGCGCCTGCATCCCGACCAGGTGGCCTGGGTGGCCAACCATGCCGGCGACAGCCTGCTGTTCTGGGACATCTCCTTCGCCGACCTCGTGCCCGAGATCGCCGGGCGCATGGAGACCGTGAAGACCTTTGTCGCCATGACCGACCGGGACAACCTGCCGGCCTCCGCCCCGGGCGGGACCCTGGTGTACGAGGAGCTGGTCGCGGCGGCCTCGTCGGACTTCGACTGGCCTGAGCTCGATGAGCGGCAGGCCTCCACCCTCTGCTACACCTCAGGCACGACGGGGAATCCCAAGGGGGTGCTCTATTCGCACCGCTCGACCGTCCTCCACGCCCTGGCGGTGATCCAGCCGGACTGCTTCGGGCTTGGCGCGGCCGACGGCATCCTGCCCTGCGCCCAGATGTACCACGCCAACGCCTGGTGCACGCCCTACGCCGCGCCCCTGGTGGGGGCCAAGCTGATCCTGCCCGGCCGGCACCTCGACGGGCCCTCGGTGTGCGGCCTGGCGGTGGCCGAGCAGGCGACCTTTCTCCTGGGCGTGCCGACCATCTGGGTGGGCGTGCTGGACCACCTGGACGGGACGGGCCAGTCCCTGACCTCGGTCCGTACGGTGGCGGTGGGCGGTTCAGCCCCGACGGCCTCGCTGATCTCCCGGGTCCAGGGTCGGCTCGGCGCCGATGTCCGGCAGATCTGGGGCATGACCGAGACCAGCCCCCTCGGCGTGATCAACACCCCCCTGGCGGCGCACGCGGGCGAGACGGCCGAGGCGGCGCTGGCCCGCAAGCAGAGGCAGGGCCGGGCCAACTGGGGCGTCGAGCTGCGCATCGTCGGCGAGGACGGCGCCGTCCTCCCGCACGACGGGCAGCAGTCAGGCGCCCTTCAGGTCCGGGGGCCGTGGGTGGCCTCGGCCTATTTCCGAAACGACGGCGCCGAGGCCTTCGGCGACGACGGCTGGTTCGACACGGGGGACATCGCCGCCATCGATCCCGAGGGCTACCTGCGCCTGACGGACAGGGCCAAGGACGTCATCAAGTCGGGTGGGGAGTGGATCTCGACCCTTGACCTCGAGGATGCGGTCTCGTCCCACCCCGCCGTCGCCCTGGCCGCCGCAGTCGGGGTCCCGCATCCCAGGTGGGATGAGCGCCCGCTCCTGCTCGTGGTGCTGCGACCCGGCCAGGACGCCGATCCGGCGGCGCTGCGCGACCATGTCGCCGAGCGGGTGGCGAAGTGGTGGGTTCCGGACGAGGTGCGCATCGTCGAGAGCCTGCCCATCGGCCCGACCGGCAAGGTCCTCAAGCGGGAGTTGAGGGCCGGGCTCGCCAGGACCTGAAAAGACGCTGGCGCCCGCCGCCCCAAGGGCGATAAGGTTCCGCCGACCCAGCCCTGAAGGCTGGCGCGTTGCCAACGCCCGCAGGGGCGAGACTTGGGGAGATGCCGACATGAAGGCCGCCGTTCTGCGGGAAGTGGGCAAGCCGCTTCAGATCGAAGACGTCCAGATCAACAAGCCCGGCCCGCATGAGGTCCTGGTCCGCACCAAGGCCGCCGGCCTGTGCCATTCGGACCTGCACTTCATGGAAGGCTCCTACCCGCACCCGCTCCCGGCGGTCCTGGGCCACGAGAGCGCCGGCGTCGTCGAGGCGGTGGGCTCCGAAGTGCGCACCGTGAAGCCGGGCGACCACGTCATCACCTGCCTTTCGGCCTACTGCGGCCACTGCGAGAGCTGCCTGACCGGGCGCCTGTCCCTCTGCGTCAGCCCCGAGACCAAGCGCGGCGCCGACGACGAACCCCGCCTGACCCAGAACGGGGCGGCCCTGCCGCAGTTCCTGAACCTGTCGTCATTCGCCGAGTACATGCTGATCCACGAGCACGCCTGCGTCTCGATCCGCAAGGACATGCCCCTGGACCGCGCCGCCCTGATCGGCTGCTCGGTCATGACCGGCGTGGGCGCGGCCATCCACACCTCAGGCGTGCGTCCCGGCGAGACCGTGGCGGTCATCGGCTGCGGCGGCGTGGGCCTCTCCGCAATCAACGGCGCGGCCATCGCCGGCGCCGGCCGGATCATCGCCATCGACATGTTCGCCGGCAAGGACAACCTGGCCCGGGAATTCGGCGCCACCGACTTCATCGACGCCTCCTCGACCGACGCGGTGAAGGAAGTGCTCGAGATGACCCGCGGCGGCGTGCACCACGCCTTCGAGGCCATCGGCCTGTCCAAGACCGCCGAACAGGCCTTCAACATGCTGCGCCGAGGCGGAACGGCCAACATCATCGGCATGATCCCGATCGGCCAGAACGTGACCCTGCCGGGCGCCGCCTTCCTGGGCGAGAAGCGCATCCAGGGCTCGCTGATGGGCTCCAACCGCTTCCCGGTCGACATGCCCCGCCTGGTCGACTTCTACATGTCGGGCAAGCTCAAGCTCGACCAGATGATCTCCCAGCGCATCCGGCTGGACCAGGTCAATGAGGGCTTCGACGACATGAAGAAGGGCGGTCTCGCCCGCTCGGTCATCGTCTTCGACTGATCCAAACGGACGAGACGAAACGGGGGCCTCGCCTTGCGGCGGGGCCCCTTTTTCATGGGCGGTTCAGAGGAGGGTGAGGGCCTTCTCGGGCGGCCGGCAGACGGCGACGCCGCCCGGTCCCTCGACCACCGGCCGCTCCACCAGGATGGGGTCACGGACCATGGCGGCGGCGAGGGCCGCCTCGCTGACATCGGGGGCGGTCAGGCCCAGCGCCTCGGCGGGGGTGCCGCGAGTGCGCAGGAAGGCCCGGAGGGGAACGCCGGCGCGGGCGGCCAGGGCAGTGAGCTGGGCCTCTGTCCAGCCGGCCCTGAGGTACTCCACGACCCGGGGCTCGACGCCCTTCTCCCGCAGGAGGGCCAGGGTGTTGCGAGAAGTCCCGCAGGCGGGGTTGTGGTAGATGACCACCTCGGACACGGCTTTCTCCTTCATCACCATCTGTGGGTCGCCGCAGCCCGGACGAGGGCGGTGTCGCTGTCGCCAAAGGCCATCTCCCGGGGTCCGCGGGCGGGCAGGGGCGACAGCTGTGCGGGCCACTTTCCAAGCCGGGAGAGGGTCCGGACCTCCAGGGCGCCCGGGCCGGCGGGCGTGAACTCGATGACCAGGGTCTCCGGCGGCGCCTGCAGGCGGATCCGGTTCCAGACCCCGGGAGCGGCGAGGAGCCTGACGGGCCTTCCGTTGACCGTGAGCGCCGTCGCCAGGGTGTTGCTTCGAAGGTTCAGGCTGAGGCCCGAGGCGTCGGCCGGCGGCCGGATCACAAGTCTCTGGCGATCGCCTTCCAGCGCAGTCAGTGTCGTTTCGGCGCTCATCATCATGGGCGCTGGCCGGGCGGGAGCCGCCCAGAAGTCCCTGCGCGATACCAGGTCATCCGTGGTCAGGGAAGGTCGTCCGCCATCACGGGCAAGGACGCCTGCCGTCCACTTCGAAAGTCGCGGCTCGGCGGAGATCAGCAGGGCGCCGGCGGCGCCAGCGTCCTGAAGGTGCTGGACAATCGTGACCTGGGGATGTCGCTCGCTCCACGGCGGGCTCATCCGAAGGAAGATGGCGAGGCTGAGGCCTGCGGCCAGCATCCCGACGGCGACAAGCCCGGCCTGGACCTGCTTCTGTCCGGGCTCCGTGGCGTCATGGGCGAGGGGCCAGAGGCAGAGGGCGGCGAGCCAGGCGAAGAGGGCCAGCAGGGCGGGAAGGTCGAGCCCGAGGAAGACGCCGTGGGCGTATCCCAGGATCCAGGCCGTCACGGGCGCAGCGACCAGGAGGCCTGCAAGGGGCGTGATCCACGGCCTGGGTGCGGCGCCAAGGGTGGTCAGGACGGCCAGGAGACAGGCCGCCAGCAGGGGCCAGGCCACCAGGAAGGCGGCGGCCGGGGCCAGGACCTGGAGGACAAGGGCTGCCGCCAGCGCGGTGAGCAGCACGCCGGTCCAGGCCGGCGCCACACGGACGGGGGGGCCGAAGGTCATGAAGCCCGCCACGGCTGCGGCGATCCCCAGGGCGACGGCGGCGAGGTCCCATCCCAGCGGCAGGGCTGCGGCGCCGGCGGCGAGGCCCAGGGCTCCGGCCTGAAGGCGGCTTCGGCCACGCGCCGTGAAGCGCGGTGTCAGCAGCAGGACGCCCAGGCCGAGGAGCAGGAGGGCCGTCTCCCAGGTCGTCACGCGGGCCAGGAGCGATCTCTGCTCGAGAAAGCCGGCCCCTTCCGTCGCCACCCGGCGCGCCAGGTGCATCAGGGCGCCCGAGAGGAGAAGGATGTAGACGGCCGCGCCCACGCCGCGGACCACGCCGGGGGCGTCAAGGAGGCCGCTTCGCCGGGCGTTGCGGACGGCGAGGGCAAGCAGGCCCGCGCAGGCGGCAAGGATCAGCCAGCCGGCGGCTGCGGGATAGGCGATCAGGAGGTCGCCGAAGACGTGCGAGAAGACCCTGTCGGGTCCCCGGCTGGGCAGGGTGGGGGATTGGGAGAGGTCAAGCGCAACCGCCGTGACCTGGTCGCCCATGTGCTGGAGGCTTCCGGCGTCCAGGTTGGCGGGGGTCGATGTCGCGGCGTGGTAGTCGAACTGCCGGCCGATGAAGGCGAAGTTCAGGCCGTCGATCCGCGCGGCCCGGGAAACCGTGAAGTCGGTGTCGTTCGGCATGGCTGAATAGAGCATGACCGAGAGGGACGAGGCCGAGGGCTGGCTGGCCGCCCGCCGCAGGAGGTCGATGGTCCCCTGGTTCTGGGCGCCGGTCTGGAACATCTGGACAAGGCCGCCACCGCCCCGGGCTTCCATGTTGACCAGGAAGCCGATCCGTCCGGCCAGCGGATGTCGGGCGAAGAAGGCCTCGGCCCCCAGGAGCCCGGCCTCCTCTCCGTCGGTGATCAGGAAGATGACGTCCCGGGCAGGGGTTCCCCGCGCCTTGAGGATCCGCGCCACTTCCAGGGCGGCGGCGACGCCAGCCGCGTCGTCCGCGGCGCCCGGCGAGCCGGGTACGCTGTCGTAATGCGCCATCAGGGCCAGGGCGGGCGCAGACCGGTCGCGTCCGGGAAGGACGCCGACGATGTTCTCGACCTGGCCGCCAACGAAGATGGGCTCCTGCGCCCTTGCGACCCGCTGGAGGCCGAAATCGGCCTGGACCTGCGGCGAAAGGCCCAGGGCGGTCATGCGGGCGAGGATGTAGTCGCGCGCCCGGGCGTTCTCGACCGACCCGATGGGGTGGGGCTCGCGGGCGATGACGCCGACGTCCGTCAGCGCCCGGCCAGCCGAGAAGACTTCGGGCGGTGCGGTCGCCGGCCTGGGCGAAGGCGGACGTCCCGCCGCCGTGGCCAGGACCAGGGCGGCGACGAGGGTTACGCCGAGGACGGCGAGTCTGTTCATCTGGATTTCCTTCCCCCCGGATCCGTCCCTGAGCTTATCTTGGCGCCCACCGGAAACAAGAACGCCCGCCTTGAGGGCGGGCGCTCGTCGACCTTGGCCGGTCCTGGGATCAGGCCGCGGCCTGGCCCTCCATGGGATCACGCAGCACATAGCCGCGGCCCCAGACCGTCTCGATGTAGTGCTTGCCGTCGGCGGCGGCGGCAAGCTTCTTGCGCAGCTTGCAGATGAAGACGTCGATGATCTTCAGTTCGGGCTCGTCCATGCCGCCATAGAGGTGGTTCAGGAACATTTCCTTGGTCAGCGTCGTGCCCTTCCGGAGGGAGAGGAGCTCGAGCATCTGGTATTCCTTGCCCGTCAGGTGCACCCGGTTGTTGTTCACCTCCACCGTCTTGGCGTCGAGGTTCACCAGGATGTCGCCGGTGCGGATGACGGACTGGGCATGGCCCTTGGACCGGCGGACCACCGCGTGGATCCGGGCGACCAGTTCATCCTTGTGGAAGGGCTTGGTCATGTAGTCGTCGGCGCCGCCGCCGAGGGTCTTGACCTTGGTGTCGATCTCGGAGGTGCCCGAGAGGATCATGATCGGGGTGTCGATCTTGCCGACCCGCAGGTTGCGCAGCACGTCCATGCCGCTCATGTCGGGCAGGTTCAGGTCCAGGAGGATCAGGTCGTAGTCGTAGATCTTGCCCAGATCCACGCCTTCCTCCCCCAGGTCCGTCGTATAGACATTGAATCCCTCGGACTTGAGCATCAGTTCAATGCTCTGAGCCGTTGCGCTGTCGTCCTCGATCAGCAGTACGCGCATACTCGCCTCCTTGCCCCTCTGGCCGGGCGCTGATTCGCTTCGCGACGCGCCCCGGCAAAATCACCCTGCCAGAGGGTTAATTTAAGAAAGGTTAACGTTGGTAACCTTGCTGTGAATATCGTTAACCCGGTTCGCGAATCAGCGGCAAGCCCCGACGCATCGGCGTCCATTTCGGCCGGATGAATCTTTTGTGATTGGACAGTCCCGGCGAACACCTGCGGCGCATTCGGACTGGCGCGGCGCGTACAGGAACCCATATCTGAAGGGACCGGCGGTGGGCCGGCCTGAAGGAGTATCCTGGATGTCCCCGGATCTCGACGCCGATCCCGGTCCTTCCGGCCTTGCAGAGGCGGGGGCCGGCCTGAGCCTGCAGGACCACTGGGGCGACGATGACCTGTCTGCGCCGGTGGAGGCGCTTCCTCCCCAGCCCTTCAGCCTGTCCGATGAGGTTCGCCTTCGTCCCAGCCGAAGCCTTGGCGCGGCGCTGCTGGCCGGCGTGGCCGCAGGCCTCTTCCTGGGCCGTTTCCTGCTGCACGCCGACCGCGGCCAGGCTTATCCGCGGGCCTGACCCCTTCACAGCCGGTTAAGCCTGTAGGACACACTCTGGGCGACCTGAGTCGCGTCTGGAGTCCGCGTCTTGCAGAACCTTGTCGAGGCGGTCGAGAAACTGGATCCGCTGGTGGTCACCGGGCGGGTCGCGGCCGTGTCCGGACTTCTCATCGAGGCCCGTGGCGGCATGACCCGCCTGGCCGTCGGCGCCCGGGCGGAAATCCAGCGCCGGGGTGCGCCGCCCCTTCCCGCCGAGGTGGTCGGATTCCGGGAATCCCGGGCGCTCCTGATGCCGTTCGGACCTGTCGAAGGCGTGGCGCCCGGCGCCGCGATCCATATCGAGACCCAGGGCTTTGCGGTCCGGCCGACCACCGCCTGGCTCGGGCGGATCGTCGACGCCTTCGGCGAGCCCATCGACGGCAAGGGCCCCCTTCCGCAGGGGCTGGCCGCCTATCCCCTGCGCGCCTCGCCGCCGCCCGCCCACGCCCGCGACCGCGTCGGCGCCCGGCTCGACCTGGGCGTGCGCTCCATGAACGTCTTCACCACCTGCTGCCGCGGCCAGCGGCTCGGGGTGTTCGCCGGATCCGGGGTCGGCAAGTCCGTCCTCTTGTCCATGCTGGCCCGCCAGTCGGAGTGCGACGCCGTGGTCGTCGGCCTGATCGGCGAGCGGGGCCGCGAGGTCCGGGAGTTCATCGAGGAAACCCTCGGCGAGGAGGGGCTCAAGCGAGCCGTCGTGGTGGTGGCCACCTCGGACGAGCCGGCCCTCAAGCGCCGCCAGGCCGCCTACATGACCCTGGCCATCGCCGAGTTCATGCGCGACCAGGACCTGGAGGTCCTTTGCCTGATGGACTCGGTCACCCGCTTCGCCATGGCCCAGCGGGAAATCGGCCTGGCCGCCGGGGAACCGCCGACGACCAAGGGCTACACCCCCACCGTCTTCACCGAGCTGCCAAAGCTCCTTGAGCGCGCCGGTCCCGGCCCGATCCGGCCGGACGGCGCACGGGCGGGCCCGATCACCGGTCTCTTCACCGTCCTGGTCGACGGGGATGACCACAACGAGCCCATCGCCGACGCCGTGCGCGGCATCCTCGACGGCCACATCGTCATGGAGCGGGCCATCGCCGAGCGGGGCCGGTTCCCGGCCATCAACGTACTCAAGTCCATCAGCCGGACCATGCCCGGCTGCCAGGAACCCCGGGAACGGGAAATCGTCCGTGACGCCCGCCAGGTCCTGTCGGCCTACGCCAACATGGAGGAGCTGATCCGGATCGGCGCCTACCGGGCGGGATCCGATCCCCTGGTGGACCGGTCCATCGCCCTCAACCCCGCCCTGGAGGCCTTCCTCGGCCAGGACAAGGACGAGATGTCCACGCTGGGGGAGTCCTTCTCGCGGCTTGAGGCGATCCTCGCCGGAGGCGGGGCTTGAGCTGGGAGAAGAGCCTGATCCGGATCGCCGGCTACGACGTCGAGATCCGGCAGAAGCGCCTGGCGGAGGTCGTCCTGCGCCGGGAGGCGGCCGAGATGCGGCTGCTCATGATCGACGCCGAGCAGGAGGCCGAGGCGGCCTTCATCCGCAGCCGGCCCGAAGCGGCCTTTCACCAGTCGGCCTACCTGGCCGGTTGCAAGGCCCGGCGCCTGAACATCCGGGCTGAGATCGATCTCATCCTCGCTGAGGAGTCCGGGGCGCGGGACGCCCTGGCGGAGGCCTTCGAAGCCCAGAAGAAGTACGAGCATGTGGCCGACGGCATGGCCCGGCGCAGGCTCCGCGAGGCCGCCCGCCGTGAGACCGCAGAGCTGGATGAACTGGGCGTTCGTCAGGCGGGTCGCCCGGCTCCCGGCGGCGTCTGACCCTCAGCCGCCCGCCTGCGCGCCCAGGTCCGGGTCGTTCGCCTTGCGCAGGGCGTGGATGTCGTCGCTGAGACGGAAGAGGGCGACGTAAAGCTCGCAGAAGGCGCGCCAGAGCAGGGCGAGGATCCCGATCACCAGGGTTCCGCCGACCAGGACCCCGATCGCCAGGAGAAAGCCGAAGATCGACTGTTCGCGGATCGCCACGCCGACGGCGGTCCCGATGAAGCCGAAGCCGACAAGGGCCGTGATCCCCAGGCCGGACCAGTAGATCAGATGGATCACCTGCCGGGTCATCAGGGTCTCGAAGGACATCAGTTCCCAGAGCATGTCCGGGGTGAACTTCGCCGGCCGGCTGTTCGGTTTCAGGTCAAACATCAGCTTTCCATGTTCGGGGCGGCGCCGGTCAGGAGTGCACCCTCGCTAGCAGTCCCGGGTGAGGCCTGCAACACGCCGGCAGGTCTTGCCATCCGTTCCATCAGACCATGCCCACAGTCTTGAGGCGGGCCCTCGGGTGGACTTCATTCTGGCTCAGCACGGGGGTCTGGCCCCGGAACCGCTCGACGAGGGAGCGCACATAGGGACGGATCCCGGGACTGGTCAGCAGTACCGGGGAGTCCCCGCCCTGCGCCGCACGCTCGAAGGCGTCGCTGACCGACCGGATGAACTCCTGGAGCCGGGACGGGGCCATCGACAGCTGGCGTTCCTCTCCCGAGCCCACAAGCGACTCGGCGAAGGCCATCTCCCAGTCCGGCGAAAGGGTGATGATCGGCAGGGCCCCGTCCTCGCCTCGGAAGGCGAAGGACAGCTGCCGCGAGAGCCGGGCCCGAACCTGCTCGACGAGGCTGGTCAGGGAGGCGCTGTGGGGGGCGGCCTCGCTGAGACCCTCGAGGATGGCCGCCAGGTCGCGGATCGAAACGCGCTCGCGCAGCAGGGCCTGGAGAACCCTCTGGATCGTGGTCACCGAGACCACCGACGGGATGATGTCGTCCACCAGCTTCTTCTGTTCCGCCGGCAGGTCCCGCAGGAGCTTCTGCACCTCGGCGTAGGAGAGCAGGTCGGGCATGTTCTCCTTGAGGATCTCGGTCAGGTGGGTCGTCAGGACGGTGGATGGATCCACGACGGTGTAGCCGCGGAACGTCGCCTCTTCCCGCAGGCCGTCCTCGATCCAGGTCGCCGGCAGGCCGAAGGCGGGCTCGCGCATGTGCTCGCCGGTCAGCTCCACCTGGCCTCCGCGCGGGTCCATCGCCATGAGGGCTCCCAGGCGGACCTCACCGGTCCCGGCCTCGAGCTCCTTGATCCGGATGAGGTACCCCTGGGAGGGCAGGCGCATGTTGTCCAGGATCCGCACCGGCGGCATGACGAAACCGTACTCCGCCGCCAGGGTCTTGCGGAGGGCCTTGATCTGGTCGGTCAGTCGCCGGCCGTCGAGGTCATTGATCAGGGGCAGGAGGCCATAGCCGAGTTCGATCTTGATCTCGTCAATGGCCAGGGTCTGGCTGATGGGCTCCTCGACGTCCTGGGGCGGAGCCGGGTCCTCTATCCCCAGCACCTCTGCGAGCTGGGCGTTCGACGATCGTCTCCAGGCCAGCATCCCGGCGGCGATCGACAGGGCGGCGAAGGGCAGGACCGGCATGCCGGGGATCAGGGCGATGACCCCCGAGGCTGCCGACACCATGCCGAGGCTGATGGGGTTCATGGCCAGCTGGGTGACCAGGGCCTGGTCCGTCGCCCCGTCCACGCCGGCGTTGGACACCAGGAAACCGGCGGCGATCGAGATGATCAGGGCGGGGATCTGGGTCACCAGGCCGTCGCCGATCGTCAGGAGGGTGTAGGTCGAGGCCGCCTGCCCAATCGGCAGGCCATGCTGGAACGTCCCGATCAGGATCCCGCCGATGACGTTGATGGCGACGATGATCAGGCCGGCGATCGCGTCCCCGCGGACGAATTTCGAGGCGCCGTCCATGGAGCCGAAGAAGGTCGACTCCTGCTCCAGCTCCTTACGGCGGCGGCGCGACTCCTCCTGGTCGATCAGGCCGGCCGACAGGTCGGCGTCGATGGCCATCTGCTTGCCGGGCAGCGAGTCGAGGGTGAACCGGGCGGCGACTTCCGCGATCCGGCCGGAACCCTTGGTGATGACTATGAAGTTCACGATCACCAGGATGGCGAAGACAATGATGCCGATGGTGAAGTTGCCGCCCGTCATCAGGCGCCCGAAGGACTCGATCACCTGTCCCGCCCCGTGCACGCCCTCGTGTCCGTGCGCCAGGATCAGCCGCGTCGATGCGACGTTCAGGGCGAGACGGAACAGGGTGGTGACCAGGAGGACGGTCGGGAAGGAGGTGAAGTCCAGCGGCTTCTTGATGAACAGCGAGGTCATCAGGATCAGGATGGACGAGGCCAGAGAGATCGCCAGCAGGGCGTCCAGCAGGAAGGCCGGAACCGGCAGGATCAGAAGAACAAGGACCGATACGACGCCAAGCGCCAGCGCCACCTCGCCCCGGGCCAGCCACCGGATCACGACGGCGGGGGTGACCTTTTGCGGGGAGGGCCCGGCGAATGTGGTGTCGGTCACCGATCAGCTCCTCAGGCCGCGCTCGCGCCCATCTGGGGCGCCGGCACGCTCACGCCCGCCTCGGAGTACTCCTTCAGCTTGTTGCGGAGGGTGCGGATCGAGATGCCGAGAATGTTCGCGGCGTGGGTCCGGTTGCCGAGGCAGTGTTCAAGGGTCTCGATGATGAGCTGCTGCTCCATCGCAGCAACCGTCTGGCCGACAAAGCCCCGGGAGACGGCCTCTGCAGCCGTGGCTGCGGCCTGGGCGGTGCGGACGGCCGGGTCCGCCGGGCCGAGGGGCTGGCCATCGGGCAGGCGGATGGCGGACTCATCGATCTCCGGCCCGCTGGCGAGAAGGACCGCCCTGTGCATGGCGTTCTCAAGCTCGCGCACGTTTCCGGGCCAGCGATGGGCGAGCAGCCGGCGACGGGCCTCCTGCGAGAGCGGCTGGGCCGACAGGCCATTGGCGGCGGCGTACTTGCGGACGAAGAAGTCCGCCATGGGCAGGATGTCGCCGGGCCGGTCGCGGAGCGGCGGCAGCCTCAGGTTCACCACGTTCAGCCGGTAGAGCAGGTCTTCCCGGAAAGTCCCCTCCCGGACCGCCTGGACCAGGTCGCGGTTGGAGGTGGCCAGGATGCGGATGTCCACCTTCACCGGCTGGGAGCCGCCCACGCGGTCGATCTCGCGCTCCTGGATGGCCCGCAGGAGCTTGGCCTGCAGCCTCGCGTCCATCTCGGAGATTTCATCCAGCAGCAGGGTCCCGCCGTTGGCCTCCTCGAACTTGCCGATCCGCCGGGCCAGGGCGCCGGTGAAGGCGCCCTTCTCGTGGCCGAAGAGTTCGCTTTCGAGGAGGTTCTCCGGGATGGCCGCGCAGTTCACCGAGATGAAGGGCTTGCCGCTCCGGCGCGACTTCAGGTGCACATGGCGGGCGACGATCTCCTTGCCGGAACCGCTTTCCCCGGTGATCAGGATCGAGGCCTCGGAAGGCGCCACCTGCTCGGCCATGCTGATGACGGCCTTCATCGCCGCGTCCTCGGCGATCATCGGCCGGTTGTCATCCGAGACCGCGGCCAGCACGGCGGCGATCATCTCGGCGTCCGGCGGAAGGGGAATGAATTCCTTGGCGCCCGCCCGGATGGCGTCGGCCGCCTTGCGGGCGTCCGGGTCCACCCCGCAGGCCACGACCGGCGCGCGGATCCGCTCGGCCTCGTTTGCGGCGATGAGGGCGGCGATGTCGAGGCTGTAGTCGACCAGCAGCAGGTCCGCCCCCTGGCCGGCGCGGAGGGCGTGGGTGGCCGCCGCGATCGTCTCCACGTGGCTGACCTTGGCCCCCTGGGTCATCGCCATCTTCACGGCGGACGCCAGTTGCCCGTTCAGTTGTCCAACGACCAGAAGTCGCATGTTTCCGTCTCCGCTACGTCATCCGGGCCTCAGGCCTGGGTGTCGCCGTCCTTGATGATTTCGGTCATGGTCACGCCCAGCCGCTCGTCGACGATGACGACCTCGCCGCGCGCCACCAGGCGATTGTTGACGTAGATGTCGATCGCCTCGCCGACCCGCCTGTCGAGCTCCAGTACGCTGCCGGAGTTGAGCTGCAGGAGCTGGGAAACGCTCATCGTCGCCCGGCCCAGGACCGCGGAGATCGACACCGGCACGTCGAAGATGGGCGCAAGGTCGCTGGCCGTCTTCTCGCCGCCCTCTTCAGGTCCCGGCGCCTGGGAGCCGTCGTCCGGGCCGAGTTCATCGAGTTCGAGTTCGTTGTCGCTCATGATGTCCTAGCCTTCCCCGGAGGGGTCGAGGGATTCCGCATGCAGGCCTTCCGTGGCAAGGGCCGCCTTGAGCGCCGCCCCGACCCTCTGGGCCGCTTCGTCGGGGTCGTAGCTGGCTGCGCCGTCGCCGAAGTCGAGGGTGAAGGCCGCGCCAGCATGGCCGGCGTCCTCCCGCACCAGGATCTGGCCGTTGAAGCCTCCGGCCGCAGCCGTGCCCGCCAACAGCTCCTGCAGTCCCTCGCCCAGGCCCGGCGCGACGGTGACGAGAAGGCGGGGTTCGGATTCGATCTCCCGGGCCAAGCTTTCAAGGGCCGTCTGGATCGCGGCCCTGGGGAACATCTCGAGGACCTCCCCGGCGATGGCGCGGGCGCAGGCCAGGGCCAGGGCGGCCGAGCCTTCCCGGTGGGCGTGGGCCACATGCGCCAGGCCGCCCAGGCCCTGCTCCGCGCTGCGGGCGATGTCCGTCAGGGCGCGGGCCTGTAGCGCCGCCGTCTCGCCCATCGCCTTCCGTTCGCCCTCTGCGAAGGCGCGGGCGCGCACCGCCTCAACCTCCTCGGCGTTGAAATACCGCTTCGCCCGGGGCGTGGAGCTCGCCACGTTGCCGCCGCCGTCGAAGACGGTGTCGAAGCCGAACCTCTCCAGGGTGGGACCGGTCATCAGTAGATCAGCTCGTCATCGCCGCTGGAGCCGGCCAGCATGATCTCGCCCTTCTGGGCCAGGTCCTTCGCCGACTGGACCATGGCCATCTGGGCCTGGTCGACATCGCGAAGGCGCACCGGACCCATGTTCTCCATGTCCTCCCGCAGGATCCGCGCGGCGCGCTCGGACATGTTCGAGAAGAAGAGGTTCCGGAGGTCTTCCGAAGCGCCCTTCAGGGCCAGGCCCAGCTGGGACTTGTCGACAGCCCGCAGAAGAGTCTGGACGCCGCCGGGATCCAGCTTGGACAGGTCCTCAAAGACGAACATGAGGGCCCGGATCCGCTCGGCGCTGTCCCGGCTGCGCTCCTCGAGGGCCGAGATGAACCGGGTCTCGGTCTGCCGGTCGAACGAGTTGAAGATCTCGGCCATCATCTCGTGGCTGTCGCGCTTGGACGTCCGGGCCAGATTCGACATGAACTCGGTGCGCAGGGTCTGCTCGATCTTGTCGAGGATCTCGCGCTGCACGGGTTCCATCCGCAGCATGCGGGTGACGCACTCCATGGCGAAGTCCTCGGGCAGGGCGCCCAGCACCCGCGAGGCGTGGTCCGGCTTGATCTTGGACAGCACCACGGCGACGGTCTGCGGGTATTCGTTCTTCAGGTAGTTGGCGAGGACCCCCTCGCTGACATTCCCCAGCTTGTCCCACATGGTCCGGCCGGCCGGACCCCGGATCTCCTCCATGAGGTTGTCGACCTTGTCAGGGTCGAGGAAGGAGGCGAGGAGGCGCTGGGTCTGCTCGAACGAGCCCATGACCGTGCCCCCGCCGGACACGTTCGAGATGAACTCGACCAGCAGGGCTTCAACCACGCTGGAGTTTACATTGCCCAGGGTGGCCATGGCCTGGGAAACTTCGCGGATCTCCTCCTCATCCAGCATCTGCCAGATCGCGGTGTGGTCCTCGCCCAGGGTGAGCAGGACGATCGCGGCCTTCTCCGGACCCGTCAGCTGGGAGGGGTCGGTGATGATGGTGGATTTTGAGGAGGCCTTGCTCATGTCGGTTGATGCAGCCAGGTGCGGAGCAGGGCGACGGATTCCTCAGGATGGGATTCCACGAACTCCGCGACCCGCCGGATCGAGCTGGCCTTCACCTGGCCCTCGATCCTGGCGATCTCGATCCTCTGCTCCATCTCGGTCGGGTCCGGGCCCGGAAGGGCCAGGGGCTCTCCCGTTGAAGGGTCCAGGGGCAGCATGCCCTGGCCGTCGACGGTGGTGACCAGGCGGGTCACGCCGGTCCTGGGGCCAGCCGATCCGTTGAAAAGCGGCCGAACCACGAAGAAGATGGTCAGCAGGGCGACGATCAGCAGGATCACCCACTGGACGATCTGCATGATGTCGTTCTTGTCGAAACCCATCAGGGGGTTGGCCGCCACCACCCCGCCGCCGGCGCCGTCCGCGCTCGGAAACTGGACGTTGATGACCGTGACCTGGTCGCCACGCTGCTGGTCGAAGCCAACGGCGGTGCGGACGAGCTGCTCGATCCTCTGCATTTCCGCCGCGGGGCGAGGCGTGTATGCGCCCGGCTTGCCGTCCTTGCCCGGAGGGGCGGTGACGCCGTCCACGGCGACGGCGACGGAGAGCCGCTTGACCTGCCCGGGTTCTTTCACCTCGGTCCGGATCGTCTTGGAGATGTCGTAGTTGGTGGTGGTTCCCGTCCGGCCCGAGGTCGAGGCGATCGTGCCGTCGGCGTTCGGGGGTGCGCCGGGAATGTTCGCGGCGGCGGTGACCTGGCCGTTCGCGTTGGGCTGGTTTTCGTTGGCGTTTTCCTCGCTGGTGGTCTCGGACCGCACCACCTGGCCATCGGGATCGAAGGTCTCTTCCTGGATGGTCACCTGCGACAGGTCGAGATCAGCGGTGACGTTCACCCGGGCCTTGCCCTGGCCGACCACGCCCTCGACCAGGGTCTTCACCGTCTTGGCGATGCGGGCCTCGACGGTCGACTTGCGTCCGTCCGCGGCCATGGCGTCGCCCTCGGCGCCCCCCGACAGGGTCTTGGCGTGCTGGTCGACCACCGTCACCCGGTCCGGCTTCATGTTGGGCACGGCGCCGGCCACGAGGTTCTGGATCGCCCGGACCTGGTCGGGGGTGGGCTCTCGGGCCCCCACGGCGATGCTGACCGAGGCCGAGGGCTGCTGGATCTCGTCCTCGAAGAGCTCCTTCTTCGGCAGGACCAGGTGCACGCGGGCCGAGGCCACGCCGTCCAGGCTCTGGATCGTCCGGGCCAGCTCACCCTCCAGCGCCCTCTGGCGGTTCAGCTGCTGGACGAAGTCCGTCTGCCCCACCACGCTGGACTGGTCGAAGATCTCGTACCCCACGGACCCGGCCGTCGGCAGTCCCTTGCCAGAAAGCAGGAGCCGGGTGGAGGCAACCTGGTCCCGCGAGACCATGAGGGTCGAGCCGTCGCCCTTGGCCTCGTAGCGGATGTTCGCCTGTTCGAGGGCCTTGGTGATTTCACCGGCTTCCTTGAGGTCCAGGTTCGAATAGAGGAGGGCGTTGGGACGCCCCATGTTCATGAACACGGCGGCCAGGGCGGCTGCGATGCCCACCCCGATGCCCGCGAAGGCGGCGAGGCGGCCGAGGCCAAATCTTTGCAGGGCGGCGAAGATCCCGTTCACGGTCCGCAGTCTCCCGCGCCGGCCTCAGGACTGCATTTCCTGCCGACGAATAGGCAGGAATTACCCAGTGGTTGGTAAACGAGACGTTTACGCGGGGTCCTTGGCGGCCAGTTCTATCCCGCCCAGGGGGACAATCCGCCCCAAAGCGCGAGCAGGAGGCCGAAGGCCAGGGAAACGACGACGGTCAGGACAAACCCGGCCCGCCTGCGGGGCGACCAGCTGTCCAGCCGGCGGCCGCTGCGAAGCACGAAGGGAAGCAGGGCCGCACAGGCGAGGCCGAGCAGGCTGGCCACGAGGGCGCAGGCTGACGCGGCGAGAAGGGTCAGGCCGGGCCAGGTGTAGATGAGTTCGCTTCCCGGCGTGGTCGCGGACCAGAAGAGGAACAGTCCCAGGGCGGCCAGCCAGAGAAGCGCCTGGAGGGCCTGGAGGATTCCCGCCCGGGCCTGGACCGGGGTCTGCCGGAAGTCCCGTCGGTTCCGGAAGAGGGCTGCGCCCAGGGCCAGGAGGGAGACCAGCCCTGTCGCAGCCGCCGCGGCGGCGAGCAGGCCCGGCCGGCCCCAGAAGGGCGAGCGTTCATAGACCTGGGTGTTCAGGGCCGTCAGCATCCTGCGGGCCTTGCCGCCCTCAATGACAAAGACGCGCCGCTCCCAACCCGTGTCGGAGACGAAGCGCCCGCTAGTCACCGGACCCTCCGGGACCCAGGACTGGATACGGTCGCCTTCGCGGGTCAACAGGCGGCCCTCGGGAGTGACTTCCACCTGCATCTCGCCGGAGAGGCGCTCCAGCATCCCCTCCAGGCCGGAATAGGCGCGCCGGGTGCCGAGGTAGCGACCCTCGTACATGCCTTTGTATGCATGGAGCTGGGGCGCCGCAGGCCGCGGCCAGTCACCCTGGCGACCCAGGATTTCCTCGACCACCCGGACGGGGAACCTTTGGGTCAGTGCGCGGCCCGTGCTGGTGTTGGTGCTGATGAAGACGCCCAGGCCCAGTTCGGGAACCAGGGTCATGTTGGTCATGAAGGTCCGGGTCGCCCCATCGTGGCCGAAGCCCTGGAGGCCGCCCGGAAGGGTGTAGGCGATGAAGCCGTGCCGCCATCCGTTGATTCCGGGCGGCGTGGAGCGGAGAGGCTGGCGAAGCGCCCGCGCTGTAGCCTCGCCATACAGCCGGCCTTCGCCCGCCTGGCCGCCGTCAAGCAGGACCATCATGTAGCGGGCCATGTCGCCCGCCGTCGACGATGCCGACCCGGCCGGAGCGATCTGTCCAATGTACTCGAAGGACTCCGGTTGGAAGCCGGCGCCCGTCCAGGCGTAGCCCCGGGAAAGGTCCGCCGCCAGGCTCGCCGGCATCGGCGCAGGAAGGTCGGCCCGCTTCGGCCTTGGCTCCCGGAAGGTCGTCCGGCTCATCCCGAGGGGCTCGAACAGGCCTTCCTCTGCAAGGCGCTCGAAGGTCCGGCCCGACGCCCAGGCCGCCGCCTGTCCCGAAAGTGCGGCGCCATAGTTCGAATAGCTCGACATCTGGCCCACCGGATGGACCCTCCGGGGCCGCTCCTGGCGAAGGTAGACGGCCAGCGGCCGGATACGCGCCGGGTCGCGTTCGAACAGATGGCCAAGGGCGCGGTCTTCGAAGCCGCCCGAATGCGACATGAGGCTCTGCAGCGTCACCGGCCGGGTGAATCCCTGGTCACGGACGTGCACGGGTTCCGGGAGGAAGAGGTTGATCGGCGCGTCCAGCCTGAGCCGGCCAGCCTCCACCTCCTTGAGCACCGTCAGCCAGGTGAAGGTCTTGGACACCGATCCCAGCCGGAAAAGGGTCTGGTCCGGATCCACCGGGCGCCGCGGGGAAAGATCGGCGGCGCCGTATCCCTTCTTCAGGAGAATCTTGCCGTCCTGGACGATGGCTACGGTCGCGCCGACGATGTGGTCCTGAACCAGGGCGTCCCGGACGACTCCGTCCACGAAGGCCTCAAGTTCGGCGGCGGGCGGCGTGGCCCGCACCGGCGCCGGGGCGGCGGGCGCAGTCACGCCCGCAGGCGCGCGCGCCGCAGTCGCCGTGGAGGGAGATTGCGCGGCGGCTGGCCCTCCGGCGAGCTGGAGGCCGGCGATCAGGAGCCCCGCAAGTCCACGGGCAGCCCAGGTCCGGTTCATGGCGGGGACCTGGCGGGGAAGACGTAGAAGGGCAGGACGGGCCTGAGTTGCGCGCCGATGAAGACCTGGGGCTCCGAGGGTGGGCGCATGCCCTCCTTGACCTCGCGCTCGGTCACGCAGGTCCGGATCCGGTCTGCGAGGGCCGGGAAGTCCCGGGACGAGGGCGCGCTTTGCAGGAAGCACTCGTCGAAGAACGGGTAACGGTTGGACTGTCCGCAGCCAAAGGATGTCCGGTCCGGCCGCGCCGCGGTCATCACCATGCGGTTGGCGCCGCCCAGGTCAGGGACAAAGACCCCCGAGAAGCAGGCGGAGATCACCGCGATGGTCGGGCGCGCGCCGCAGGTCCGGTCAAGGATGGCTGCGAGGATCCCGGGCGGCAGGAGGGACTGGTCGATGACTGCGCCCTGCGGGGCGCCGTGGGTCGTCAGGTAGACGAGGCAGCCATCGGGTGTCCGGGCCGCAAGTTGGCCCATCCCCTCGAAGATCGCCCGGATGTCAGACTTGGCCAGCTTCTCCTTGCCATAGCGTTCGGGCCGCACCGAGTACTGGAGGATGTTGCCCGGTTCGAACCCCATCCGGACAAGCTCAGCCGAGACGTCGCGCCGGGCGTTGTCGAAGGCCTCCGTGGGACCTCCGTTGGCGCCTTTCCAGTCCCCGGCGATGACCATCGCGCCCCAGTTCCGGAAGGGGGACTCCGCCGCCGCCTGCCCGGCGACCGCCTGCAGCAGGGCGATGAAGAGAAGGAGAGGGAGGGCCCGGAGGCGCATCTAGCTCTTGTAGGACTTGAAGGGAGTGGGGACCGCTGTGCCGGTCGCCTTGGCCAGGAGACGACCCTCGGGGTCGTAGAGCTCGCCCTCGGTGAAGGCCAGTGTCCGCCCCCACTTCGCCACCCGTCCCACGCCGCGGATCGGTCCCGGCTGGGCAGGACGGAAGAAGGAGGTCTTCATCTCGGCGGTGGGGGCTACATGGGTCATGCCCGAGGCGACCATGCAGGCCACGGACATGCATTCATCAAGCATGGCGCAGAGATAGCCGCCCTGGATCTGCTTCATCGGGTTCAGGAGCAGCTCGGCCCGGGCCTCGAAGGCCACCTCGACGGATTTCTCGGCCTGGCTGACCGCCGTGATGCGGAACCCCAGGGTCTGGGAGCCCGTGGGCTGGTTCTTGGTCCGGTGGAAACGGGCCAGGATCGCCTCGTCGGTAAGGGGCTCATCCGCCGATGTGGCGCCGGTCTCCTTGGGGGTGTCGGACACGGTCAGGCCTCACTTCTTCCGGAACTGATCAAGGGACACGACGTTCGGCGCCTCGGGGTCCGCGTCGGCGACGCCGGCGGAGGACGGGGCGGCCGCCAGCGGCGCTGGGGCTGGCGCAGCCTGGGGCCCGGGGCCCGCCTCGGCGTCGAACTGCAGCAGGAACTGGACGCTGGGATCGTAGAAGCGCGTCATGGCGGCGTAGGGCACCACCAGGGACTGGGGCCGGCCGCCAAACTTCAGGGTCACCCCAAAATCTCGGTCTCCGACCTCCAGGTCCCAGAACTGGTGCTGGAGGACGATGGTCATCTCGTCCGGATAGCGGGACAGGAGCTCTTCCGGCCCCTCCACGCCCGGCGCGCCGGTCTTGAAGGTCAGGTAGAAGTGATGGGCGCCGGGCAGGCCACCCGGGGCCCCTGCGCGCAGGAGCGCGGCCTTGACCACGCCCCGCAGGGCGTCCTGGGCCATGCCCTCGTAGTTCATCAGGTCCTGTGCGGGGGGTTCCTGGGCCATTCGGATCCTGTCGGGCGCGGTTCTGGGGCCAAACTAGCGCCCCCGGCGCCGGGCGCAAGTCGCCATCCCCAGCGCGAAGCCAGGGGCAAATGTCTGCAGGGCTTGGGAAAGTGGAGGGGTTCTGTTGCCAGGCCCCCTCCGAGCCCCGCCTGACGCTGCTAAGACGCCAGGGCTTCAGGTCGAAACCCGTCGGGTCGCTTACGCGGCCAGACGAACTTCTTCAGCGAAGTTATCGTTCGCAGTTAGTTTAAAGCCCGAAACGGTGGGCCAGGCCGGGAGAAAGCAACACCTTTACACGTCTGTCGATGCTGATCGGCCCCGCACCGCCCCGCCGGAGCGGGGGAAAGGTTTTGGTGGAGCCGCCGGGAATCGCACCCGGGTCCAGTCCGCTTATTTCGTGCGCGTTTATCCCCATAGTCCGGCGAACCGGACACCCGAGAGATAGGCTTTCACGCCGGACTTCTCAATCCCCCCGGACGTCGGATACGGTCGCAGGCGAGAGGGTTAATTCACTGTTCACCGTAAGGGTGTTCTCAGTGAACCTCCAAACACCACGGAGGGAGGGTGAAATGTCCAAGATGCTCGCCGAATTCATCGGCACCTTTACGCTTGTCCTGTTCGGCTGCGGCTCCGCTGTGCTCGGCGGATTCGACAATGTGGGACAGTTGGGAATCTCCATCGCCTTCGGCGGGGCCATCATCGCCATGGCCTACGGCATCGGCTCGATCTCGGGCTGCCACGTCAATCCGGCCGTCAGCCTGGCGGCCTTCATCGCAGGCCGCATGAATGGCCGGGACATGGTCACCTACTGGGTGGCGCAGTTCGCGGGCGCCCTGGCGGCGGCCGCCGTCCTCGCCGTGGTCAGCGGCCAGACCACCAACCTCGGGCAGAATGGCTTTGGCCCGGGATATCTCGGTGAGTTCAGCATGCAGTCGGCCCTGCTCTTCGAGATCGTCATGACCGCGCTCTTCGTGATCGTGATCCTGGGCTCGACCTCCGAAAAGGCGCCCGCAGGCTTCGCCGGCGTCGCGATCGGCGTGACCCTGGCCGTCATCCACATTGTCGGCATCCAGGTGACGGGCGTGTCGGTGAACCCGGCCCGGAGCTTCGGCCCCGCGGTGCTGGTCGGCGGACCGGCCCTGGCGCACCTCTGGCTGTTCTTCGTCGCCCCGGCGATCGGCGCCGTGATCGGCGCCCTGCTCTACAGGGTCCGCCTGCTGGCCTGAGCCAGAACACGACCCAAGAGATTGCGGCCCGGGGCGAAGGTCCCGGGCCGTTTTCGTTTCAGACGGTCTCGACGCCCCGGGTGATGGACAGCACCCCCGTACGGGCCAGCTCAACCAGGCCCAGGGGGCGCATCAGGTCAATGAACTTGTCGATCTTCGACGAGGCCCCGGTGACCTCGAAGATGAAGCTGTCGATGGTCGTGTCCAGCACCCGGGCGCGGAAGATCTCGCTGATCCGAAGGGCCTCGACGCGCTCGGCGCCCAGGCCGCGCACCTTGACCAGGGCCAACTCCCGTTCCAGCCCGTTGGGATCGCGCGTCACGTCCTGGACGTGACGGGTTGCGACCATCTTCTGCAGCTGGGCCTCGATCTGGGTCAGGACCTGGGGCGCGCCCCGGGTGACGATGGTGACCCGGCTGGTGTGCGCCTTGCGGTCGGTCTCGGCCACCGTCAGGCTCTCGATGTTGTAGCCCCGGGCGGCGAACAGGCCGACCAGCCGGTGCAGGACGCCAGGTTCGTTGTCGACGAGGATGGCGAAGGTGGCGAGGTTCTCCGCCTGGTCCTCGTGGGCCAGGTCATAGACGGAGGCGGGCTGGGGATCGGTCATGGCGCTCTCGCTGGGGTGTGACCGGCAGGTGTCACAAGCCCGGCCGATGGGCAAGGGGCTGTGATCGGGGTCTCGGGCGGGATACGGGCTTGCATCCGTGCAGCGACTCTGCGGGTGTGGTCGGCCATGCCCCTGCCGGAGCCGCAATGAAGCCAGGCCAGATCCCCCGCAATCCCGCTCGCCGCCTGAGCCAGTATGCGGCCCTGCCGTGGCGGCGGTGCGCGGAGGGAGGGGTCGAGATCCTGATGATCACCTCCCGGGAAACCCGTCGTTGGGTCATTCCCAAGGGCTGGCCCATGAAGGACCTCAAGCCGCACCAGGCCGCCGCCCGCGAGGCCTGGGAGGAGGCGGGGGTCGAGGGCCGGACACGCGCTCGCAAGATCGGCGTCTTTGACTATGACAAGCGCCTCTCCGGGGGACAGCTGCAGCCGGTTCGGGTGGAGGTTTACCCGCTGGAGGTTGTCGAGATCCATGACGCCTGGCCCGAGGCCCACCAGCGCGAACGCCGGTGGATGGCTTCGGCTGAGGCGGCCACCCAGGTGGACGAGCCCGGCCTCGCCCGGCTGCTCGCCGCCTTTCCGGGGAAGCTCGCCTGAACCTCAGGCCCGGCGCGCAGTGATCGGCAGGGGATTCCGCAGCATTTCGCCCTTCATGGTCCCCACCCCTGCGGTGGGCGAGACCGGCTGGGCCAGGATCTTGTGCACCGTCTCCATACCCTCCGCCACATAGCCGAAGCAGGCGAAGCCCAGGTTGTCGCCCTTGGCGGCCGGATCGGCGTCCAGGTAGGCCTGCTCGCCGGCGCAGATGAAGAAGTCCGAGGTCGCCGACCCAGGCGCCCGCCGGCCCATGGAGATGGCGCCGTCCGTGTGTTTCAGGCCGGTCCGGCTGGTGGATTCATGCCGGACGGGGGGCAGCACCCAGGCCGGGTTGTTCTGCAGGCCGCCCTGGATGACGCCGTAATCGAACTCGGTCGCCCCCGGCGGGACGGACCGGCGGTAGAAGGTTCCCTTGTCCATCCGCTTCTCATCCACATAGCGGAGGAAGTTGGCGGTGGTGGCGGGCGCCTTGTCGCCCCTGAGCTCCAGCAGGATGTCGCCAAGCCGGGTGACAAGGCGCACCCGGACAACGCCGGGAGCGCCGGCGGCGAAGGCGGGGCCTGCGGCTGCGGCGGCGCCTGCCGAAAGCAGGAGGTCTCGGCGTCGGATCATGTGGCCTCTCCCTGGACCTTTTCAGCCTAGAACGGAGACGGGACGTCGGAAAGCCGCGCTTCGTCAGCTGTCGCCCGAGGCCGGCTCCGATCCGACGCGCACGCCCCCCCAGCGGTTCAGGGTCGCGATAAGCCGCGCCGGGACGATGGGCTTCCCGATATGGTCGTTCATGCCCGCCTTCTCGGCCTCGGCGACGTGCTCGGGCAGGACATTGGCCGACAGGGCGACGATGGGGGTCGACCGGTTTTCCTGCGACAGCTGCCGGATCGCCCGCGTGGTGGCGAAGCCGTCCATGCCCGGCATCTGGAGATCCATCAGGATCAGGTCGTAGGTCTGGCGCACCGCCATGGAGACGGCCTGGGCTCCGCCGGAGGCCTCCTCGACCTCCTGCCCCACGGCCTCCAGCAGCGCGCGCACCAGCTCCCGGTTGGCGTCCAGGTCATCGACCACCAGGATCTTCAGGCTCTCTCCGCTTTCGTTCGCGGGCGATGCCTCGACAGCGGCCGGAGCGGGCCCATCGGCCTGCGGCGCCAGGAAGTCGAAGGTGAAGGTTGAGCCGGCCCCCGGGGCCGAGGCGATGGAGATGGAACCGCCCATCAGGGTCGTCAGTTGCCGGGAGATCGAAAGCCCTAGGCCGGTGCCCCCGTACTGGCGGCTGATCGACCCGTCCGCCTGGGTGAACCTCTGGAAGAGCTTCTCCACCTGGTCTTCATGGATCCCGACCCCGGTGTCGGTGACCGAGATCTCCAGTCCGGGCTTGTCCCAGCTATACCGGGCGTGGACCACAATCGACCCCGTCTCCGTGAACTTGATGGCGTTGCTGAGCAGGTTGGACAGCACCTGTTGGACCCGTGAGCGGTCCGCGAACAGGTACTCCGGCGTCCTCTCCGCGATGCGGGTTTCCAGGCGCAGTCCCTTGGCCAAGGCCTGGGCCCCGAACAGGCCGACGACCTCCTCAAGGAAGTCCTCGACATGGAACGGGGCGGGGTCCAGGTCCACCTGTCCGGCTTCCAGCTTCGAGAAATCAAGGATGTCATTGACCACCGTCAGCAGGGCCTCGCCGCTGCTGATGACCTTCCGGACATAACCTCGCGCCGTATCCGGAAGCTTCGGTACCTGCGCCAGGAGCGCGGAGAACCCGATCACCCCGGTCAGCGGCGTGCGGATCTCATGGCTCATGTTCGCCAGGAACTCGCTCTTGGCCTCCGCGGCCGCTTCCGCGCGGGTCTTGGCCCGACGCAGGTCCTCCTCGAGCTCCCGACGAACCGTCACGTCCCGGAAGTTGATGACGGCTGACCTGGGCCTGCCTTCGGGATCCCGGATCGCCCGGGCGTAGCCTTCAAGCCAGACCGGATCGCCGGAGGCCCGGACGTTGAGGAACCTGAACTCGCCCCGGTGACCCGCCTCTGGCTGGCGGTCCTCGAAGACACGGTTCAGCAGGCGGGTGGCCTCGCCATGATCGTCCGGATGGATGAAGTCGATCGAAGCCCGACCGACCATTTCGTCAGGCGTGTATCCTAGGGTCTCCACCGACGGCGAGACGTAGAGGATTCGTCCGCCGGCGCTGACCCAGATCACGATGTCGGTGACATTGTCCGCCAGCAGCCGCAGCTGCGCCTCGCTGTCGGCGAGGGCGGCCTCGCGCCGGCGAGCCTCGGTCACGTCCATGGAGATCCCGAAGATGGCGATCACCTCGCCGGCCTCGTTGAACTCGGGATTGGTCTGGGTCAGGATGACCTTCTCGCGACCGTCCTGGAGCCGGCAACGGGCCTCGATCCGAACCGGCGCTCGGGTGTTCACCACCTCGGCGATCATCTCCCGGGTCCGGGTCTGGTCGCCCTCCTCAAAGAGCGAGAGGATGACGTCCAGCCTGGGCCGGCCTTCTGACGGGTCGAAACCATAGAGTTCGTAGAGGCCTGCGGAGAAGGTGGTCACGAAGGTTCTGATGTCGAACCGGAAGTGTCCCGAGCCCACCAGCTGTTCCGCCAGCAGGGCCACCCGGTGGGCGTCCTCGACCTGGCGGGTCTTCTCGCTGCTCTCGGCCAGCACCCGCTCGTAGGCCCGCCGGCGCTCGCGTAGGCTCATGAAGCCCGTCAGGGTCGCGGCCAGGATGAAGAGAAGCAGGCAAATGTCCGCCAGTATCAGCTTTGGCGACCTGGCCGCGATGTGCTCCAGGGAGAGGAAGAATTGCCTGCCGATCCCGGCGGTCATGGGGGGGCCGAGACGGATCAGGAGTTGGATGGGACGCCGGTAGTCTACGATGAGCGTCCGGAAGGCCATGGCGCCCCAGATGGCGATGCCCAGGAGCGGGGCTTCCCCCTCTCCGCTCCACATCAGGGCCGCGCCGAGCGCTGTGAAGACGAGGCTTCGGGACAACTCGAGGAGGTCCTTCAGCAGAGGCCTTTCACGGCCCCTGGCCATGAGCAGGCACTCGGCCGCTGAACTCGCGATGACGAATCCCAGCCAGGCCAGGAGGGCGCGCCCCTCGAAGTGAGGGCTTGCAGCGCCCGCGACGGCCAAGCCCGCCAGGGCGTCCTGGACAGGACTTTCAGACAGCAGACGCCAGAGGCGACGGCCAAGGCTCTGGCCGCCTGCCCCCAAGGGCCGACTGTCGCTTACCATCGCCATCGGCTAGATTTCCGGAGCCTGATCCGACCGGCTCCCCATGTCCGGTCTGGACAGAGTGCCCGTCAACCGTGAAGAAAAGCTTGTCCGGGTTCCGGGCCGAAGACCCGCCCCCTGCGGGCCGCCCGCCGAGACCAGCCTGTGAATGAAGGAGAAACGGGAATGGCGATATCGCTCTACGACGTCAGCGTCGGTTCCATGATTCAGACCGTTGGCGCCGTTTCAGCCTTCATCGGCAAGGGGCGCACCTGGTGCCAGGAGGCCGGGATCAATCCGGATGAGGTGGTCGACACCCGCCTGGCCGCGGACATGTTCCCCTTCAGCTTCCAGCTCCTCTCCGTCGTCCATCACTCCATCAACGCCATCGAGGGCGCGCGGGCCGGGGAATTCGGCCCGCCGGGGCCGAAGGAGCTGGACTACGCCGGCCTCGAGGCCCTGGTCGCAGACGCCCTGGCCCGGCTGAAGGCCCTGTCCCCGGAGGAGGTCAACGCCCTGGAAGGCAAGGACGTCGTCTTCAGGATCGGCCAGGGGCAGATCCCCTTCACGGCCGAGGGTTTCCTGATGTCTTTCTCCCTGCCCAACCTGCATTTCCACGCCGCCACCGCCTACGACATCCTCCGGCAGAAGGGCGCGCCCCTCGGCAAGCGCGACTATCTCGGGGCGATGAAGCTCAAGGCCTGATCTCCCGGCCCGGCCGCCCCGCCTTGACACCCCGTCGGGGCGGGGCGCAGCCTCCCTGGACAGCAGGCCGGGGAGGGCGCCGTGACGGAAGAATCTGAAATCCTGGAGGCCCTTCGCGGCCGGGTCCTTCGCGGGCTTGAGGCCCTTCGCGGCGCCTCGGGATGGGTCATTGGAGTCGGGGCGGTCCTGATCGTCCTCGGGGTCCTCGCCCTGGGCTCCCAGGCCTTCGCCACCCTGGCCACCGTGACCCTGGTGGGTGTCGCCATGTGCCTCGCCGGCCTCGTCGAGATCGTCCACGGGTTCCGCCAGCGCGGCACCGGACGGGCGCCTTTCTGGGTCCTGTTGGGGGCCCTCTACCTCGTGTGCGGAATCCTGGTGCTCCGCAATCCGACACTGGCGGCGGGGGTCCTTACCCTGATGCTCGGCGCCGGCCTCGCCGCCTCGGGCATCGTCCGCATCGCCCTGGCCTTCCAGGTCCGGCAGGTCACGGACGCCTGGGGATGGCTGGCCGCTTCGGGCGCCGCCACCCTCCTGCTGGGCCTGGTGGTTCTCCTGCAATGGCCGGCGTCCAGCCTGACGATCCTGGGCCTCCTGCTCGGGATAGACCTCCTGTTCGCAGGGTTCGGATGGGTCCGGGTGGGCCTGGGCCTGCGACGCCTGACCGGGCCGGTCGCTTCCGCCTGATCCCGGCGCGTGTGCAACGAATACCAGCTCAAGGTTCGGCGCGCCGACTATGACGCCGCCTTCCGGGGGGCAGGGGTCGACATCCTCTGGCGGGACGCCGAGCCCAACCGCCCACCGGACCGGCCTTTCCGGCCGACCGACCGGGCGCCGATCCTGCGCCGCGCCGCCCCGGGAGCCGGCCTGGAGGGCCTGGAGGCTCGCTGGTGGCTGGTGCCGGGTTTCCACCGGGGTCCCGCCTCAGACTGGAAGGCGATGTGCACCAACGCCCGCATCGAGACCGCCGCGACGACCCCCGCCTTCCGGGAGTCCGTCCGGTCGGGGCGCTGCCTCGCCCCCGTGACCTCGATCTTCGAGTACGACGCCCCGCCGGGGTGGCGGAAGGGCCAGCCCAAGCGGCGCTGGGAGGTCTCCTGGCCGGCGGACGCCGCGTCCGGCCCTGTCCGCTTCCTGGCCGGCCTCTGCGCCCGGTCCCGCCCCGCCGACCTGCCCCAGGGCCTCGACAGCTTCGCCGTCATCACCCGGCCGGCGGGCACGGACATGTCGCGCATCCACGACCGCCAGCCGGTCATCCTCACCCTCGCCGAGGGCCTCGCCTGGCTGGACCGTGGCGACCTGGACGCCCTGCCGGCCCCGGGCCCCGAGGGCTCTCTCGTCCTGGTCGAGGCGCCCAGGGTCTCCTGACCCCTGCCGCCGGCAGGCCCCCCGGATGGGAAGAAACAGCCCCCCAATTCCTCCCCCCAGGGGGAGGTGGACCGCCCAGCGGGCCGGAGGGGGTCTCCCGAGTCGCCGTTGACCCCCTCACCGGACTTCGTCCGGAGCTCCCCCTTGGGGGAGCAATTGCCGGGTCATTCCCTCCCGAGGGGGAGGTGAACCGCGTAGCGGACCGGAGGGGTCAGCCGAGCGGCCTGATCTCCCCTTCGTCCCGGCTCAGGACCTAGACCAGGCGCTTGCCGGCGTCGTCGATGATCGATCCCAGGTCGCGGGTCTCCTCGGCCAGGATCATGTCGTTGTGCGCCTTGCCCGAGGGGATCATGGGGAAGCAGTTCTCCTCCTTGGTGACGCAGCAGTCGAAGATGACGGGACCGGGATAGTCGATCATCTGACGGATGGCGTCATCCAGCTCGGCCGGGGTCCGGGCCCGGAGGCCCAGGCAGCCAAAGGCCTCGGCCATCTTCACGAAGTCGGGCAGGCTGGCCGAGTAGGAGTGCGAATAGCGCTCGCCATGCAGCAGCTGCTGCCACTGGCGCACCATGCCCATCCACTCGTTGTTCAGGATGAAGATCTTGATCGGCAGGCCGTACTGGATGGCCGTCGACATCTCCTGCATGGTCATCTGCACGCTGGCGTCGCCGCCGATGTCGATGACCAGGCTGTCCGGGTGGGCCAGCTGCACGCCCACCGCGGCGGGCAGGCCATAGCCCATGGTGCCGAGACCCCCGGAGGTCATCCAGCGGTTCGGCTCCTCGAAGTGGAAGAACTGGGCCGCCCACATCTGGTGCTGGCCCACCTCGGTCGTGATGTAGACGTCCTTGTCCCGCGTCAGGGCGTAGAGGCGCTCGATGGCGTACTGCGGCTTGATGCTGTCGGCGGAGGGCGCATAGCGGAACGACTTGCGCGCCCGCCAGGCCTCGATCTGCCGCCACCATTCCGCCAGGGCCCCGGCGTCGTTGGACAGGCCGCGGGCCTTCCAGGCGGCGATCATGTCCTCCAGCACGCTGGCGGCGTCGCCGACGATGCCGATATCGGCCCGCACGTTCTTGGAGATCGAGGACGGGTCGATGTCGATGTGGATCTTCCGCGAGCCCGGCGAGAAGGCGTCGAGCTTGCCGGTGACCCGGTCGTCAAAGCGCGCGCCGATGGCGACCATGACGTCGCAGTCGTGCATGGCGTTGTTGGCCTCGAAGCTGCCGTGCATGCCCAGCATGCCCAGCCACTTGTCATCCGAGGCGGGGAAGGCGCCCAGGCCCATCAGGGTCGAGGTCACCGGCGCGCCGGTCAGGGCGGCGAATTCCCTCAGCAGGGCGGCGGCCCGGGGGCCGGCGTTGATGACCCCGCCGCCCGTGTAGAGGATGGGCCGCCGGGCCCCGGCGATCAACTGCACCGCCTCGGCGATGCGCGTCGGATCGCCCTGGGTCCGCGGGCGATAGTTGTGGGCGTGCTTGACCTCGCCGGGCCCCTGGTAGGCGGCCTTGCCGAACTGGACGTCCTTGGGAATGTCGATGACCACCGGGCCCGGCCGCCCGGAGGTGGCGATGTGGAAGGCCTCGTGCATGACACGGGGAAGGTCCGCCGGGTCCTTGACCAGGTAGTTGTGCTTGGTGATCGACCGGGTGATGCCGATGGTGTCGCACTCCTGGAAGGCGTCGGTGCCGATCAGGTGGGTGGCGACCTGGCCGGTGATGACCACCAGGGGGATGGAGTCCATCAGGGCGTCCACAATGCCCGTGACGGCGTTGGTGGCCCCGGGGCCCGAGGTCACAAGCACCACGCCCGGCTTGCCGGTGGAACGCGCGTAGCCCTCGGCGGCGTGGGTGGCGCCCTGCTCGTGGCGGACCAGCACGTGCTGCAGGCGCGGCTCGTTGAAGAGCGCGTCGTAGATCGGCAGGACCGCCCCGCCGGGATAGCCGAACAGGACTTCCACCCCCTGGTCCACCAGGGCGCGCACGACGATCTCGGCGCCCGTCAGGGTCTCGGCGGAGGCGGCGGTCAGGGTCTGGGTCTGGGCGGTCATGTCGGGGGTCTTCCGAAGGGTGTCATGGGCAACAAAAAAGGCCCTCAAGGGGCCCGGGCGTGTGCGACCAGTCGCGGCTGACGGTGTCAGTCCGCGGCGGGCCGCCTGGCGAGTACGAGGACGCGACGCATGTGTCGTCTCCAAAAACAGGTCGAAAGGCTAGTGCCATGCCCCTGTCAGGGCGTCAAGTCAGGGTTCAGCGCAAGAAATGACCTCCACTGCGCCTCAGTCTCCAGGTCGGTAATCGTCGGCCAGCCGTCCATCCTGCCCCTCAGCCAGACCTCCTGGCGCTTGACGTAGTTCCGGGTCTCCCTCTGGCCGGCGGCGATGGCGTCGTCGAGCGAGACTTCCCCGGACAGGAAGCTGGCGATGGGCCGCACGCCCACCGCCTTGCAGGCGGGCAGGGCGGGGCCCAGGCCGCGGGCGACCAGGGCCCGCACCTCGTCCAGGGCGCCGCCTTCGACCATGGCGAGGAACCGGTTGTCTCCGCGCCGGTAGAGGGCCTCCCGCGGGGGCATGAGCCGCACGCCCCGCCAGCTTCCGGCGGGAAGGCCGCCGGCGGGCTCGGCCTGCCAGTCGCTGAGCGCCCGGCCCGAGGCGGCGAACACCTCCCAGGCCCGGCAGAGGCGCTGCCGGTCCCCCGGCAGGATCCGCGCCGCGGCGGCGGGATCGACCCCGGCCAACCGCTCCCGGAAGGCCGCTTCGCCCAGGGCGGCGTAGTCGTCTCCCGTCCGGGCCCGGACAGTGGCCGGAACGGCGGGAATGTCCGCCAGCCCGTTCACCAGGGCCTCGAAGTACAGGCCCGTCCCGCCGGCGACGATCACGTCGGTCCCCCGGGCGGCGAGGTCGTCGATCACCGCCCGCGCGGCGGCGACCCAGAGCCCCGTGGACCAGGCCTCGCCGGCGTCCACTGTCCCGACCAGGTGATGCGCCGCCGCCGCCAGGTCGGCCGCATCCGGCGCCGCGGTCAGGACCGGCAGGCCGCGGTAGACCTGCAGGGCGTCCGCCCCGACGATCTCGCCGCCAGTCAGCCGGGCCAGTCGCAGGGCCAGGGCGGACTTGCCGCTTGCCGTGGGGCCGGCGATGAGCCAGATGCGGGACGTCATGCAGATCGCGCTTACCCTTGTCGGCCAGGACCCGGCTGCGGCGGACGCCGCCGCGGGTCGGATCTCCGAAGCGCTCGCAGCCCGGGGGCGCCCCGTCAAGCCGGCGCCCGCGCCCGGCCCGTCGGCGCGCGAACTCCGCCTCGAGCCCGCAGACCTTCAGGACCTGCGCCGCGCCGCCCTGGAGGCGGCTTCCGGCCTGCCCGTGGACCTCTGCGTCCAGCCCGAGGAGGGACGTCGCAAGCGTCTCCTCCTGGCCGACATGGACAGCACCATCATTGCCTGCGAATGCCTGGACGAGCTGGCCGACTTCGCCGGCCGCAAGGCGGAGGTGGCCGCCATCACCGAGCGGGCCATGCGGGGTGAACTGGAGTTCGAGGGCGCCCTCCGCGAACGGGTGGCCATGCTGGCGGGCCTTCCGGAGTCCCAGCTCGAGCGCGCCTACGCCGAGCGGGTCCGCCTCAATCCTGGCGCCCGGACCTTCGTGCGCACCCTTGCCGCCTCAGGCGCCCACTGCGTCCTGGTGTCCGGCGGCTTCGACTTCTTCACCCGCAGGGTGGCCATCCAGGCCGGGTTCCACGGGGACAGGGCCAACCGGTTCGTCGTCACCGACGGCCACCTCACCGGCGCGGTCGAGGATCCCATCCTGGGCCGCGAGGCCAAGCTCGCCACCCTCGTCTCGGAGGCTGATCGTCTCGGGCTGGACCTGTCCCAGGCGGCCGCCATCGGAGATGGCGCCAACGACCTCGCCATGATCGGGGCCGCGGGCCTGGGACTGGCTTACCGCGCGAAGCCGGTGGTCGCCGCCGAGGCCGACGCCCAGATCGACCATGCCGACCTGACGGCGGCCCTCTACTTCATGGGCTTCTCCGAAGCCGAGTTCGTCCGCGACTGAGGGCTCAGGCCCCGAGGCTGAAACGGACCAGGTCAGCGGCGGCGTGCAGGTCGTCCACGATGCGGGCGCACAGGGCGTCCATCTCGTCGGTCGCCGCCAGCAGGTCCGGGACCATCACCGTCATCATTCCCGCCGAGGCCGCCGACCGGACCCCGTTGTGGCTGTCCTCCAGCGCCAGGCAGTCTGCCGGATCCACCTCCAGTCGCCCCGCTGCGACCAGGAATGGGTCCGGATGGGGCTTGCCCCGGGGATAGTCGCCCCGCGCCGCCACGGCGTGGAAGCGGCCTTCCAGCCCATGCCGGCCCAGGTTGAACGTCACGTCCTCATGCCGGGACGAGGTGGCGATGGCCCGGGGCAGGGCCAGGGCGTCCAGGAGGTCCAGGAACTCGCGCACCCCCGCCTTCAGGAAGTCCTGCCCGCGGGCGAGGGTGTGGAAGTGTTCCGCCGAGGCGTCCCACAGCCCGTCGACGTCGAAGTTCTCGCCGAAATGGTCCAGCAGCAGCCGGCGGCTGCTCTCTCCCGGCAGGCCGATCAGGCTGTGGAAGACGGGTTCGGGCATATGGGCCCCCATGTCCCGGGCGGCGGCGGAGAGAGCGTCGCGATAGAGGACCTCGGTGTCGAACAGCAGGCCGTCCATGTCGAAGATGACGGCGCGGGGCGGGCGGGGCAGGGGCATGGCTCCCTTGTCGGACGCCGCCGGCGCGCGGGCAAGGGCGCCTGGCGGGGGACCTTCGCCTCTTGTCTTCGCCGCCCGGCGACGGGATATGAGGGCCTCACGCCGGAAGGGACCCCGATGACCGCAGACGCTCCCATCGACCGAGCCGCCCTCCTTGCAGCCCTCGACGGAATCGTCGATCCCAAGTCCGGCAAGGGCCTCAACGCGGCGGGCCTCGTCCGTGGCCTGATCCTGGCGCCGGGTCGGGCTGGATTCATGCTGGAGGTCCCGGCGGGCGAGGTGGCCGACTACCAGCCTGTCCGTGACGCCGCCGAGGCCCTGATCGCCGGCCTGCCCGGCGTTACCCGCGCCCAGGTGGTGCTGACCGCCGAAGCGCCGGCCGGCCGGCCCAGCGCCACGGTCACCCCTGTGGGCGCCGCGCCCCAGCGCCGGACCGCCGCCCGGGTGTCCGAGGACCCCGCCGCCCGCCCGGCGCCGTCCGGAGAGGCCGTACGTCCCCCGCACGTCCGCCGGGTCATCGCCGTCGCCAGCGGCAAGGGTGGGGTGGGCAAGTCCACCATCTCGGTCAACCTGGCCGCCGCCCTCGCCGCCCGCGGCCTGTCGGTCGGCCTGCTCGACGCCGACGTCTACGGCCCTTCGGCGCCGAGAATGATGGGCCTGGATTCCCGTCCCGCCTTCAACGCCGACAAGAAGCTCGTTCCCCTCGAGGCCTGGGGCGTGAAGGTCATGTCCATCGGCTTTCTGGTGGACGAGGGCTCGCCCATGATCTGGCGCGGCCCCATGGCCTCCTCCGCCGCCCGCCAGATGGTGCAGGACGTCCTGTGGGGAACCGCTGAGGCGCCCCTGGATGTGTTGGTCGTCGACCTGCCGCCGGGTACGGGCGACATCCAGCTGACCCTGGTCCAGAAGCTGAAGATCGATGGGGTCCTCATCGTCTCCACCCCTCAGGAGATCGCCCTGATCGACGCCCGGCGGGCCGCCGCCATGTTCCGCAAGACCGAGACGCCCCTGCTGGGCGTCGTCGAGAACATGGCCTGGTTCGAGGAACCCTCTACCGGCGCCCGCATCCCGATCTTCGGCGAGGGCGGCGCCCGGGCCGAGGCCGTCCGGCTGGGCGTGCCCCTGCTGGCGGAAATCCCCCTGGAGACGCCCCTGCGGGCGGCCTGCGACGAGGGCCGGCCAGGCGTGCTTTCCCATCCTGACAGCGCCTCATCCCGGGCCTTCGCGGCGCTGGCCGCGGCGGTGGCCTGAGCCCCGGCTGAAACACAGCAATGGCTTCCCCAAGGGGGAGCTCCGGCCGGAAGCCGGGTGAGCAGGCGTTTGGTTTCAGAACCTAACGCCGGTCCACGGACGAGTGGCCTCCCGGCTCGCCGGTCAGGCCCTCAAGCACCGCAGCCTCGTCATAGGCCACCTCGGTATGGCCGTCGCGCTCGTCCAGCTGGCGCCGGATTTCGGCGTGCCGCTCGGCGTCCAGCTTGTAGCCGATGAAGCAGGCGCCCGCGAGCATGACGAAGACGATGGGTCCGACGATGTAGGCGAGCTCCAGGCCCAGGATCTGCTCTGGCGTGTTCTTCGCGCCGACCTTGGCGTCGTAACCGACCAGGGCCAGGACATTGAAGGTCAGGAAGATGGAGAAGGCGCCCGCCAGCTTGCTGGTCGCGGCCGTCAGGGCATAGAGCAGGCCGATCTGTTCCCGGCCGCCCTCGAGGCGGAGTTCGTCGCCGATGTCGGCTGTGATGGCCCGGGTCATGACCCCGAAGCCTGCGGCCAGTGCGCCCTCGACGGCCATGGCGGGTACGAACCAGGCGAAGCTCCCCTTCGGCAGGAACAGGAGCAGGATCAGGCCAATGGAGTAGAGGGTGGTCGCCAGCATCAGGGCCCGGTGCTTGCTGATGCGGTTGGCCAGGGCCGCCGTGAGCGGCGCGCCCACGAAGCCCGCGACGATGTAGACCATCAGCAGCAGGCTGGCGCCGGTCGGCGAGAAGCCCCGGGTGCTGGTGAAGAAGAACATGTAGAGGGCGGCCATCCAGCCGGGACCCAGGGTGACGAAGAGGTCCGCCGCCAGGATCCGGATGACGTTTCCACGGCTGAACAGCTTGGCGTAGTCGGCCAGGGTGAAGTGCGCCCCGTCGTCCCTGTTGATGGTCTCGGGGGTCGGGATCACGGCGATCAGGAGGGTGACCGGGATCATGGCGATCACGAACCATCCTATCGCCTGGATCGGGTTGACCCCTTCTACGCCCGCCTGTTCCAGGAGAATTGGGATGGCGAGGGCGGTCAGCGAGCCGATCACGCCCACGGCCGTGAGCACGCCGAAGATCCGTGACCTCTGTTCATAGCTCTTGGCCAGGACCGCGGCCCAGGCCGAGTGGGACAAGCCCATGATCGACTGGCCAAGGTACATCGCGAGCAGCCAGATGATCAGGTAGACCTGCGTCGCGCCCTTGGGCGCATTGTAGAGCATGTAGACGGCGACGATCAGGAGCGGCGCCCCAGCCACCATCCAGACCCTGTAGCGTCCGAACCGCGTCCGCGTCCGGTCCATGCCCAGGCCGATGATCGGGTCCAGCCAGATGTCCAGGAGCCGCACGATGCCAAAGGCGCCGCCGACAACCGCCAGGCTGACGCCCAGTTGGCTGGCGAAATAGGGCGGCAGCTGGACGCCAACCGAAAGGCCCAGGGCAGCCAGGGGAAGGCTGATCGCGGCGAAGGCCAGGGCCGCCGGCAGGCTCAGGTTATGGCTCGCCGTCGGCCGGTTCACGTTGGACACTCTGGACTCCCCCTACACAGCGCCCGGTGTTTCCGGGTCGCCAGAAGGATAGGCCGGGTTCCCCCTCTCAGGGCAAGGGGAAACTCCGGCCCCGCCCAGGCCTAGCCGCCCTGCATCTTGCGGAAGAACTTCCCGCTCTGCTCGCCGCCGTTCACGTAGGCCTGCTGGCCCGTGGGATCGGTGATGCGGGCGAAGTTGTCGCGCACTTCCTCGACCGACAGCCCGCCTTCACCCAGATAGACGCCTTCGGTCTCGTAGATCCGGGCCTGGGCGAAGGCGCCGGCGCCGGCGGTCATGACCACGCCGGTGGGGGCCTCTTCCGAGACCAGGTAGACCACGGCAGGGGTCACGTACTCCGGCTTCAGCTTGGCCAGGACCTCGGCCGGCATCAGGTTCTCGGTCATCCGGGTCGCGGCCACCGGGCTGATGGCGTTGACGTGGATGTTGTTCTTCTGGCCCTCGAGCTTGAGGGTGTTCATGAAGCCGATCAGGGCCAGCTTGGCGGCGCCGTAGTTGGACTGGCCGAAGTTGCCATAGAGCCCGGTGGACGAGGTCGTCACAACGATCCGGCCGTAGTTCTGGGCCTTCATGATCTCCCAGACCGCCTTGGCCGGCTTCACCGAGCCCATGACGTGGACATTCATCACCGCCTCGAAGTCGGCCATTTCCATCTTCGAGAAGGTCTTGTCCCGCAGGATGCCGGCGTTGGCGACCAGGATGTCGATCCGGCCCCAGGCGTCCATGGCCTGCTGGACCATGTTGGCGACGCCGGCGTCGTCGGTCACCGAGCTGCCGTTGGCGATGGCCTCGCCGCCGAAGGCCTTGATCTCGGCCACGACCGCCTCGGCCGCGGCGGAGGAGCCGCCCGAGCCATCCATCGAGCCCCCCAGGTCGTTGATCACGACCTTCGCGCCACGCCGCGCCAGCTCCAGCGCATGCTGCCGGCCGAGGCCGCCGCCCGCGCCCGTGACGATCGCAACCTTACCGTCGAAACGGATGTCAGCCATGAGAAGGCTCCCTGCCCAGAATTGAAGTCGGGCCGGGTTGTGCGGCGGCCGGGGCCGGGCGTCAAGAAGCCGCGGCGGGCACGGCCTTCGCGCCGGGCTTCAGGAACCGCACCAGTACGCGCTGGCCGATCAGCAGGGGCGCGCCGTCGGCGGTGACCACCACCTCGACCACCCGCTCGTCCTTGCGCTCGGCGGGGTCATCAGACTGGAGGCGCCGGGCGCCGAAGACGGCCGAGATGCGCGCCACCTTGCCGGGATAGGATTTCGCCGGATCGGCTTCGGGACTGATCTGTACGGCCTGGCCCTGGGCCACGGAGGGCAGGGCGCCCTCGGTCACCTCCACCCGCACGATGCGGGGCGCCTTGGGCTCCAGGTCGAACAGGGTGGACACGTTCAGGGTCGAGGCGCCGCTGCCCGGGTTGGCGTAGCGGCGGGCGATCCGGCCGTCGACCGGCGCGCGCACGATCGTCAGCTCCAGCTCGTACTGGGCCTGGGCCAGGGCCGCCCGGGCGGTGTCCACCGAAGCCTGTCCTGCCGCCAGATCGGCCTCGGCCTGGCGCACCTGGTCCTCGGCCTGGTCCAGCTTCTGGGCGGCCACGAAGTTCGAGCCCACCAGGCCCCGCAGGCGCTCGCGCTCCCGCTTCGCGGTCGAGACCGCGACCTCCAGGGCGGTGATCCGGGCGCGCGCTTCGCCAAGGGCCGCTGAGGCGCGACCGGCGGACAGGCGGGGCTCCTCGTCCTCCTGCCGGGCCAGGACCTGTCCGCGGACCACGTCATCGCCTTCGTTGACCAGGACGTCCCGGATGATCCCTGCGCGACGGGCGGCGACCTGGATCATGCCGCCTTCCACGTCCACCTTGCCGCTGGCCGCCGCCGAGTAGGGCGAGGATGGCGCGACAGGCGCGACGGGCGGGCGCGCGCCCAGCGTCCTCCAAACGACGAAGCCGCCGCCGCCAGCCAGCAGCACGGCCAGGACCCAAACCAGGGGGTTACGCAGCAGGCCAGTCATCGGGTTTCCTCTTCCGCTCCGGCGATCCGACCATCCTCGATATGGATGACCCGGTCCGCCCAGGCTTCAAGTCTCTGGTCATGGGTCACGCAGATCACCGCGGCGTCCTGTTCGCGGGCGGCGGTCTGCAGGAGGGCGATCACCCTCTGGCCGTTCTCGCCGTCGAGGGCCGAGGTCGGCTCGTCGGCGAAGATCAGCCGGGGTTTCTTGGCCAGGGCCCGGGCGATGGCCACCCTCTGCTTCTCGCCGCCGGACAGCTCGGCCGGGCGCAGGGTCAGGCGCGGGGTCAGGCCCACGGCGTCCAGGGCCGCCTCGGCCTGGCGGCGCGCCTCGCGCGGGGAACGGCCGGCGAACCTCAGGACCTGGGCCACCTGTTCCAGGGCCGTCAGGGCGGGGAACAGGTTGAACCCCTGGAAGATGAAGCCGCAGTGGTCCAGGCGGAAGCGGTCGATCTGGGCGGGCTTCAGCCCCCAGAGGTCCACGCCCAGGGCGTTCACCGATCCGGCGTCCGGGCGCAGGAGGCCCGACAGCACCGCGATCAGGGTCGACTTGCCCGAGCCTGACGGCCCCATCACCAGGGCGATCTCGCCGCTCCGGGCGTCGAAGTCCGCCCGGTCCAGGACGGTCAGGGTTGCGTTTCCGGACCGGTAACGCTTGGTCAGGCCCTGCGACCGGATCGCTGTCTCTCCGCTCATCGCAGCAGCTCCGCCGGCTCGCTGCGCGACAGGGCTCCGAGGGACAGGAAGCCCGAGACCAGGGAGATCGCCATCAGGAGCGCCGCGACGCCTCCGACATAGGTGGGGGGCAGGCTCATGTTGACATTGCCGAGGCGCGCCGCCGCCAGGACGCAGCCGGTAAGGACTGCGGTTCCCGCCAGGCCTGCAATCCCGACCCAGAAGGACAGCTCCACCAACACACCCCGCAGGGCGGGCATGGACACCCCCAGGGCGCGCAGGCTTGCGAACTCGCGGATGTTGGACGCCACCGCGCCGCGAAGGGTCTGGGAGGTGATGCCGACCCCGATGAGCATCGCAAGGACCAGTGAAAATCCCAGCAGGATGCCTACGACCTGTTCCTCCATGAAGGCGGCGCTGTTGGCCTCCGACAGGTCCTCGCGGAGCCAGGCGCGGTATTCACCGTTTGCTGCGGTGTTGAGAAAGTCCCGGACCGCTGCGGGGTCGCCGCCGTCCCGGATCTTCAGGAGGAGCAGGCCGGTCTTGTCGCCCCCCGTCATCAGCCCCAGCCGGATGAGCGTGTCCCGGGACACGAAGACCGTCGGGAGTTCAATGTTGGCGTAGCCCGACACCGCGGCTGCAACCTGAAGGGTCTGGCCCCTGATGATGACGGAATCGCCGACGCCGACGCCCAGCCTCTGGAGGGCGGAAACATCCACGACCACCGACAGGGGCGCCTCGAGGGCGCGCCTCGCGCTCTCGGGAAAGTCCACGGGAAGGGTGACGGACCCTGGCGCGGGATCGGCCATGGCCAAGCGGGCGTAGGTCCGCACCTGCTTGTCGCCAGGCTTGGGGATGTTGGTCCACTCGCCCACCTTGTCTTCCCAGGTGTCCACGGCCTCGACGTCCGGATGCAGGTACATCCGTGGGCGGATCCGGCTGGGCAGTTCCGCCTGGGTCGTTCCCATCAGGCTCTGGGCCTTGGGCGGCAGGATGATGATCTCGGCGGGCGAGCGGTCGATTGTGGCGGTGTAGGCGCGCAGGATTCCCGTCATCAGCCCGACCTGGGAAAGGATCAGCACCCCCGAGAACGCAAGCGCGATCACGGCGGCCAGATACCGTCGCCATTCGTGGACCAGCGTGGCCAGGGCCAGGGACATGGACGCTCCGCGGGGACCATTCCCCGCCTGCACCATTCCACCGACTGCGTTAACTGAAGGTAAGGCTATGGCCTGAACACCCGGGGTTTGCACCGGCGCCACGCCCGGGGGGTGGCCCGTTTGTCCCGGGCTCGCTAGAAGGCGGAAAAGGCGCCCCTCCCGGGCGCGGACGGATGCTGACATGACCTACAAGCTCGCTGGCGCCCTCGCGGCGGCCACCCTCTGCCTTCCCGCCCTTGCCCGCGCCGACGAAGGCATGTGGACCTTCGACGCCTTCCCCTCGGCCCGGGTGGAGCAATCCCTGGGCGTGAAGGTCGACCAGAAGTGGCTGGACCGCGTCCAGGCCGCCTCCGTGCGCCTCACCAGCGGGTGCTCGGCCTCTCTGGTCTCGCCGGATGGCCTCGTCCTCACCAACCAGCACTGCGTGGTCGACTGCGCCCAGAACCTGTCCTCCGGTTCGGCCGACTACGTGAAGGACAGCTTCCTGGCCCGCACCCGGGCCGAGGAGCGCACCTGCCCCGGGGTGCAGGCCGAGATCCTCCAGACCATCACCGATGTGTCGGCCGATGTCGCCAAGGCGACCAACGGCCTGTCCGGCGGCGACTTCATCAAGGCCCGCAACGCCGCCTACGCCCGCCTGGAAACCGCCGCCTGCGGGACGGATACGACCGTCCGCTGCCAGGTCATCAGCTTCTACCGGGGCGGCCAGCACAAGCTCTACCGTTACCGGAAGTATTCCGACGTCCGCCTTGTTTTCGCTCCTGAACTCAGCGCCGCCTTCTTCGGGGGCGACCCGGACAACTTCAACTTCCCGCGCTACGCCCTCGATGTCGGCTTCCTGCGCCTGTACGAGGACGGCAAGGCCGTCCGCACGCCCCAGCACCTGACCTGGAAGGCCCGCGCCCCGCTGCCGGGTGAGGCGACCTTCGTCTCCGGCAACCCGGGCTCCACGGACCGCCTGCTGACCGTCTCCCAGCTCGAGACCCAGCGCGACCTGGTCATCCCGGTCAGCCAGCTGCAGCGCTCGGAGATGCGCGGACGCCTGATCGAGTTCTCGCGCCGCGACGCCGAGAGCCGGCGGATCGCCACCGATTCCCTCTTCGGGCTCGAGAACGGCTTCAAGGTCTTTTTCGGCCGCCAGTTCGCCCTCAACACGCCGTCCCTGATGGACGCCAAGCGGGCCGACGAGGCCGACCTGAGGGCGCGCGTCGCCGCCGACCCGGCCCTGGCCGCCCGCATCGGCGACCCCTGGTCCGAGATCGCCGCCATCCAGAAGGTCTACGGCGACCAGTACCTGCGCTTCCGCCAGCTCGAGGCGGCGTCGGGGGGATCCTCCGACCTGTTCAACTTCGCCCAGATCCTGGTCCGCGGCGCGCGCGAGCGCACCCTGCCCAGCGCCGAGCGCCTGCCCGAGTTCGCCGATGCCCGCCTGCCGCTCCTGACCAAGCAGCTCCTGGACTCGACGCCCATCGATGCGCCCCTCGAGCAGCTGGAGCTGGAGTTCTGGCTCCTGAAGACCCGCGAGTACCTGACCGCCGATGATCCGGTCACCAAGCTGCTCCTGGGCCGCGAGAGCCCCGAGGCCCTTTCGGCCGCCCTCGTCTCCGGCTCGAAGCTGGGCGACCCCGCCGTCCGCAAGGCCCTCTGGGAAGGCGGCCAGGCTGCGATCGAGGCGTCTGACGACCCCATGATCCGCTACGCCCTCCGCATCGACTCCGAGGCCCGCGCCGCCCGCAAGTCCTGGGAGACCCAGGTCTCGGCCCCTACCGAGGCCGCCGCCGCCCGTATCGCCACCGCCCGTTTCGCGGTTTACGGCGACAAGGTCTATCCGGACGCCACCTTCTCCCTGCGCCTGTCCTACGGAAAGGTCGCCGGCTGGACCTGGCGCGGGACCGAGGTCCCGTCGACCACCCAGCTGGCCGGCCTCTATGAGCGCGCCACCGGCGCCGAGCCCTTCCGCGTCGCCGACCGCTGGCTGGCCGCCCGCGACCGGATGAAGCTCGACACCGTCTTCAACTTCGTCACGACCAACGACATCATCGGCGGCAATTCCGGCTCGCCGGTGATCAGCGCCAAGGGCGAGGTCCTGGGAGCCGCCTTCGACGGGAACATCCATTCCCTCGGCGGCAACTACGGCTATGACGGAACCCTGAACCGGACCGTGGTGGTCTCCACCGCCGGCGCCACCGAGGCCCTGCGCCATGTCTACGGCGCCGACGCCCTGGTCCGGGAACTCGGGGTCCGCTAGGGCCGACCAAGGGATAGAGGGGGAAACCGATGACCGACCTGTTCGCACCGATGAGCTTCATCCGCGGTCCGGAGATGAAGAACCGGCTGATGCTGGCGCCGCTCACCAACCTGCAGAGCCATCCCGACGGGACGCTCTCCTACGACGAGCACCGCTGGCTCACCCTGCGCGCCCAGGGCGGCTTTGGCCTGACCATGACCGCGGCGGCCCATGTCCAGCGGATCGGCCAGGGCTTCCCCGGCCAGGTCGGCATCTTCTCCGACGTCCACATCCCGGGCCTCGCCCGCCTGGCGGAGGACATCCGCAAGGCGGGCAGCCTCGGGGTCGTTCAGCTGCACCACGCCGGCATGCGCTCGCCCGCCGCCCTGATCGGCGAGGCGCCGGTCTGCCCCTCGGAGGACGCCGGTACGGGCTCCCGCGCCCTGACCCTGGATGAGGTCCACCAGCTGCGTGATGACTTCGTCGCCGCCGCCGTCCGCGCCGACAAGGCCGGCTTCGATGGCGTGGAGATCCACGGCGCCCACGGCTATGTGCTCTGCCAGTTCCTCAGCGCCGAGACCAATCGCCGCACCGACGCCTACGGCGGCTCGCCCGAGAACCGCGCCCGCCTGATCCTCGAGATCATCGACGGCGTCCGGGCCGCCTGCCGCGCCGATTTCAACCTCGGCCTGCGCCTGTCGCCCGAGCGGTTCGGCCTCAGCCTGATGGAGGTCCGCGACCTCGCCGGCCGCCTCCTGTCCGAGGCGAGGATCGACTACCTCGACATGTCCCTCTGGGATTGTTTCAAGGAACCGGTCGAGGAGGCCCATCGCGGCCGGACCCTCATGTCGTTCTTCACCGACCTGCCCCGCGGGGACGTGCGCCTCGGCGTCGCCGGCAAGCTCATGAGCGCCGCCGACGCCAGGGCCATGCTGGACGCCGGCGCCGACTTCGTCCTCCTCGGCCGGGCCGCCATCCTGCACCACGACTGGCCCCAGAAGGCCCGCGCCAACCCCGACTTCCGCCCCGTCAGCCTCCCGGTCTCCCGCTCCCATCTCGAGGCTGAGGGCCTGGGCCCGACCTTCGTGAACTACATGAGCACCTGGGCCGGCTTCGTCGAAGGCTAGCAACGCCTCAATTGCTCCCCCAAGGGGGAGCTCCCGGCGAAGCCGGGTGAGGGGGTCGACGGCCCCTCAGCTGACCCCCTCCGGCCCGCTTCGCGGTCCACCTCCCCCTGGGGGGAGGAATTACTGAGCCGTTGCTCCCCCAAGGGGGAGCTCCCGGCGAAGCCGGGTGAGGGGGTCGACGGCCCCTCAGCTGACCCCCTTCGGCCCGCTTCGCGGTCCACCTTCCCCTGGGGGGAGGAATCACTAAGCCGTTGCTCCCCCAAGGGGGAGCTCCCGGCGAAGCCGGGTGAGGGGGTCGACGGCCTCGCCGACAACCTGTTGATCCCCAACAGCTAGCGGGTTGCGCCGGAGGCCCTCCAGCGTTCAAGTGGGGTTTGCACCGGGGGAGACCAGGACATGTTCCGCGCCGAGAACGCCCAGAGCCTTCTGGGCCTGGCCGTCATCATGGGCCTGTGCTGGGCCCTGTCCGAGAACCGCCGCGCCTTTCCCTGGCGGCTGGCGGGCGGCGCCCTCCTGATCCAGCTCCTGCTGGTGCTGGGCCTGTTCGGCCTGCCGCCCCTGCGGGCCGTGGTGGCCGCCCTCGGCCAGGGGGTCGAGGCCCTCGCCGCCGCCACCCAGACCGGCGTGGCCTTCGTCTTCGGCTACCTCGCGGGCGGGGAGGGCCAGCCCTACGCCGTCGCCAATTCCGGCGCCCTCTTCGTCTTCGCCTTCCGGGTCCTGCCGGTCATCCTGGTGGTCTGCGCCCTGGCGGCGCTGCTCTGGCACTGGAAGATCCTCAAGGTCCTCACCCGGGGCTTCGGCTTCGTCTTCGAGAAGACCATGGGCCTGCGCGGCCCGCCCGCCCTGGCCGTCGCCGCCACCATCTTCATGGGCCAGGTCGAGGGGCCGATCTTCATCCGAAGCTACCTCGCCCGGCTGAGCCGCTCCGAGCTCTTCATGCTGATCACCGTCGGCATGAGCTGCGTGGCCGGCTCGACCATGGTGGCCTACGCCGCCATCCTGAAGGATTTCCTGCCCAACGCCGCGGCCCACGTCATCACCGCCTCCATCATCTCGGCGCCGGCGGGGGTGCTCCTCGCCCGGATCCTCGTGCCCCGGGATCGCGTCGCCGAGCAGGCCGATCCCCTCGATCACGGTCCGGACAAGGTCTACGAGAGCAGCATCGATGCGGTGATCCGGGGCGCCTCCGACGGCCTTCAGATCGCCCTCAACATCGGCGCGACCCTGATCGTCTTCGTGGCCATCGCCGCCCTGCTGAACGGGGTCCTCGGCCTCCTGCCCGACGTGGCCGGCGCCCCCCTGACCCTCGAGCGCATCCTGGGACTCATCTTCGCCCCCCTGGTCTGGCTGACCGGTGTTCCCGCCGAGGACGCCCGCCTCGCCGGCTCCCTCCTGGGGGTCAAGCTGGTCCTGACCGAGTTCTCCGCCTTCATACAGCTGGGCGCGACGCCCCTGGAGGCCATCGATCCGCGCACCCGGGTCCTGATGACCTACGCCCTCTGCGGTTTCGCCAACATCGCCTCGGTGGGAATGAACGTGGCCGGCTACTCCGTCCTCGTGCCCGAGCGCCGCTCCGAGGTCATCGGCATGGTCTGGAAGGCCATGTTCGCCGGCTTCCTCGCCACCTGCCTGTCCGCCGCCGTCGTGGGTCTCCTGCCCCGCGAACTCTTCCACTGAGCCGCTGGAACGGGAGTTCCCCATGAAGCTCTACGACACGCCCCTCGCCCCCAATCCCCGCCGTGTGCGCTGGTTCATGGCCGAGAAGGGGATCGAGGACGTCGAGATCGTCCGCATCAACATCATGGAGGGCGACCACAAGACGCCCGACTACATTCAGCGTTTTGGCCTCGCCAATATCCCGGCCCTGGAACTGGACGACGGGACCTGCCTCACCGAGAGCCTGGCCATCTGCCGATACCTCGAGAGCCGCTACCCGCAGGGCAACCTGTTCGGCGCCACGCCGGAAGAGGCCGCCGTCATCGAGATGTGGACCCGCCGCGGCGAGCTCCTGGTCGCCTGGCCCCTCATGCTGGCCGTCCGCCACACCCACCCGGCCCTGGCCCGGCTGGAGACCCAGGTCCCCGCCATCGCCGAGGCCAACCGTACGGCGGGCCTGCGGGGCCTGAAGGTCCTCGACCGCCAGCTTCGCGACCATGAATGGCTGGCCGGCGAGCGCCTCACCATCGCCGACATCGTCGCCTTCATCGGCATCGACTTCACCCGGATGATCAAGCTGGAGATCCCGGCGGAGCTGGAAGGCGTGCACCGCTGGATGGCCGCCATGCGCGCCCGCCCGGCGGCGACCGTGGCGGTCTGAGGCCCGTAGTTTGCTCCCCCAAGGGGGAGCTGTCGGCAAAGCCGACTGAGGGGGTCAACGGCGGTCTGGTTGACCCCCTCCGGCCCGCTGCGCGGTCTACCTCCCCCTGATGGGGAGGAATGACTCAGCAATTGCTCCCCCGAGGGGGAGCTCCCGGCGAAGCCGGGTGAGGGGGTCGACGGAGCTTCAACCGCTCACCGAAGACCCCCGCCTCACCCCCCCTTGATCAGCTCCAGCGACCGCACCCGGCTGTCCAGGTCCGGCCCTACGGCCATGACGAACAGCTCGTCCGCCCCGGTCGCCTCGGCCTTCTGCGCCAAACCTCGGCGCACGGTCTCCGGATCACCCACGATCGCCCGAGCGATCACGCCGGCCAGGCGGGGGTCGTCGCGGCGGGCCTCCAGGAAGGCGAGGGCGTCCTCGATACGGGGAAAGCGCGGCCGCTCGCCGTCTGCGCCGGGGCCGTCCAGGCCGGCGAGGGCGCTGGCCCGCATGGGGGCGGCGAGGCGCTCGGCGGCCTCGGCGGTCTCCGCGGCCAGGGCGATGGTCGCCACCGCCGCCCAGCCCTGCTCACGGAAGGCCGAGGGGGTGAAGGCGGCGCGATAGGCGCTCACCGCCGGGCCGCCGTCAGCCCGGGCGATGAACTCGGCGAAGACCATGCCCACCCCGGCGCGGCCGGCGAAGTCGGCGGTCTCCGGCGAGGAGCAGAGGAGGAAGAGGTCGGGGTGCGAGGGCCCCGAGGGCGAGGCGTGGATGCCCCGGGCCGGATGGGCCTCGGTGATCGGCTCCACCCCGCCGGCGTCCAGCAGCCAGGCGTTGAGCAGGGCGAAGTACTGGGGGAAGGCCTCCGACCCCGCCGAGCGCAGGGCCCCGCCGGTCCGCCCGTCCGTCCCCAGGGCCCGGCCGACGCCCAGGTCGATCCGCCCCGGCGCCAGGGCCTCCAGGGCCATGAAGACCTCCGCCACCTTCAGGGGCGAATAGTTGACCAGCATGACCCCGCCCGAGCCGAGGCGGATGGTCTTGGTGGCCTGGGTCAGGGCGGCCATCAGGATCTCGGGCGATGCCGAGGCCAGGCTGCGCATGTTGTGGTGCTCGGCCACCCAGAACCGGTCATAGCCCAGCCGCTCGGCCGCCTGGGCCACGGCGATCGTTTCCCGCATGGCCTCAGCCTGCGTGGCCTCGCCGCCAACCGGCGACAGGTCCAGGACGGAGAGCCGCGCCTTCAAGTCCGCTTGCCGGTCTTCTTGATGACGGCGGAGAAGGAAAACACCGTCTGGCCCTCCACGGTCATCAGGCCGCGCAGGAAGATGAGGCTCCGTCCGCCCTTCACCACCTCGCCCCGGCACTCCAGGAGGGCGCCGAGGGGAACGGCTCCCACGAAGTCGGCGTTGAAGTTGGCGGTCACGCTGTGGCCGTCCTGCAGGTGCTCGCGCGCAAAGACGAAGATGGCGTAGTCGGCAAAGGTCATCAGGGCCCCGCCGTGCATGAAGCCGCCGCCGTTCATGTGCTGGGCCTCGGTCCGCATGGCGCAGACCGGCGCGCCTGCCGCGTCGAGGCGGTAATAGAAGGGGCCGGCGTGCTCCTCGAACGGGTCCGAGCCATAGGCGATCCAGCCCGCCCAGGGCCCCTCGGTCACCGTCTCGTGGCGCCAGGTCTGCGCGCCGTCATCACCATCGGCCATGGACTGCCTCCCCGCGCCGCCCCCGACCGCCGGCCGGCGTGCGCCAGACGCCTTTGCCAAACCCCGCGCCGGTCCGCCAGTGTTTCCGGACGGGTCCGCCTACCAGAGCCGCTTGACTGCAGAGTCGTCGAAGCGCGCCTCGTTGGAGACCAGCACCATGTCCTCGGCCAGGGCCTGGGCGATCAGCAGCCTGTCGAACGGATCCTTGTGGGCGATGCCCATCTCGCCGGCCAGTCGGGCGTGCCGGACGCTGATCGACAGCTCCGAGAAGCCCTGGTCGGCGACGATGGCCTCGAAGTCCTGCGCCAGCAGGGCGGCGTCCGGCAGCTTGCCGATCCGGTGCTTGGTGGCGACCTCCATGGCCGAGGCGGCGCTGACGGCGACGGTGTTGGCCTCGTCGGCTATGGCGTCGCGCGCACGAAGGCTCAGCTTCTCATCTCCCGCCAGCCACCAGATGAGGGCGTGGGTGTCGAGCAGGAGTCTCACGGAAGGTTCCAGCCCTCGAGCTCGTCATGGGGCAGGGGCTCGTCGAACCGGGCGTCCATGGCGATCCTGCCCTTGAGCGCGCCGAACCGCCGCCGTCCGGGCGAGGTGAGCGGCGCCAGCCGAACGACCGGCGAGTTCCCCCGCGCGATCACCACCTCTTCCCCGGCGAGCGCCCGCGCGATGAGGCGGGACAGTTGGGTCTTGGCGTCATGAACGGAATACTGGGCCATGGGCGCCTCCTTAGCTAAGGATATGGCTAACCTGCGCCAGCCTGCAAGCTCTGTCCAACGGTTCCATCACCGACACAAGAACGACGGCCTTCCGCAGGGAGGGCCGCCGTCGCGAAACCGCAGGGTCAAATCCGGGATGGAGAGAGGTGCGGCGGCCGGTCCCGGCCCCGGGGGGGCTGGGGGGGCGTTCAGGGGCCGGAACCAGGTCCGACCGCCGACCTTGCCAACCTGACGGGCGGATGTGTCCGGGTCGGGTCCGGATTAAGGCCCTTTCGGGGCTTTTTCAGCCGTCAGGGGGCCGGCAGCTCGGCGACGCGGGCCGCAAAGCCGGCGAACATGTCCCGCATGGGACCCGCTATGGCCGGGTCCGTGCTCGCGAGTGTCCCGCCGGGAAACGGGGGCTCGGGCTTGTACTCCGCCTGCAACATGAGCGCCTGGGCGTAAGGCCGGCCCCGGAGGCGCTCCACGACGGCGATGGCGAAGTCGAGGCCGGCCGAGACGCCGGCTCCGGTCACGACCGGTCCGTCCATGACCACCCTGGCGTCTGTCGGGATCGCCCCGAAGTGCTCCAGCATGTCCCTGACCACCCAGTGCGAGGTCGCACGGCGACCGCGAAGGACGCCTGCGGCGCCGAGAACGAGTGAGCCAGTGCAGACACTGGTCACACAGGTGGCGCGGGACGCGCGATCCGCCACGAAGGCCCGCACCACCGGGTCGGACGCTACAGCCAGGGTTCCCGTGGAGCCCCCCGGCACGAACAGAACCGTCAGATCCTTCGGACAGTCGGCAAGGGTCGCGGTCGGGGCGATGGCGAGGCCGAGGTCGCTGGACACGGGCGACAGGTCGCCGGTCGTGGTCACCAGATGGACCTTTGCGCCCATCATCGAGGCGAAGAAGTAGTGGGGACCGACCAGGTCCAGGGCGGTGAACCCGGGATAGAGCAGCATGGCGACCTCCTCGTCCCCGTGCATGTTCAGTCCGGGAACCGACATGAGCTGGGTGCGGGCGTCGGCCGCAGCGGCGTCGACAGTCTTCAGGGTTGGCGGAGCGGGGGCAGTCATGGCGACCTCGAGTGTGAGAAGGGGGGAAAGGGCGGTCAGGGCTGTGACACCGCCAAGGAGAGTCCGGCGATCAGGGCTCAATTCTGGTCTCCGGCTTCCGTAAGGGCGCCCGCCCCCCTTGAGCGGGCGGGGGCGACAGCAAGGCCATGACGGCGGCGGTGAGGAAGAGACGGCTTTTCATTGGGAACGCTCCTGACCCCCGACCAGCGGACACTTCGGCTTGAAACCCGGGGGGGATGAACACCTGGGCGACCGGGCCTTGCAGCCCGGCCAGCGATCATGGTCGCGGCCGGATCCCACAGGATGCTCGGCCGGGCCGCCGGGAGGCGGCGGTCAGGTCAGGATAGGGGAGGGCCCGTGGAGGGCGGGGGCGGCGCAGCAAGCCCGAGGCCGGGGCGAAGGGTCTCCTGCAGGGCGTAGACCCCATGGCGCGACAGGTCGCCAATGGGCGACGAGACCCCTGGTGAGACTGGTGGGACGTCGACGGCGCCGACACCGGCGAAGGCGCAAGGCGCATCCTTCATTCCGGCCGCGGCGTCTGTCTCGCCAGGTTCGCGGTCCGGTTCCTGGATCCCCTGGCTGGTGCAGAGGGCGTACCCGGAGGGCGAGTCCGGAGCGAACATATAGCCCGACGGCGTCAGGACGCGCAGCGTCACGGAGAGCAGGGCCAGCACCAGCCATGCCCGGCATCGCCAACCTCGCGCGTGAAGGCCCCGCCTCATGACGGTCCGATAGCGCAGGTGCGCCGGCTTGTCGCCAGATTCCAGGTCAGGCCCCTTCCCAGGTCCTCACCCCACCCTCCGCCCCGCCCGGAACCTTACCGGCATGGTTCGCGGCCCGGAGATGAAGTTGCTGGCCAGCCATTCGGGCGGCGTTATGCGCTCCACCTCTTCCATCCGGGAGAGCACCTCCACCAGCATGGCGTCGATCTCGATGCGGGCGATGTGCTGGCCCAGGCACACGTGCGGGCCGTTGCCGAAGGCGATGTGCTCGTTCTGCGCCCGGGCCAGGTCCAGCTGGTCCGCGCGGTCGAACCGGGCCGGGTCGCGGTTGGCCGCGCCGAAGTACATGACCACCTTGTCGCCCTGGCGGATCGTCTTGCCCCCCAGCTCGGCGTCGGCCCTGGCCGTGCGGCGCATGTAGATCACCGGGGTGGTCCAGCGCAGCAGCTCCTCCCGGGCGGCGGGCAGGCGGCCGGGCAGGTCGGCCTTCAGCCAGGCCAGCTGGTCGGGATGGTCCAGCATGGCGTTCAGGCCGCTGGCCAGCAGATTGCGGGTGGTGTCGCCGCCGGCGTCGATCAGCAGCAGGAAGAAGAGCAGGAACTCCATGTCCTCCAGCCGCCGCCCGTCCACCTCGCAGGCCAGCAGGCGCGAGGCCAGGTCGTCGCCGGGGCGGGCGCGCTTCTCGGCCATCAGCTTCGAGCCGTGCTCGAACATCTTCATCACCGCCTGGGCGCCGGCGCCGGTGCGCGAAGGTCCTCAAACTAGCTGACATGCTGGCCGCCTCGCTCGAGGATATACTGGCCTACTCGGCTTTCCCGAAGAACCATCGGCGCGGATCTCCTGCACAAACCCGCCGGAAAAGCCGAACAGCAAGTTCAAGCGAAGAGCCGCTGTTATCGACATCTTCCCGAATTCCGCCACGGGCATTCGCGTCGTCGACGCGCTGATTCTGGAGCAATCTGATAACTGGGCGGTGTCGCGTAGCTACATGATGCTAGAAACAATCGGCTCGGTGAGCCATAACCCGGTTGTCAGCTTGCCAACTCTGACCACCTGACCCGAACCTGATACTGACGCAGATCGACGGTTCCGACTCCAGCCTTTGGGACGCGACCTCGACTCGCCAAGCAGCATGGTAGGTGAAAGTAAACGCTCAACATCACCGAGCGTTCATTCGCGTTTGAAGATTTTGAGTTTTAGTCCAGATCATGCCGAACAATCGATTTCGAGCGAAATATCAGCACCTGAGGCGGGGCACGTGAGTCGTCCATTATTGAACAAATCCCTTGAAGAGCTCAACGGTATAGTCACCCGAAACTTTAGCAACATTGCTGAGCTTGATCTTGTTCGCTGCGAGCTGGTCCATCGTCATACTGATGGTGCAAGGCGACTATTGAGCAGCGTTGAACAGCAGATTGTATTGTTAACGGATTCCAAATCGACGCAGGACGATACCGCGGTTGCGCCAGCCAACTCCACTTCGCCCCGGCATCCGCAGATTCGGGAGTGGACCGATGAAGCCGTTGCAAAGCTTCGCTCCAAATTGATTGACCTATCGCGCCGATCGCCGCTGATCGCGTTCAATCATACATCACGCAGTGCCAGTCAGCTTCGGTTCGTTGATGAGAGACCCGACCTGCTGTTCGAACAGCTCGGTTCTGGGAGTATGGGATTCGAACCATTGCCGGGCGAGGAGCAGACCCCGGCCGATGAACGAACACCCACTTTCGGGATTGCCTACGAACGTGCCCGCCTGACGGACGAAGAGTTCCTTGCTGCAACGGAAAAGCTCGGCGATGCCGAGGGCGACGCGCGGGCCTGGCAGGATGCCGAGCGCGGCCTTCGCAACCGGGTCCGCCAGCAGCTTGGCCTGCCAAAACTGGACTACGGGAAGGGCCTGGACGTTGCCGCGCTAGCGCGCGCACATGGTTTCGATCCTTCCTACGACCTCAGGATGAGCGATGACGGCGATGTCGCCGCGCATCATGAAGACGACCAGATCCGCGTTCTGCTGATCCGCAAGGAACTCGACCGTCGCCTTAGGTCGATCGATGACCGTGCCACCAGCCACCTGCGCGAAACTGGTCACCATACGCTCCACGTCGCCTTTGGCTTTGTGCAGTGGTTCGAGGACGACGAGTCCGACGTCGCCTCACATGCCCCACTGCTGCTGTTGCCCGTGAAGCTGGCGAAGGACGATGGCCGGGCGAAGAAGGATTATCGATTAAGCGTCTGGGAAGGCGGGCTTGAGGTCAACGTCGCGCTGGTTGAGAAGGCGCGCGAGCATTGGGGGCTTCAGCTTCCCTCTCTGCGCGAAAGTGAAACGCCGGAGTCCTATTTTCTCCGGGTGAAGGCGGTGCTCGCGCAGGGGCGACGGCTAACGCTGCGGACCTACGTCACGCTATCGGTTCTTCCGCCTATGATTCTCTGGCGCGATCTCGACCCTCAGAAATGGCCAGATGGCGCTTTTGCTGGACATCGATTGCTGCCTGGGCTTGTCGGAGCAGCAGAGATTGCGGGCGTTGATGGTGATGACACCCTCATCGATATCGACGATCCGGCGTTCGAGGCGAGGGTTCCCGCGCTTATCACCGATGCCGATGCATCGCAGCACAAAGCCATCATGGACATGGCCGCCGGCCGCGACATGGCAATTGAGGGCCCGCCGGGAACGGGCAAGTCACAGACGATCACAAATATGATCGCAACCGCCCTCTCACAGGGCAAACGCGTTCTTTTCGTTGCCGAAAAGCAGGCGGCGCTCCGCGTCGTTTCCGACCGCCTACGGGTAGCTGGATTCGGTCCGCTGCTGCTCGAGCTTCATGGCGACAAGGCAAGCCGAGCTGAAGTCTATGCTGGTGTGCGCGAGCGGCTCGGCACCATGCCGCAGTTCAACGCCCGCGCTCTTGAAGAAAAGCGGAGTGAGCTGCGTCGGCATCGTGATCTGCTCCGGCGCTATCTTTCGCTCGTCCGCACTCCTTTGGGCAAAACCGGAATGACGGCGCATGCCTTGGCGTGGCGAGAAATCCGCCTGCGCAAGCTGTTCGACCGTGACCAAGTCAGGGCGATTGAGTCGCGCTGGCATTTCAATGGCGTTTCCGCGCTCGAGCGTTCCACGATTCGGGAAGGCCGCGAGGTACTGGCGCAGTTTGGTAAGGCTCTTCTCGCAACACGGCCAGGTGAGGGAAGCGATGCTACCCGATGGACAATGGCCGACAAGTTGCACCCATTCGACCAGAGTGCAGCACTTGAGGCGGCCACCGCCGCGGGGCAGGCTGCTAGCGCAGTTGCGGGAGTCGCAGCCCGGCTAGCGGAACTGGGCATCGTTCTGCCAGGCCCTGGGGACGACGAAATCCTTGACGCTAGCGAACAGCTTTCAGCGCTCCCCGAATTCACCTGTTCTGACGAAACGATTGTCGGGGCGGCACTTCATCATCGTTCAGCCTGCCTCAAGCTTCTATCAGCGCAGGCTGAGTGGCAGAAGCAACGCGATGACATAGCAAATGATGTGGAGCGCCCCGAGTCTGTTGACTTGGCTGCCGCTCAAAGGTTGGCGGAGGCCTTGTGCGTCAATCGCTGCCCCGAGACACTTGCCGATGCGCGGCGCATTCAGGTCCTGCATGAACGACTGGGCGCATTGCTGGCCGGAGCTGGTCGCGACCTCGACCGTTTGAGCGGCAGGTTGGCGGATGGAGCGGGTACCGACACCGGCAAGGCCGAACAGGTCGTTCTAACCTTGGCTCGACTCGGGAAGGCCAAACCATCGATTGGCGCTCTCCTGTCAAACAGCCTTGTTGACGCGGTATCAGACGGCGTGATCGCAGCTGCTTCACGCGAGGCTGCGGCATTGCTGGCGGAGAGCGACTCCGTCACTTCGCTGATCCAGGCTGAGACGCTGAACGCTGACCCGGCTGAATTGGAAGAGCTTTCGGACACGATCGAATCCACGGGGGCGATGGCGCGGCTCTTCAGCGGCAGGTACAAATCCGCATGGCGGCGCGCTAGTCGGATCTGCAAAGGGTCTGTCGACCGCGCCCAAACGGCGTCCCTCTTGCGCAGAGCGGCCAGCTACATCCGGGCGCGGCGGACGTTTCATGACGATAACAAGGCCCGACCGCTATTCCCGGCAATGCTTTGGGATGGTCACGAGAGCGATTTCGCGTCTCTCGCCGCAGCGCGAGCCCTAATTCGCGAAGCAGCGGCTCAACTCGCGACGCTAGACGAAGCAGGCGCACTGCGCGGCTGGCTGGCCGCCGACGAAACGGAGCGCCAAACGCTGTCTGCCAGTTGTGATCGGCTCGGTGGCTTACTCTCTGAGATGACAGAAGCGGGTCTGGCGGACGTCGCACTCAGTGATTTGCTGAATAGCTGTTCCGATAGATCGACTGAGATGCGGAGAATCATTGAAGCCAGCACAGCAATGGGACTTAGAGATGACGCTCCATATCGTCGCAAGGTGGGCGGGACTATTGTGGATGCAGTGCTATTGCTTCATAGCTCGAAGGATACCTTTGGTGCGTTTCACAATCAGCCCATGTTCAGCTGGTTAGGAGACGTGGCAGAGCCCCTACACAATCTACAAACTAGCTTGGCAGAGCTTGATGCTTTGCATTCGATTGGCGGCCCTATCAACATCAAGGCGCTAATCAGCGGAACCGCCACGCCAGTCGCGCTGATCTCAGCGGTGAAGGCTTGTGCATCGGATCTGCGCGGTGTCGTTGCGAGTTGGGAGACCGCGTCCGATCAACTCTTGGACGAGGCCGAGCTCGACACTGCGGACCTGTGTGGCGAGCTTAACTGGGAACAAGCCTCGACCATACTTCGCGAACTAGGCGCCGACCAGCGGGGGATCAGCCTGGCCGCAGACCTCCTAAAATACCGAGCGGCAGTTGCAGCATGCAACCTCTCGCCGTTCGCAGATGCTGCGACGTTGCAGAAGGTACCCGCTGACCTGATCGACGATCTCTATGAGCTGGTCACTGTCTCTAAGCTCTTGAGCTCTTACCTAGGGGGCGACGGGCAGGAACTGGGACGTCTTGGCAGCCTGTCGCTGGATGCCGCAAGGCAGTCGTTCAAGAAGGTCGACAAGGACCTACACAAGCTTGAAGCCGCAGCAATTGTCGTACGGTGTCTTGCTGAAACACCGCCGACTGGGGTCGGGTATGGACGGAAGGCCGACTTCACGGAGCTGCGCTTGCTGGAGAGCGAGGTGGGGCTCACCCGTCCTAGGACGCCGCTCCGGGATGTTGTGCACCGTGCCGGTCGGGCCTTGCAGGTATTGAAGCCAGTCTGGATGATGTCCCCGACATCCATTGCCCAATTCATCCGTCCTGGGTCGCTCAATTTCGACCTCCTGATCATCGACGAAGCTTCACAGATGCGCCCGGAGTTTTCGGTAAGCTGCATTATGAGAGCCGACCAGTTCGTGGTCGTTGGTGATGCCAATCAGCTACCGCCAAGCGACCATTTTCAGGTTGTGGGCCTTGATGGCCGCTCAGACGATGGCGACGGGGTTGGAGTCGATGAAGGGACCGAATCCATCCTGGACCTAGCAAATCAGAGGTTCAGAACGAAGCCGCGCCTAAAGTGGCACTATCGATCTCAGCATGAGAGCCTCATCCAGTTTTCAAATCGCCAGTTTTACAATCGTGATCTAGTAGTTTTTCCCAGTCCGATGGCAAACGATGACGAACTGATGGGCGTGAAGTGCTTCTATGCACCATTATTCTACCCAGACACAGCTTATGAGTCGTCGCTCAACCAGCGTGAGGCGGAATTAGTTATCGAACAGGCTTTTGGGCTTATGCAGACCCATCCCGAGCGGTCAATCGGGATTGTTGCGATGAATGCCCAGCAAACGGAGCTGCTTCGGAACGAGTTCGACCGGCTGATCGTCGAAGAGGAGCGAGTCCGAAATTATGTCGAGGCATTTGCCGGGACGATCGATGAGTTCTTTATCAAAAATCTCGAAAACGTTCAGGGTGACGAGCGCGATATTATACTGATCTCGACCGTCTATGGGCCAGACAAGAATGGCGTTGTGCGGCAAAACTTCGGCCTGATGAATCGCGAGGCTGGTTGGCGACGGCTGAACGTACTTGTAACCCGTGCGAAGATGTCCTGCCGCCTGATCACGTCGCTTCGTCCCGATGACGTGAAGGTGACCGAGAAGTCCTCCAAGGGCGTGATCGCATTTAAGAGCTATTTGAACTACGCCCACGGCGGCGCCCACTACGACGACGCCTCGGGTGGCGAAACTGATAGCGATTTCGAGCTTTTCGTCGCCGATGCGTTGCGCCGAGGTGGCTACGACGTTGTGTATCAGGTTGGTGTAGAGAAGTTCCGAATTGATTTGGGAGTTCGACATGCAAGCTGTCCGGTGGGGTTCATCGCTGGCATTGAGTGTGATGGAGCTCCGTACCATTCGGGGTTAAGTGTCCGGGATCGAGACCATATTCGACAGACGATTCTCGAGAACTTGGGTTGGAATATCTATCGGGTGTGGTCGACAGATTGGTTCGCCGATCCAGCACGCGAAACAGCAAAGCTGCTGTCATGGCTGGAACGGGTTCGCGAACGGATTGCTCGAGAGCTTGGTTCAAAGGCGCAGCCAGATCAGGTTCCTAAGCCAAACCAGCGAAGCGCAGCTGCGCCGGTCCCACCGATTGAAAGCCGACCAGCAGTCGGCGCGTCAGAGGGTGTTGTTGTCTCCGAAGCTACGGCTGCCGACTCCCTGAGCGGTCCGCGTGAACCAAGGGGGCGTCAGCTCCGATCAATCGGAGATTTCGAGACTTATGAAGCGATCAGGGGCAATCTTTATGAGATATGGAGAGGCGAGAAGTTCCTGGGCGAGGTTGAGGTGGTGCGCCGCGCTAACTCAGCGCCGCGCCTTTACGGCGACCGCGCGATGACTGCCCAATCGGAGTATGAGGGGCGAGTCGAAGCAACGGGCGACGCCTTCACGTCCTTCGACTTGTACGCTGCCATGCGGGAGGTAGCATACCGCTCAAGTCGTGAGCCATTGACAGAATGAAAGTGGCGCATCGATCGATGCTACTGATTTTGCCTTGTGTTTTTTCAGGGGCTCACATCACGATCGAAGGCCTCACTGAGTTAGCGGGCCCCATCCTTGATGAGGAAAATTAGATCCTGAACATCACTTCCATGGGCTCCAGAAGATGAAGCTACGCGAAAGCTGATTTTACACTATACTGACCGTCATAATAGAGCGCCGCGATTGATCGGCCAACTAACTGCATTTCGACGCTATCACTCGAATTGTGCGAAGGCAGGTTCAGGTTGGGCCAACCTCATTGCGTCTCAGCGCCGCCCTGTTGGTCCAGGTCTCACTCCACCCCCACCCGCCGCCCCGCCCGGAACCGCACCGGCATGGTCCGCGGCCCGGAGATGAAGTTGCTGGCCAGCCATTCGGGCGGGGCGGTGCGCTCCACCTCTTCCATCCGCGAGAGCACCTCCACCAGCATGGCGTCGATCTCGATGCGGGCGATGTGCTGGCCCAGGCAGACGTGCGGGCCGTTGCCGAAGGCGATGTGCGCGTTCTGCGCCCGGGCCAGGTCCAGCTGGGCCGCGCGGTCGAACCGGGCCGGGTCGCGGTTGGCCGCGCCGAAGTACATGACCACCTTGTCGCCCTTGCGGATCGTCTTGCCCCCCAGCTCGGCGTCGGCCCTGGCCGTGCGGCGCATGTAGATCACCGGGGTGGTCCAGCGCAGCAGCTCCTCCCGGGCGGCGGGCAGGCGGCCGGGCAGGTCGGCCTTCAGCCAGGCCAGCTGGTCGGGATGGTCCAGCATGGCGTTCAGGCCGCTGGCCAGCAGATTGCGGGTGGTGTCGCCGCCGGCGTCGATCAGCAGCAGGAAGAAGAGCAGGAACTCCATGTCCTCCAGCCGCCGCCCGTCCACCTCGCAGGCCAGCAGGCGCGAGGCCAGGTCGTCGCCGGGGCGGGCGCGCTTCTCGGCCATCAGCTTCGAGCCGTACTCGAACATCTTCATCACCGCCTGGGCGCCGGCGCCGGGGGCCTGGGCCTCGGGGGCGGTGTGGATCACCTCGGTCAGCTTGTAGAGCTCGCGCCCGTCCTCCAGCGGCAGGCCCAGGAGCTCGGCGATGACGTAGGAGGGCATCTCGCCCGCCACCTCGGCCACGAAGTCGCACTCGCCCTTCTCGATCACCGCATCGACGATCTGGCGGGCCAGGGCCTGGATCCGCGCCTCGCGCATCTTCGCGGTCGGCAGGGTGAACTCCGAGCGGATGAGCTTGCGGAAGCCCGTATGGTCCGGCGGGTCCATCATCAGCATCATCTTGTAGGGCCCGAAGGCCGCCGACTCCTCCGCCGGGTCGGGGATCATGATGGTCGGCTCGGAGGAATAGGTCTCGAACCCCCGGTCCACGGCGCGCACGTCCGCATAGCGGGTGACCGCCCAGAAGCCCCGGCCGCCGGGCTCCTCGTGCCAGTGGACGGGGTCGTTCTCCCGCAGCCAGTCGTACTGGGCGAGGGGGTGGCCGGCGGCGAAGCTGGCGGGGGCCAGGAGGTCGATTTTCATGGCGGGGTCAGTCCTTCCACCAGGGGTACTGGGGCGGCATGTCGCTGGAGACCTTGCCGGGGAAGTCAGGCGCGCGCTTCTCCAGGAAGGCCGAGACGCCCTCGCGCACGTCGGGGCCGGCGCCCAGGGTCATGGCCATGGCGCCGTCCACCTTCAGGGCGCCCCAGGGGTCGGGCTCGCCGCTGAAGCGCCACAGCATCTGCCGGGTCAGGGCCACGGAGACGGGGGCGGTGTTCTCGGCGATCTCCCGGGCCAGCTCCCGGGCGCGGTCCATCAGGGCCTCGGGCTCCACCACCTCGGCCACCAGGCCGCCGGCCTTCGCCTCCTCGGCTTGGATCAGGGCGCCGGAGAGGCACCAGCGCAGGGCGGTGGGCAGGCCCACCAGCCGGGGCAGGAACCAGGCGCTGCCGGCCTCGGGCACCAGGCCCCGCCGGGCGAAGACAAAACCGATCCGGGCGCCCCTGGCCGCGATGCGGATGTCCATGGGCAGGGTCAGGGTCGCGCCCACCCCCACCGCCGCGCCGTTCAGGGCCGCGATGATGGGCTTGCGGCAGTTGAAGATGGCGCCGACGAAGCCGCCGCCCGAGCGCCGCCGCGCCGTCGTCCCGGCGTCGCCAAAGGCCACCGAGCCCTCGGCCTTTGCGTCGAACGCCCCCGCGCCCGAGGAGATGTCCGCCCCGGCGCAGAAGGCCCGGCCGGCGCCGGTGACGATGATCACCCGCACGCTGTCGTCCTCGTCGGCGCGCACGAAGGCGTCCTCGATCTCCAGGCCCATGGTCGCCGTGTAGGCGTTCAGCTTGTCGGGACGGTTGAGGGTCAGGGTCAGGACGGGGCCGTCCTGTTCCCAGAGCAGGGTCTCGTAGGTCATGCGTCCTCCCCGGGGGCCGGGCCCCTCTGTCACGCCGCCAATTGATGCGGCCTGACCCGGGGTCAGGCAAGGGGAAGTCAGGCCTCGCCGAGGGCCTTCAGGATGGCGGCCTGGAAGCGGGGGAGCAGGCGCTCCACGAAGGCGGGGTCCAGGCAGCGGGCGTCGTCGAGGGTCGTGTGGTGGAAGCGGTGGGCCCCGAACACGCCGAAGGCGGCGGGGTAGCCGGCCTTCAGGATCTCGGCCAGCTCGCCCGCGGCCGCCGGCCCGGCGGGGAGGGGGGCGTCCAGCCCGGCCTCGCCGGCGAAGCTTTCCTTCAGGATCTCAACGAGATGGGCTGATCCCATCAGCACCCTCGCCGGGTCGGGGCGGTCCAGGGGCTCAAGGCCCTGAGGCGTCTCCTCCCAGTCCCGGGCGGCGATGCCGGCGCCCAGGTGGACCCACAGGGCGGTCCGCTTCGGGTCCGGCGCCTCCCCGTGCAGGAAGGCCTCGGCGCCCAGGTTCTCATACTCGTGCCCGCTGGCGGAGACGACGACGATGTCGTGGTTTTTCAGGCGCTTGGCCATCCAGGGCAGGAGGGCCAGCCACAGGGCGACGCCTGGCCCGCGCTCGCCGGCGCAGGTGAACCAGCCCGAGCGCGGCGTCGACAGGATCACCGTCCTGCCCTTTCCGCGGTCGATCCGCCCGATGAGGTTGAAGGCGGGGCGCTGGCCGGCCTCGCCGTCGATGACCAGCCGCGCCGTCTGGCCCTCCCGGGCGGCGGCCAGGACGGGCCCGGCGTCCTTCGGGGCGAGGACCAGGGTCGGAACGCCGAAGGGCGGCGCCCCGGCCGGCGCATTCAGGGCGATGGCCTCGCCGGTCGGTCCGTTCGTGACGAGGAGGAGGCCGGCGGCGCCGGAGGCCCGGACCCGGTCCGGGAGGTCCCGGAGCTCGGCCTGGCGGACGCTCGACCAGCGTCGCGCGGGCAGGTCCATGAACACCAGGGCGCCCCCCGAGGGGGAGGCGGGTATCCCCCACGTCAGGGCGCCGGTGACGCCCCCCGGTCCTGTGACCCTGGCGGGCCCCTGGGCCACACCCTGCACGGACGTATTCCCCAGCGTCAGGGCGACGACGCCAGGACGGTGGGAGGGCGCTTCGAAGGCCTGCCTTTGCGTCCGGTATCCGAACCGCTTCAGCCGGCTCTCCATCCAGGCGCCGGAGTCCCTGTCTCCGGGTCCCCCCGACGCCTTGTCGCCCATGGCGACCCAGGTCTCGAGGTCGGTGCGGATGGAGATCAGGTCCTGCGAAAGGGCCGGCCCCGCCGCCAGCGGCGCGGCCGCGGCCCCGGCGACCACGCCCCTGCGGGTGGGATCGGAGGGCCCTGCCGCCACGGCCTCAGCTCTCGAACCAGGCCTCGACCGGGCCCTTGAGCAGCATGGTCATCGACTTGCCGCGCCGGTCCACCGTCTTGCCGACGGCCAGGCGGACCCAGCCCTCGGAGATGCAGTACTCCTCGACATTGGTCTTCTCGGCCCCCTTGAAGCGCACCCCCACGCCGCGGGCGAGGACGTCGGCGTCGTGCCAGGGGCTGTCGGGATCGACGCAGAGGCGGTCGGGGGGCGTGTCGGCGGGGGGTGTTTCGGTCATGGCCCCCTTCTAGCGCGCCCGGCCCGGCAGGCAATCCCGTCGAAAGGGGCTTCCCTGACGTCGCGTCCGGCGCTCAAAGTGCGTCTTCATCGCCGCGCGACGGCGCACACGAACGGGAGACGCAAGATGGGTGAGGCCTGGATCATCGACGCGGCGCGCACGCCGCGGGGCATCGGCAAGGTGGGCAAGGGCGCCCTGGCGGACTTCCACCCGCAGCACCTGGCGGCCACCGTCCTGAAGGGCATCGCCCAGCGCAACGACATCAAGACCAATGAAGTCGACGACGTGATCTGGGGCACCTCCTCCCAGCGGGGCAAGCAGGGCAACGACCTGGGCCGCATGTCCGCCCTGGCCGCCGGCTTCGACGTCCGGGCCAGCGGCATGACCCTGGACCGCTTCTGTGGCTCGGGCATCACCACGGTGAACCTGGCCGCCGCCCAGATCATGGCCGGCATGGAGGACCTGATCATCGCCGGCGGCACGGAGATGATGTCCTACACCGCCTCCAGCGCGCCGCAGGCCGCCGCCTTCTTCGACGGCCCGGCCCTGATGGACGCCGGCAACCCGGCCCTGCGCAAGCTGCACCCGCAGTCGCACCAGGGCGTCTGCGCCGACGCCATCGCCACCCTGGAGAACATCCCGCGCGAGGCCCTGGACGAGCTGGCCTATGTCAGCCAGCAGCGCGCCGCCCAGGCGATCAAGGAAGGCCGTTTCAGCCGTTCGCTGGTGCCGGTGCTGAACGAGGACGGCTCGGTGGCCCTCGATCACGAGGAGTTCCCCCGCCCCGAGACCACCCGCGAGGGCCTGGCCTCCCTGAAGGCCTCCTTCGAGGCCATGGCCAACGTGCCCATGGACAAGGAGGGCACGACCCTGGCCGGCCTGATCCAGCGGGTCTATCCGGACCTGAAGATCACCCACGTCCACCATGCCGGAAACTCGTCGGGGGTGGTCGACGGCGCCGCCGCCGTCCTGCTGGCCTCGCCGGACTACGCCCGCCGGAACGGCCTGAAGCCCCGCGCCCGCGTCGTGGCCACCGCCAATGTCGGCGACAGCCCGACCCTGATGCTGAACGCGCCGGTCCCCGCCGCCCTCAAGGTGCTGAAGAAGGCCGGCCTGACCCCGGACGACATCGACCTGTGGGAGATCAACGAGGCCTTCGCCGTCGTCGCCGAGAAGTTCATCCGCGACCTCAGGCTCGACCGCGACAAGGTCAATGTGAACGGCGGCGCCATGGCCCTGGGCCACCCGATCGGCGCCACCGGCTCCATCCTGATCGGCACCATCATCGACGAGCTGGAGCGCCGCGACCTCAAGCGCGGCCTGGTCACCATGTGCGCCGCCGGCGGCATGGCCCCGGCCATCATCGTCGAGCGGATGTAAGGCCCATGGACCTCGCCTGGAGTGACGCCGACCGCGCCTTCCGGGACGAGGTCCTCGCCTTCCTCGACGCCGAGCTGACGCCGGACCTGCGCGCCAAGGGGCGGGCCATGACCAGCGTCTACGCCGACCACGCCACCGGCATGGCCTGGCAGAAGAAGCTGCACGCCCGCGGCTGGGTCGCCCCGGCCTGGCCCCGCGAGTTCGGCGGCGCCGGCTGGTCGGTGGTGCAGCGCTACATCTGGGCGCGGGAGGCGGCCCTGGCCGGCGCCCCGCCCGTCTCGCCCATGGGCATCGGCATGTGCGGCCCGGTCCTGATCGGCCACGGGACGAAGGCCCAGCAGGACCGCTTCCTGCCGCCCATGCTCTCGGGCGAGCACTTCTGGTGCCAGGGCTATTCGGAGCCCGGCTCCGGCTCGGACCTCGCCTCCCTGCAGATGAGCGCGGTGGAGGACGGGGACGACTTCGTCTGCAACGGCCACAAGCTATGGACCACCCACGCCCACGAGGCGAACTGGATCTTCTGCCTGGTCCGCACGAGCCGCGAGGCCATTCCCCAGCAGGGCATCACCTTCCTGCTCATCGACATGACCACGCCCGGCGTCGAGGTGAAGCCTATCCTCATGCTCTCGGGCGAGCACATCCAGAACGACGTCTTCTTCACCAATGTGCGCGTGCCCAGGGCCAATGTGGTGGGCCGGGTGGGCGAGGGCTGGACCGTCGCCAAATACCTCATGCAGTTCGAGCGGGGCGGCTCGGCCGCCGCGCCGGGCCTGGGCGTTCGCCTGGAGCGCCTGGCCGAGATCGCCCGCACGCCGGACGCGGACGGCCGCCGCCTCATCGACGAACCCGGCTACGCCGCCCGCCTGGCCCAGGCCGGGATCGACATCGCCGCCCTGGAGGCCATCGAGCTGAGGGTCATGTCGCGCCTGTCCAACGGCGAGGCGCCGGGCGCCGAAAGCTCGCTGATGAAGACGGTCTCCACCGAGCTCAGCCAGCGCCTGACCGAGCTGTCCGTCGAGGCCGCCGGCGTCTACGCCGCCCCTTGGCAGCCCCACGGCGGCGCCCTCGGCGGCCCGACCCCGGGCTTCACGCCCCCCGCCGACGGCTTCCTGGCCGGCCCGCCCCACGCCTGGATCGCCGCGCCCAAGTACTTCAACGACCGCGCCGGCTCGATCTATGCCGGGACCAATGAGATCCAACGGAATATCATGGCGAAGGCTGTGCTGGGGCTGTGAGATCAGGCCTCGGACTGGCCAGCGGTCATGTCGCCCAGGCGCTCCAGTCTGACGGTCTCGCGTGAGGGCAGCCTGACGACGATTTCCAGTTCGCCGCCCATGGCCTCCACATATTTCCGCAGGGTCGAGAGGTACATGTCGGCCTGCCGCTCCATCCGGGAAACGGTAGGCTGGCGAACGCCAAGCGCCCTGGCGATCTCGACCTGGGCCTTGCCCGCGGCGCGCCGCAGTTCTCCCAGGCCCTCGACCTGGCTCATCAGGGCCTGAGCCCGCGCCTCGACGCGCCTGCGTCGCGCCTCGGGCAGGGTGGCGATCACCTCATCCAGCTTACGTTGCATCACGTTCTTTTCCGCCCCTCCTCGCCGCGCCTGACCAGGTGCCGCCGATACCGCGTATCTGCACGGGCGATCAGGCCCCGGTAGAACCGTTTCTCCCCGCCCCCTGACTTGTCGCCGGCGACCAGCAGGATGGCCTGCCGATCCGGATCAAAGGCGAAGGCGACCCGCCAGACACCCTGGTCTGCTGCGAACCTGAGTTCCTTCATGTTCGCGAAATCCGAGCCCTTCAGGGTGTCCACATGGGGCCGTCCCAACTTAGGCCCGAGCTCCTGCAGGAGCAGGGCCGTCGCAAGCAGTTCATCCTGAACGATCTCGGGAAGTCGCTCAAACTCCGGATCAAACGCTTCATGGAAGAGTACGACCCAGTTCAAATATAGCTCCTGAGCTATGATTTCATCAAGCATCGACCCCCGCCGCCGACGCTGAGTCCCGAGGACTCCTGCACTGGGCGGCATCGGATGGGCGATTTTCCGGCGCGGGTGGGGCGACAAGGTGTCGGATCGCCCCGCCTTGCCCTCCGCCCGGACTTGACCCCATAGTCTGCGTCCAAAAGAACGCCATCCGGGGGAGACGACCATGGCCTATGCGCCGGCGGACCGCGACATCTATGACGCCGACAGCCACATCATGGAGCTGCCGGACTTCCTCAAGCGCTATGCCGACCCGGGCCTGAGGGATGAGATCCCCGAGGTGTCCTATTCGGCCTCCATCGTCACCGACGAGGAGGTGGCGGTGATCATGGACCAGGGCGGGAAGCACAGCGATGAGCACGTGGCGGCGCAGGTGGCCCTGGGCGACGCCCTGATCGAGAAGTCCAAGGAGATCCAGGCCCTCGGGGCCTTCAATCCCGGCGACCGGCGCACCGCCATGGACCTCCTGGGCTTCCGCAAGCAGCTGGTCTTCGCCACCCACAGCCTGCGCATGCCCTTCTCGCCGTCCAGCAAGCTGGAGAGCCGGCTGCGCTATGGCGCGACCCGGGCGCACAACCGGCACATGATCGACTTCTGCGCCGCCGACGACCGGCTGATGGGCGTGGCGGCCATTCCGTTGGACGACCCGGAGCTGGCCCTGAAAGAGCTGGACTTCGTGCTGGCCAGCAACCTCAAGGCCGTGTGGGTGCCGCACCGGGCGCCCCTGGACCGCTCGCCGGGCCATGTCGACTTCGACCCCTTCTGGGCGAAGCTGGCCGAGGCCGGCGTCCCCTTCGTCCTGCACGTGGGCGGCGCGCCCCTGCAACTGGCCAAGGCCTGGATGAATAATGGCCGGCCGCCGACCAAGGACTGGCTGGGCGGCGGGGAGAACCTGCGCACCAAGGACGTGGCCGTCCTGCACGAGGGGCCCGAGCAGTTCCTGACCATGATGATCCTGGACGGGGTCCTGCACCGCAATCCGGGCCTGAAGGGCGCGGCGGTGGAGCTGGGCGCCGGCTGGGTTCCCGAACTGCTGCGCCGCCTGGACTGGGTGGTGAAGCACTGGAGCCGCAACGACGCCAACCTGCAGGGCCTGCACCGGACGCCCTCCGAGCAGATCACCCAGCAGCTGGCCTTCACCCCCTTCGTCTTCGAGGAGGTCGGCAACTTCATCGACCAGTCGAACGAGGACCTCTACCTCTTCTCGAGCGACTATCCGCACATCGAGGGCGGCCGGAACCCGATCGGCCGCTTCGAGGCCTCGCTCGGCGAGCGGCCGGCCAGCGTGCGGGACAAGTTCTACGCCGAGAACTTCCTGCGCATCTTCCCGAACGCGCGGGTGGACCGGAAGGCGACTGTCGCGGCCTGAGGCCCCCAGGGTCCGGGCGCGCTTCCTGCGTCCCGGCGCCGGCCCGCACAGTCGTGCGCCGGATGCGCCGTGTTGTCCGTATGTGAATCTGTCTGATGGACCGAGTTTGTCTGGATTCCGACACGTCCAGGCCAGCAAGGCGGAGCACAGACGCCTGGAAGATCACTTCGCCAGGCCCCGGAAGTGGGCTGACCGGTGGGGAAACCCTGTCGGGCCGGGGGGCCGGGGAGGGGCATCGCATAAGTTTTATGATTATTACTTTCTGAACATGATATTCAGGTCTTAGTAGACAGGCCGTAGCCGGTCCGGGGACCTCCCCGTCCGGCGCCGGCCGGGGTGATGGACGGGCGATTCCGGCGCGTCTTGATCCCTGAAGTAAGCCTTTGAGTTTATAGAAAACGACACCTCAATCCGGGAGGACTTGATGCTCCAATTCATTCTCTGCAACCTGTGGGGGCTCCTTGCGGGCGCCCTGCTGGGCTGGCTGGCAAGCTGGCTCCTTGGCCGTGGACGGCTCGCCGCCTCGACCATCGCCGCCGCCCCGGGCATTGACTACGCCGCGGCCAAGGCCGCCGGCTTCGTGGTCAGCGGCCCTGACAACCTCGAGATCATCGAAGGCGTTGGCCCGAAGATCGCGCACCTGCTGCGCTCCAATGGCGTGGGCACCTTCGCCCTGCTGGCCGCGGCCAGCCAGTCGGCCCTGAAGGACATCCTCAAGAAGGGTGGCCCGGCCTACGACATCGCCAACCCCGAGACCTGGCCTGAGCAGGCTGGCCTCGCCGCGCAGAACCGCTGGCAGGACCTGCGCAACCTGATGGAACGCCTCGACGCCGGCGTCCGGCGCTGAACGAAGGAGATCTGACCCATGTCTAACAACACCTCCCTCGCCGCCTGGGACCGCCTGCACAAGATCGGCGCCGCCCTCCTGGCCGCGCTCCTTGGGCTTCTCTGGCTGCTGAAGATCGCCACTCCGGCGAACTGCTGCGCCGCTGCGGCGCCTGCCGCGGCGCCCGCCGTGGCCGCCATCGCTGCGGCTCCCGCCGCGGCTCCGACGGCTCCGGCCGCCGCCCGGCTCTATTTCGACGTCGATGTCTCTGACAAGATCGCAGAGGGCGAGCCCCTGCTGGCCCCCATCGTGGCCTGGCTTGCGGCCAACCCGTCGGCCCGCGCCGTCGTGACCGGCTATCATGACCCGACGGGCGGCGCCCAACGGAACCATGACCTCGCCAAGTCGCGGGCCCAGACCGTCCAGGCCGCCCTCGTGGCCGCGGGCGTCGCTGCGGACCGCATCGACCTGGTGAAGCCGATCTCCACCGATGGCGGCGGCGACCTCAAGGAAGCCCGTCGCGTGGAAGTCAGCGTGAAGTAAGGCTGGAAAGGTTCCCGGCGCCTCCGGGCGGCGGGACCGACCTGCAAGGGGGGCCCCGGGCGCAAGCGTCCGGGGCCTCTTTGCGTTTGCGGGCGCCGTGGACCCCCTCCGGCCCGGCGCAAGCGCCGGTCCACCTCCCCCTGGAGGGAGGAATCAGGACGGTGATTGCCGCCCCACGGGGGAGCTCCCGGCGAAGCGGGGCGAGGGGGTCAACGGCGGCTCGGTTGAACCCCTCCGCGCCGGCGACGGGGTCAGGCGTTGCGGGCCATGAGGCCGCCGTCCACCGGGATGGTGACGCCGGTGATGAAGCTGGCGGCCGGGAGGCAGAGGCTGACGGTCATGTGGCCCACCTCGGCGGGGTCGCCGTAGCGGCCGAGGGCCGTTCGCCGGCGGGCGTAGGTGGCGCGGTCGGCGTCGGGGATCCGGTCGGTCATGCCGGTCAGGATCGGTCCGGGGCAGATGCAGTTCACGGTGATCCCCTCCTTGCCCAGCTCGACCGCCAGGGCGCGGGTGAGGCCGGTGACGCCGGCCTTGGCGGCGGCGTAGGGACTGTCGCGGCTGGTAGCCCCCAGGGCCTCGGTAGAGGCGATGTTGACGATCCGCGGGGCCTTCGACTTGCGCAGCCAGGGCAGGGCGGCGCGGATGGTCAGCTGGTGGGCGGTGAGCAGGACCGCCAGGGACTTCGCCCAGGCGGCGTCGTAGTCGTTGGAGTCGATGGGGCTGAAGGCCGAGATCCCGGCGTTGTTGACGAGGATGTCCAGGCCGCCGAAGTGGCCGGCGACCTCCCCGGTGACGCGACGCACCTCGTCGGCGTCGGAGACATCCAGGGCCCAGGCCCGGGCGGAGCCGCCCGTGGCGCGGATGGCCTCCGCGGTCGCCTCGGCGGTCTCGCCCCTGAAGTCGGTGGCGGCGACGTGCGCGCCCTCGGCCGCGAAGATTTCTGCGGTGGCGCGGCCCATCCCTGAGCCGGCGCCGGTGACATGGACGATGGAGCCCTGGAGTGAACGGCTGAGGGCGGCGGGCTGCGACATGGGGGATCTCCGGTCACCGGGAAGGTGGACCGAAGTCTGGACCGGATTGGGGCGGCTTCACAACCGCCGGCGCGTCAGCTCGCAGAGGGGGCCGGGGTGGCGTAGGAGATGTAGCCCCGCTCCACCATCCGCCGGAGGGCCTCATAGGCGCTGGACAGTTCCTCGTAGCGGGTGCGCAGCTCGGCCAGGCGCATGACCTGGCGGGTCTCGAAGCCCGTCGGATTCTCGGACATGGCCAGGGCTTCCTTGACCCACTGGGCGCGGGCGAGGGCGGCGGCGACCGCGAGGCGCTGGAACTTCTCCGCGTCGGCGCTGCCGAGGGCGGCGTGGATCACCTCGCGGTTGGAGGCGAAGACCGTGTAGTCGATATGCTCGAGCTGGCCCCTGAGGCGACGCTGGGCCGCCAGGTCCATGTCTTCCTGGGGCTCGAAGTGGTCGGAGCTGTAACGCGTGAAGCCTGATTTACGGGTCGACATGGCGGGTCTCCTGCGGAGTGATTCCCCCACTCCGCAGGATCAGGATGGCCCGTCGTCGTTAACTTTCAATTGAAAGCGACGATCAGCTGACCAGATCCTCCTTGATGGACCTCCTGGCCATCCAGAACAGGCAGGCCGCGATGAGGGTGCAGCAGGACGTGACGATGATGGCCCAGCGCACGCCCTCGGCCTCGCCCAGGCCCAAGCCCGTGGCGAAGACGTCCGAGAGGGCGCCGACGATCAGGGGACCCGCCCCCAGCCCCACCAGGTTGATGATGAACAGGAGCACCGAGGCGGCCGTCGCCCGCATGTGGGGCGGCACCAGGCTCTGGCCCGAGGCGTAGACCGGCCCGTACCAGAGCGATCCCACCAGGCCCGGGATCAGCATGACCAGCATGGTCCCGATGGCCGTGGGCTGGAGGTAGCCGATGACCGCGAAGACCGGCGAAATCAGGGCGGCGATGGCCGGCACGGTCATGTAGGCGCGGATGTCCCGGGCCCCGGCCCGGTCGGCGAGGACCCCGCCCAGCCAGCTGGACAGGATGCCCATGACGCCGCCAAGGATGCCCAGGACCAGGCCGAGGAAGCCGACGGACTTGAGCCCGAAGTGGCCGGCCAGTTCCGCCACCTCCTGCGGATGGTTCCGCAGGTAGAAAGAGTAGACGAAGGCCCCGTTACCGTAGCCGATGAAGGCCAGGGTCGCCGCGCCGAAGGCCACCAGCCAGAAGGTGCGCTTGCGGGCGAGGTACCGGAGGGTGGCCCCGAAGCTTCCCTCGTTCTTCTGGGTTTCGGCCATGCGCGCGCGGGCCAGGGCCGAGAGCTCCTTGCGCGGTTCGCGGAGGGTCAGGAACACCACGGCCGTGAGCAGAAGACCCGGCACCCCAGCCAGGAGGAAGGCCGTACGCCAGCCGAAGGTGTCGGACATCACCCCGCCTAGGGAAGAGCCGAGAAGGGAGCCCAAGGGGGTGCCCATGGCGAAGAAGGCGAGGGCCGAGGCGCGCTGGGACTTCGGCACGTAGTCGGCGATCAGGGAGTGCGCGGTGGGCGTGCAGCCCGCCTCGCCGACGCCAACGCCGATCCGCGCCAGGAGCAGTTGGGTGTAGTTGGTGGCCAGGCCGCAGACCACGGTGAAGCCGCTCCAGACCGCCAGGGACGCCCCGATGATGGTGACCCGGTTGCTGCGCTCCGCGAGGCGGGCGATCGGCAGGCCGAGGAAGGTGTAGAAGATGGCGAAGGCCAGTCCGGTCAGCAGGCCCAGCTGGGTGTCGGACAGGTGCAGGTCGCGCTTGATGGGCTCGGCGAGGATCGAGACGATCTGCCGATCCAGGAAATTGACGGTGTAGACCGCCAGAAGAAGGATGAGGGCGTAGCGGCGGAAGCCTGCGGACACCAGGGGAACGAGGGGCGCGTCCTCGTCGGAATCGACGACATCCTCTGGCGAGGTGGAAATGATGGACACCCTGATCCTCCCGGGGTGATTGTTCTTGTTGCCTCCGGTCTAGACCTCGCCGGCCGCCGGCGGCAAGCATGAATCCCTACTGAACGTGGGGATGTTTTACGGGGATCACGAGGAGTGGTGATGGAGCTGGTTATCGGATCGAAGCGCTGGTCAAGCTGGTCGATGCGGCCCTGGCTGGCCCTGAAGCGGACCGGGGCGCCATTCCATGAACGGCTGATACGGCTGTACCAGGCCGATGGCGAGACCCGCGCGCAGATCCTGCCGCACTCGCCCTCGGGCCGGGTTCCGGCCCTGAAGGCCGGGAACATCGTGATCCCGGAGTCCCTGGCCATCTGCGAATACCTGGCGGAGGCCTTCCCGGCCGCCAGGCTCTGGCCGGAGGATGCGGACCTGCGCGCCCTGGGGCGGGCCGCGGCCAGCGAGATGCACGCGGGCTTCCGCGCTCTTCGCCTGGAATGCCCGATGGATCTCGCCCGGCCGGTCGAGGCGATCGAACTGACGGATGAGGCGAAGGCCGACATCGCCAGGGTGCGCGCCCTCTGGACCGACCTGCTGGACCGCAGCGGCGGGCCCTTCCTGTTGGGTGAATGGTCGATCGCCGACGCCTTCTTCACCCCGGTGGCGACGCGGTTCCGCACCTACGCAGTGGAGCCGGGGACGCCGGCTCTTGCGACCTACATGGAACGGCTCCTGACCTGGCCGGCCTTCCTGGAGTGGGAGGCGGCGGGGCGTCTGGAGACCTGAGGGTCCCCGCGCCCCGCGCGCCCGTCACCCCATCTTGTAGACGCAGATCTTGTTGCCGTCCGGATCGCGGAAGTAGGCGCCGTAGAAGGTGGGCATGCGCTCGCCCGGAGGGCCTTCACAGGTTGCGCCATTGGCGAGGGCTGCGGCGTGGACCTGGTCCACGACCTCGCGGCTCGACGCCGAGATGGCCGGCATGACGCCGTTGCCGGGGGTCGCCGCGCCCTTGTCGTAGGGGATGCAGACCCCGAGCATGGCGCCCGTGCCATTGGAATAGAGCTCCATCCGGTCGCCGGACATGGCGGGCTTGGCCCCGAGGGGGGCGAGCACCGCTCGGTAGAAGGTCTTGGCGCGCTCGAAGTCGCTGGCGCCCAGGGTCATGTATCCAAGCATGGGGAATCCTCCGGTTAGGGGTGCAATCTACCTGCCCTTGACCACCGCGTAAGCCTCCAGGGCGCGGGCCCGGGCGAAGTCGTGGTCGACGATAGGCGCAGGATAGGTCCGGCCCAGCCCGACCCCGGCCTGGTCGAGGACCATCGGCGGCGCCGTCCAGGGCGCGTGGAGCCAGCGGTCGGGCAGGCGGGCGATCTCGGGGACCCACTTGCGGACATAGCGTCCGTCGGGATCGAACTTTGCGCCCTGGGCCATGGGGCTGAAGATGCGGAAATAGGGGGCCGCGTCCGCGCCGCTGCCGGCCACCCACTGCCAGTTGCCGGCGTTGGAGGCGTGGTCGGCGTCGACCAGGGTGTCCCAGAACCAGGCCTCGCCCTCCCGCCAGTCGATGAACAGGTGCTTGGCCAGGAAGGAGGCGCAGATCATCCGCACACGGTTGTGCATCCAGCCCGTGGTCCAGAGCTCGCGCAGGCCGGCGTCGACGATGGGATAGCCCGTGCGCCCCTGGCGCCAGGCTGCGAGGGCCGCGGGGTCCCGCCGCCAGGCGACGGCCTCGAAGCGCGGATCGAAGCTGGTGCGGGCGAGGTCGGTTCCGCGGCTGCAGATGGCGGCGTTGAATTCGCGCCAGCCCAGTTCGGCCAGGAACTTCTCGGCGTCCGCCTCGGGCGCGGCGCCGCGCTCGACGGCGTTCTGGGCGCCCCGCCAGAGGGCGAAGGGGCTGATCTCGCCGAAGTGGAGGTGGGGCGACAGGCGCGACACGCCCGGCTCGGCCGGGAAATCCCGCGCACGACCGTAGCCGTTCAGGCCCCGGGCGAGGAAGGCGGCCAGGCGCTGGCGGGCGCCCGCCTCGCCCGGCGACCAGTCCCTGAACCCTGTCGACCAGTCGGGTGCGGTGGGTTGGAGGCCCCAGGCTTCCAGGGTGTCCGAGGCGGGCCAGCCCGCCGGCGCAGGCAGGCGTTCGGGGGGCTCGGTCCGTTCAGGCGCACCGATCCCCGGCCTGGCGGCGCGCCAGAACGGGGTGAAGACGCTGAAGGCCCCGCCGGTCCGGGTCCGGACCTCGTCCGGGCGCAGGAGGTGGGCGCCGTTCCAGCGGCCGACGGCCAGGCCGGCTGCCGAGAGACGGGTCTCCAGCCGGTCGTCCCGCTCGCGCAGGCCGGGATCGTAGAGGTCGTTCCAGTGCACCGAGGCGGCGCCCGCCTGGTCGGCGATTTCCGGGATCAGCCGCGCCGGATCCCCCCGGCGCAGGATGAGCCGTGACCCGCGCGCCTCAAGGTCCGCCGAAAGGGCGGCGAGGGACCGGTTCAGCCACCAGAGGGAGGCGGCGCCCGCGGGGCGGACCTCGGGGCCTTCGTCCAAGATGTAGACGGGAAGGACGGCGCCGTCGGCGAGGGCGGCCACAAGCGCCGGGTTGTCGACGAGGCGCAGGTCGCGCCGGAACCAGAGGAGGGCGGTCTTCATGGCCCCTCCATGCGCCCGGCCAAGGGAGTCTTGCAACCGTCGCGGTCCCGTGGGCGGGGATCAGCCCCAGACGTCGCGGGCGCCGGGCCGTGCGCGCGCAGGCCTGGGCGCCGGTGCGGGGGGCTTCCACTTCGGCTTGTCGAGGGGCTTGGAGAAGGCCCAGCCCTGGCCGAGCTCCACGCCCAGGTCCTGGGACAGGCGGGCGACGCCGTCGGTCTCGATCATCTCGGCGATGGTCGCCACGCCGAGTTCGCGGCACAGGGCGACAAGGTGCTTGACCACCAGGGCGTCCCGCGACCCCTCGGTCATGGACTGGATGTAGCGCCCGTCGATCTTGATGAAGTCCACCTCCAGGCGGCGCAGGTAGTCGAGGGAGGCCGCGCCTGCGCCGAAGTCGTCGAGGCAGACGACATGTCCGGCCTGGCGGAGGCGCGCGATCAGGGTGTTGGCGCGGTCGAGGTCGTTGATCTTGCGGGTCTCGGTGATCTCCAGGATCAGCCGGCTGCGGATGTCCGGGGCGTTCCCGACCAGGCCGAGCATTTCCTCCAGGAACCCGTCGATCATCAGGGAATGGGCGCTCAGGTTGGCGGCGATCCGCGTCGTCCTTGGCTGTGCCTGCAGTTCCCGCACGATGGCCCGGACCACCGAAAGGTCGAAGGCCTGGATCATGTCGAGATCCTCGGCAAGCTCGATGGTCTCAGCCGGGCTGGTGTCCTTGGAGAACCGGGCGAGGGCCTCGAAGTGATGGAGTTCGCCCGTCGCGAGGCAGACCACGGGCTGGTAGGCCAGGTTGAAGGCGCTGCGGGCGACAATGTCGCGGAACCGGCTGGAGTCCCTCAGGGTGCGGGCCACTGTGTCCTCGAAGCCGGAAGCGGCCGCCCCGGGTCCGGACTCGATGAACCTGTCGAGGGCCAGGCGCATGGTGCGCATGTTCCGCGCCGAGGCCGAGCCGCCGAGGGGGAGACGGGCCAGCTGCGGGCGCGGGCCGCCTGTCGCTGCGCCGACGTTGTCCAGCAGGCGTCCTGGCGGGGCGTCGGATGACCGCATCAAGGCGAAGCGGTCGGCGCTGACCTCGGCGCCGCCGACCCCGCAGAAGGAATCCGCCCGCAGGACCGCTTCGAGGGACTGCCGCGCCTCCTCCGCGTCTTCAGGCCTGAGGCGGGCGAGGCGGTCCCTCAAGCCCTGCACCTCGACAAGATCGAGGCTGAGGACCAGGCCGGCCTTGCCGGCTTCCGCCAGCAGGTATTCCGCCGAGCTCGCGAAGGACTCCGGAGAGGTGAAGCCCCGGGCGTCGCGGGAAAATGTCGGCGCGCCTGCCGGAGCGCCGAGGCTGAGGGCGCAGGACAGGCGGGAACCCAACTGGGGAAGCCGGAAGACGGACAGGCTGGCGGCGGACGGCGCCCCCGCCTGCGCCCGGGGGGTCAGCTCGACCCGGATCGGACCCCGCCGCTCCCCGGCGACGATGTCCTTGCGAAGGGTGGACAGGAGCGCCGCCTCCGAGGGGTTGAAGAGGCTCGCCCAGTCCCGGCCGACGAGTTCGGGGTCGGGACGGCCGGTCAGTCGCTCCGCGGCGCCCAGGGCGAAGACAATCACCCCGTGGGGATCAATTTCGAAGACAAGGTCCGCGCCTGCGAAGGCGAGGCCCAGGAGGCGCACCGTATTGGGTTCCTCGGGCCGGGAAGATGCGAGGGTCAAGCCGCCCCTCCCAATCCCGTCGCGTTGCAGCCGATGGTCCCGGCCAGATCCATGCCGTTTCGCTCCAGAGCGTCCCGCGCCGGATCCTGGTTCGGGTCGGGACAGGTCCTTGTGGGCCTGCAAGGTTAAGACCTGACCACCAGGCCTCGGGAAGTCTGCGACAAAATGTCGCGCGGTGTAGGATGGTGCCCGCTGCCGGACTCGAACCGGCACGCCGATGGCGACGGATTTTAAGTCCGTTGCGTCTACCGATTCCGCCAAGCGGGCCCTGGGCGCCAGTCTAGACCGGCGAGGGGGGGCGGGCCACCCGCCGTCAGATCAGGCCCTGGGCCCGGAAGCTGGTCAGGCCGTCGCGCCCGACGATGACGTGGTCGTGGACGGACAGGCGCAGGACCCTGGCGGCCTCGATGACCTCACGGGTCATGGTGATGTCGGCCTGGGAGGGCGTGGGGTCTCCCGAAGGGTGGTTGTGCGCAAGGATCAGGGCGCTGGCCGAGAGCTCAAGCGCCCGGCGGACGACCTCCCGCGGATAGACCGGGGCATGGTCGACCGTGCCCTCATTCATGGCTTCGTCGGCGATCAGCTGGTTCTTGCGGTCCAGGAAGAGGACGCGGAACTGCTCGCGCGGTTCATGGGCCATGGCGGTGCGCAGGTAGGCGGACAGCTGGGTCCAGGAGGTGATCACGGTCCGGCGGGCGACGGGCTCGCGGCTGATGCGTACGGCGGCCTCGTGGGTGAGCTTGAGGTCCAGGGCCGCCTGCTCGCCCAGGCCCCGGACCCGCACCAGATCCTCCAGCGGCGCGCCGAAGACGCCGGCCAGCGATCCGAAACGGGACAACAGGGCCTTGGCCAGAGGCTTGACGTCGCCCCGCGGCAGGGACCGGAAGAGCAGCAGCTCCAGGAGTTCATAGTCAGGCAGGGCGGCCGGACCCCCATGGCGTGCGCGATGGCGCAGGCGCTCCCGGTGCCCGGCGTGCGGGGATGGCGGGACGGGGGCGGACAGGAAGAGGGGGGCTTCCTGAAGGTCGGATGGGGGCATGGCGGGGCTCCGGCGACCCCGACAATGTTCCCTAAACGTTCACGTGACGCAAGCCTATCCGTCGACCTTCACCCGCGTGACGTTGTCGCCGGAGTTGCGGTCGATGCGCTTGTTGTAGGGATCGACACCGGCGAAGGCCGGCTTGCCATCGACGGTCACGGTCACGGTCTGCTCGCCGTCCTTCAGGGTCTTGACCCGGAAGCCTTGCACGGAGGCGCGGGTAAAGCCGGGTTTGCCGGGTTCGGCGGTGAAGACCCCGACATCGAAGGTCTCGGCTCCCAGGGGCGAGGCGGTCTCCACGCCCTTGCCGTCGGCGTAGAGCTTGCGGGCGCTGACCTTCAGCGTGACGTCGTAGCGCCCGTCGGGACGCCGCCGGGCCGCAGCCTCCTCGGCCTTCAGGTCGTAGAGGGTGATCTTCTCGAAGAGGTCGGTGATCAGGGCCTGGGTGCGGGGATCGTCGCCCGCCTCGCGCCGCAGGGCGTCCACCAGGTCCCGCGAAGTGGGGTAGGGCGCACCCTTGAAGGCGTAGCGGGCCAGCAGGCTGCGCAGGGCGGCGTTGACCTTGGCCTCGCCGATCTGGTCGCGCAGCAGGTACATGACCAGGGAGCCCTTGCGGTAATGGATGTAGCCCTGGTTCTCGACGCGGATCAGGGGCGTCTCCTCCACCGCCTGGCCGCCGCGGGCCGAGAGGTAGCTGTCCAGTTCGTTGCGAAGGAACTTTCGGATGCCCTCGGGGCCGTAGATCTGCTCCATCACCAGCAGGGCGGAGTACTGGGCGAGGGTTTCAGACAGGACCGTGCCGCCCTGCATGTCGGCGCCGATGACCTGGTGCGCCCACCACTGGTGGGCCATCTCGTGGGCGGTGACGTAGGTGGCGAAGTCGATCTTGTCCGGCTTGTCGGGGTCGGCGGTAAAGCCGATGGCCTCGGAATAGGGAATGGTGTTGGCGAAGGCCTGGGCGAAGGTCTCATAGCCCGGGAATTCAATGATCCGGGCCTGGCGGAACTGGTAGGGGCTGAAGTTGGCCTGGAAGTAGTCCAGGCTCCGCTTCATGGCCGCCATCATCCGCTCGACATTCCAGGTGTGGCCCGGGTGGTGGTAGATCGCCAGGTCGACGCCCTTGTAGGTCTCGCGACGGATGGCGTAGCGGGCGGACTGAACCGAGAAGAAGTTCAGGACCGGGGCGTCGGTGCGGAAGCGCACCGTCCTGCGGCCGTTCGCGGTCGTATCCGAGACGAGGTAGCCCGGCGCGACCGGGGTCTGGTCCGCCACCGTGGTGACGGTGATGTCGGCCCTCACCCAGTCCGCATTCCGCACATAGTTGCGGGCCCGGGCGCTTTCGTCTTCCAGCTTGGCGGGGCGGAGCTCCGGGGGCAGGCCGTACTTGCGGCGCTTGGTCCGGTCCTCCAGCAGGCCGGAGCGGGACATGCCCAGTATGGGGGCGAACTCGTCGTTGGAGACGAAGGTCCCATTGTCCACCAGGCGCGTCGTATTGCCCGAGTTCTTGAACCCCTTCTGGGTCACGAGGGTGGCGAACTCCAGGCGTACGGTCTGTCCCGGCGCCAGGGGCTTCTCCAGATGCAGGATCCGGTAGTTGAACCTTGGGAAGGCCTCGGTCCGGGATGGCGCAGACAGGGTGAGGCGCTCGACCTTCACGTCCCGGTCAAAGCGGACGTGAAGCTGTGAGAGCGGCGCCCCGGTGTCGTTGACGAGGTCGTAGGCGCCGGTGACCGAAAGGCGCGGCGCGTGGGGGTCCAGGTCGAGGTTGAGGGTCACGTCGGTGACCGAGGGCTGAGCCAGCTTCTCGTACTTCAGGAAGCCCTTCTCATAGTCCGCCAACCAGACCTCGCCCTCCGTCTGGGTCCGGTAGGGGTTCCAGACATTGGTGTTCAGGAAGATGAAGCCGCCCAGGCCGGCGAAGACCACCAGGGCGGCGGCGGCGGCGAGGCCCGTCCGCCCCTTCAGCCGGCAGCCCAGGCGGGCGATCCGCGCCCGCGCCCCGTCCCGGGCCCCGCGCGCCCACAGACCCTGGGTCAGGACCAGCAGGAAGACGGCGAAGGCTGACCAGTAGGCGCGGAACCAGGCGGCGAAGCCGGCATAGTCGCCCTGGCCGTTCATGTCGGACAGGGGTACGCCCGGGCCGCCGCCATAGTTGTAGAGGTTGTGCTCGAAGCCTGCAGTCCCCAGGCCCAGCTGCAGGACCAGGTAGACCGCCATCAGCGCCCAGCCGACAAACTTGTTCGGGGCCAGGGCCTGGAGGAAGACCGCCAGGACCGCCAGGAGGGTCCAGTCCGCCAGGGTCGGCAGGAGATACCAGCCGAGGTACTGGCCCCAGTCGGGGTGAGGAAAGCCGAGTATGGCCTGTGCGGCGGCGGCGGCGAGGGCGCTGGCCAGCAGCATGGCGCCCAGCACCAGCACCAGGCCAAGCACCTTGGGGACCATGAAGGTCCAGTCCGGGGCGGCGGTGGCGTCGACGATGTCAGCGATGCGCCGTTCGCGGTCCCGCCAGACGAGTTCGCCGGCGTAGTAGATGGCCACCAGGACCACCACGAAGCTGAAGGCGCCCTGAAGCTGCTCGATCATCCGCAGGGTCGTCGGCAGGAACGCCGAGCCATTCTGCTCCAGGCCCAGGAAGATGCCGCCGGAGGCGTTGAAGAGCCCCAGAACCATCAGGATCCCGAAGGCCGGGCTTCTCAGCACCTGGCCGGCCTCGAACCGCGCCCGGTGCAGGGCCTGGACGAACGCCGTCGACCCGCCTGACCTCGGCTCGGCGAGGGGCCGTGCGGCGGGGCGCGCCGGCGGCGGCGCCTCCGCCTCCCCCTTGGCCTTCCGGGAGGCGCGGGCCCCGGCCCCGCGGGTCTCGAACCGGAAGGTCAGGCAGGCTGCAGCCAGGGCGACAAGGCCAACGGCCGTCCAGATCAGTCGGTTGGCGAGGAGCACGCCCCCCAGGGCCGGCAGGCGGGTGTTGGAGTCAAAGGTCGTGTAGTAGCGGGTGGCCTCGCCGAGGGCGATGCCGCCGAAGGGGTCGAGCCAGGCCGCCAGCTCGCGCATCTCCTGGCGCGCGGTCAGGGTTCCCATGACGACCCAAAGGATCAGCAGGGCGGTGGCGCCGATGTAGGTCGCCATCATCGACCGGGTCGCCGTGGCGAGGGCGAAGAACAGGGCCGAGGTCAGGAAGATGGAGGGCAGGGCCAGGGCGCCGTAGGCGTAGGCGTAGTGCGACAGATGGTTGGGACCCAGGGTCTCCGGGTCCACCCACGGCGCGAGACTGCCCAGGAACATGCCCAGGGGCACGGCCAGGAAGACCAGGGCCGCCGCGGCGAAGGCGCCGGTGAACCGGCCAAGGAGGTAGTCGAGCCGGGTGATCCGGGTGGACCGCACCAGGGGGCCGAAGCCCGTCTCGTCGTCGCGGACGATGACATTGGCCACCAGGGCCGCCGTGACGAAGATGAAGAAGATCGACATGACCAGGTGGGTCATGGCGATGGCCGCAGGTGCATTCTTGTGGACGCCGCCGCCGCCGCCGCCGACCTGGATGTTGTCGACGGTCATGGAGCCGAAGACGAGCAGGAAGAAGAAGGCGCCCGCCACCCAGAAGACGGGGTTGCGGAGCTGGTAGCGGAGTTCGAAGGCGGCGATGCGGCCGAGCATGGCGCGCCTCTACGCCGCTTGCCGGGAGGCGTGCAGGGCGGCGAAGTAGACGTCCTCCAGCCCGCCCTGGACGGTCTCGAAGCCCGGGCCGGGTGAGGCGTCGGACAGAAGGTGCGCCACAGTCTTGCCAGCCGACAGGCGGGTGGAGATGACCGGGGCGATCCCGGCGAGGCCCGGCAGCTCGGCCTTGTCCACCACCTTGCGCCAGACCCGGCCTTCAAGTTCCCTGACAAGGCTCGCGGGCGAGCCCTCGCGGAGCAGGCTCCCCCCCGCCAGGACCGCCATGCGGGGGCAGAGGTCGGCGACATCCTCGACGATGTGGGTCGACAAGATCACCACAACTTTCTCGCCGATCTCTGCAAGAAGATTGAGGAAACGGTTTCTCTCCTCCGGGTCCAGGCCGGCGGTGGGCTCGTCCACGATGATGAGTTGAGGCTGGCCTATCAGGGCCTGGGCGATGCCGAAACGCTGGCGCATGCCGCCGGAGAAGCCGGCCACGGCCTTCTTGCGGACCGCCCAGAGATTGACCTGGTTCAGCAGGGCCTCGACCGTCTCTCGCCGCTCGGCGCGGTCGGTCAGACCCTTCAGGACCGCGAGGTGGTCCAGGAGGTCGAGGGCCGAGACCCGCGGGTAAACCCCGAAGTCCTGGGGCAGGTAGCCAAGGGTCTGGCGCAGACGCGACGGCTCGGCCAGGACGTCGATCCCGTCGAAGTCGATGGCGCCCGAGGTCGGGGTCTGGAGGGCGGCGATGCAGCGCATCAGGGTCGACTTGCCAGCGCCGTTTGGCCCCAGTAGGCCGAACATGCCCGCCGGGATCTCCAGGCTGACGTCATCGAGGGCGCGGGTCCCTCCCGGATAGACGTGGCTCAGGTTGCGGATCGACAGCATGGGCGCCTCCTCACGATCCTTCGTGAGGTCGCCCGGTCCGGCTTCCGGCGCAAGTTAAAGAAAAGTCAGCCGAATTCGGGGTTCAGCCGGCTTCGATGGCCGGTTGGAACTGTCCGGTGGGAGAAGCGGTGAAGATCTCGCACCCGGTCTCGGTTACGCCGATGGAGTGCTCGCACTGGGCCGAGAGGGACTTGTCGCGGGTCACCGCCGTCCAGCCGTCGGCCAGGATCTTCACCTGCCACTTGCCGAGGTTCACCATGGGCTCGATGGTGAAGAACATGCCGGGCTTCAGGACCTCGCCTGTCCCCTTGTGGCCATAGTGCAGGATGTTGGGCGCATCGTGGAAGACGCGGCCCAGGCCATGGCCGCAGAAGTCCCGCACCACCGAGCAGCGCTGGGATTCCACCCAGGCCTGGATGGCCGCGCCGATGTCGCCGGTGGTCGCCCCGGGGCGGACAACATCGATGCCCTTCTGGAGGGCCTCGTAGGTGACTTCCACCAGGCGGCGTGCCCGGGCCGGGACCTTGCCGACGCCGTACATGCGCGAGGTGTCGCCGTGCCAGCCGTCGACGATCACGGTGACGTCGATATTGGCGATGTCGCCCTCCCTCAGGGTGCGCTCGGAGGGGATGCCGTGGCAGACCACGTGATTGACCGAGATGCAGAGGGTGTGGCGATAGCCGCGATAGCCCAGGCAGGCGGGCAGGCCGCCATGGTCGAGGATGAACTCCCGGGCCAGGCGGTCCAGGTCCTCGGTTACGACGCCCGGCTTGACGTGCGGCGTCAGCATGTCGAGGCATTCTGCGGCCAGGCGTCCGGCCCGGCGCATGCCTTCGAAGCCCTCGGGGCCGTGGAGCCGGATTTCCCCGGTCTTGTGCTCGATCTGGGCGATTTCGCTCTGGTTCATGGGGGGGAACCTAGCACATCTGCGTCAGGGGCGCGAAGCCCGGCCGGGCGTGTCGATCAGGATCCACCGGCCGCCGTCGCGGGCCAGGATGGCCGACCAGGTCTCCCAGCGCCCCTTGGCCGACTTCTGGCGCCAGTCGCAGCGATGCTCGGTGGGATCGCCCAGCACCTCGCACCGGATATCCCGGACCCGGGCTGCGTCGACCCGCGCGGCGGCCAGCAGGGACTGGAGTTCGGCGGCGGTGGGCGAGGCGGAGAGGGCGGCGGCGAGGGCAAGGGCGGCGATCATGATGCGAGGCTGGCGCCTGGCCTGCAGAAGTCAACCGCGCCAGCGCAGGGGGCGGACGATGCGGACGCCGGAGGGCGCGACCTCGCAGGCCCAGGCCATGACCTCCACCCCGGCGGCGGCCGCCGCTTCGAGGCCCCGGGCGAAGGCCGGGTCGAGCTCGGCGCAGGCGCTGAAGGCCTCGCAGTCCATCCGCTGGATGACGAAGAGGGCGACGGCCCGGTCGCCGGCGGCGACCTGGTCGGCAAGCTCCTCGAGGTGGCGGGTCGAGCGGGCCGCCACGCAGTCGGGAAACTCGGCGAGGCCCGGCCTGCGCATCAGGTGGACGTTCTTGACCTCCAGCCAGCACCGGCCGCGCGCCGGGTCCTCCAGCAGGAAGTCGATCCGGCTGGCCTTGCCGTACTTCACCTCCCGCCGGACGGAGGCGTAGCTGGCGAGCTCGGGGATTGTCCCCGCCTCAAGGGCTTCGGCCACGAGGCGGTTGGGCAACAGGGTGTTGACGCCCACCAGGCCGCCGTCGGCCTCCACGAGCTCCAGCGTGTGGGTCAGCTTGCGCTTGGGATTGTCGGACACCGACAGCCAGGCGGGGAGGCCGGGGGCGTTCAGGCCCAGCATGGCGCCGGGGTTGGGACAGTGGGCGGTGATCTCCGTCCCGTCGGCCAGCACGACATCGGCGAAGAAGCGCTTGTAGCGCCGCAGGAAGGTGGCCGGGATCAGGGGGGCGGGGAAGTCCATGGCCCCGGGTATAGGCAAGCGGGGCTCCAGCCGATAGATGTTCGCCGGAAACGGAGACTTCACGCATGGGCAGCCCGGGCGGAGACGGCGTGGTGACGGCGGCGGTGCTGATCATCGGGGACGAGATCCTGTCCGGCCGCACCCAGGACACCAATCTCAGGGACATCGCCCGGTACCTGGGCGTGCATGGGGTGGACCTGTGCGAGGCCCGGACCGTGCCCGACATCCAGGACGAGATCGTCGACGCCCTGAACGCCCTTCGCGCCCGCTACGACTATGTGATCACCACCGGCGGCATCGGGCCGACCCATGACGACATCACCGCCGATGCGGTGGCGGCGGCCTTCGGGGTCGGACTGGAAGAGCATCCCGACATCCTGGCCATGATGCAGTCCCGCTGGGGCGACCAGCTGAACGTTGCCCGCCGCCGCATGGCGCGGGTGCCGGTAGGCGGGTCGCTGGTGAACAATCCCGTCCAGGGGCCGCCCGGCTTCACCATCGGCAATGTCTTCGTCCTGGCCGGCGTGCCGCAGATCATGCGCGGCATGCTGGAGGACGTCGGGCCCCGGCTTCGCTCGGGCGCGGTGGTCCTGTCCCGCACGGTCCGCGTGGAAGGCTCGGGGGAGGGCGCCATCGCCGCTCCGCTGGAAGCGGTGGCCAGGGCCCATCCCGACCTCAGCTTGGGCAGCTATCCCTTCTTCACGGAAGGCCTCTACGGATCGAACCTGGTCCTGCGCAGCCGCGATGGGGTCGAACTGGCCGCCACCGTCGCGGAGCTGATCGCCGCCCTCCGGGCCGCGGGCATCGAGAATGTCCGCGAGGTCGAGGCGGCCTGAGCCTGGTCCCGTGAGCCTTTACCCCGTCATCATGTGCGGCGGGTCGGGGGTGCGCCTCTGGCCCGTCTCCCGGCCCGAACGTCCCAAGCCCTTCGCCCGGCTCATGGGCGGGGCCCGCACCGCCTTCCAGGAGACGGCGCTCCGGGCGGCGCCCCTGGGGCCCCTGCTGGTCATCGCCGGGGCGGACCATGGCGGCCTGATCCGCGAGCAACTGGCCGAGCTGGGCCTGTCCGCCCAGGTCCTGCTGGAGCCTGAGCCGAGGGATTCCGCGCCGGCCATGGCCGCGGCGGCGATCCACCTCCTGCGCCGCGACGAGGAGGCGGTGATGGTGGTGCTGGCCGCCGACCACAATGTCCCGGACGCGGCGGCCTTCCGGGACACGGTCGTCCGCGCCGCGCCCTTTTCCCGGGCCGGGCGGATCGTGACCCTGGGCGTCGCGCCGACCTTTCCGGCGACGGGCTACGGCTACATCCGGCCCGGCCGTGGCGATACGGTCCGCACGGTCGACGCCTTCATCGAGAAGCCGGACGCCGCGCGCGCCGCCGCCCTGATCGCCGAGGGCTGCCTTTGGAACAGCGGTAACTTCATCGTTCCCGCCACCACCCTGGCCTATGAGCTGGGCCGGCTGGCGCCGGAGGTGCTGGAGGCGGCCGAGGCGGCGGTGGAGACGGCCACCGGGCCCGAGGACGGCCTGCGGCTGGGCGAAGTTTTCCGGACCGCGCCAAAGATCTCCATCGACTACGCCGTCATGGAAAAGACCTCCCGCGCCATGGTCGCCGCAGCGGACTTCGCCTGGTCCGACGTGGGCGCCTGGGACGTGGTCCACGCCCTCTCCGAACGGGACGCCGACGACAACCGCCTTGAGGGCCGTGTCGAGGCCGAGGGGGTCAGCGGGTCCTACATCCGCGCCGACGGCGGCGCTGAGGCGGTGGTCGTGGGACTGTCCGGCATCGCCGTGGTGGCGGACGCAGGCAGGGTTCTGGTGGCGCCCCTGTCGGACAGCCAGGCGGTGAAGCGGGGGGTCGAGCGCCTACAGGCCCGGGGACCCGCCGGGTTCTCCACCCTGGCCGAGGCGGCCGGCTGGTTCGGGCTCTGGCTGCGGACCGCGGCCCTGCCGGTCTGGTGGAGCCTCGGCGCCGACCGGGAGCGGGGCGGCTTCGTGGAGGCCATCGCCCAGGATGGATCGCCCCAACCGGCTCCCCGCCGCGGGAGGGTCCAGGGCCGGATGATCTTCAGCTTCGCCCAGGCCGGGATGATGGGCTGGAGCGGGCCCTGGCGGGAGGCGGCCCGTCACGCCCTGGCCGGCATGAAGGCGGATTTCCTGCGGCCGGACGGGCTGGTGCGCACCCTGGTCGGGCTGGACGGTCGCCCCCTGGACGATACGCCCCACGTCTACGACCAGGCCTTCGCCCTGCTGGGCCTGGCCAGCCTGCGGCAGGCCGGAGAGTCGGCCGGCGAGGCCCTCGACCTCGCCCACCGCCTGCGTGATGGGCTCGAGGCGCTCCGGCATCCGGCGGGTGGGTTCCGGGAATCAGGCGACCAGCCTTTCCAGGCCAACGCCCACATGCACCTGCTAGAGGCCTCGCTGGCCTGGGAGGAGGTGGGGGAGGCCGGCTGGGGGAGGCTGTCCGACGAAATCGCCAGCCTGGCCCTGGGCGCCTTCATCGACCATCGCGGGGTGCTGTCTGAGTTCTTTGACGCCGACTGGCGCCGCGCGGATGGCGACGACGGCCGGCTGGTGGAACCGGGCCACCAGTTTGAATGGGCCTGGCTTCTCGACCGTTGGGGCCGGGCCCGCGGCCGGGCCGACGGCCAGCTGGCGGCGCGCGCCCTGCACGAGGCCGGACGCCAGGGCGTGGACCCGCGCCGGGCCTGCGCGGTGAACGCCCTCTGGCAGGACCTTACCGTCCGGGACGGCTGGGCCCGGCTCTGGCCGCAGACGGAGTTCCTGAAATCCGCCCTCGCCCTGGGCGAGACCGAGGACGCCCTTCAGGCGGCGGCGGGCCTGCGCCGGTATCTCGACACCCCAGTGCGGGGACTGTGGCGTGACCGCCAGGGACCCACAGGGGGATTCGCGCCGGGGGATGCGCCGGCGACCTCGCTCTACCATATCGTCGGGGCCATCCGGCAGCTGGAGGAACTATCCCCAGCACTTTCGGCTTAAGTGACGTTTTTTGGACGACTGACCTGCACATGCGCTCGCCTTTTGGCATCCTCTTCATTACGAGGGCGCGAGTCCGCCGATCCCTTAACGACTCCCCAAAGCGCCTCCACGGCTCGGAGATGTTGAATTCATGACCTCGATCCCCGGCATTCACCCCGCACCCACCCGCCACGCCAGGCTCATCGCCTGGGTGGAGCAGATCGCGGCCCTGACGCGGCCCGACCGGGTCCACTGGTGCGATGGATCGGATGCGGAGTGGGATGCGCTGACCCGCGAGCTGGAAGGCCGCGGGACGCTGAAGCGCCTGAACCCGGCCAAGCGGCCGAACTCCTTCTACGCCGCCTCGGATCCGGGCGACGTGGCCCGGGTCGAGAGCCGCACCTTCATCTGCTCCGAGAAGCAGGTCGATGCGGGGCCGACCAACAACTGGTCTGATCCCGTCGCGATGCGCGCCCGCCTGAATGGCCTGTTCGACGGCTGCATGGCCGGCCGGACCATGTACGTTTGCCCCTTCAGCATGGGCCCCATCGGCTCGAAGATCAGCCAGCTGGGAGTCGAGATCACCGACAGCGCCTATGTGGCCATTTCCATGCGGGTCATGACGCGCATGGGCAAGGCGGCCCTGGACCAGCTGGGCGACGATGGCTTCTTCGTCCCCGCCGTGCACACCCTCGGGGCCCCGCTCGCCGCCGGCCAGGCGGACGTGTCCTGGCCCTGCAATCCCGAGAAGTACATCGTCCACTATCCCGAGACCCGGGAGATCTGGTCCTACGGCTCGGGTTATGGCGGCAACGCCCTGCTGGGCAAGAAGTGCTTCGCCCTGCGCATCGCCTCGGTCATGGCCCGGGATGAGGGCTGGCTGGCCGAGCACATGCTGATCCTCAAGCTCACCTCGCCCCAGAACGAGGTCCGCTATATCGCCGCCGCCTTCCCCAGCGCCTGCGGCAAGACCAACATGGCCATGCTGCAGCCCACCCTGGCGGGCTGGAAGGCCGAGACCGTCGGCGACGATATCTGCTGGATGCGCTTCGGCGACGACGGCCGGCTTTACGCCATCAATCCCGAGGCCGGCTTCTTCGGCGTGGCCCCTGGCACCGGCAACGAGACCAACCGCAACGCCGTGGCCTCGCTGCATGCCAACTGCGTCTTCACCAATGTCGCCCTGACCGAGGACGGGGACGTCTGGTGGGAGGGCCTGACCAAGACCCCGCCGGCCAACCTGACCGACTGGAAGGGCCGTCCCTGGACGCCGGGCTCCGGCGAACCCGCCGCCCATCCGAACGCCCGCTTCACCGTCCCGGCCAGCCAGTGCCCGGTGATCGCCCCCGAATGGGAAGATCCCAAGGGCGTGCCGATCTCGGCCATCCTGTTCGGCGGTCGCCGCGCCAGCGCCGTGCCCCTGGTCACCGAGGCCTTCGACTGGGCCCACGGAGTCTTCCTGGCCTCGAACGTGGCCTCCGAGGGGACGGCCGCCGCCGAGAACCGCATCGGCGAGCTTCGCCGTGATCCCTTCGCCATGCTGCCCTTCTGCGGCTACAACATGGGCGATTATTTCCGGCACTGGCTCTCGGTGGGCGAGAAGACCGACGCCGCCAAGCTGCCGCGCATCTATTTCGTGAACTGGTTCCGCAAGGATTCCACCGGGCGCTATGTCTGGCCGGGGTTCGGCGACAATTCCCGGGTCCTGAAGTGGATCTTCGAGCGCCTCGCCGGCCGGGCTCCGGCGCTGGAGACGCCCATCGGCCAGGTGCCGACGCCGGAGTCCCTGGACCTTTCGGGCCTGAGCCTCAGCGCCGCCGACCTGGACCTGCTGCTCACCGTCGACCCGGCGGTGTGGGCCGAGGAAGCGGCGTTGATCCCGCCGGCCTACGAGGCCTTTGGCGAGCGGCTTCCGCAGGAGCTGTGGAACCAGCACAAGGCGCTGGAAGGGCGGCTGAAGGCCGTGGCCCGCCCAGCCGTCGTGGTGGCCGAATAGGCCTTCCGGACCGGCCCCGGGCTCAGGCCCGGGACACCCCATGGTATTCGCAGTACCAGTCGGCGAACCGGCGCACGCCGACCTCGACCGACGTGGTGGGGGTGTAGCCCAGCAGGCGCCGGGTGTCCGAGATGTCCGCCTCGGTGCGGGCGATGTCGCCGGGCTGCATGGGCATGAGGTTCAGCCGGGCCGGGCGCCCCAAGGCCTCTGAGAGAACCTCGATGTAGGTCATGAGCTCGACCCGGGTCCCGGCGCCGATGTTCAGTATGCGCCAGGGCGCCACCCCGCTGGAGGCGGGATCGGGCGCCTCGGAGCGCCAGTCCGGATCGGGCGAAGCAGGCCGGTCGAGGGCGGCGATCACGCCGCTGACGATGTCGTCGACATAGGTGAAGTCCCGCTGCATCCGGCCCTGGCCGTAGACCTCGATGGGCCGGCCGGCGACGATGGCGTCGGCGAACCGGTAGAGGGCCATGTCCGGGCGGGTCCAGGGGCCATAGACGGTGAAGAACCTCAGCCCCGTGCAGGGAAACCCGAAGAGGTGGGCGTAGGCATGGGCCATGGACTCGTTGGCCAGCTTGGTCGCCGCATAGAGGGTCAGGGGATGGTTCGCCGGCTGGTGCGGCGAAAAGGGCAGGGCGGCGTTGGCCCCGTAGGCGGAACTCGTCGAGGCGAAGACGAGGTGGGCCGGCTGAGTCGCCCGACAGCCTTCCAGGACGCTCAGGAAACCCACGAGGTTTGAGTCCACGTAGGCTTCGGGATGCTCCAGCGAGTACCGGACGCCAGGCTGGGCGGCGAGGTGGACGACGCCCCGGGGCTGGACCTCGCGGAACAGTCCGGCGGCTGCGTCCCGGTCGGCGAGGTCGATGCGATGGTGCTGGTAGCCTGGGAGGGCTTCCAGCCGCGCCAGGCGGGCCAGCTTCAGGGTGGGGTCGTAGTAGGGGGTGATGTTGTCCACCCCGACGACGCGCTCGCCCCGGGCGATCAGGGCCTGGACGACATGGAAGCCGATGAAGCCGGCGGATCCGGTGACGAGGATCATGAAGCGTCCCCGGACCCCAGCCGACCTCGCCGGATCAACGGTTCGACACCACCCGCAGGGCCGGAATTCCGGCGGGCTTTTCGCCGCGGATCTGGGCCACAAGATCGAACAGGGCGCGCCGGATCTCGTCGCTGTCGCCACGGGCGGCGATGGCCTCGAGGCGCCTCAGGTGCGCCGGGGCGACCCCCATGGCGGTCGGCGAAACGACCTCCATGACCTTGGGGGCGCAGGGGATGGAGCGCTCCATCTCGTCGAGGAGTTCCTCGGTGAGCTTCTCGCCGGGACGCAGGCCGGTGATCTCGATCTCGATGTCCTTGCCGGGGGTCCGGCCGGACAGGGCGATCATCTGGCGGGCCAGGTCCATGATCTTCACCGGCTCGCCCATCTCCAGGAGGAAGAGGCGGGCGCGGTCGGGGTTGAGGTCATCGGCGCAGGTGGCCGTAGCGTGGAGCACCAGCTGGGTGGCCTCAGGGATGGTCATGAAGTAGCGGGCCATCTCCGGGTGGGTCACCGTCACCGGACCGCCACGGTCTATCTGCGACCGGAAGATCGGCACGACGGAGCCGGCGGAACCCAGCACGTTTCCGAAGCGGACGGCGGAGAAGCGGGTCTCCGAGCCTTCCTGCTGGCCCTGGATCACCGCCTCGGCCAGGCGCTTGGTGGCGCCCATGACGTTGGAGGGATCCACCGCCTTGTCCGTGGAGATCAGCACCATCTGGGCGGCGCCGGCGATCCGGGCCGCCTCGGCCACGTTCCACGTGCCGAGGACGTTGGTCAGGACCCCCTCGACGGGATGCCGCTCGACCATGGAGACATGCTTCAGGGCGGCTGCATGGAAGACAAGGGCCGGGCGCTCGCCAAGCAGGCACTCGGTCACCCGGTCGGCGTTGCGGACGTCCACGAGGGCCGCCGTGCGCGACAGGACCGGGAAGGTCTCGCCCAGCTCGCGGTCGATCTCGAAGAGTGCGGTCTCCGAGAAGTCCAGCAGGGTGATGTGGCCGGCGTCGAGGCCCGCCACCTGGCGGCTCAGCTCGGCGCCGATCGAGCCGCCGGCGCCGGTGATCAGGACGCGGCGCCCCGAGACCAGGGCGCGGAGCGCCACGCGGTCCAGCTCGATCGGGTCGCGGGGCAGGAGCTCCTCGACGCTGATGTCCCGCATGGGAAGGAGGGCGACGCCATCTTCATGCGAGAGATCGACGATGGAAGGCAGGCGAAGCAGGCGGATCCCGTCGTTCTTCAGCCGGCCCAGCTGGGCGGCCGTGAGGCCCCGAAGCCGGCCGGGTTCGTCCAGGAAGAGGATGGCGCGGGGGTACTGGTTCCAGCGGCGCAGGTCGGCGAGGGCTGCATCCAGGCGCTCGATGGACTCGATGATGCAGACGCCGCGGACCTGCTGGCCCACTTCCCCGGCGTCGGGGGCGATGATGCCCACGGGCGTCCAGGTGTTGTCGCGCCGGCGGCTGGCTTCCCGAAGGTAGGTCTCCGCGGCGGTGGTGGGGCCGATCAGGAGGAGCTCGGGGGCCTGGGGCGCCCGGTCGCTGAGGGACTTGAGGGGGGCGAAGCTGTCGAGCGCGCGCTCATGCGCGGCCCTGCGGAGCATACGGGCGCTGATGGCGCCGACCATCTGAAAGATGGGGGCCAGGGCCAGCATGGCCCGGCTGAGATCGCTGGCCCGGTCCGCGGCGAAATGCAGGAGCAGGAAGCTCGCGGCCGTCAGGAGGGAGATCCGCGCCAGGACCAGGGCGTCGGGGGTGGAAACGTACCGCCATGGCGAGAGCTCGCGGCGGAAGAGCCAGCTGTAGGCCGCCGCAACGGCGCCGTAGGTGAGGGACTGGAGGAGAATCCCGCCAATCACGCCGGCTTCAAAGGGCGCGGTCCGACCCGCCGTCAGCAGGAAGGCCCCGAACAGGGCGGCCGTCGCAATCGCGGTATCGGCCAGAAGACTGCGGGCCCGGTTGGCCATCTGCTCCACGCAACAGCTCCTTACTTGCGACGTCCGCACCCCCCGGGGGCCGCGGTGGCGAAGGTCGCTTCGCTCCTTGAACGCTCTCCCCGAAGACTTCCGTCTCCGAGTCGTGACGAGGATCGCACAGCAAAGTTAACGGCTTTCCGCATAGACGCCGATTTACCAAAAAAGAAAAGCCGCCGACCCGAAGGTCGACGGCTTTCCCTGTGGGTTGTGGCGAAGTCGCCGAGGTCAGAAGGCGGCCTTCAGGCCCACCACCACGCGGCCCGAAGACACCTTGAAGGGGTCATCCGACTTCTCGACGTTGGTGTCCCAGTAGCGCAGGTCGACGCCGAAGACGTCGTTGATGGCGTAGCCGACGCCGAGGTTCCAGGTTTCGTAGTCGAGGGGCCCCTCAAGCGACTGGTGGCCGACCGCGCCGGAGACCGACAGCTTGTCGGTCACGGGCATGGAGCCATTGAGTTCGACATAGGTCGCCTTGCCGGTCTGGTTGAAGTTCTCGGGAGTGTAGTAGACCGCCGCGCCGATCGTGCCCTTGCCGGCGGGAACCGACCCGGCGACCTTGCCTTCCCAGAAATCAAGGTCCGCGCCATCGGACTGGTTGGTGTAACCGTAGCGCACAATGCCGACATCCAGCGAAACGGGACCGAGGGTCGGCTTGAAGCCAGCGTAGAGGTCATACTCCATATCCGTGGAGTCGCCGAAGTCGACGTTGGACAGCCAAGTCCCCGCGTAGAAGATGCCGATGCCGACGTCCGCGCCGCCATAGACCTGGGGCTTGCTGTCCGTCTGGCTAAAGCCGCGGAAGACGTAGTCAGAAGCCACGCCCACATTGAAGGAAAACTCAGGCTTGTCCTGAGCCTGCGCCGCTGTGCCAAGAGCGAGGGCGGCGGTGGCGGCGAAGGCCGCGAGCTTGATCGAGTTCATACTGTGCAATCCCCTTGATTATCAGGCCTGACCCTGTGACCCGGACCTTCCCCCCCGAACCGACGCCTTGCCACAAGACCGGGCATCCGCCGACCCTGTGCAGCCGGACTTGACGCTTTTTGAGGCCCTGATGGCTTTGGGCGCCTGTTTTTCAGGCGTCCCGGCCGAAGCTCAGGGCCTCACCAAGCCCTGATCCGGATTAACGGGGCATGAACCGGGCTCACCGCATCCCGAGCGGGGCGAATCCCAGGTGGGATCCGGCGTCCACCAAAAGGGTCTCGCCAGTGACATGCCGCGACTGGCGGGAGGCCAGGAAGGCCGCCGCCGCCGCCACGTCCTCGGCCGTCGAGGCCACCTTGAGCGGGGTTGAAGCCGCGGAGCCTTCCCGAAGCCGCGCGACGCGTTCCTCGGACATGCCCTTCCCGAACCAGGGGGTGTCGATGAAGCCCGGGCATACGGCGTTCACCCGGATCCTGGGGGCCAGGGCGCGGGCCAGGGAAAGGGTCAGGGTGTTCATCGCCCCCTTCGACGCCGCGTAGGGCACGGAAGAGCCGATGCCCGCCACGCCGGCGATGGAGGAGGTGTTGACCACCGCGCCCGGCTGCGGCGCCGCCTCCAGCAGGCTGCGGGCGGCCCGGATCATCTGGAAGGCGCCGACGACGTTGACCCCGTAGAGATGCAGGAAGTCCTCGGCGGACACGGCGTCGAGGTCGGCGTGGTTCTGGGCGAACTTGGTCACGCCGGCGTTGTTGAACAGGGCGTCAATGCGTCCCAGGGGCGCGGCCGCGGCGGCGATGGTGCGGCAGTCCTCGTCCTTCGAGACGTCACCCTGGACCAGCAGGGCGCGGGCTCCCTCGGCGCGGACGAGGCCGGCCGTCACCTCGGCTTCCTCGGCGCTACGCGCATAGTTGATCACCACGTCCGAGGCGCCCCGCCGGGCGGTCTCCACCGCCAGGGCCCGGCCCAGCCCCGTGGAGGCGCCGGTGACGACAACGACAAAATTCTCGAAATCCGAGACGCTCATGGTCTGATCTCCTCCGCTTTCTTGAAGGCATAGGCCGATCACCGCCCGGGCGGAAGGGGGGCGGGAAGCGAAGGATTTCTTGCCGGGGCGCCAGAAGAATTGGTCGCCGGGACACGGGGCGGAAGGGTTATCGCGGCAGGGGATGCCCTATATGGCGAAGGCGCGCCTTCGCGGCGCAGGCGTGCGAGGCGGTCGGATGACGGAAACGACGGACAGGGCGACCCTGACTCACCTGCAGAGGCTGGAGGCCGAGGCCATCCACATCCTGAGGGAGGTGGTCGCCGAGGCTGAGCGTCCGGTCATGTTGTATTCGGTGGGCAAGGACTCCGCGGTGATGCTGCACCTGGCCGCCAAGGCCTTCTGGCCCGGCAAGCCGCCCTTTCCCCTGCTGCACGTCGACACGACCTGGAAGTTCCAGGCCATGTACGAAATGCGCGAGCGCATGGCCCGCGAGCTGGGCTTCGACCTGATCGTCCATCGCAATCCCGAGGCGCTGGAGAAGGGGATCAATCCCTTCGATCACGGCTCGGCGGTCCACACCGACATCTGGAAGACCGAGGGTCTCAAGCAGGCCCTGGACCTGCATGGTTTCGACGCGGCCTTTGGCGGCGCCCGGCGCGACGAGGAGAAGAGCCGGGCGAAGGAGCGGATCTTCTCCTTCCGGTCCGCCCAGCACCGCTGGGACCCCAAGAACCAGAGGCCCGAGCTCTGGCGGCTCTGCAACACGAGGAAGAACCCCGGGGAGTCTATCCGGGTCTTCCCGATCTCCAACTGGACCGAGCTGGACATCTGGCAATACATCCACCTGGAGAACATCCCCATCGTCCCCCTCTACTTCTCGGACGTCCGTCCGGTGGTGGAGCGCGACGGGACCCTGATCATGGTGGATGACGACCGCATGCCCCTGCGGCCTGGCGAGGTCCCCATGCAGAAGTCCGTGCGCTTCCGGACCCTGGGCTGCTACCCCCTGACCGGCGCCGTTGAGAGTACGGCGGCCACCCTGCCGGAGATCATCCAGGAAATGCTCCTGACCACCACCAGCGAGCGGCAGGGCAGGGTGATCGACCACGACCAGGCGGCCTCGATGGAGAAGAAGAAGCAGGAGGGTTACTTCTGATGGCCCACCAGTCCGACCTCATCGCCACCGACATCGAGGCCTACCTGAAGGCCCATGAGACCAAGAGCCTCCTTCGGTTCCTGACCTGCGGCTCGGTGGATGACGGCAAGTCCACCCTGATCGGGCGGTTGCTCTACGATTCCAAGATGATCTTCGAGGACCAGCTGGCGGCCCTGGAGGCGGACTCCCGCCGCGTCGGCACCCAAGGCGGAGAAATCGACTTCGCCCTGCTGGTCGACGGACTCGCCGCCGAGCGGGAACAGGGCATCACCATCGACGTCGCCTATCGTTTCTTCTCGACGGACCGGCGGAAGTTCATCGTCGCCGATACGCCCGGGCATGAGCAGTACACCCGCAACATGGTCACGGGCGCCTCTACGGCGGATGCGGCGGTCATCCTCATCGACGCCCGGAGAGGGGTGCTGACCCAGACCCGACGGCACTCCTACCTCGTCCGGCTGCTGGGCATCCGGCACGTGGTCGTCGCCGTGAACAAGATGGACCTGGTGGGTTGGTCGCAGGAGGTTTTCGACGGGATTGTCGCCGAGTACCGGGCCTTCGCCGCCCAGATCGGGCTGGACGCCTTCCAGGCCATCCCCATGTCCGCCCTGAAGGGGGACAATGTCGCCGAGGCCGGGGGCGGCGCTCCCTGGTACGACGGACCGACCCTCCTGTCCTGGCTTGAGACGGCTCCGGTGGGAGATGATGCGTCCGGCCAGCCCTTCCGCATGCCGGTCCAGTGGGTCAATCGCCCCAATCTCGACTTCCGGGGCTTCTCGGGCCTGATCTCCGCCGGGACGGTTCGTCCGGGCGATGCGGTGCGTGTCTCGCCGTCCGGGCGGGAGAGTCGGGTCCGGCAGGTCATCACGGGAACATCGGAGGCTCCGGAGGCCCAGGCGGGACAGTCGGTCACCCTGACCCTCGAGGACGAGATCGACATCAGCCGGGGCGACGTCCTGGCCCGCGCGGACGCGCCGGTCAGCGTCGCAGACCAGTTCGAGGCGACCCTGGTCTGGATGGACGAGGCCCCCATGCTGCCGGGGCGCCCCTACCTCCTGAAGCTGGGCGCGCGCACCGTCTCGGCCTCGATCACCGAGCCCAAGTACCGGGTGAACGTGAATACGCTTGAACATCTGGCGGCCAAGCGACTGGATCTGAACGAGATTGGCGTCTGCAACATCTCGACGGACGCGCCCCTGGCCTTCGAGTCCTACGCCGAGAGCCGCGACCTCGGCGGCTTCATCCTGATCGACCGGATCACCAACCGGACGGTGGGGGCGGGCATGATCCGCTTCGCCCTCCGGCGCAGCCAGAACGTCCACTGGCAGGCCCTCGACGTCGACCGGGCGGCGCGCGCCGCCCTGAAGGGGCACCGCGGCCGCGTCATCTGGTTCACGGGGCTTTCCGGTTCCGGAAAATCCGCTATCGCCAACATGGTGGAGAAGAAACTTCATGCGATGGGCCGGCACACCTACCTGCTGGACGGGGACAATGTCCGGCATGGCCTCAACCGGGACCTGGGCTTTACCGACGAGGACCGGGTGGAGAATATCCGGCGTGTCGCCGAGGTGGCCCGGCTGATGGCCGACGCCGGCCTGATCGTCCTGGTCTCCTTCATCTCGCCCTTCCGGGCCGAGCGGGCCCTGGCCCGCGGCCTGATGCCGGAAGGGGATTTCGTCGAGGTCTTCGTGGATACGCCCCTGGAGGTGGCCGAGCAGCGCGACGTGAAGGGCCTGTACGCCAAGGCCCGGGCCGGGGAGCTCAAGAACTTCACCGGGATCGACAGCCCCTACGAGCCGCCGGAGTCCCCCGACATCCGGATCGACACCACCCAGGTGTCGGCCCCGGACGCGGCCGAGGCTATCACCGCCTGGCTTGAGGGCGAGCCCGACTACACCATATGAGGCCGTCCCGGGCGCTTGCCCGCAAGGGGCGCGCGGGGTAATCGGCCCCCATGAGCGAGATCCAGGTCACCCAGTTGGGCCAGGTGGTGGCGGGCTTTGACAGCCCCGAGGCCGCCGTCCTTGAACGCGTACCCAACCCCCAGAAGGGGCAGGTCTACCTGGCCCGGTTCACGGCCCCGGAGTTCACGTCCCTGTGCCCCGTGACGGGCCAGCCGGACTTCGCGACCCTGGTCATCGATTACGCTCCCGGCGACTGGCTGGTGGAGTCCAAGTCGCTGAAGCTTTTTCTTTCATCATTCCGGAATCATGGTGCTTTCCATGAGGATTGCACCCTGACCATCGGCCGCCGGCTGGTCGAAACGGCCAAGCCGCTCTGGCTGAGGATCGGGGGCTACTGGTATCCGCGCGGGGGCATTCCCATCGATGTCTTCTGGCAGACCGGCGCACCGCCCGAGGGGCTCTGGCTGCCTGACCAGGGCGTCGCCCCCTACCGCGGCCGCGGCTAAGCGAGGCGGACCTTCAGGCCGTCCAGCGCGACACCCGGCCCGCCGGATCCGGGCGCTCGCGCTCCCGGGGCGGCTCTGAGGGGCTGCCGATCAGGATGAAACCCGCCACCTTCTCCGTACCGGCCACCCCCAGGCAGGCCCGCGCCTCGGCGTCGTAGGCGTACCAGTCGGTGATCCAGTTGGCGCCGAAGCCCATGGCCTGAGCGGCGCAGACCAGGGTCATGCAGACCGCTCCCGCCGACAGCACCTGTTCCCACTCCGGAACGTCCGCCTCGCGCGGGGCTGAGATCACCGCGATCCCCATGGGCGGGGTGCGAAGCTTGCCGAGCTTGCCCGCGGCGCGCTCATCGCCCCGGGCGCGGGCCAGGGCGTCGAGCCGGTCCGCGAAGGCGGCCTTGTCCGGCCCCTCCAGCAGGATGAAGCGCCAGGGCGCCAGCTTGCCATGATCCGGGACACGGCAGGCGAGGCGGAGGAGGTCCTGCACCTGTGCGGCGTCTGGACCAGGCGCGGCCAGCTTCAGGGCCGAAGCCGACCGGCGGCGAGCCAGGAAGGTGAGCACCTCAGGGGCGGCCTCGATCCCGATCGGATCACCGAAGGCGGGCGGCGGAAGGGACGAAAGGGGGGATCCGGTCATGCCTGGCCTCGTGGGATTCGTGCTCCTGATAGCTCTCCAGCCGGTCCTTGCAAGCCGGGGATTCGCGTGGCGGCGCCCCTGTGCTAGATTGGTGTTGTCAGCGGGGGAGGACCGGATGACCCAGAAGCTCGAAGTGATCGACCCGCGCGCCGCGCCCCCCGTCTGGGCGGCCCTGCGCAACGAGGCCGAGCGCGCGGCCCGCACGGAGCCGGCGCTGGCGTCGCTGGTCAACGCCATCATCCTCAGCCACGACAACCTCGGCGACGCCCTGTCCTACGCCCTGGCCCACAAGCTGGGCGACCAGGAGCTGCGCGCCATGAGCCTGCGCGAACTGGCCATGGAAGCCTACAGGGCTGCACCGGGCCTGGTGGACACGGCGGAGGCCGACCTCAAGGCCGTGTTCGAGCGGGACCCGGCCTGCAAGGGCTATGTGCAGCCTTTCCTCTTCTTCAAGGGCTTCCAGGCCCTGCAGACCCAGAGGATCGCCCACTGGCTCTGGAGCCAGGGACGCGAGACCATGGCCTTCTACCTGCAGAGCCGCATGAGCGAGATCTTCCAGGTCGACATTCACCCGGCCACCCAGATCGGATCCGGGGTCTTCATTGACCATGGCACGGGTATCGTCATTGGCGAGACGGCGGTGATCGGCGACGATGTCTCCCTGCTCCAGGGCGTGACCCTGGGCGGCACGGGGGCGGAACGTGGCGACCGGCACCCGAAGATCGGCCGGGGCGTCCTGCTTGGCGCCGGCGCCAAGGTGCTGGGCAACATCCAGATCGGCGACTACGCCAAGGTGGCCTCGGGCTCCGTCGTCCTCAAGCCGGTGCCGGCGCACTGCACCGCCGCCGGCGTCCCGGCCCGGCTCGTCAACTGCCCGACCGGGGACGAGCCTGCGCGGAGCATGGACCACACCCTTGCGGATGTGGTCTACGACTACGTCATCTGATCCACGGATCAGCCGCCGGGGTCGCCGACCCCGGGAATTTCAGACTGTCGACGGAGCAGACCCTTGGACGAACGCACCCTCCGCAAGATCGAAGGTCACCTTCGCGGCACCTTCGCGAACGCGCGGATCAATGTCGTGCCGCGTCCGCGGCAGAAGGACTCCGCCGAGGTCTACATCAGCGAGGAGTTCATCGGCGTGGTCTTCGAGGACGAGGATGAAGCCGGCTCCTTCATGTTCGAGATGGCCATCCTTGCCGAAGACCTGCCCTGACGGCCGCGCCGGGGGTCAGAGGACCCCCAGCATCTCGGCGACCAGGGGATGGCGGACGATGTCGCGTTCCGCCAGCCGCACCACGGCGATGTTCCCGACGGCCTCGAGACGCTCGGCCACGGGCCCCAGTCCGGAGAGTTCCGGCAGGAGGTCGGACTGGGCCGGGTCGCCGGTGACCACCATGGTCGAATGCCAGCCCAGCCGGGTCAGCAACATCTTGAGCTGGACGTAGGTGCAGTTCTGCGCCTCATCGATGACGACGAAGGCGTTGTTCAGCGTCCGCCCGCGCATGAACCCGACCGGGGCGATCTCGATGATCCCCTCGGCCATCATGGCCCTGACGCGCTTCATCGACAGCCGGTCCGACAGGGCGTCGTAGAGGGGCCGGAGATAGGGCGCGAGCTTGTCCTCCATCTCGCCGGGCAGGAAGCCGATCGACTCGCCCGCCTCCACCGCGGGGCGGGACAGGACGATCCGGCCGACCTTCCCCGCCTCCAGGGCCTCCACCGCCTTGGCGATGGCCAGGTAGGTCTTGCCGGTCCCGGCCGGGCCGAGGGCCAGGACGAGGTTGTGCGTGTCGATGGCCTCCATCATGGCCTTCTGGCCCTCGGACATCGCCCGGACGGTCTTGACGAAGCCCTGCTCGCGGTCGTCCTCCGGCCGGCGGGGGAGGGGGGACCAGGCCCGTTCCACGGGCAACCGCCGGATCCGGGGATCACCATTGAACTCTGTAAGGTCCAGGGCGCCTTCGCGAAGTTGACGCTTCAGGGCTCGCTTGGTCATGAGGGCCTCCGTCTGGGCGCGAAAAAGGGGCGCATCCGGATCGGACCGCCCATGGGGAAAAGCGAATTGGAAGCATCGACGCGGCGTCGGGAGGCGCCCGGCGGGCCGCTTCCTCGGTCTGCTGCCGGCGGCCGTGGCCGCCAGGGGCTCTGCATCGACATCAGGTCTCCCGCATTCGGGATAAAGGCGTCGTCCGGGGCTTCGCAGCCTCGAATCGCCTGACTAGGATGATAGCGGCCGTATTGCGGAAGCGTGAATGCGCCGGTCACCAAAGGGTCATGGGAGGGACGATGTCTGTCTATTCACTGGGCGATGCGACGCCCGAACTGCCCGCGGACGACGAGTACTGGATCGCCCCCACCGCTGCGGTGATCGGACGTGTGATCCTGAGGCGCAATGCCTCGGTCTGGTGGGGCGCCACACTGAGGGGCGACAACGATCCCATCGAGATCGGCGAGAACTCCAACATCCAGGACGGTTCCGTCCTGCACACGGACACCGGATCACCCCTGACGATCGGGGCGAATGTCACCGTTGGGCACATGGTCATGCTCCATGGCTGCACCATCGGGGACAACAGCCTGGTCGGGATCGGCTCCATCATCCTGAACGGCGCCCGGATCGGGAAGAACTGCCTGATCGGCGCCAATTGCCTGATCACCGAGGGCAAGGAGATCCCGGACAACTCCCTGGTCATGGGCGCCCCGGGGAAGGTGGTGCGGGAACTGTCGGAAGCCCAGGCCCGGTCGGTGGCCATGGGCGCCCATCATTATGTCGAGAACTGGAAGCGCTACCGGGCCAGCCTGCGGCACAAGGGTTGACCCGGCGGCCCGCCAGCCGCTTTCTGGCGGGCAGTATTCAAGGGAGAAGGGCGATGGCCTACGAACATATCCGCGTGGACCGCGAAGGCCACGTCACCATCTTCACGCTGAACCGGCCGGACGTGATGAACGCCCTGCATTCGCCGGCCCATTTCGAGATGCACGAGGCCCTCGACGCCTTCGCCGCGGATCCGGAGCAGTGGGTCGGCATCATCACCGGGGCGGGTGAGCGCGCCTTCTCGGCCGGCAACGACCTCAAGCACCAGGCCACGGGCGGCGAGATGCGCAGCCCGCCTTCGGGCTTCGCCGGCCTGACCTCGCGGTTCGACCTGAACAAGCCCCTGATCGCCGCGGTGAACGGCGTGGCCATGGGCGGCGGCTTCGAGATCGCCCTGGCCTGCGACATCATCGTCGCCTCGGAGGCGGCGGTCTTCGCCCTGCCCGAGCCCCGCGTGGGCCTGGCCGCCCTGGCGGGGGGCCTGCACCGCCTGCCCCGGGCCATCGGGGTCAAGCGCGCCATGGGCATGATCCTGACCGGCCGTCGCGTCTCCGCCGCCGAGGGGGCGGAACTGGGCTTCGTGAACGAGGTGGTTCCCGCCGCCGACCTCATGATCGCCGCCCGGCGCTGGGCGGCGCAGATCGCCGAGCTCTCGCCGATGTCGGTCCGGGCCTCCAAGGAAGCCGTGTTCAAGGGCCTGGACGAGCCGACCCTGGAGTCCGCCATCAAGGGCCAGAACCGCTATCCGGCGGTGTCGGCCCTGTTCACGTCCGAGGACTTCGTGGAAGGGCCGTTGGCCTTTTCGCAGAAGCGGGCGCCGAACTGGAAGGGTCGCTGACCCAGGCCCCTTGCCGCGGGCGGGCAAGATCGTCAGAAGGGCGCAACTGAACACTGTTTAGCTGCGAGGCCCGCCCATGGACGCCTACGACTACATCATCATCGGGGCCGGCTCGGCCGGCTGCGTGCTGGCCGCGCGCCTGACCGAGGATCCCTCGGTCAGGGTGCTGCTGCTGGAAGCCGGGGGGAAGGACAACTCCCTTCTGGTCCGCATGCCGGCGGGCGTTGGCAGCCTGATCGGCGACAAGGGCGACTACAACTGGGGCTTCTGGACCGAGCCGGAGCCCCAACTCGACGACCGCCGCCTGTGGTGGCCGCGCGGCAAGGGCTGGGGCGGATCCTCCTCCATCAACGGGATGATCTACATCCGCGGCCACGCCCGCGACTATGACCAGTGGCGCCAGATGGGCCTGGAGGGCTGGGCCTACCGGGACATCCTGCCTTACTTCAAGAAGTCTGAAGCGTTCGAGGGCGGGGCCGACGACTGGCATGGCGGCGAGGGGCCGCTGAAGGTCTCCAAGGCCTCGGACCCCAATCCCATCTACTCGGCCGCCATCCGCGCCGGCGAGCAGGCAGGGCATCCCCTGACGGGTGACTTCAACGGCCGCCAGCAGGAGGGCTGGGGTCCCTACCAGCTGACCGTCCATGACGGCGAGCGCTGGAGCGCCGCCCGCGGCTACCTGCATCCGGTCTTGTCCCGGCCCAACCTGACCTGCGTGACCGGCGCCCGGACGACCCGGATCCTGATCGAGGACGGCGTGGCGACCGGCGTGGAGTATGCGGACGAGAAGACCCGCGCCCGGACCCAGGTGAAGGCCAACCGCGAGGTCCTGGTCTGCGCCGGCGCGGTCCAGTCGCCGCAGATCCTTCAGCTTTCCGGGATCGGCGATCCCGGAGCCCTCTCAGCCGCGGGGATCGAGACCGTCCACGCCCTTCCCGGGGTGGGGGAGAACCTGCAGGATCACCTTGACGTGACCCTGTCCTGGGCCTGCCCGCAGCCCATCACCATCTATTCCCAGCGGAAGGGGCTGAAGACCCTGCTGGTCGGCCTGAGCTACCTTCTCTTCAAGAAGGGCCTCGGCCGTCGCCAGTTCCTGGAATCCGGCGCCTTCCTGAAGTCGCGCCCGGATCTCGACCGCCCCGACCTGCAGGTCCACTGCGTGCTGGCCGTTATGCAGAACCACGGAAAGACCGTGGTCGAGCGCGACGGCTTCACCTTCCATGTCTGCCAGCTGCGGCCCGAGAGCCGGGGCCGGGTGGGACTGCGGTCCGCGGACCCCTTCGACGATCCCGCCATCTTCGCCAACTACCTGGCGGCCGAGGAGGATCGCCGCGCCCTGCGCGAGGGCGTCCGCATGATGCGGGAGGTGGCCCGCCAGCCGGCCCTCGACCCCTACCGCTCCGAAGAGCTCTTCCCCGGCGAGGGCGTCGAATCGGACGAGGCGGTGGACGCCTGGATCCGGTCCGTGGCCGAGACCATCTATCACCCGGTCGGGACCTGCCGCATGGGCGCGGATGGCGATCCCATGGCGGTGGTCGACGCCCAGCTCCGGGTCCGCGGCCTGAAGGGCCTGAGGGTGGTGGACGCCTCGGTCATGCCGACCCTGGTGGGCGGCAATACCAATGCGCCGACCATCATGATCGCCGAGAAGGCCGCCGACATGATCCTCGGCCGGCCTGCGCCGGCCCCGGACGACGCCGAGGTCGCCGCCTGATCAGGGCGCCGTCCGGGTGCGCCCGGCTTCCGGGATCACCTCCAGGCGCCACAGGCGATCGTCTGACAGCCACTTCCGGGCGGCCGCCTGGACGTCGGCCGCCGTCAGCCCCTCCAGGGTCGGGATGAGGCTGCGCACGGCGTCCAGGCCGCGCGGGTCAGCCTGCACGCCCGAAAGAATGCTGATCCAGTAGCCATTGGTCTCGCGGCCCTGGAGGACGCTCTCCAGCATGGGCTTGCGGGCGCGGGCCATCTCGTCATCCGTCGGAGCCCGGCCGGCGAGATCCTTGGCGATGCGCCGTATGTCCTGGGTCACCGCGGCGATCCTGTCCGGCGGGATCTCCGTGACCGTGGAGATGTAGCCCCAGCCGGGGATCTCCAGGCTCTGGGTGGAGTCGGCGCTTGGCGAATAGGTCGCCCCCTGTTTCTCACGCAGCTCCTCGGTCAGGCGAAGGCCGAGGACGGCGGCGAGGAGCCGGTTGGCCCGGGCGCCGCGGGGATCCTCGAGGAAGCCGGTGGTCGGCCAGGCCGTGAACAGGACCGCCTGGTCGGCGCGCCCCTTGTGGGTGCGCACGACGGCCTCGCCGCCTCCGGAGGGGGTGCGGACCTTTAGCGCCCCGGGAGGCAGGGGGGCGGGGTCGGCCCGCTGAGGCAGGCCCCCGAAGGTGCGGCCAGCCGCGTCGATGGCCTTGTCCACGGTGATGTCTCCGACAATCACGATCTCAAGCGGGCCTGAGGCCAGGGCCGGCGTCACGGCGGCCTTGAGGTCATCGAGGCGTGCGGCGGCCAGTTCCTCCCGCGAGGGGAAGGCCCAGCGCGCGTCGCCGCCCCGAATGAGAGAGGGAAGGTCCCGGCTGATCACCCCTGAGGCCGTCGAGGCCAGTTGGTCGTGGATGCTCGCGGCGACGGCGGCGTAGCGGTCAAAGGCCTCTGGTCTCCAGCCGGGATCGGAGACATAGGCCGCCAGGACCTGCATCTGGGTGTCCAGGTCTTCGGCCCGCGTAGCCCCAGACAGCACCAGGGCCTCGTCGGACATTCCGAAACTCGCCGAGTAGACCTTGCCGGTCAGGGCCCTTTCCATGTCCTTGGCGCTGATCCGGGCCGGGCCGCCCTCCACCAGGGCGCCGCCCGACCACTCCGGGCTTGGCCGGTCCGGCGCCAGGCCGAGACGGCCGGCGCCGACGTTCACCTGGACCAGGATCTGGTCGGCCTTGAACTTGGTGGGCTTCACGGTCAGGCGAACGCCGTTGGCGAAGCGGACCAGGGTGGTGTCGAGGTCCACGACATCCCGCCGCTCAACGACCTCCGAGGGCGTACCAAAGGACGTGTAGGGCCAGGCGGAGGCTGCGGCGGAGGTCCCGGCGCTCACCCGGGCCTTCAGGGTCGAGCGGGTGACTTCGAGGAGGGCGGACTCACCCCCCTCGACGGGGGTGGGGCTGGTCAGGAGGACCAGGGGGCCGGAGCCCTTGAACACCTCAGCCGCCAGCCGATTGAGAGCCGCGCGGTCCAGAGCCTTCACCTCCCGCTCGAAACGCTCCAGGTCCTGTTCAGGACTGGTGACCACGGTTCCATCGAGGATGAGCCCCGTGACCGTCGCGGCAAGGGCCGACGGCGTTCGCGTCCCAGAGCCCGTCCGGGCGGCGGTGAGGCCGGCCCGCCAGTCGGAGATCACGCGGTCCACCTCGTCCGGCCGGACGCCGAAGGCCTCGATCCGGCGGGTCTCGGTCAGTATGGCCTCCAGCGCCGGCCGCCATTGGCCTGCCCTTGCGAGGCCATAGACCCCGGCGCTCTTCTGCGCCTGGAAGGGCTGGCTGAAGGAGGCGGCGGCGCCGATGAAGGGGGGATTGGGGCCCCTGGCCAGGTCGGAAAGCCGCTGGTTGAGGACGGCGAAGAGGATTTCGCGCTGAAGGCTCGCCCGCCGGCGGCCTTCGGAATCGGCGGCGAGGTCCGGCGGCGCGACCCACGACGCCGACACCGCCGAGGGCAGGCCGGGATCGACCACCACCTTGGCC